>NZ_JANFLR010000010.1:0-512 GCF_024385485.1 Arthrobacter sp. zg-Y1116 | reverse complement strand
ACCTTGTGTGTGAGAGGCCCCCAGCCAGACCACTGGGTTGATAGGCCGGATGTGGAAGCGGGGACTAAAGACCCGTGAAGCTGACCGGTACTAATAGGCCGATAACTTACACCACACCAGCACCTGGACGGACACGACTTCAAACGGTCCGTCAAAGTATAAAGGGTGTTGTAGATCATGCTGCTTGCGTCCACTATGTGGTTCCCGGACAACAACCGTTGGTTGTTGCACCAGGAACGAACACCGAACCCATGCCTCCTTGTCCAGGGGGCGGGTTCACCAATATTTACCGCACTGCCGGCACCCCTCCTTGCGAGGCGGTTTCGGGACGTGTTGTAACCATTGTTTTCCCCACGCATGCCCTGTTGGTTTTGGGTGTGTGGTGCGGGTGGAAGGGTTACGGCGGTCATAGCGTGGGGGAAACGCCCGGTCCCATTCCGAACCCGGAAGCTAAGACCCACAGCGCCGATGGTACTGCATCCGGGAGGATGTGGGAGAGTAGGTCACCGCCG
>NZ_JANFLR010000009.1:0-2459 GCF_024385485.1 Arthrobacter sp. zg-Y1116 | reverse complement strand
AGTAGGTCACCGCCGGACAATATTTGAATACAGGTTGAGCCCGTACCAGTGCTGGTACGGGCTCTTCCTCTTTAACGGGCCAGGCTTGTCGGGCCCGGTCAGGCACGGCCCCGCCGGCGCCGCCGGCGTCGAGGCAGCAGGCGCCGTCCGCCCGACCCCAGGCACCAGGCCGGGCATCGTCTCTTGGACGTGTTGCGTGCCCCGAGCATGCAGAATCGATCTCCCTCCCACCGCTCCGCCTTCGGACCTTCGTGTGGGAGCTCTGCCGCATCGGGGTAAGCCCTGCGATATTGCCGATATTACCGATATTGCCGGAACAGCCGATTCTCGGTTTTTAACGTTGCATGGTCCACTCTTACCCTTACAAATCCCAGCTTGTGGGGATAGCGTCGCGACCTCGGGGCCAGACGGCTGCGGCTGCCAAACTGCTGGTGGTGCAGTGGCCCCTCTCGATAAGCCAGAGAGAAGGCGGAACCTTATGAGTCGGATTGCAGCACTCACACAGTTTGGGGGGCATCGGGGGAGGGGGAGTAACAGACGCAGATATTTTAGGAACCTGCTTGGTCTGGTTGGCGCATTGCTGGCCGCATTGGTGGTCACGGCGTTGCCGGCGCAGGCCGTGTTTTCCGGCCCGCAGCCTGGTGATGCCGTTCCCGCCGCCCAGGTCGAAATCACAATGACCGGTCAGGGGTTGGGGACCGCCGCAACGGGAGGACTGCCGCCCGTAGGAGCGGCATTTGATATCAGTGCCTATCCCCCGGACGTACCGGCAGATTACGAAACCGATAATCCGTCCTTCGCCGGCACCATCCTCACCGAGGATGCGGAGGGCAACATCCAGGAAATGTACTGCATCGACATCCGTACCTCCACCTACTCCGGGCTGGGGTATGAGAGCGGTACGTGGGGTGAGGCCAACGTTCCCAACGTGGGATACGTGAACCGGGTCCTGAATAGCTACTACCCGGACCAGCCCGGCCTCCCTGCCGAAGCAGCGAATGACAGTATTCGTGCTGCAGCGGTCCAGGCAGCAATCTGGTTCTTCAGCGACGGCTTCGTCCTGCAGGACACGGATCCGGTCCGCCCGCTGACTCAGGGAATTATCGACGCTGTTCTTGCAGCCGGGCCACTCACTGAACCGCCGCCGCCGGACGTGACTATTGCTCCCCCTGTAGCCGCCGGACCAGTGGACGGCGTGACGGGGCCCTTCACCGTGACCGCCGGCGGCGGCGCGGCACTGACAGTGGAGGCACCCGCGGGCTTCACTCTGTTCACGGATCCCGCGGGGACCGTTCCCCTCGTTAACCCGGTGGAGTCCGGCAGCCAGGTCTGGGTACGCAGTACGGCCCAAACCACGGACCCTGCTGTGATCACCGCAAGTGCTGTGGTGACCGTAGAGACAGGCAACGTCTACCTCTACGCGGGCAACAACCCCGACGTGACGACGGCGCAAAAGCTGATCCTGGCGGCCAACGCACAGATTGAGTCCAACGCCCAGGCCACGGCGGAGTTCTTCGTCGCCGGAGACCTAACGGTAAATAAGGCCTTTGCCGGAGAGGCAGCCGGCAGCCAGGGCGCCATCGTCCTTGCTGTGGACTGCGGTCCTGTAGGGGCTTTCGTCTTTGAAATCCCGGCCGGGACAACAACCCCGGTAACCGAAACCGTAACCGATCTTCCGGTTGGAACGGTCTGCTCTGTGACGGAAGAGACTACCGGGTCCACCACGGAGGTGACGGTGACGCCTACCCTCTCCGATCCGGTGACGATCACTGAGGGGGAGAATGTTCTCACCGTGACCAATACCGTGGAATTCAACCCGGGCAACCTGGTCGTGGCGAAAACCATCACCGGCTCCGGAGCCGGCCTGCAGGACGACATCGTGCTGCACGTCCAGTGCGGTGACGGGCTGATTGACGAGACGTTCGTGATCCCCGCGGGAACCACGGTCGGCACGTTTACCCAGCTGTACCAAGGGATCCCGGCGGGGGTTCTGTGCCGGGTCTCGGAGCCGACGTCAGGTGCCAACGAGGATGTCACCGTCTCCTCCTCAGGTACGGCGGAGGTCACCATCCTGCCGGGGCAGGAGCTGACAGCTGAGGTGGTCAATGAATACGCCCCCGTGCCGGTAACCGAACGGCTCCCGCGGACCGGGGCTGAAGACGCCACTGCCATGGCCATGGCAGCAGGTGGTGCCGTCCTGGCCGGATCGCTGTTGATCCTGGGTTCGTTCCGGAGGCGCAGCAGCTAGTCCAGGGCCTCCCGTACGGAGAGGCTGACGGATAGCAGGAGCCGGCGCCCGGTAGGGGGCCGGCTCCAGCTATCCGGACGATTTGCGGCTACGGGCAAACGTGTGTAAAGTTTTCTAAGTCGCCGCGGCCGGGACGCTGGAAAAGCGCCCGAGCATGGCGGCCAAACCCCAACAAAAAACAGAGTCCAACCAGTGCGCGCCCTTCGCGGGG
>NZ_JANFLR010000008.1:0-3386 GCF_024385485.1 Arthrobacter sp. zg-Y1116 | reverse complement strand
TGGTGTGGTGTAAGTTATCGGCCTATTAGTACCGGTCAGCTTCACGGGTCTTTAGTCCCCGCTTCCACATCCGGCCTATCAACCCAGTGGTCTGGCTGGGGGCCTCTCACACACAAGGTGTATGGAAATCTCATCTCGAAGCGGGCTTCCCGCTTAGATGCTTTCAGCGGTTATCCCATCCGAACGTAGCTAATCAGCGGTGCACTTGGCAGTACAACTGACACACCAGAGGTTCGTCCGTCCCGGTCCTCTCGTACTAAGGACAGCCCTTCTCAAATTTCCTGCGCGCGCAGCGGATAGGGACCGAACTGTCTCACGACGTTCTAAACCCAGCTCGCGTACCGCTTTAATGGGCGAACAGCCCAACCCTTGGGACCTACTCCAGCCCCAGGATGCGACGAGCCGACATCGAGGTGCCAAACCATGCCGTCGATATGGACTCTTGGGCAAGATCAGCCTGTTATCCCCGAGGTACCTTTTATCCGTTGAGCGACGGCCATTCCACAATGTACCGCCGGATCACTAGTCCCGACTTTCGTCCCTGCTCGAGATGTCTCTCTCACAGTCAAGCTCCCTTGTGCACTTACACTCGACACCTGATTGCCAACCAGGCTGAGGGAACCTTTGGGCGCCTCCGTTACTCTTTAGGAGGCAACCGCCCCAGTTAAACTACCCATCAGGCACTGTCCCTGACCCGGATTACGGGCCGAAGTTAGATATCCAGTATGACCAGAGTGGTATTTCAACGATGACTCCACCCGAACTGGCGTCCGGGTCTCACAGTCTCCCACCTATCCTACACAAGCCACACCGAACACCAATACCAAACTATAGTAAAGGTCTCGGGGTCTTTCCGTCCTGCTGCGCGTAACGAGCATCTTTACTCGTACTGCAATTTCGCCGAGTTTATGGTTGAGACAGCGGGGAAGTCGTTACTCCATTCGTGCAGGTCGGAACTTACCCGACAAGGAATTTCGCTACCTTAGGATGGTTATAGTTACCACCGCCGTTTACTGGGGCTTAAATTCCCAGCTTCGCCCGTAAGGGCTAACCGGTCCTCTTAACCTTCCAGCACCGGGCAGGAGTCAGTCCGTATACATCGTCTTGCGACTTCGCACGGACCTGTGTTTTTAGTAAACAGTCGCTTCCCCCTGGTCTCTGCGGCCCCGATCCCCTCCGGACAGCAAGTGTCCATCAAGGTTGGGGCCCCCCTTCTCCCGAAGTTACGGGGGCATTTTGCCGAGTTCCTTAACCATAATTCTCTCGATCGCCTTAGTATTCTCTACCTGATCACCTGTGTCGGTTTGGGGTACGGGCGGCTGGAACCTCGCGCCGATGCTTTTCTAGGCAGCATAGGATCACCGGATCCCCCCGTGAGGGGGTCCCGTCGGATCTCAGGTTCGTCATCAAAGACACCGTGACGGATTTACCTATCACGGACCCTACGTCCTTAGACCAGGTCTACCATCGCCTGGCCCGGCTACCTTCCTGCGTCACACCTGTTAATACGCTTACCTCCCAGGATCAGGTCCCGTGCTCGGCCAAAACCCTCACACCACAAGGGTGATCGGGCAGGCTCCGGACGGTTAGTGTCCCCTGCTTGGTATGGGCGGTTCTTCGCCGGTACGGGAATATCAACCCGTTGTCCATCGACTACGCCTGTCGGCCTCGCCTTAGGTCCCGACTTACCCAGGGCAGATTAGCTTGACCCTGGAACCCTTGATCATTCGGCGGACGGGTTTCTCACCCGTCTTTCGCTACTCATGCCTGCATTCTCACTCGTGTAGGCTCCACCACTGGTTTACACCGCAGCTTCACTGCCCACACGACGCTCCCCTACCACTCCAGACGACTGAACCACGAAGGCTTATCTATATCTGAAATCCACAACTTCGGCGGTGTACTTGAGCCCCGCTACATTGTCGGCGCGGAATCACTTGACCAGTGAGCTATTACGCACTCTTTCAAGGGTGGCTGCTTCTAAGCCAACCTCCTGGTTGTCTGGGCAACTCCACATCCTTTCCCACTTAGCACACGCTTAGGGGCCTTAGTTGGTGGTCTGGGCTGTTTCCCTCTCGACTATGAAGCTTATCCCCCACAGTCTCACTGCTGCGCTCTCACTTACCGGCATTCGGAGTTTGGCTGACGTCAGTAACCTTGTAGGGCCCATTAGCCATCCAGTAGCTCTACCTCCGGTAAGAAACACGCAACGCTGCACCTAAATGCATTTCGGGGAGAACCAGCTATCACGGAGTTTGATTGGCCTTTCACCCCTACCCACAGCTCATCCCCTCCATTTTCAACTGAAGTGGGTTCGGTCCTCCACGACGTCTTACCGTCGCTTCAACCTGGCCATGGGTAGATCACTCCGCTTCGGGTCTAGATCACGCCACTGCATCGCCCTATTCAGACTCGCTTTCGCTACGGCTTCCCCTCACGGGTTAACCTCGCGACGTAACACTAACTCGCAGGCTCATTCTTCAAAAGGCACGCTGTCACAGCAATCAGAGCTGCTCCAACGGTTTGTAGGCACACGGTTTCAGGTACTATTTCACTCCCCTCCCGGGGTACTTTTCACCTTTCCCTCACGGTACTTGTCCGCTATCGGTCATCAGGGAGTATTTAGGCTTACCAGGTGGTCCTGGCAGATTCGCACGGGATTTCTCGGGCCCCGTGCTACTTGGGATCCTCTCCAAGCGGCAGCATGCATTCCGGTTACGGGGCTAACACCCTCTACGGCCCGGCTTTCAAACCGGTTCACCTATACATCTGCACTCACTTCACCGATCCGGCAGAATCGGTACGGAAAGTCCCGCAACCCCAGTGATGCAACGCCCGCCGGCTATCACACACCACTGGTTTAGCCTCTTCCGCGTTCGCTCGCCACTACTAACGGAATCACTGTTGTTTTCTCTTCCTGTGGGTACTGAGATGTTTCACTTCCCCACGTTCCCTCCACGCACCCTATGTGTTCAGATGCGGGTCACCCGGTCACTCGCGCGCCGGGCGGGGTTTCCCCATTCGGACATCCTGGGATCAAAGTTCGGTTATCAACTCCCCCAGGCTTATCGCAGATTCCTACGTCCTTCTTCGGCTCCTGATGCCAAGGCATCCACCGTGTGCCCTTAAAAACTTGACCACAAAGATCAATTTATTATCGCTATCGAGAAAACCACGGTCTCACCAGGCACCCTTGAGAGGCACCCGGATCTACCAGGTTTTTCTGAAATTGCACTTAATATTTTAAGATGCTCGCGTCCACTATGTAGTTCTCAAACAACAACCCCGTCACACCCATCCCCGCACCCGACCACCCCGCAAAGGGCTGTCAGCGACACGGTTCCGGCCTGCGCAGGAACAAACAGAAACAAACCAGTCAACCCGCA
>NZ_JANFLR010000007.1:0-1974 GCF_024385485.1 Arthrobacter sp. zg-Y1116 | reverse complement strand
AAGGAGAGAACACGGGTGCCTGTTGCTTCAGGACCCAACAGTGTGCCAAACGACTAACCGGACTTACCAGGGCCGCAGCGGATGTTCCAGGAACCTCCCCCGAAGGGAAGGAACGTACTGATCCATTACGGCCGGCATGCCGGCGCCTATCCATTGATATTCCACCCTTGAGCACCCACCGGAGAACATATGTCTCCGATATGGGCATCTCCTGCAAAGCACACATCCAACACTGTGGAAGGACATGGTCTTCGAGGTGCTCCTTAGAAAGGAGGTGATCCAGCCGCACCTTCCGGTACGGCTACCTTGTTACGACTTAGTCCCAATCGCCGGTCCCACCTTCGACGGCTCCCTCCCACAAGGGGTTAGGCCACCGGCTTCGGGTGTTACCAACTTTCGTGACTTGACGGGCGGTGTGTACAAGGCCCGGGAACGTATTCACCGCAGCGTTGCTGATCTGCGATTACTAGCGACTCCAACTTCATGAGGTCGAGTTGCAGACCTCAATCCGAACTGAGACCGGCTTTTTGGGATTAGCTCCACCTCACAGTATCGCAACCCTTTGTACCGGCCATTGTAGCATGCGTGAAGCCCAAGACATAAGGGGCATGATGATTTGACGTCGTCCCCACCTTCCTCCGAGTTGACCCCGGCAGTCTCCTATGAGTCCCCGCCATAACGCGCTGGCAACATAGAACGAGGGTTGCGCTCGTTGCGGGACTTAACCCAACATCTCACGACACGAGCTGACGACAACCATGCACCACCTGTAAACCGGCCACAAGTGGGGGACCTGTTTCCAGGCCTTTCCGGTTCATGTCAAGCCTTGGTAAGGTTCTTCGCGTTGCATCGAATTAATCCGCATGCTCCGCCGCTTGTGCGGGCCCCCGTCAATTCCTTTGAGTTTTAGCCTTGCGGCCGTACTCCCCAGGCGGGGCACTTAATGCGTTAGCTACGGCGCGGAAAACGTGGAATGTCCCCCACACCTAGTGCCCAACGTTTACGGCATGGACTACCAGGGTATCTAATCCTGTTCGCTCCCCATGCTTTCGCTCCTCAGCGTCAGTTAATGCCCAGAGACCTGCCTTCGCCATCGGTGTTCCTCCTGATATCTGCGCATTTCACCGCTACACCAGGAATTCCAGTCTCCCCTACATCACTCTAGTCTGCCCGTACCCACTGCAGACCCGGGGTTGAGCCCCGGGCTTTCACAGCAGACGCGACAAACCGCCTACGAGCTCTTTACGCCCAATAATTCCGGATAACGCTTGCGCCCTACGTATTACCGCGGCTGCTGGCACGTAGTTAGCCGGCGCTTCTTCTGCAGGTACCGTCACTTTCGCTTCTTCCCTGCTGAAAGAGGTTTACAACCCGAAGGCATTCGTCCCTCACGCGGCGTCGCTGCATCAGGCTTCCGCCCATTGTGCAATATTCCCCACTGCTGCCTCCCGTAGGAGTCTGGGCCGTGTCTCAGTCCCAGTGTGGCCGGTCACCCTCTCAGGCCGGCTACCCGTCGTCGCCTTGGTGGGCCATTACCCCAACCAACAAGCTGATAGGCCGCGAGTCCATCCAAAACCGCATAAAGCTTTCCACGGACCGCCATGCGGTGGTCCGTTGTATCCGGTATTAGACCCGGTTTCCCAGGCTTATCCCGAAGTCAGGGGCAGGTTACTCACGTGTTACTCACCCGTTCGCCACTAATCATTCTGTGCAAGCACAGAAGTCATCGTTCGACTTGCATGTGTTAAGCACGCCGCCAGCGTTCATCCTGAGCCAGGATCAAACTCTCCGTAAATGTGTTACAGACACAGCACCCGAGCCAAGGAAAATTGGCTGCAGGCACTGCACTAAATTCGAAACCGGCTAAAAAAACCGTCCCATACCCACGGGGTGGGCGGAAACGGCCTGTTCAACCAATCAAAATAAATTGGTATCAATAAACTTGGCACACTATTGAGTTCTCAAACAACAGAC
>NZ_JANFLR010000006.1:0-81573 GCF_024385485.1 Arthrobacter sp. zg-Y1116 | reverse complement strand
GAAACCGGCTAAAAAAACCGTCCCATACCCACGGGGTGGGCGGAAACGGCCTGTTCAACCAATCAAAATAAATTGGTATCAATAAACTTGGCACACTATTGAGTTCTCAAACAACAGACTGCTTCCGGCACCAGCAGGCGATCCTCAAGGGGATCTAAGCTCTGCGTCGCTCCGGAGCAACTTTTCTATCTTAGCCACACTGTCCGGTGGGTGTCAATCCGGCCGTTGATCCATCCGGCGAACCGGCGGGAAGCTAGTTCCCGGACCCACGACTGAAGGTTGAAACCCGTGGGATCCGGTCTCCTGGTTCAATGTCCAGGATCTCATTTCCCTCGATCAGCGCGGGTATTAACTCTAGCACGGTTTTTGGGCGGCTGCGCACCCGGTGCAGGCCCGGCCTCTTTCAAGGAGGCCGGGCCGCGCGGAGCTGCTTACGGCTTGGGAACCAGGTACAGCACGCCAAGCGGAGGAACGGTCAGCGTGGCGGAGGCCGGCTGGCCGTTGCAGGCACCTTCAACGGCGTGCACAACGCCCAGGTTCCCTACCCCGGAACCGCCGAACTCAGCGGCGTCGGTATTCAGTGCTTCCACCCACTCGCCGGCCCACGGCATTCCCAGCCGGAAGTCCTGGTGCGGGGCGCCGGCGAAGTTGGCTACGCAGACCACCGGATTTCCCTGGTGGTCCCAGCGGATGAACGAAAGTACATTGCGGGCGCCGTCGTTCTCATTGATCCACTGGAAGCCCGCCGGCTCATTGTCCCGTGCGGACAGCGCCGGAGTGCTGCGGTAGATCTCGTTGAGCTGCTTCACCATCAGCTGGACGCCCTTATGCTGCGGGGTGTCCGTCAGGTACCAGTCCAGTCCGTACTGCTCAGACCATTCCGCTTCCTGGCCAAACTCGGTGCCCATGAAGATCAGCTGCTTGCCCGGGTGCGCCCACTGGAATGCAAGGTAGGCGCGAAGGTTAGCCAGCTGCTGCCACCGGTCACCTGGCATCTTGCGCAGCAGGGAACCCTTGCCATGCACTACTTCGTCATGGCTGATGGGCAGCAGGAAGTTCTCCGTGTACGCGTAGACCAGGGAGAAGGTCAGCTGGGCATGGTGGTAGACCCGGTTGATCGGATCCTCGGACATGTACTGGAGGGTGTCGTGCATCCAGCCCATGTTCCATTTGAGCCCGAAGCCCAGCCCGCCGGTGCTGGTGGGACGGGTGACGCCGGGGAAGGCAGTGGATTCCTCGGCGATCATCACAATGCCGGGCACCCGCTTATAGGCGGTCGCGTTGACTTCCTGGAGGAAGGAGATCGCTTCCAGGTTCTCCCGGCCACCGTGGATGTTGGGGGTCCACTGGCCTTCCGGCCGCGAGTAGTCCAGGTAAAGCATGGATGCCACGGCATCCACCCGGAGTCCGTCCACATGGAACTCTTCGAGCCAGTAGATCGCATTCGCGACAAGGAAGTTGCGTACTTCCCGGCGGCCGAAGTCGAAGACAAGGGTTCCCCAGTCCAACTGCTCGCCGCGGAACGGGTCGCCGTGCTCGTAGAGCGTCTGGCCGTCGAACTTCGCCAGCGCCCAGGGGTCCTTGGGGAAGTGGGCCGGAACCCAGTCCAGAATGACGCCGATGCCGGCCTGGTGCAACCGGTCCACGAGGTAGCGGAATTCATCCGGATGCCCGAACCGAGCGGTGGGGGCAAAGTAGGAAGTCACCTGGTAACCCCATGACCCGCCGAAGGGGTGCTCGGCTACGGGCATCAGTTCCACGTGGGTGAAGCCCTGCCACTGGACGTATTCGGCCAGCTGGTCGGCCATTTCCCGGTAGTTCAGTCCCAGGCGCCAGGAACCCAGGTGCACCTCGTACACGCTCATCGGCGAATTGTGCGGATCCCGGGTGGCCCGGGTCTCCATCCATTCGGCATCGCCGAACTCATAGGTGGACTCGACCACGCGGGAACCGGTCAGCGGCGGCACCTCGGTGCCCTTGGCCATGGGGTCGGCCTTTTCCCGCCAGACGCCGTCGCTGCAGAGGATTTCATATTTGTAGCGGGCACCCGGTTCCACACCGGGCAGGAAGATTTCCCAGACGCCGGAGCTGCCGAGGGAACGCATCGCGTTGATGGTGCCATCCCAGCCGTTGAAATCGCCCTTGACCCGTACCGCGCGGGCGTTGGGGGCCCAGACTGCGAAGCTGACGCCGGAGATGTCGCCCAGCACGGAATCGTAGTGGTGCAGGTTCGCGCCGA
Organism: Arthrobacter sp. zg-Y1116; assembly: GCF_024385485.1. NCBI lineage: Bacteria > Bacillati > Actinomycetota > Actinomycetes > Micrococcales > Micrococcaceae > Arthrobacter > Arthrobacter sp. zg-Y1116. The sequence continues at coordinate 79,334 of NZ_JANFLR010000006.1, read as the reverse complement.
GGACCGTCCACAGGTTTTCGTGCCGGCCTTCACCAATCAGGTGCAGGTCAATGTCGCCCAAGGTCGGGAGGAACCGGTACGGATCGTCGAACAGCTGGGGCTCGCCGCCGTCGTACGTCACTTCCACCCGGTAATCCGGAACGGTGCCCGGCGTCGAAGCCGGAAGGGTGCCTACCCAGATGCCGTTGTACTCGTGCTGCAGCGGTACCCGGTTTTCGGGAGTCACGACCACGACTTCGCGCGCCAGCGGACGCAGCGTTCGAATGGTTACGGTTCCGGAGTCATCCGGGTGGGCGCCCAGGACCGCGTGCGGCTGGTAGTAGCGGCCTTCGGACACGGCCTGAAGCACGTCCTCGGAAACCGGAATGGGCTCGGTGGAGACGGGAACGTCGGGCACCTCGGGCTCTGCGGTAGCGGATGTGGACCGCGACTTGCGTGGCTTATTCACTGTGCTCTCTTCCTGGCTCTCGTCCGCGCGTGCTGCGTTCTCGGCCTGCGCCAGAATGTGGCGGACGGCCGTCGCCGGCACGCTGATCCAGCGGGGGCGGTTTCGCATCTCGTAGACAACTTCGTACAGCGCCTTGTCCAGCCACAGGGCCAGGAACAGGGGGTCGCTGCGGTTGATGGTGGTGCCGGTTTCCTTCTCGTAACCGCGAAGGAAGGCGTCTGCCGCGGCTGCTGCCCACCGGTGGGCGGACTCGTTGCGCTCCTGCACGGATGCGGCCGGTTCGCCGGTACCCTCGGCGCCGTCGATCAGGGCGACGCCGGCGGCGTAGTCGATCGAGCGCAGCATGCCCACGACGTCGCGCAGCGGCGCATCGGGGACACTGCGTTCGGCGGCGGGCCGCAGCGGCTCGCCCTCGAAGTCAAGGACGATCCAGCCCCGGTCGGGCACCCGCAGCACCTGTCCAAGATGGTAATCGGCATGGATGCGCTGCAGGTTGGGCAACGCCTGCAGGTTGCGAACCTGCTCCAGCAGGTACTCCACGGCATCGTCAAAAGGCCCGACGACGTCCCGTGCTTCCGCCCACGCCCACCGAATCCGGGAACTGAGGGATTCGAGGAATTCCTCGCGTTCCACCGGGCTGGGAGGCCGGCTGCCGAATGCTGCTGCCAACTGCTGGTGGATGCGGCCGGTGGCCGCACCCAACTCCTCGGCCTCCGTGGTGAAATCCCGGCCGGCAAGGGCCGCCGAGGAAGCGGTCCGCCAGGCGTCTTCGCTGCCAGGGAAGAATTCCCGCAGCACGGACAGGTGCCCGGTCAGCAGTATCTCGCCGGAGTCGTCCGCCGGGTCCGTCCAGGAACCGGTCACCCAGCCGTAGGTGGCCGGAACGTCCACCGAGCCGACCTCGGTCAGCCGTGCGCTGACTTCGACGTCCGGACTCTCCCCGGCGGCCACCACGCGGTAGAACTTCACGATCAACGGGGCTTCAGGGGCCTGCACAATCACGGAGGTGTTGGACTGTTCGCCCTTCAGGACCTTGGTGGGCAGCGGCGCCCGGAACGGCGCCCAGTCGGCGAAGCCGTCCAGGGCGAAGCCGTGCGTATGCCCGTCCAGGGACGACGCCTGGGAACGCATCAGTTCCAGCCAGGCGGTGACGAAGACCGGGTCGGCGGTCGCGTCGTACAGCCACCGCTCCCCCAGGTCTTCCTCATGCGCCCGGCCCAGCAGTGCGGCTTCCAACTCGGGGACAGGTGCGCTCCGGTAGCTCACCGGCACGCTGATGACGTCACGGCGGTCCCCGGAGGCGACGGCGATGAGGTGGACTTCAAGTCCAACCTCGCCGGCCGGATCCTCGAGCCGGATCCCGCCGACCCTTTCCAGCAGGACTTCGCGGCCCTTTGCAGGGAACCAGCGTTGCCCGGGGAGCCAGGACGTCAGCATTTCGGGCAGGGACGGCGTCAACGGACTCATCTCCGTGCCGCCTCCGAGATCGGAATCATGGGGATGGCTTCGGTCTGGGGCGACGAAGTGTCAGACTTCACCGACCGCAGGCGCAGCCAATAGAAGTCGTGGCTGCCCAGGGTCAGCGTCAGGGAACCGTCTTCTCCGATGGTGGGGAAGAGCGTGCCGCCGAAAGCGTCCCGCAGTCCGCGGTTGGCGAACTCCGGCAGCTTCATGGACGCGGAGATGGGGTGCTGGGAGAGGTTGAAGATACACAGCACTGTCTCGCCCACCTCGCCCTCCGGGTTGTTGTCCGGCAGTTCGCGCACGAAGGCCAGGGCTGCTTCGGCATCGGTCGGCACGTTGCGGTAGGACCCCAGGCCGAAGGCCGGGTGGGCGCGGCGGACCATGATCATCTGCCGGATCCAGTGCAGCAGCGAACTCGAGCTGGCCAGCTGCGCTTCCACATTGACGTGGTTGTAGTGGTAAACCAGCGACTGCACCACCGGCAGGTACAGCTTGCCGGGATCGGCGGTGGAGAATCCGGCATTGCGGTCCGGGTTCCACTGCATGGGTGTGCGGGAAGAATCGCGGTCTTCCAGCCAGATGTTGTCCCCCATGCCCAGCTCATCGCCGTAGTACAGGAACGGGCTGCCGGGCAGGGCCAGCAGCATCGCGTGGATCAGCTCGATCTCCGACCGGGAGTTGTCCAGCAGCGGAGCCAGTCGGCGTCGGATGCCGATGTTGGCCCGCATGCGGGAATCCGGCGCGTACCAGCCGAGCATCGCCTGGCGCTCCTCATTGGTGACCATTTCCAGCGTCAGCTCGTCATGGTTGCGCAGGAAGGTTCCCCACTGTGCGCCGGCCGGAATCTCCGGGGTCTCTTCCATTGTCTGGATGATCGGAGCGGCCTTCTGGTCCCGCAGCGCGTAGAACAGGCGCGGCATGATCGGGAAGTGGAAGCACATGTGGCACTCGTCGCCGGTTTCGTCGCCGAAGTACTCCACCACTTCGTGCGGCATCTGGTTAGCCTCGGCGATGATGACGCGGCCCGGGTAGTTCTCGTCGACCATGGTGCGCAGGTCCTTGAGGAACCGGTGCGTGGCCGGGAGGTTTTCACAGTTCGTGCCGTCCTCTTCGAAGAGGTACGGGATCGCGTCGGCCCGGAATCCGTCGATGCCCTGGTCCAGCCAGAAGCGGACGACGTCGAAGATCGCCTCGACCACCTTGGGGTTCTCGAAGTTCAGGTCCGGCTGGTGGCTGAAGAACCGGTGCCAGAAGAACTGCCGGCGGACCGGGTCGAAGGACCAGTTCGATTCCTCGGTGTCCACGAAGATGATGCGGGCGTCTTCGTACTTCTGGTCCGTGTCGGACCAGACGTAGAAGTCCCCGTAAGGACCGTCCGGGTCGCTGCGGGACTCCTCGAACCACGGGTGCTTGTCCGAGGTGTGGTTCAGCGGGAGGTCGATGATGACGCGCAGTCCGCGGGCGTGTGCTTCTGCAACCAGGCGCTTGAAGTCGCTGATGGTCCCGAATTCGTCGAGGACATCGTAGTAGTCGGAGATGTCATAACCGCCGTCACGCAGCGGTGACTTGAAGAACGGCGGCAGCCAGAGGCAATCGATGCCCAGCCACTGCAGGTAGTCCAGCTTTTCGATCAGGCCGCTGAAGTCACCTGATCCATCCCCGTTGGCGTCCGCGAAGCCGCGGACCAGTACCTCATAGAAAACGGCCTTGCGGTACCAATGAGGGTCATTGGTCAAGCCGGGTGCGTGCAGTTGAAACGGGTTGGGCACTAGGAGTTCCTCCGAACTGACAGGATGTGCGCGGGTTCAAAGTGGGCGTCCAGGCGGACGTAATTGTGGGCTCCCCAGCGCCAGCTCTGGCCGCTGATCAGGTCATCCACCCAGAAGGTGCCGTCTTCGTTCAAATCCTGCGGGGCGAGGTGAAGCGCATCGAGGTCGAGCGTGACAGTGGATTCGCGGGCGCTGTGGGGGTCCACGTTAACCACAATAATGAGTGTGTCCCGGCTGGACGGATCGCCGGGGCGGGTCTCTTTGTATTTGGAGTAGACCACGGTGCAGTCGTCGGTGCTGGAGTGCACCGTGAGGTTCTCGAGGTCCCCCAAAGCGGGATGGGTACGGCGGATTTCGTTCAGCCGGGTGATGTACGGGGCGAGGCTGCGGCCTTCAGCTTCCGCTGCGGCGAAGTCCCGCTGCTTGTACTCGAACTTTTCGTTGTCGATGTATTCCTCGGCCCCGGGCCGGGCGACGTGCTCAAACAGCTCGTAGCCGGCGTAGACGCCCCACAGCGGGCTGCCGGTGGCAGCCAGCACGGCGCGGATCTTGAAGGCTCCGGGGCCGCCGAACTGCAGGAATTCGGTGAGGATGTCCGGGGTGTTCACGAAGAAGTTGGGCCGGAAGAAGGCCGACGACTCGCGGGATACCTCGGTGAAGTACTCCTCGATCTCTTCGCGGGTGTTCCGCCAGGTGAAGTAGCTGTAGGACTGCTGGAACCCGGCCTTGGCCAGTGCATGCATCATGGGCGGGCGGGTGAATGCTTCGGCCAGGAAGACCACGCCCGGGTACTCTTCGTTCACCTTGCCGATCAGCCATTCCCAGAACCGCAGCGGCTTGGTGTGGGGGTTGTCCACCCGGAAGATCTGCACGCCGTGGCTGATCCACAGCCGCACGATGCGCAGGATCTCCTGCGAGAGGCCCTCGTAGTCATTGTCGAAGTTCAGGGGATAGATGTCCTGGTACTTCTTCGGGGGGTTCTCGGCGTAGGCAATCGAACCGTCAACGCGGGTCGTGAACCATTCCGGATGGCTGGTCACCCAGGGGTGGTCCGGGGAAGCCTGCAGTGCAAGGTCAATGGCTACCTCAAGACCCAGTTCCCGGGCGCTGCCCACGAACGCGTCGAAGTCCTCGAACGTCCCCAGATCGGGGTGGATGGCATCGTGGCCGCCCTCGGGCGCGCCGATGGCCCAGGGCGAGCCGGGATCCTGCGGGCCGGCAACCAGGGTGTTGTTCGGCCCCTTGCGGTGCGTGGTGCCGATCGGATGGATGGGAGGCAGGTAAATGACGTCGAACTGCATGTCCGCAACGCGCTGCAGGCTGCGAGCAGCGGTGCGGAACGTCCCCGAGGTCCACTCGCGGGTGGCCGGATCCCACTGCGCACCTTCGGATCGGGGGAAGAATTCGTACCAGGCGCCGCGGCCGGCAAGCTCCCGCTCCACCAGGAGGGGGAAGCGGTCCGAGCTGGTGACCAGGTCGCGGATCGGATCGCGGTCGAGAATAGCGGTGACAGCTTCGGTTCCGGCGGCGGCAAGGCGTTCCTCGACCGGCAGCGCGGAGTCTGCGAGCGCTGCCGCAGCGGCGCGGAAGACCTCGGCGTCGGCGCCGCTGCGCTCGGCGGCAGCGGTGATGAACAGCTGGTGGCCTTCGGTGAGCATCAGCTCGACGTCGACTCCGGCGGCGATTTTCACCTCGGCGTTGTGGTGCCAGGTGGCGTAGACGTCCGCCCACCCCTCCACGGCAAAGCTCCAATGGCCCGTGCCGGCCGGGCGCAGCATGCCCTCCCAGCGGTCAAGCCCCAGGCCCACCGGGTGCATCCGGCTGCGGGCCGCGACGGTGCCCTCGGGGTCGTAGAGGACGGCACTGGCCCCTACCAGGTCGTGTCCCTCGCGGAACACGGTGGCCCCTATAACGAGGTCCTCTCCGGGCACGGCTTTGGCGGGGAATCTCCCGTACTCCACTACGGGCGCCACATTGGTGATTGGAATCCGGCCAAACCGGAGATCCTTCGAGGGCAGGTCTTCTGGTGTCAACGCGCTGGATGTGCTCACAGACTAGACGTTATCGAGAATCCGGGCAGAATGCTAAGGCAACGTACTTTTATGGAATCACCGCAGGTCGGCCATGGTTTGGCGGCGTTTTCAAGCAGCCTGGTATTTACCTGATTATTTGTCCGTCATTTTGGTTTATCCGACGCGTTAGTGCGCTAGCGTGACCGGGGTGAAGGCTATCCGCAGATTTACCGTCCGAACCGTCCTCCCGTCCAGCATCGCCCCATTGGGGAAGCTGGCCTCGAACCTCCGGTGGTCCTGGCACCAGCCGACGCTCAGGTTGTTTGAAAGCATCGACCCTGCTGCCTGGAAGTCCAGCGGCGGGGACCCCGTGAAGCTTCTCGGGACCGTGAGCCGGGAGAAGCTCGAGAGCATTGCACAGGATGAGCACCTGGTCTCCGTGATCGCCGATCTCGGCGCGGACCTGGACAAGTACCTCAACGAGCCCCGCTGGTACCAGGGCCTGGGTGACGACGCCCCGGCGTCCATTGCGTACTTCTCCCCCGAGTACGGCATCAGCGCCGTACTCCCCCAGTACTCCGGCGGCCTGGGGATCCTGGCCGGCGACCATTTGAAGGCCGCCTCCGATCTTGGAGTGCCCCTGGTTGCGGTGGGGCTGCTCTACAAGGCCGGGTATTTCAAGCAGGCACTCTCCCGCGACGGCTGGCAGCTGGAAACCTATCCCGTACTGGACCCCAATGCCCTGCCGTTGACCCTGCTGCGCGAGGAAGACGGCACCCCGGCGAGAATCACCCTGCCGCTCCCGGACAACCGCCAGCTTTCGGCCCAGATCTGGCGTGCCGACGTCGGGCGCGTACCCCTGCTGTTGCTGGACTCGGACGTCATCGGGAACGACGACGCCGCCCGCGGCATCACGGACCGCCTGTACGGAGGAGGCGGAGACCACCGGCTGCAGCAGGAACTGCTGCTGGGCATGGGCGGCGTAAAGGCCCTGCGCGTACACCAGCGGCTCACCGGGGCTCCGCCCGCCGAGGTCTTCCACAGCAACGAAGGCCATGCCGGCTTCCTGGGCGTAGAGCGCATCCGCGAACTGATGGACCAGGGCATGACGTGGGAGGAAGCGCTGACCGTCTCCCGCGCTTCGACGGTATTCACCACGCACACACCGGTCCCGGCCGGTATCGACCGGTTCGAGCAAACACAGATCCGCCACTTCTTCACCGCGGGCCTGGCACAGTCGGTCCCCACCGACAAGATCCTGGCCCTGGGCGCGGAGAACTACGAGGGTGGAGATTCGACCAAATTCAACATGGCAGTCATGGGCCTGCGGCTGGCCCAGCGGGCCAACGGCGTAGCCAAGCTGCACGGCGAAGTCTCCCGGGAGATGTTCTCCGGCCTGTGGCCGGGCTTTGACGTGTCCGAAGTACCGATCACGTCCGTGACCAACGGCGTGCACGTCCCCACCTGGATCGACCCGGAGGTCACTGCCCTCGCCAGCGAAAAGTTCGGCGTCGCCACCGTGCACGACCGCGACTGGGGCAGGGCCTACGAGCTTGATGACAAGGATCTGTGGGACCTGCGGCGGAAGCTGCGCAGCAACCTGGTCCACGACGTCCGGCGCCGCGTCAAGCGCGCCTGGCGGCGGCGCGGTGCCTCTGACGCGGAGCTGGCCTGGACGCAGCACGTGCTGGATCCGGACGTGCTGACCATTGGCTTTGCCCGCCGGGTGCCCACCTACAAGCGGCTGACCCTGATGCTGCGGGACCCGGACCGGCTCAAGGCACTGCTGCTGCATCCCACCCACCCCATTCAGGTAGTTGTGGCCGGCAAGTCCCACCCTGCCGATGAACAGGGCAAGAAAATGATCCAGGACCTGGTGCGCTTCACCGACGACCCTGAGGTCCGGCACCGGATCGTTTTCCTGCCCAACTACGACATTGCGATGGCTCAGACCCTGTTCCCCGGGTGTGACGTGTGGCTGAACAATCCGCTGCGCCCATTGGAAGCCTCCGGCACCTCCGGCATGAAGTCGGCCATCAACGGCGGACTGAACCTCTCCATCCTCGACGGATGGTGGGACGAGATGTTCGACGGCAACAACGGGTGGGCCATCCCCTCCGCCAATCCCAGCAAGGGAACGCGGACCCGGGAGGTCTACAACGCGGACCAGCGGGACGACATTGAGGCAGCCGCGCTTTATGACCTGCTGGAGAACTCAGTGGGGCCCATGTTCTACGGGACGGAGCCGCCGGCCGCTGCCGGCGCGGCCGGTCCTTCGGATCCGCCTACTGATTCCCTGCCGCACGAGTGGCTGGAAATGGTCAAGCACACCCTGGCGGATCTGGGACCGAATGTTTCCGCTTCCAGGATGCTCAAGGACTACGTGAACCGGCTGTACCGGCCCGCCAGTTCTTCCGGACGGTCCATGGCGGCGGACGGGTACACCGCTGCGAAGGAACTCGCCCTGTGGATCACACGGGTACGTGACGGGTGGTCCACTGTGCAGGTGGAAAACGTGGATTCCGTAGGCGTCAGCGAAAACCCGCAGATCGGCGACACCCTGACGGTGCAGGCCTATGTTTCCCTCGGCTCCCTGCGGCCGGAGGACGTCAGCGTGGAAGCCGCCTACGGCATGGTGACCGAGAACGACCGGATCAGCGAGCACCGCATCCAAGAGCTTGCGCCGACGGAAGACCTAGGGTCGGGCCGCCACCTGTTCACGGGCACCATCCGCATCGAGCAGGCCGGACCGTTCGGCTACACCGTCCGAGTGCTGCCGAGGCATTCCGGGCTGGCGTCGAAGGCTGAACTGGGGCTCGTCGTCAACGCTTAGCCGCGCCTTGGTGGCCGCGCCCTGGTGGCCGCGCCTTGGTGTCCGCGCCCTGGTGGCCGCGCCTTGGTGTCCGCGCCGGGCGTTCCGGAACGGCGGCAACGAAAATCCCCGCTCGCAGAGCTCGCGGGAATTATTAAAGCCGCCTAACCCGGAACGTCCGGAGCGGATTGGTGGCGTTCCGCACCTAACGTGGGACGGCCGGAGCCGGCCAGAGGCCTTCCTCACCTAACGTGGGACGGATCGTTGCCGTTGCCCCTCGATGGCGGCTGATCTCAGTGCTCAGGCGCGGTAGAGGCTGATCGAGTTCGCAGGAACGAGATCGGTGGTGCCCGACGGACGGATTTGGCCCCGGCGCTCCCCCGGATCCGAAGCGGTGGAGAAGACGAGTTCGTATCCGGAAGATTCACCAGGGGCAGAAATGTCCTCGAAACCGTTGCCCGTTTCGGCGGCCGCGCTGCGGACCGTCGGTGCGTCCGGAAGCCGGACTTCGACGTCGGACAGCGTGCCGTTGAGGACCATCAACCCGTTCAGCGAACCGTCTCCGGAGCCGATCAGGACCTGCACCACACGGGTGGCGGGATCGCTCCACTGTTCCGGTGTCATGGGCTTTCCCTCCTGATCGAACCAGAGCAGGAAGGACTGCCGGCGGTCGGCCGGGAAGCGGTACGGCTGGCTGGCGAGATATTCGCGGCGCAGGCGCAGCAGCTCACGGGTGGTCGAGAGCATGCGTTGCGCGGCGTCGTCGAGGTTCCAGTTCAGCCAGGAGAGCTCGTTGTCCTGGCAGTACGCATTGTTGTTCCCGCGCTGGCTCCGGCCGATTTCGTCTCCGGCCGTGAGCATGGGCACGCCCAGGGACATGGTGAGCGTAGCCATCAGGTTCCGGGCAGTCAGGCTCCGGGCAGCGTTGATCCGTTCATCGTCCGTGGGTCCCTCCATGCCGTGGTTGTAGCTGCGGTTTTCTCCCGTGCCGTCCCGGTTTTCTTCACCGTTGGCTTCGTTGTGCTTGCGCTCGAACATGGTCAGGTCGGAGAGGGTGAACCCGTCGTGGGCCGTGACAAAGTTGATCGAGGCCAGCGGTGTCCGGCCGGAGTGGACGAAGAGTTCGGCGGAACCGGCCAATGCACCCGCCAGCCGCGCCAGGGAACCTCCTTCCCGCCCCGCGGCAACGTCCGCTTGGCCGCGAAGCCAAAAGTCCCGGACAATGTCGCGGAAGTGGTCGTTCCAGTCGGCCCAGCCCTGCGGGAACCGGCCGGTTTGCCAGCCGTCCGGCCCCACGTCCCACGGCTCCGAGATCAGCTTTACGTCCTGCAGCACGGAGTCGGCTGCCACTGCTACGAGGAAAGGGTGCCTCGGATCGAACCGGCCGTCTGCGCCGCGGCAGAGCGAGGGGGCGAGGTCGAAGCGGAAACCGTCCACGTGGTACTCCTGCACCCAGTAGCGCAGGGAGTCCAGCGCCAGCTGGATGATCCGGGGTTCGCTGAAGTCCAGGGTGTTTCCGCAGCCCGTGGTGTCTACGTACCCACCGTCCGGGCCGTGCCGGTAATAGGTTTCGTCTCCCAGTCCGCGCCAGCTCAGCGCGGGCTGGTCGGGCTCACCCTCGGCCGTGTGGTTGTACACCACGTCCAGCAGGACTTCGATGCCGGCCTCGTGAAGGGACTTCACCATCCCCTTGAGCTCATCCTGCACCGCCTGGGCGCCGGCTTCCCGCGCGGCCCGCGTGGCGTAGGCATCATGCGGGGCGAAGAACCCGAGTGTGTTGTAACCCCAGTAATTTGCCAGCCCCAGCTCCTGCAGGTGCAGTTCGTCGGCATGGAAATGCACCGGCAGCAGTTCCACCGCAGTGATGCCCAGGTCCTGCAGGTACTGGACCATCACCGGGTGCCCCATGCCGGCGTAGGTGCCCCGGAGCTCTTCCGGAATCCCGGGATGCAGCATGGTCTGGCCCCGAACATGGGCCTCATAGATGACGGTGTCCCGCCAGGGGGTATGGGGACGGCGGACGGTGCCCCAGTCAAAGTCCCCGGCGGTGTACACCGAGTAATAGACCTGGCTCCCCTGCACCGGATCCGCTTCGATGCCGCGCCCGTAGGGGTCCAGCAACAGCTGGAAGCTGCCAGGCTCTGCCGGAAGGGACCGGCCCCGCGGCCAGAAGCCGTAGCGGCTTCCGGGCCGCAGGCCGTACACCCGGCCGTGGTGGATCCCGAGGACAGTGTCCGTCAGCGGGGCCGTGGACCAGTGGCCGGGAGCCGTCTCGTAGTACACATCGACGGCGGGCAGGCCCGGGGCGTAAACGGAGACATTGACGGCATCAGGGATGTCAGGCACACCTGAAACGGTGTGCCTGACGCCTAGCGGCAAGGGCCGCGAGTCCCGCTTCGAGGCGCTGCCCGCGGTGGTTCCGCCGATCACGTGTTCCATGTACGCCCTTTGCTGCCGGTGACCCCGGCCCGGATTAGGAGGAACGCTGCCGGGAGATTTCGTACAGGGTGATGCCGACGGCCATGGACGCGTTGAGCGACTCCATGGCGGAGTCGATGGGGATGGAGACAATCTGGTCGCAGTTCTCCCGGACCAGGCGGGACAGGCCCTTCCCCTCGGAACCCACCACGATGCAGATCGGTTCCTTGGCCAGCACGATGGCGGGAAGCGATACATCGCCGTCGCCGTCCAGGCCCAGGACGAAAATACCCATCTTCTTGAACGTCTTGAGGGTGTTGTTCAGGTTGCCGGCACGTGCCACGGGGACGCGGACGGCAGCACCGGCGCTGGTCTTCCACGCCGAGGCGGTGACGCCCACCGCCCGGCGTTCCGGAACGACGACGCCGTGTGCGCTGAAGGCCGAGGCAGACCGGATGATCGCGCCGAGGTTGCGCGGATCGGTGATGCCGTCCAGGGCGACGAAGAGCGGCGCGTTGCGGATGTGGCCCTTCTTCCAGGCCTCAAGGGTCTCGGAGGCGAGGTCGGTGGGGTCGGCGTACTCGTACGGCGGGATCTGCAGGACAAGGCCCTGGTGAACGGCCTCGTTGGTCATGCGGTCCAGCTCGGGCTTGTGCGTTTCCATCACCGGCAGGCCGCGTTCGGCTGCCATCTTCAGGGATTCCCGGACCCGGTCATCCATGTCGATACGGACGGCAACGTGCAGTGCCTTCGCCGGGATGCCCGCGCGCAGCGCTTCCACGACGGAGTTGCGGCCGGTAACGACTTCCTCAGCCACCTTGCCGCGGACGTTGGTGCCGCTGCGGCCGCCGGCACGGGCATCGCCGCGCTTGGCGTCGCCGTGCTTGGCTGCGGACCGCTCAGCAAGCTGCTTGCTCTTGAACGCCTTGTGGTACGGGCGTTCTTCAGCCTTGGGTGTGGGGCCCTTGCCCTCGAGGGCCTTGCGGCCGAGCCCGCCGGTACCGCCGCTGGGGCCCTTCTTGGCTTTGCGCATTGCGCCGGGACGTCCATTGTTGGCCATCGGTTACACCTTTACTAGAAGAAAGCATTCACTTCCAGTTTACGCAGTCCGCGGCCGGGTTGGCGGACACCGCTGCTGGACTCAGGCGACACTCCATGTAACGCCGTCGGCGCCGTCCTCCACGGTGATGCCGGCGGCAGCCAGCGAATCGCGGATCGCGTCGGCCCGGGCCCAGTCCTTTGCGGCCCGCGCAGCGTTCCGTTCGGCGAGCCGGTCCTGCACCAGGGCGTCCAGTGCGGCGTCGGCGGGACCGGACTGCGCTGCGGCGTCCGTCGCGTCGTCCAGGCCCAGGACGGAGGTCATCGCCCGCACCTGTCCCAGCGCGCGCTGAACGGTTTCATTGTCGCCGGCGGCAAGGGCCGTGTTACCGGCGCGCACGGTTTCATGCAGCACGGCCAGGGCCTGGGGAACATTCAGGTCATCGTCCATGGCGGCAGCGAAGGCATCCGGAACCGCGGCGGGCGCGGCGTCGACCTTCGCAGCAGCCTTGGCAAGGAACCCGTCGATACGCTCGACGGCGGCGGCCGCCTCCTGAAGGGACGTCGGCCGGTAGTCCAGCACCGAACGGTAATGGGCCTGGCCCAGGTAATACCGGACCACGCGGGGGGTGGCCTGCTCCAGCATTTGAGTCGGGCTGATGGTGTTGCCGATGGACTTGGACATCTTCTCGCCCTCGAAGGTGACCATGCCGTTGTGCATCCAGAAGTTCGCGAAGCCGTGGCCCGCGGCCTGGGACTGCGCCATCTCGTTCTCGTGGTGCGGGAAGCGCAGGTCCAGCCCGCCGCCGTGGATATCGAACTCGGTACCGAGGTACTTGGTGACCATGGCGGAGCACTCCAGGTGCCAGCCCGGGCGTCCGCGGCCCCAGGGGCTGTCCCAGGACGCGGTCTCCGGCTCGCCCTCCTTATGCCCCTTCCACAGCGCGAAGTCCCGCGGATCACGCTTGCCCCGGGGGCCGGCGTCGGGCGCTGCCTGCATGTCATCGATGTTCTGGCGGGTCAGCGACCCGTACTTCTGCCAGGAGCGCACATCGAAGTAAACGTCGCCGGAAGCGTCCAGGGCCGGGTAGGCGTGTCCGCGCTCGATCAGGGCCGCAATCAGCGCATGCATCTCCGGGATGTGTCCCGTGGCGCGCGGTTCGTAGGTGGGTCGCTGGACGCCGAGCGTGTCGTAGGCCTTGGCGAACTCCTGCTCGAACCGGTAGGCCAGCGCCCACCAGGGTTCGTCCGGGACGACGCCGGGAGCCGGTTCGGCGCCCACGGAGTCGGCTGCCTTGGCCAGGATCTTGTCGTCAATATCCGTCACATTGCGGACCACGGTGACCTGCAGCCCGCGGTAACGCAGCCAGCGGGTGAGCTGGTCAAAGGCGATGGCGGAGCGGATGTGCCCTACGTGCGGGAGCCCCTGCACGGTGGCACCGCAGTAGTAGAGGCTGGCCTTGCCTTCAACCAGGGGAACGAAGTCCCGGACCTGCGCTGTTGCGGTGTCATAGAATCTCAAGCTCACTGCTCTAGGCTAGCCGAAACCGCGCGCCCTCAGTCAGCGGCCGTTGCAGCGGCAGCGACGACGGCGGTAGCCACCGCGGCGATCCCCTCGCCGCGGCCGGTGAAGCCCAGACGGTCGGTGGTGGTGGCGGATACGCTGACCGGCGCGCCGGCAGCCGCACTCAGGACCGCTTCAGCCTCGGCCCGGCGGGGACTGAACTTGGGCCGGTTGCCGATCAGCTGCACGGCGATGTTGCCGATCTCGAAACCCGCCGCCCGCACAATGCGGGCAGCCTCGCCGAGGAGTACTGTCCCTGCAGCGCCGGCGTATTCCGGCCGGTCGGTGCCGAAGTGGGTCCCCAGATCCCCCAGCCCGGCAGCCGAGAACAGTGCGTCTGCGGCGGCGTGGGCCACCGGATCGCCGTCGGAGTGCCCGGCCAGGCCCCGCTCGCCTTCCCACTGAAGGCCGGCTACCCAGAGCGGCCGCGGTGCGTCGTCGGGCGCGAAGGCGTGTACATCGACGCCGATTCCGGTGCGTGGCAGGGCCATTTCAGTCCTCCTGGCGGTGGTGCCCGCCGGCCAGGATCGCTTCCGCGAGCACCAGGTCCAGCGGAGTGGTGATTTTCAGGGACAGCTGTGAACCTTCGACCACGTAGACCTCGGCCCCCAGGGACTCCACGAGCATGGCGTCGTCGGTGACGGCCGCTGCCGTGGCCGTGTCGAAGGAGAGAGCCGCGTCGTGGGCCCGGCGGAGCAGGGCCGCGTCGAAGCCCTGCGGGGTCTGCACGGCACGCAGCCGGGAACGGTCGGGCGTCCCGGTGACAAGGCGCGCGGCGACCGAGGAGGTCCCGGAGGCCGCCGCCTCGGCAGCCGGCACGGGTGCCGTGTCCTTGACGGTATCCACCACCGGTATGGCAGGAATGACCGCCGAGGCACCCGCAGCCAGTGCTGCTGCCACGCGGTGGAACACCTCCGGCGGCGTCAGCGCACGGGCTGCGTCGTGGACCAGCACCGCGTCCAGGTCCGCGGGCAGCGCCTTCAGCGCAGCCCGGACGGATTCGGGTCGGGTGGCTCCGCCGTCGACCGCTTGGACAGGGGCCGGGAACCGGTCACAGATGCTGCGCATCACGGTGTCACCGGCCGGCACGGCGACGGCAATGGCGGCGGCGATATCGGCGGATTGGACGGCGCGGAGGGCGTGGACGAGCATGGGCTCCCCGGCAAGCGGAACCTGGGCCTTGGGCATGCCGTAGCCAAGCCGCTGGCCGGATCCTCCGGCTACAACGACGACGCCGATCCGCGGCGGGCGGGAAGGGGTAGTGGACACCGTTCCAGCCTAATGCCAGCGGGCTGGCGCTTAAACACTGATTGCCGGCCCCGAAGGACCGGCAATCAGTGAAACTGGCTTGGCTGCCTAGCTCGCGAGGACTTCGTCGAGCACGGCCGCTGCCTGGTCTTCATCCGTCTTTTCAGCAAGCGCCAGTTCCGAAATCAGGATCTGGCGTGCCTTCGCGAGCATTCGCTTCTCGCCGGCGGACAGCCCGCGGTCATGGTCGCGGCGCCAGAGATCGCGGACAACTTCCGCTACCTTGACGACATCGCCTGACGCAAGCTTTTCCAGGTTTGCCTTGTATCGGCGCGACCAGTTAGTGGGCTCTTCAGTGAGCTCGGCGCGCAGGACGTCAAAGACGTGCTCCAGGCCTTCCTTGCCCACTACATCGCGCACCCCAACGAGGTCGACGTTCTCAGCCGGTACTTCTATGGTCAGATCACCCTGGGCCACCTTAAGCTTGAGATACATTTTCTCTTCGCCCTTGATGGTTCGCATCTTGATCTCTTCGATCTTCGCGGCACCGTGGTGAGGATAAACTACTGTTTCGCCAACCTCAAAAACCATGTGGTCTTTCCCCTTTCCCGGGGCTCAGTTTATCAGAGATGCGACACGCCGAGTAGAGTTTTCGCAGGTCAGGTACTGGATGGGCTCCGGTGTAGGTAGTATTCCGCCTTTCACGGGTACTTCTCGGGCATCTCCACTGCTCAGGAACCACCCTCCGCGCCCGCCCAAGAATCCTGTTTTTCGCTGATTTGCCGATAGGCTAGGCAGCAAAGATAGCCTCAGGTCGCTAGACCGCAATACTTCAGGAGTTTGTGCTGTGAGATTCACACCCAAGAACCGGGTCCGGCGCACCGCTGCGGCCGGTGTCATCGCGCTTGCCATGCTGGGAACGGCAGGCTGCAGCGCTGTGAACGAGCAGGCAACCACCATTCAGTACTCGCCTTCGGACGGCATCGCGGAGAACGTTGCCGACCTGCAGCTGCGCAACATCCTCGTGGTCAGCAACGGCTCCGGGGAACCCGGCCGGCTCATCGGCACCGTGCTCAACGACTCCGACCAGGCACAGCGGTTCTCCCTCGACATCGGCGGCACGCCCCTGTCCTGGACGCTGCCGGCCGGCGGCAAGGTCGTCTTCGAGGACGAGGACGAGGAAAACGTCACTGTCGCCACCGTCCGGCAGGAGCCCGGCACCGGCATCAGCGCCGAACTGGCCCTCAACGAAGAAACCAAGGACCTGAACATTCCCGTGGTCAACGGTGACCAGCCGGATTACCGCCCGTACCTGCCGACAGGGTCCGAGTACACGCCGCGACCGGTTGAAACCACCGAGTCCGGGACCTCCGGCGAGGGCCACTAGCAGGACCGGATATCTCCGTAGAACCCGAAAGGGCCGGCGCTGCGGCGCCGGCCCTTTTTCGCACCCTGCCCCGGATCAGGCCTCGAACTTATAGCCCAGCCCGCGTACGGTCACCAGGTGCCGGGGCGCGGAGGAATCCGCCTCGATCTTTGCGCGCAGCCGTTTGACATGGACATCGAGGGTCTTGGTGTCACCCACATAATCTGCTCCCCAGACCCGTTCGATCAGTTGCCCGCGGGTCAGGACCCGGCCGGAGTTCCGCAGGAGCAGCTCCAGCAGCTCGAACTCCTTCAGCGGGAAGGGCACGCTGGTTCCGTTGACCTGCACCACGTGCCGGTCAATGTCCATGCGCACCGGCCCTGCTTCCAGCGCAGCACCGGCAAAGTCCGCTCCCGCTCCTTCCCCGCGGCGCCGGAGCACCGCGCGCACCCGGGCCAGCAGCTCGCGCGAGGAATACGGCTTGGTGACGTAGTCATCAGCGCCGATCTCGAGGCCGACCACCTTGTCGATTTCCGCATCCCGTGCGGTCAGCATAATGACCGGGACATCCGAACGCTGGCGGATCCGGCGGCAGACCTCCGTGCCGGAGAGCCCGGGGAGCATCAGGTCCAGCAGGATCAGGTCCGCGCCGGAGTGTTCAAAGGCGGCGACGGCGTCGGTGCCGTTGTCCACGACGCCAACGTCGAATCCCTCCCGGGCCAGCAGATAGGAGAGGGGATCGCTGAAGGATTCCTCGTCTTCGACAATCAGAATCCGGGTCAAGCGGTAGCTCCCTGTTTCGATTCGCGGATATCTGCGGCGTCCATCTCGGGCAGCCGCACGGTGAAGGTGGATCCGTGCCCCGGGCGGGACCACAGGTCCACCTCGCCGCCGTGGTTGGCCACCACGTGTTTGACGATACTCAGGCCCAGACCGGTTCCGCCCGTGTGCCTCGAACGGGCGGAATCGATCCGGTAGAACCGTTCAAACACCCGTTCCTGTTCTTCGGGAGCGATGCCGGGACCCTGGTCCGTTACAGCCACGTGGGCCATCCCGTTGCGGGACTGCAGTCCGATCCCCACCCTGCTGCCCTCGGGCGAATAGCGGATGGCATTGTCGATCAGGTTCCGGAAAGCTGTGGTCAACATGGGGGCGTCACCGTAAACCGCCGCATCCGACCTGCCACCCACGAGTACCTCGATGTTCTTACTCTCGGCGTTCAGCCGGTTGGCTTCGACGGCGTCCTCGAGAATCCGGTTCACGTCCACCGGTTTGGCGCGGTCCACGATGTCAGTGCTCTGCAGCCGGGACAGTTCGATGATGTCCTGGACCAGGGCGGTGAGGCGGGCGGATTCCCGGTGCATCCGTTTGGCGAACCGGCGGACCGCTTCTTCGTCGCCGGCGGCGTCGTCCAGCGCTTCGGAGAGCAGCGAGATGGCGCCCACCGGCGTCTTGAGTTCGTGGGAAACATTCGCAACGAAGTCGTGGCGGACTTCCTCGGTGCGGGTGATCTCCGTCCGGTCGTCGGCCAGGATCAGCACATATTCCTCCCCCACCGTCGCCACCCGGACCTGCAGAATGAGGGACCCCTCACCGAGCGGACCCCGGGGAAGCTCCAGCCTGGCCTCCTCGATGACGCCGTCGCGGCGTACCCTGGCGCACAGGTCCAGCAGCCGGTCATTGACGATCGTGTGCCGGCGCACCAGACCGAACGCGTAGGCGCCGGGACTGGCCCGGACAACGCCGTCAATGGCATCGGCAACAATGTAGGCGCGCCCGATGACGCCGAGCACTTCCGCAGCGCCCTCGGGGACGGTCGGCTCGGAGATCTCGGCCAACTCCCGCCGCTGGCGCTGGCTGGCCCCGTACGCGAGAACACCGAAAGCACCAACAGCCAGGCCGAGGAGGCCGGCCAGCAAGGCCAGCAGTACAGGATTCACTCTCATAGCTTAGGCCGGTCTTCGCGGCCGGGAAGGAAAGCCGGTGGCTTTGGACCATTCGTTAAACTAACGTTCATCTAAGGGGCCAGTGTGGTTCACCCCCGGCTGACATCCTGCAGGAGCGGCAGTAGGCGCAGGAAGCGCCGGGCCGCACCCGTTCCGCAGATCCCATACGATCCACCCGCTTTTGAGAGGACCCTTCAGTGCGCAAGGTTTTCCAGGCCGAGCTTCATCAAATCGGTGAAGAACTGACCCAGATATCCCAGCTGGTAACGGAGGCGATGCGCAAAGCGACGCTCGCCTTTGAAGGCGCCGATATCGAACTCGCGCAGGACGTCATCGCTGCAGACGCGCGGATCGACTTCCTGCAGAATGACCTGGATGAGCGTGCCATCGACGTTCTCGCCCTGCAGGGGCCGGTTGCCAGTGACCTGCGCATGATCGTCGGATCACTGCGCATGAGCGCCTCGCTGGAACGCATGGGGGACCTGGCCCGGCACATAGCGCAGCTGGCGCGCCTGCGGTACCCGGCCAACGTGGTGCCGGACAACATGGTGCAGACCTTCAGCGAGATGGCGCAGCTGGACATCCGCATTTCCGAACAGCTGACCGAACTGCTGGAGACGCGCAACCTGGAGATGAGCAAGGACATCTACGAGGCCAACAGCCGGATCAACGAACTGCACGCCGGGGTTTTCAAGTCCATTGCCTCCCCGGACTGGAACGTTCCCGCCGTCAGCACCGTGGACCTGACCCTCGCCAGCCGCTACTTCGAGCGCTTTGCGGACCACGGGGTTTCCGTCACCCGCAAGGTCAACTACCTCGTTACCGGTGAATGGCATCCCCTGTCCGAGTCAGGCGTGTAGCGGCCGGGACTCACCACCGGCTTAAAGCATAAAAGGGCGGTCCCCGCGTGGGGACCGCCCTTTCTCATGGCCGGGATTAATGCCGCCGTCCGCAGGTGCTACTTCTTCTTGCCCTGGTTCGCCACGGCCTTGATGGAAGCGGCGGCGGCCTCAGGATCGAGGTAGGTTCCGCCGGCCTTGACCGGCTTCAGGTCCTCATCGAGTTCGTACACCAGCGGGATGCCGGTGGGGATGTTCACGGCGGCGATATCGGCGTCGCTGATCCCGTCCAGATGCTTGACCAGCGCACGCAGGGAGTTGCCGTGCGCGGCAATCATCACCGTCTTGCCGGTACGGATGTCCTTGGAGATGTCCGACTCCCAGTACGGCAGGAACCGTTCCAGGACGTCTTTGAGGCACTCGGTGCGCGGCAGTTCATCGGGGGCCAGGTCCGCGTAACGGGGATCGTGGGCCTGGGAGAAATCACTGTCATCCGGCAGGGGCGGCGGCGGGGTGTCGTAGGAACGGCGCCAGAGCATGAACTGTTCCTCGCCGTACTCGGCCAGGGTCTGTGCCTTGTCCTTGCCCTGCAGTGCGCCGTAGTGCCGCTCGTTCAGGCGCCAGCTGCGCTTGACGTCGATCCAGATGCGGTCAGCCGCGCCCAGGGCCAGGTTCGCCGTGTTGATGGCCCGCTGGAGCCGGGAGGTGTAGAGGATGTCCGGGAGAACGTTGTTCTCAACCAGCAGCTGCCCGCCGCGGAGGGCTTCCTCACGTCCGAGGTCCGTCAGATCCACGTCCACCCAGCCCGTGAAGAGGTTCTTTTCATTCCATTCACTCTGCCCGTGGCGCAGAAGGATCAGTTTGTAGGTCATATAAGCATGGTATCGGAGTGCGTACCGGGCAGGGAGGGCGGCGGCCCTTTAGCCGGGCAGATGAGCGGGGCCCGAACGCGGGGCCGGAAATCTACTGAGCAGATGGCGGGGGTATCAGGCGGGGACCCTCCGGGCGGGATGCACGGGATCCCACCGGATGGTGCTGCTGTTTCTCCTGGGACCCCTTTGGCCGCAGCCGCACCACTGGGTGGGATCCTCCGTCCACAAGCTGCGGCTCAGCCGCACCCCCGGCGTCCATCGCGCCCCGGCACCCGCTGGTTCGGGGCTCCCCTCGGTCAGGGGCATCCCCTTGCGCCCGCTAGCATTGTGTGGTGCAAAAACCGCTAAAACCCGTAGGAACTGTGACCAGGGGCACTACAAATCCCAACCGGCTCCGACGGGTGGACCGCTGGCTGGCCGGACCGGCACGGTGGCGTCTGCGGCAGGCCGCTGATCCGTTGATCGTGGATCTGGGTTACGGCGCCGCGCCTACCACCGCCGTCGAACTCCATGGCCGCCTCGGGCGGGTGCGGGCGGATGTGGAAGTCATGGGGATTGAAATCGACCCGGCCCGCGTCCTGGCAGCCAAACCGCTGGAACGAAAGGGCCTGAGCTTCCGCCAGGGCGGCTTCGAACTGCCTGTGGACGGACGCCGCCCGGTGATGGTCCGCGCCTTTAACGTGCTGCGCCAGTACGCGGAGGAGGACTACGCCCAGCACTGGGACATGGTCTGCTCGCGGCTGGCACCGGGAGGGATTTTCGTGGACGGCACCTGCGACGAAATCGGTCGGCGTGCCACGTGGGTGGAACTGGACGCCTCCGGCCCGGTTTCGCTGAGCATTTCGCTGCGGTTCGGCGCGTTCGAGCGCCCGTCCGATGTTGCCGAACGCCTGCCCAAAGCGCTGATCCACCGCAATGTTCCCGGGGAGCGGGTGCATGCTTTCCTCCAGGCCATGGACCGGGCGTGGGAGGAAGCCGCACCGATGGCCTCCTACGGCAACCGGCATCGCTGGCTGGCGATGTGCAGCGCGCTAAAGGCAGGCGGGGTGCCCCTGCTGACCGGGCCGTCCCGGTGGCGGCTGGGCGAAATCACCGTGGCCTGGGACGCCGTCCGGCCCTCGTAACCGCAACCCCGCCACCTCGCCACCGGAACGGCTGCGCGGAACGGCCGGTTAACGCCGACCGCCGGTTAACGAGGTCCGCCCCGGACCACCCTGCCAGGGTCGGTCCGGGGCGGACTGAAAGTCAGCGGTTTATCGGTGGCTACCAGGGGCCGTAGGGGCCTTGGTTGCTGTTGCCGCGGCCGCGCGAGCTGCCGATGGCAGGCTTCACATCCGCGAGGTACACGCAGGCCGCAATCACGGCTGCCAGCTGGAACAGGATCAGGCTCAGTGACGGCACCAGTGCAGACAGCACGCCGACGGCGGCTGCTCCGCCCGTGAGGCCCAGCCAGAATCCCTTGGTCCGCTTGTAGGCACGCTCAAAGTCGGCGGGCTTGCGCCGCGCACAGTCCAGCAGCGCCCAGAGCTCAATGCCCAGCGCCACTATGCCGAGCACCAGGTAGAGGTAGTACTGAATCATGATCATTAGGGCCACAGCGCTAGCCTACCGTGTAAGTGCCCGCTCTAGGTCCCTCCAGAGGTCGTCAACATTCTCGATGCCGACGGAAAGCCGCAGCAGCCCCTCCGGAACGGTGTGCGGCTCCCCGGGCTGGCGGCGCCGCCGTTCGATCAGCGACTCCACGCCGCCGAGCGAGGTGGCCGGCAGCCACAGTTCCACGGCTTCGGCGACCTTCTCCGCCGCAGCGGCTCCGCCGGCAACTTCGATGCACAGGACGGATCCAAAGCCCGACATCTGCGCGGCGGCACGGCGGTGCCCCGGGTCCCCGGGCAGGCCCGGATAACGCACGTTTTCCACCTGCGGAAGTGCCTGCAGCCGACGGGCAAGTTCCATGGCGGTGGCCTGCGAGCGCTCCATCCGCAGAGCCAGTGTGCGTAGGCCGCGCAGCGCCAGCCACACTTCGAACGGACCGGCCACTGCTCCGTGCAGCGAGCGGTACCGGAGCAGGCGGTCCCGCAGATCGGGGTCGGATGTCACGGCCGCCCCCAGGACGACGTCGGAGTGTCCGGCCAGGTATTTCGTCACCGAGTGGACGACGACGTCGGCGCCCAGTTCCAGGGGCCGCGTCACCAGCGGCGTGGAGAACGTGTTGTCCGCTACCACCAGCGCACCGGCAGCGTGCGCTGCCTCGGCCAGGGCCGCGATGTCGGCAACCTCCAGCATGGGATTAGTGGGGCTCTCCACCCAGAGCAGCGAAGCGCCGTCGAGCTGCGTTATGACGTCCTGTGTTTCGGCAATATCCACTGTGCGCACGGAAAACCGGCCGTTCGCTGCCTCCTCCGCTGCCAGCAGCAATGATCCCTGGTAGCTGTGCCGCGGCATCACCACCACACCGCCGGCGGGAACCAGGGACAGGGCAGCCATCACGGACGCCAGCCCGGAGCCGAAGACCAATGCGGGAAGGTCAGCGCCTTCGAGCTCGGCGAGCGCCTGCTCGAAGGGATCCCAGGTGGGGTTGGAGTACCGGCCGTAGCCGCGCTCCCCCGGAACGGGCGTACCCGAGCCGAAGTAGGTGGAGGACAGCACGATGGGCGGATTCACCGGGGCATCGTGCTCACGGGGAGGGCGGCCCGCGGAGACAACGAGGGTATCGGGGGAAACGGCGTGCCCATGCGGCGGAATGTGGCTCATAAGGAACAGCCTAGACCGCCGGACGGACCGGCCGGCCGCTGCCGGCGGACGGTGTCCGTGACCGTTCGCCCGCCGCACGGGCTCCCAGCCGGACTAGGTAGGCTAGGCGGGTGAGCAATTCTAATCTCCCCGAAACCCGCGGCCTGTTCATTGCCATGGAGGGCGGAGACGGTGCCGGGAAATCCACCCAGGCGCAGCGGCTGGCCGCCGCACTGCAGGAGACCGGCCGTACGGTCCTGCGCACCCGTGAACCAGGCGGCACCCCCGTAGGCGAGCAGCTGCGCGCGCTGGTGCTCGAACACGGCAACGGCGACATCGACGCACGTACCGAGGCGCTGATCTTCGCCGCCTCCCGTGCCGCACACGTCCAACAGGTCATCGAGCCGGCCCTCGCCGCCGGAACCGTGGTGGTCTGCGACCGCTATGTCGACAGTTCCATTGCGTACCAGGGTGCCGGCCGGCAGCTCGGCACGGACGCTGTCCGAACACTGAATGACTGGGCCACCGGAGGCTTGGAGCCGGACCTCACCGTCCTGCTCGACGTCGATCCTGAACGCGGCCGGGACCGCCGCACCGCCGGCGACGCCGCCGAGGACCGGCTCGAGTCCGAACCGGATGCCTTCCACCTGCAGATCCGCCTGGCGTTCCTTGAGGCCGCACAGGCAGCTCCCGGCAGATACCTGGTGCTCGACGCCGGCCGTCCGGTGGATGAACTGGCCGAAACCATCCTGCGGCGCGTGGAAAAGCTGCTGCCGTGAGCGTGTGGGATGACCTGCAGGGGCAGGATCCGGTAGTGGCCCAGTTGCGCCGCGGTGCCGCGGACGCCCGTCCCAACCATGCCTGGCTGTTCACCGGTCCGCCCGGTTCCGGCCGTTCCAATGCCGCCCGTGCTTTTGCTGCCGCACTGGTCTGCGAACAGCAGGACCCGGCGCTTCGGGGCTGCGGGGAGTGCAAGGCCTGCCGGACCGTGCTGGCCGGCTCGCACGCCGACGTCGCCTCCGTCACCACGGAGAAGGTCACCATCAGCATCGATGAAGCCCGCGAACTGGTCCGGAAGGCCCAGGACAAGCCGTCCACCGGCCGCTGGCGCGTCATCATCGTGGAGGACGCCGACCGGATGCAGGAGCGCAGCACCAACGTGCTGCTCAAAGCCATTGAAGAGCCGCCGCCGCGGACCATCTGGCTGCTCTGCGCCCCGAGCCCCGGCGATGTCCTCGTCACTATCCGGTCCAGGTGCCGTCCGGTGGGGCTGCGGCTGCCGCCGGTTGAGGATGTAGCGGAACTGTTGATCCGGCGGGACAGCATCGACCCGGACGTGGCCCTCAATGCTGCGAGGGCCGCGCAGAGCCACATCGGCGTCGCCAAGCGCCTGGCCACCGACGAAGGCGCACGGCAGCGCCGCGAGAGCATCGTGCGGCTGCCCCTGTCGCTGCGCAATGTCTCCGGAGCCATGAAGGCCGCGGCGGACCTCGTGGCCCTGGCCGAAGCGGAAGCCACCAGTTCCTTTGAACAGCGGGACGCCGCCGAGAAGGAAGCACTGCTCGCCTCCCTGGGCGCACCCGCCACCGGAACCCTGCCGCCGTCGCTGCGCAGCCAGGTGAAACGGCTCGAAGAAGACCAGGTGCGCCGTGCCAAGCGGTCCAAGAACGACTATTTCGACCGGGCGCTGACTGACCTGCTCTCCTTTTACCGCGACGTGCTGATGATCCAGCTGGGCAGTGCCGGCCCCCTCGTGAACGAGGGACTCCGCCGGGAGCTGGACGAGTTTGCCGCGTACGGCTCTCCGGAACAGACCCTGATGCGCATGGAGGAGATCAACACCGTGCGCCGCCGCCTGGTGACCACGAATGTGGCACCGTTGCTGGCCATCGAAGCGATGGCCCTGAGCCTGCTGTAATGTCCAGTTATCCACCGCCTTCCGCCAGCCCGGCTGGTCCGCGCACCTAGCCGCTCCAGGAGTAAGAATGACCACCGCCACTGCCCGCCGCCGTTTCCCCCGGCTGGCCGCCGCCGCCGCCTCGGTGGTGCTGCTGGCGGCCTCCACCGCCTGCACCACGGACTCCGAACCGGGCGCAGAAGGCAGCGGCGGCGGGGACTCCTCCACCACCGCCCCGGCAGACGTGATTGGCGACGTGCCCGAGGACCTGCAGGAGTTCTACAGCCAGGACGTCACCTGGTCCGAGTGCGAAGAGAAGTTCCGCTGCGCCACCATTACGGTCCCGATGAATTACGCAGACCCGGACGCCGGGACGGTGGAATTGTCAGCCATCCTGGCCGATGCCGACGGGGAGGCCAAGGGCACCATCCTCATCAACCCGGGCGGTCCGGGCGGATCCGGTTACGACGTGGTACTCCAGTCGCTGGAAAACGTCACCAGCGACCGGCTGCGGGAGAACTTCAACATCCTCGGATTCGACCCGCGCGGCGTCGGCCGCTCCACCCCGGTGAAGTGCCTGAGCGACAAGGAAATGGATGAGGCCCGCGCCGAGTACATCGACGCGAGCACACCCGAAGGGCTCACCGCCTCGCGGTTGAGCGCGAAGGAATTCGCCGATGCGTGTGCAGAAGAGACCGGCGAGCTGCTTGGGTTTGTCGACACGGCCAGCGCTGCCCGCGACATGGACATCCTCCGGGCCATAGCCGGGGACGAGAAGCTGAACTACCTCGGCTTCTCCTACGGCACCTACCTCGGCGCCACCTATGCCGAACTGTTCCCAGACAAGACGGGGCGGCTGGTGCTCGACGGCGCCCTGGACCCCGCCTCCACCAACGAGGAAATCACCCTCGGCCAGGCCGCGGCGTTCGAAAAGGCCATCCGCGCCTACGTCGAGGACTGCGTGACCGGCAGCAACTGCCCGCTTGAAGGCAGTGCCGACGAAGGCATCGCAACAATCCGGGAGCTGCTGGCCTCCGTCGAGGCGAGTCCGATGACGGCAGCCGACGGGCGGGTTGTCACCATCTCCACCTTTGTCAGCGGCTTCATTCTCCCGCTGTACGACGACGGCAACTGGCCGGTGCTTTCGCAGGCCCTGGAGACTGCCCTGGACGGCGACCCGACCTACATGCTCCGCCTGGCCGACATCAGTGCCGACCGTGCGGAAGACGGCACGTACCGGTCCAACAGCACCGTGGCATTCAACGCGGTCAACTGCCTGGACTATCCCATGACCGCCGATGATGCGCAGATGGCCGCCGACGCCCTGGAACTTAAAGCGGCGTCCCCCACCATCGGCAAGTACCTGGCCTACGGCGGGGTCACCTGCGAGGCGTGGCCGCACGGACCGGTGAATGAACCGCACCCCATTGAGGCTGCCGGTGCGGCGGACCTCCTGGTGATTGGAACCACCGGGGATCCCGCCACCCCCTATGAATGGTCCCAGGCGCTCGCTGCACAGCTCGAATCCGCGGTACTGGTCACGTGGGAGGGCGAAGGACATACGGCGTACGGACGCGGCAGCCAGTGCATCGAAGACACGGTGGACGACTACTTCGTGGACGGAACGGTGCCGCAGGACAACGTGGTCTGCTGATCCCGGGGGCCGGGGCGGACCCTGCGGGACCTTGCCGCCGGCCACCGAACGGCTCGGTCATGCGCGGCCATTTTGACCCGCACCGCCGGGACGTATAAAGTAGTTCCTTGTGGATTCTGCCCGGCAACGGACAGCTGAAGCCCGCCTCCTTAGCTCAGTTGGTAGAGCGTCTCACTCGTAATGAGAAGGTCGCCAGTTCGATTCTGGCAGGAGGCTCAGTACCACCCAGAAAGCCCCCGGCATCTTGTGCCGGGGGCTTTCTGCTTTCCTGTCCACGGCAACGACGCGGCGGTCCCGCTGGAGGTCTTCAACAGCAGCGAAGCGGATCAAGTTGTGGAAACGCTGCGCAGAAATTCCGGTTTCCTTGCGGATGGCTTTAGGGTTTCCTGTCGGCCTGCGCCCTATCCTCGGGACATGAAACCGCAACGGCAGGACGCCGGCGGGACGAGGGGGATAACCATGGACGGAGCATCGACGGGGCTCACTACCCGCCGCTACACGCTTGTTCAGCGCGAGAACTTCATTTCCCCGCTCTGTGCCGAGTGCAACCGCCGCATGATCCCGAACTGGGTGGAGGACCGGGGCCGGTGGATCATCAACGGCTTCCGTTACCCGGGCGTCCGGTGCAGCACCCACGAACGCCGCGTCCTTCCCGAGTATTTCGGGCTTTCCCAGCACGTCCCCGCCCCGAACGCGCGGCGGGACACCGCAACGTCTGCCCGGAGCTCCAAAGCCGGCAGCCGGTTCCTGGGGTTGGGTGCCAAACGCGCACAGCGCAGCACCTAGCCGCCGGTCCCTTGATACGCCCGGCCGTCCCCGGGCAACAGACCGGGAACCCTCGTCGTTTTCCCCAAGAAACGGCGGGGGTTTCTGCTGTCCGGTGTACCGGGAACACCCGGCAGAAGAGGGCCTGGAACAGTCCGGCTCAGCGGACAAGGGGCAACCGGGCAACCGAGCAACCGAGGCGTAACAGGCTAAGGCCACCCGGTCAGGAAGCGGGTTTGTCGCTTTCCGGGGGCAGCATCCGGCCGGCCAGCAACGCCTTGATGCGGTCTTCCGCATCCGGCAGGGCGGCGGCGCTGGCGGCCACATTGGCCTCTTCCACGGCGCGCAGCACCTCGTGGCGCTGGATCTTGACCCCGCGGGGGGCATCGATGCCGATGCGTAGGCCGTCACCGCGTGAATCCAAAACGGTAATGACAATGTCATCCCCGATCAGGATCTGCTCCCCGGACTTGCGTGTTAGCACCAGCATCCGCCCACTCTACCCCAAGCCGGGGCCGTTCCCGCCGAAGCTGAGGATCGCTTCAGCCCGGCGGGTTACCCGGGGCTCAGAGCACCGGCGTCGGCGAGGGTCCGCCGTCGAGCCACCCGATGGGCAGGCCAAGCGCGTTCACGGACTGCGGCGTGCCGGTGGTGTCAATGCCTTCGACGGCGGCGGCGTCCACCACTGCTGCGGACCGCACCGCCCCGACCCAGGCTGCGGTGTCTTCCGGTTTCCGGCCGGCGTCGACCACCACCCAGATTTGATCGGCGGCCAATGCGGAGATCAACGTGGAATGCCGGGCCATTTCGGTACCTGACCGCCCCAGCCCGTAGGCCAGGAAGATGCTGTGTCCGGCCATAACGCCGGCGGCACGTGCGGTTGCCACCGCACGCCGGTCCGCGGCCCGGCCGACGCCGTCGGTCTCCAGCACGCCGGCCACGCGGACGGCTGCTGCACCCGTGCCGGAGAAGTCGGCCATGGAGCGGCACACCTCCAGCGCGTCGTCGCCCAGGCCGACCACCATCACCAGGTCACCGGCTCCGGCGAGCGGAGCAGGCGCCATCGGCACGGCATTGCGCTGGACCGGCTCCGTGCCTTGGTTGATCCGGCCGGAACCCGCCTGGCTGAGCGGAACGTGGTTCACGGCGTTGGGCGGCTGCATGGCCTCCAGCCCGGGAGTGAACGCGGCCGCGGCCTGGCTCTGCACGGGGGTGCCCGTGCTTGCCGCGAGGGTATCCATAAGTTCGGCGAACGCATGGGACCCCGTGGATACGGACGGAGCGGGCTGCGGGGGCGGATCCATCGGTACAACCGGGATGACCGCGGCCGCCGGGTGCAGCGTGGATTCGGCCCGCTCTGCCTCTTCCAGCAGTGCGGATATGCCCGCCCGCCCGGAGTCGGTTCGGCTGGGCAGGTCCGGTTCCACCGGTGCCCGACGCCGGCCGCTGGGCGGCAGCTCCACCGTCACCTCGTAATGCTGGCGGGACAGGAATCCGCCGATCCCGCCCACGGTGACCTTTTCCGCCGCAATTATCCGGGCCCGCGGGCCGTGTTCGGCCAGCACCTGGGCTTTTAGCGCGTCAAGCGACGCCCCCTCAAGCTGAAATCGTCTCACTTCCACGCACCACCCCTACAGTCTCGATACCGACATTACCCGCTGTGGCTTCCTGGTAGGACAGTACCGGCAGGCCGCCGGTCTGTGCCGAGACCAGCCGCCGGATGGCCGGGCGCAGGGCCGGGGCACAGACCAGCACCGCATTGAACCCGGCGTTCTCGGCGCCCGCCACGGCAGCTTTCAGCGACGCCAGCACGGCATCAACCCGGGCAGGGTCCAGCAGGATCTGGCTGCCCTGCTCCGAGGGGCGCAGCGCTTCGAGCATGGACTGCTCCAGCGCCGGATCGATCATGATCACCCGCAGGACTCCGTCGGCGATGTACTGCGCGGCCAGCGCCGGCCCCAGTGCCGTCCGTGCCGTCTCGATGAGCCCCTCCGGGTCCGCGGAAACCTTGGCCCGCAGCAGCAGGGACTCGTAGATCCTCGGCAGGTCGTTGATGGGGATCTGCTCGGCCAGCAGACCCTGGAGCACCCGCTGCACTTCGGCAAGGGACATCACATTGGGGATCAGTTCCTCGACGGCTGACGGGTTGACCAGCTTGACCCCCTCGGTCAGCACCCGGACGTCTTCGCGGGTGAGCAGCCGGGCAGCGTTGGCGGTGATGACCGCGGAAAGGTGCGTGACCAGCACCGACACGCGGTCGATCACGGTTGCCCCGGACATCTCTGCCGCGTGCTGCATTTCCGCCGGAACCCACTTCCCGGCCAAGCCGAACACGGGTTCCACGGTGGCAGTGCCCGGCAAACCCTCCAGATAGTCCCCCAGGGCCAGGATCTTGCCCGCAGGGGCGTCCCCGCGGCCGGCTTCCACGCCTGCGATCCGGATGACGTAGGTGGACATTGGCAGGTCGACACTGTCGCGCGTGCGGACCGGAGGCACCACAATGCCCAGCTCCATGGCGATCTTGCGGCGCAGTGCCCGAACCCGTGCCAGGAGATCGTCGGACCCGCCGGTGACAATGTCCACCAGATCCGGTGCCAGCATGATTTCCAGCGCATGGACACGCATCTGTTCAATCAGGTCCTCCGTGGTCTCGGAGGTGGCGGGCGCGTCCAGCGCCGCCTGCGCGGAATCCTTCTCGGCCTGATCGGTGGTTTCCTTTCCCTTGATTTTCCAGGAAATGAAAATCAGCAGGGCACCGATGGCGATGAAATAGAGCTTCGGCATGCCCGGAATCAGGGCCATCACGATGGCCGCGGCGCCGGCAATCATCAGGGCGTTCCGGGACTGGCCCAGCTGCGCGCCGGCCGTGGTTCCCATGTCCGCCTCGGCATTGGACCGGGTGACGATCATGCCGGTGGAAACGGCCATCAGCAGGGCAGGGATCTGGGTGACCAGTCCGTCGCCGATGGTCAGGAGGCTGTAGGTGCTCACCGCTTCGCCGGCCGACATGCTGCGCTGGATCATTCCGATCGCGATGCCGCCGATGAGGTTGATGATGATGATGATCAACCCGGCGATAGCGTCGCCCTTGACGAACTTCGACGCGCCGTCCATCGCACCGTAGAAGTCCGCTTCCGCGGAAACCTCCGCCCGGCGTTCCCGGGCCTGGGTGTCGGTGATCAGGCCGGCGTTGAGGTCTGCGTCAATGGCCATCTGCTTGCCCGGCATGGCGTCCAGGGTGAAGCGGGCTCCCACTTCGGCCACGCGTTCGGCACCCTTGGTGACCACCACGAACTGGATGACCACCAGGATCAGGAAGATCACGGCGCCGATGATCAGCGAACCGCCCACGGCAACGTGCCCGAACGCTTCGATCACCTGCCCGGCGTACCCCTCCCCCAGCACCAGTCGGGTGGAGGCCACGTTCAGGCCCAGCCGGAACAGGGTGGCGACAAGGAGCAGGGACGGGAACACTGAGAAGTCCAGCGGCTTCCGTACGAACATGGTGGTCAGCAGGATCACCAGTGCCAGCAGGATGTTGATGATGATCAGCACGTCCAGCAGTTCGGCGGGGATGGGTACCACCAGCAGCAGGATGATGCCGATGACCCCGACGGGGACGGCGAGTTTCAGGAGGTTGCGGTTGCGGTTCACGACGCGGCCTTACGGTGTTGTGGGGTGGTTCCGGGTTCGGGCGGTGCGGCTGCCATGGTGTGCATGCCCCGGGCGGCGCCGCGCCGCTTCAGGGCCATAACGAAGGCGAGGACCCGGGCCACGGCGTTGTACAGTTCCACGGGAATTTCGGCGTTCAGTTCGCAGGCGCTGTGCAGGGCTCGGGCCAGCGGAATGTCGGAGACCATGGGGACGCCCTGCTTTTCGGCCTCTTCACGGATCCGGGTGGCAATGTTGTCCGCACCCTTCGCTACGACCCGCGGCGCGGACTTGCCCGGCTCGTATTTCAGGGCGACGGCCACGTGGGTGGGATTCACGAGCACGACGTCGGCATCCGCCACGGCGGCGATCATCCGGTTCCGGCTCATGGCCAGCTGTCTGGACCGGCGCTGCGACTTGATCAACGGATCGCCGTCGCTGTTCTTGTTTTCGTCTTTGACTTCCTTCTTGGTCATGCGGGTTCGTTTGCGGTTGCGCTTCATAACCACGAAGA
Organism: Arthrobacter sp. zg-Y1116; assembly: GCF_024385485.1. Taxonomy (NCBI): domain Bacteria; kingdom Bacillati; phylum Actinomycetota; class Actinomycetes; order Micrococcales; family Micrococcaceae; genus Arthrobacter; species Arthrobacter sp. zg-Y1116. The sequence goes on along the minus strand of NZ_JANFLR010000006.1, from coordinate 48,327 downwards.
TGTCCGCCGCAGCGAGGATCAGGCCCGCGGCGACGGCTGCCTGCAGCAGTAACGCGGTACCGCCTCCCGCAGCTTCCAGGACGGCGGAGATCGGCAGGCCTCCGGCCGACATCAGCACCGGCATCAGTTGCTGGATCACCGCGTACAGGACCAGTCCCACCACGGCGGTCTTGAGCAGGGATTTCACGCCGTTCCACAGGGCCTGGGTGCCGAAGACGCGTTTGACGCCAGCGAACAGGTTGAACTGCTCGAACTTGCCCTTGAACTTCTTCACGTGGATACCGCCCTGGACGGCGGCGGTGAGCAGGACCGCAGCGGCAACTACGCCCAGCAGCGGGCCGAGGATAAAGGCCAGGGTGCCCAGGCCCTCGTTCATCTGGATCAGGGCGAACTCGGGATCGGGGTTCGCGATGGTGGTGGCGACGCCGGCCAGGATCTCGCCGGCCGCTTCGGTGCCCCGGGAGATGGTCAATGGCATCATCAGGGCGGCCGTGCCGACGCCGACCCATGCGGTGAGGTCCTCGGACCGGGAAAGCTGGCCCTTGGAACGGACCTCTTTCATCCGTTTGTCGGTGGCCTGCTCGGTCCGCTCCCCTGAGGGCTGTTCCGGCATCTATCCCACCCCCGTCAGCGCGCGCTCGATAGTGGAGACCAGCCCGGAGACGATGCGGGGCAGTGCCAGGAAGACAACTGAGGCCAGGGACAACGTCAGCAGGATCTTCAGGGGGAAGCCGAGGGCGAAGGCGTTCAGGGCCGGGGCCACGCGGGTGAGTAGGCCCAGGCCTGCGTCGGCCAGGAACAGGACCACCAGCAGCGGTCCGGCAATCTGCACCGACGCCAGGAACATCTGCGATACCGCGGCCGTCAGGGCGGACACCGGCGAGGACAGGTCCAGTCCCCCGGTCAGCGGCAGCGCGGTGAAACTGCGCAGCAGCCCGCCGATGATCAGCTGGTAGCCGTCCGAGGCGAAGAGCAGCGCCAGGGCGGTGATCTGGAAGATGCGTGTGAACTGGGCGCCGTTGACCATGGACTGCGGATCGAAGGCCTGCGCCAGCTGGAAACCGCCGAAGGTATCGATCAGGTTGCCGGCGGACTGCACGGCGGAGAAAACCACCATCACGAGGAACCCCAGCACAAACCCCACCAGCAGCTCCATCACGATGGCCATGAAGAACGCCCCGGTGCTCAGGGCGTTGTACCCCTCGCTTACCTGCGGGGCGATGGCCAGCCCCAGGCCGAGCCCGAGCATGGCTTTGATCCGCGCCGGGAACGCGTTGTAGGAGAACGGGGGTGCGATGACCAGGAAGGCCACCATCCGTACCGAGGCCAGCAGGAACGCCTCGATCCAGTCCTGGTCAAGGGTGATGTTCATCTAGCCGCCGCCGAGCAGGGACGGGATCCTCTGGAACATCTCGTGGGTGAAGGACACGATTTCCGAAATCATCCAGTGTCCGCACACGAGCAGGGCGAGGGCCACGGCAAGGGCCTTGGGCACGAACGAAAGCGTGACTTCCTGGATCTGGGTGATGGACTGCAGCAGCGAGATGCCGAACCCGACGACGAGCGCGGTGATCAGCACCGGGGCCGACAGCTTGGCCGCAACCCAGAGTCCCTGCATGGCGATGTCCAGGACCGCGTTTGTATCCACTAGGTGCCGCCCTGGTAACTGTTGACCAAGGACGTAATGATCAGTCCCCAGCCGTCAACGAGGATGAACAGCAGGATCTTGAACGGCAGCGAGATCATCACCGGCGGGAGCATCATCATGCCCATGGACATCAGTGCTGCGGACACCACCAGGTCGATGACGAGGAACGGCACGAAGATCACGAACCCGATGATGAACGCCGCCCGCAGCTCCGAGATCATGAACGCCGGGATCAGGGTGGTCAGCGGAACGGACTCGGGGCTTTCGGGGTTCTCCTGCCCGGCCGCGCGGGTCATCAGTGCGATGTCCTCTTCCCGGGTGTGGGCGAGCATGAACTGCTGCAGCGGCCCGGACCCGGTGTCGAGGGCGGCATCGAAGTTGAGCTCGCCGTTGAGGTAGGGCTGCACGGCGATCGTGTTAATTTCGCTGATGACGGGCGCCATGATGAAAAGCGAGAGGAACAGTGCCAGCCCGGCCAGGACCTGGTTGGGCGGGATTGAAGGCAGCGACAGGGCGTTGCGGGTCATGGCCAGCACCACGAAGATCTTCGTGAAGGAGCTGAGCATCAGCAGCAATGACGGCGCCACCGAAAGCAGGGTGATGCCGATGAGTGTGGTCACGGCCGTGGAGGGCCCGCCGTCCTGGCCGTTGATATCGATGCTCAGCCCGCCGCCGTCGTCCGGCTCCGTGGGAGCGCTGGGGTCGGTAGGCGCAACGGGCGCGGCGGGATCGAAAGTGGTGGCGTGCCCTGCTGCGGCCCCGAGCAGGAGCAGGGCGGCCACGGCGAAGAACAGGGCAGCGGCCAGGGTAAGCGCGTGCCGTGCCCTGCGCACGTCGACGGCGGCGCTCACCGTTTACGTCCCCGGCCCAGGGCCGCGCCGGCCTGGCGCCAGGTTTCGGGGGCCAGGATGGATCCGGCCAGCGCCGATTTGGCGGGCACCGGGTGTGCGGAGGGAAGGGCATGTGCCCCTCGCGCGGCGCGGCGCGGGGGCAGGACGGAGTAGGGGTCGGCGGCATGGCCGCCCTCCGGAGAGGACCCGGAGGACTGTTGGGCGGCTTCCAGCGACGCGGCAAATCCGGTTGCGGGCACCTGTTCGGATTCCGGGGGAACCTCTGTGGTGTGCAGCAGGTTTACCGAACCTTCAGCCACCCCGAGCAGGAGTCGCTGTCCGTCGGTTTCCACCACTACCAGGGAGGCCTTGGGGCTCAGCGGCTGGCGGCTGACCACGCGCACGGCGGGCTGGTTCGCACCGGCAGAACCGAGGGTGCGGCTAAAGCGGCGCTGCAGGAACCACAGGAGTCCGAGCACGGCGCCCAGTGAAACCAGGACACGGAGTCCCAGAAACAGGGTTTCCACTAATTGAGCCCCTCGACCACGTCCAGGATTTTGGTGATCCGCACGGCGTAATCCTGGTCAATAACCACAACTTCGCCGTTGGCGATGAGCCGGCCGTTCAGCAGGATGTCCGCGGGGGCACCGGCGGACCGGTCCAGCTCCACCACCCGGCCGGGTTCGAGGTTCAGGACGTCGCGGACGGACATGCGGGTGTGCCCGATTTCCACGGTCAGCGCCATCTCGATGTTGTTGATGCGGCCCATCTTGCCGACGATCGAGGGGTCGTTGTGGCCGCCGGGGGTGCCGGGGGTGTCCCGCAGGCGGATGGCGAACCACCCGGCGGTGCCCTCAGGGGAGCGCAGTTCGAAGACGACGCTGTCCGGATCGGCAAAGAGTGCGGCGGCATCCTCGGTGCGGGCTTCGCCGAGCACGCCGACGCCCAGGGTGGCACTCGCTGCTTCGAGCGAGGGACGCAGTACGTCCGCGGCCGAAACGAGCGCGGAGTCGGTGCCGGCGACATCGGCCAGCGGCGAGGAACTGTCCAGGACCAGGGCCAGGTCCGCCGATTCGGTGCCCACGAAGGAAGCGGTGACCGCCGTCGCGGTGTGCGACGCCGGTACTCCTGCCCCGTTGTGCGGGATCGGTTCCAGGACAAGGGGGGTGGGCAGGCCGCGCACCAGGGCGGAAACGGCGTCGGCGTGCAGGCTGTGGGGGCTGGACATAGGTTACTTCTCCTCGATACTGACGATGCTGCCGGCAAGGCGTGACCCGCTGGCTCCTACTGCTGCCTGGGCCAGCGTCTGTCCGTCAACGGTGACGTTCAGCGGGCGGTGGCGGGGGTGGCCCAGATTCAGGACGTCCCCTACGGCAAGGTTCAAGACCATGGCGGGCTTCACCGTGATGGGTTCCAGCTGCAGGCACACCTTCACGGGCACGTGTGCAAGCTGCAGCTGGACAAGTTCGGCCGGCGTGGCGTTGCTGGACTGGGCGCCCAGCGGGTCCAGCTGCGGCAGCAGGGCCGCGGCCGGGATGGCCACGGTGGCGGGAGCGGTGGTTTCACCGACCACCATCTCGAAAGTGGCCACGATCATCGGGTCGCCGGAGGCCGCCGCCTGGGCGAACTGCGAGTTGTACTGGACCGAGGACAGCGTCAGCGGGGCCGAGAGCAGGTGGCCGAGGGAGTAGTGCAGGTCCTCCACGGCGTCGTCCATGATCTTGCCCAGCAGTGCCTGCTCGATATGCGTGAACTTGCGCTCCGGCGCGGTCTGGAAACCGGTGCCGCCGAGCATGTGTCCCACCCAGGACAGTGCTGCGGCCATGGGGAACTGGATGACGGCCTTGGCGGAGGTCGTGGAGATGTTGAAAAGCACCATGCCGGTGTTGTCCGGCAGCGCGGCGGCGTACTCGTCGTAGCTCAGCACCTGGACGTCTTCCGAGGTGACCTGCGACAGCACCCGCACCTTGGCGGTCAGCTGCGTGCCCCACTGGCGGGCGAAGGTATCAAAGGCCATTTCCAGGACACGCGCATGCTCACGGGCCAGCGTAGTGGGCCTGCTGAAGTCATAGACCTCTACGGGCTTTGCTTTCGCGGGCATGCTTAAGGAAGGTGAATCTTGGACCATCACACCCCGCACTATCGGCACTTGGAACGGCTGCGTAAGAAAAGCCGCTAGGTGCCTGCAGCGGTTTCACGCTCGGCCACGATTTGGGGGATGAGGGAGCGGACGTCTTCGCTTTGTCCGGACAGGACCACGATGTCCACCCGCCGGTTCTGGGCGAGTTCAGCGGCGTCCCTGCCGGGGGTCAGCGGGCGGGACTCGCCGTAACCCACTGCCTTCATATGGTCCTGCTTCACTCCCCCGCCGGAGACGAGGTAGCGCAGCACGTTCACCGAACGGGACGAGGACAGTTCCCAGTCCAACGCGTCGTCGGCGTACTGGCGGACCTGGGCTGTGTGGCCTTCCACCGAAACCTGGTAGGTGGTCGGCGCGAGTGCGGGACCTACGGTGTCCAGCACCTGGACGGCCTCGTCGGTGAGGTCGGCCAGGTCCGGGGCGAAGAACATTTCCGAGCTGACCAGCCGGATGGTCAGGCCCCGCTCATCCATTTCGAAGCGCACGGCGTCTTCCATGCCCTTTTCCTGCAGTCCCGCGTAAATTGCGTCCTGGAGCGCCGTGAGATCGTCGACTTCCTTGGCGGCCAGGGCGGCGTCGGGTTCAACGGTCTCTTCGCTGTCCACCTTGTCCGGCGGCACGATGATGCCGACGGCGGTGTCCACCGTGTTGCTCTCCTCGGCGCCGAAACCGGTGGCCAGGGACTCCTTGAGCTGTTCGAACTTCTTCGCGTCCACAGTGGACATGGCGAACAGGACAATGAACATGCACATCAGCACGGTGACCATGTCCATGTAGGAGGCCATCCAGCGTTCGTCCGGGTGATCGTCCTCCTCGTGCTGTTTCGGACGCCGGCCCTTGGCGCTCACGCTGCGTCCTGGACCTTGTCCGCGGCATCGGACTTGTCTGCCTTGTCCGCCTTGCCGCCCAACACGTGGGCCGGGACCATCGCGCGCAGCCGTTCCCCGAGCAGGCGCGGCTGGCTGCCGGCCTGCAGGGCCAGGACACCTTCCATCAGGAGGTTCATTTCATCCGCTTCGAGCTCCGCCAGCCGTTTCAACCGGGTGCTGATGGGCAGCCAGATGAAGTTGGCCGAAAGCAGCCCCCAGAGTGTGGCCACAAAGGCAGTGGCGATCATGGGCCCCAGGTGGTCCGGCGTGGAGAGGTTCTCCAGGACGTGGGTCAGCGAAACAACGGTGCCGATGATGCCGATGGTGGGACCATAACCGCCCAGGCTGTTGAAGAACTTCACCGCAATCTTGTCGGTGGCGGTCTTGGTGGCGATTTCGTCTTCGAGCAGCATGCGCAGCTCCTCGCCGTCGGTGCCGTCGGCGATGTTCTGCAGGGCCGTGCGCAGGAAGGGATCTTCGACCTCCGCGGCGTCCTGCTCAAGGGACAGGAGGCCTTCGCTGCGGGCCTTTTCCGCCAGCAGGACCACTCGGTCAATGGTCTCCTGCGGCCGGGGGGTCTTGCCCATGAAGGCCCGGGGCAGGGACTTGAAGGACAGGACGAAGTCCTTGAAGGTTCCTCCCGCAAGGCCCACGGCAATGGTGGCGCCGAATACGAGGATCATCGGCGCCGGCAGCAGGAGCGCGGACACATGGGCACCTTCGAGGGTGATCATGGCATAAAGCGACCCGAAGGCGAGGACTAAGCCGATAATTGTTGCTGGATCCATTAGTCGTTCCTAGGGCGAAGGGGCACTGCATTGCTGGGGGGAGCTTTCTCCGGGGCTGCCGGAAAAGCGTCGGGCACGAGCCCAAGGGGACGCCCGGGAACGCGGGGAGGGATGTCGCGTGCCATGGAAATCACCTGCGCCCGGTAGGCCGCAATGCGGTCGATAACTTCCTGCAGGCTCTCCGTCACGATGTATTTCGCGCCGTCGACCATCACCAGGGTGGTGTCCGGGTTGGAGTGGATCCGCTCGATCAGGTCAGGGTTGATCGCGAACTGAGCATCGTTGAGACGCGTTAGAACAATCATTGCCCCGTCCTGGCTGGTTCCACAGGACTCCGATAGGCCCTCACCCCTACTTTCGGCCGTTACGGCCCCGTCGTTAGGAAGGTCCGGTACCGGACGTTGCATCCCAGGGGTGCAGGACGGCAAAACGGCCCCGCCGGCAGCTGCCGCAGGCGGGGCCGTTCGGTTCAGCGAAGGCTAGCGCTTCAGGTTGGTAAGTTCCTGCAGCACTTCATCCGAGGTGGTGATGATTCGGGCGTTGGCCTGGAAGCCGCGCTGGGCGACGATCAGGTTGGTGAACTCCTGGGACAGGTCCACATTGGACATTTCCAGCATGCCGCTGCCGATGCCGCCTGCACCGGCCTCGCCGGGACCGGCGATGACGGGGTTGCCGGAGTTCACCGTAGCGGTGAAGCTCGAGTTGCCGGTCTTCTCCAGGCCGGCCGAATTGGTGAAGGTGGCCACGGCGATGCGGGCAAGGGCCTGCTTTGCACCGTTGGTGAAGGAACCGATCACCGTGCCGTCCTTGCCGATGGAGAAGGACTCCAGCGTGCCCGCACTGCGGCCGTTGCTGGTGACCGAGGCCGTGCTGACACCGGCGTAGCTGGAGAGCCCGGTGAGGTTCACGGCCACGCCGCCAACGGTGATGGTGTCGGCGTTGGCGTCGGCCTGGGCGCCGTCGGCAAAGGTCAGGTCCACGGCTGTCGCGTCCTTCCCGCTAACGCTCCAGCCGCCCGCGGTACGCGTGAACGTCAGGGGAACCGTTGAGGGGTTGCCGTTGGCATCGTAGACGTCCATGTCGCGTACAACCGTGCCGCCGACCGGGGTCTCCGAGGGCAGGTTGCCGGTCATGGTGGCTTCGCTGGTGGCCGCGGCCGGGACGATGGCGCCGTCGGGCAGGACAATGTTGCCCACTGCACCGCCGGTGTTCAGGGTGCCGTCCGCGTTGGCAGTCCAGCCCTGGACAATGCCGCCGTCCGTCGAGACCAGGCGGCCCTCGCCGTCCACGTTGAACGCACCGGCGCGGGTATAGGTGGAGGTGGTGCCCTGGCGGGTGATGAAGTAACCCTCGCCGTTGATCATCAGGTCCTCGGCCCGGCCGGTGGCCTGCGCCGAACCCTGCGTGAAGTTGGTGGTGATGCCGGAAACCAGGACGCCGAGGCCCACCTGTGCCGGGTTGCCGCCGCCGTTGTTGGCGCCGGGCGCGGTGGCGCCCTGGGTCAGCTGGGACAGGGTGTCCTGGAACTGGACGGCGGTGGCCTTGTAGCCCGTGGTGTTGACGTTGGCGATGTTGTTGCCGGTGACGTCGAGCATGGTCTGGTGCGAGCGGAGTCCGGAGATACCGGAGTAAAGGGAGCGAAGCATTGGTGGCGCCTTTCAGCTTTGGTGGTGCCGGGAGGGAGGGTTATGCGGTTGCTGCGGGTGCTTTGGGTGCGTCGGGGGTTTGATCTGCTGCCCCGTCGACGACGCCGGAGATTCGGTCCAGCAGGACGTCCTCGCCGTTGATGTTGACGGTCGGGACGCCGGCGGCGTAGGAGACCGATTTGGCGGTTCCGGTGACGGCGACGCCGTCGTCGTTGGTATAGGTGACGGTCTGGCCGATGAGCGCAGCGGCGGCGATACGCATCTGCAGGGAGAAATTCTCTTCGTCCATCTTCGCCATGGCGGTGAGCTGTTCCATGGATGCCAGCTCGGTGGTCTGCGAGATCATCTGGTTCGTGTCCATGGGCGAGCTGGGGTCCTGGTTGCGCAGCTGGGTGACCAGCAGGTGCATAAAGACCTCGCTGTCCATGGTTTGCTTGGGCTCTCGAACTGCGGTTCCGCCGGCGGTAATGCCGCCTGCAGCCGCTACTCCTTCTACGGGCACGTGGTCTCCTCTTCTAGGCCAGGAAGTCGATGGTTGATGCCGACGCGGGGAATCCCGGCCGGTAAGTGCGTGGGGCCGGGTCCGCCGGCATCCGCTCGGGATCGGGCGGGGCCTGCGTTGCAGAACCCGGTTCCGTTCCGTGCCCGCGGCGTTCAGCGCCCTCGCCCGGGGCGTCCTGGGCGGAGAGGGAAAGGTTGGCGTTCATTCCCGAGCCGGCAAGGTCCCGGCGCAGGTCCGTCATGAGGGTGCGCAGCGCTTCGCGGCCGGCCTCGGACGGAGCGAAGAGCTCAATCCGGACGCCTTCTGCACCCACATGGGCCCTGACGGTGACCGGTCCGAGGTTGTCCGGGGTGATACTCAGCGTCATCACGTGCTCCCCCTGCGCGGCCGTTGCGAGGGAAAACAGCGGCTGGGACACCTGCGGCAGCAGCGGGGTGGCAACGGGCGCGGCCGCCGGTGCCGTCGGCATGACGGCCGCTCCGGAGACAGCCGCCTGGGGCTGCAGCGGGGACGGCGTGATAACCGGCCCGACAGCCGGGGCTTCTGCTGCGCCCGCGGGAACCGGTGCGGCGGAAGCTGCAGTATCGGCAGTTCCGGCGGTTCCGGCGGCGGGCATTAAGGCGGCGAAGGCCAGGGGCGCCTCGTTTCCGGCGCCTGCACCGGAGACCGGCACGGAGCCGGGAACCACTGCACTGTTTGCTGCCCCGGCCGGCGCGTTCGACGCCGGTGCGGCGCCGCCGGTTGCCGGGAGTCCTGCCACCGGTGCGGCGGCATCTGCTTGAACGGTACCTGCGGTGACGGCGTTCGCCGGCGTGGCTGCGGTGGCGGCTGTGGCTGCGGTGGCGGCTGTGGCTGCGGTGCCCGGCAAGGGACTTCCTCCGGTCACCACGTTGGCCGCAGCAAAGGCGGTGACGGCATTCGCCTTCGGGGTACCGGCGTCTGCCGTGTTCCGCGGAACTGCCGTTGCTGCTGCCCCGGTGGTGACGACGGCGGCGGCGCCGGCAGTAGCCGCGGCCATGAAACCGCCCGGGGTGGAGGGGGCGGCCGTGGCTGCCGCACCCGATGTGGCTCCTCCGGCAGGAACGCCGTCAACAGCGTCGGAATCGCTGGACCCGGCACTGGTCGAGGCTGCTGCCGGCAGGGAGTTACCCGCAAAACCGGCAAAAGCCGTTGCCGGAGCGGAAACCTGGGGCTGCACCGATGATCCGGACGCGGGCATTACGGACGCAGGCTGCAACGGGGAAACCGCGGCGCCCTCGTCGGCGACGGGCGCGTCGGCAAAATCTGCAGGGGCTGTCGCGGCAGCGTGTCGGCCAGCCTTTTGCTCCGGCGCGGCAGCAGCTTTTCCGGCGTCGCGGCCAGCGTCGCGGCCGGCGTCACGGCCGGCGTCACGGCCGGATGCCGCCCGGTTCGAGGCGGCAAGGGCATCCTCAAACGTGGACCCGAACTGGTCCGCACCTACGCCGGCGGAGGCGGACCCCGGGACAGCGGTCCGGAGGGAAGCAGCGGGGGCGGCCGTGCGCGGCATGCCTGCGGAGACGCTCATGCTGCCGTTCCCATCATGGCCGCCTGCGCAGCGCGGGCGGAAGCCACCAGGTCGGAGAGACCCGCGGCACCGGCAGCGCCGGCACTACCGGCGGCACCGGCGGATTCCGTCGGCAGGATGCGGCGGATAGTGGTCAGGTTGGCGTCGGTTTCCCATGCATCGCGGATGGCAATGGTCTGGCCGGGCTGCGGCGCGTCCACTGCCTTTCCGTTGCCCAGGTAGATGGCAACGTGTCCGCCGTCGTGGCTGAAGAGCAGGTCCCCGGGCTGTGCATCGGCCATGGAAGCGACCTCGGTCCCCGAGTTCATCTGGTCCCAGGTGACTCGCGGAAGGGTGAAGCCGAGATCCTTGTAGACGTTCTGCACGAAGGAAGAACAATCCAGACCCTGCGCTGGATCGTTGCCGCCCCAGATGTAGGGCAGGCCAAGGTATTTCTGGACGGCGTCGAGCACCTTGCCGTCCGCTGCCGCGCCGCCGGAGGTGCCGGTGTCCGTTCCCGCCGACGCCGCAGAAGTCAGCGCGGACAGAGTGGAAGCGAACTCCGCATCCGACCCGGCCGCCGTGGCCGTGGTAGTGACGGCAGCCGCCTTTGCGGCTGCTGTTCCGGAGAGCTGGCTCAGCGTGCTTCGGATTTCGTCGATCCGCCCCAGGGCGTCCGTCATGCTCATTAGTTGGCTTCCTTCTGCCGGCGGTGCCAGGCGGAGCCGGCGAGTTCGTCCAGGATGGTTTGTTCGGTGCGCAGGTCCTCGGCGGCTTCTGCCTCGGCGAACTTGCCTTCAAGCTTTTCCAGGCCCACGGAGCGGGCGCGTGCGGAGGAAAATTCGGCGCGTGCCGTTTCCACTTCCGCGGCATGGCGCGTGTCCAGCGCGTTCAGATCGGCGAGCATGCTGCGCGAGGAGGCCCGGGCCGCCGCAATCGCGTTCATGGTTGCCGCATCCACCGCCTCGCTGTGGGAGCTTTCGAGGGAGTTGTAGGCCTCTGCACGGGCTTCGCGGATTTCCCGCATGCGGACGTTGGCCGCCGCGAGTTCGCCTGCGGCACGGTCCTGCTGCAGCTGGCGCAGGCGCAGCAGGCCGGCGAGGGGGAAGGCACGGGACATCAGGACACCCCCAGCATCCGGGTGAGATTGTGCAGCTGCGCCCAGGCGGTCTCCGCCGGCGTCTGTTCATCCATGCGCTGCTGCAGGAAGGCGTTGATGGCGTCCTGGTTGTCCACTGCCGCGTCCACCAGGGGATTGGATCCGCGTTGGTAGGCGCCGACGTCGAGCAGATCCTGCGCAGCCTTCCGCGCAGCCATTACCCGGCGCAGCGTTGACGCGGCATCGCTGCGTTCCCGCGGGTTTACGCGGGAGGCAACGCGGGAAATGGAAGCCAGGGCGTCAATTGACGGGAAGTGCCCGGAGACGGCCAGCTTGCGGTCCAGGACCACGTGTCCGTCGAGGATGGAGCGGGCGCTGTCGGCAATGGGCTCGTTGTGGTCGTCGCCGTCCACGAGCACGGTGTACATGCCGGTGACGGAACCCCGTTCGCCCGTACCGGCGCGTTCGAGCAGCTGCGCGAGCAGGGAGAAGGTGGAAGGCGGATAGCCGCGGGTGGCCGGCGGTTCGCCTACGGATAGCCCGATTTCACGCTGGGCCATGGCCACGCGGGTCAGGGAATCCATCATCAGCATGACGTCGGCACCCTGATCGCGGAAGGATTCGGCAATCCGGGTGGCCACAAACGCGGCGCGCAGGCGCATGAGCGCAGGTTCGTCCGACGTCGAGACCACCACGATGGACCGTGCCAGGCCCTCGGCGCCCAGGTCGTCTTCGAGGAACTCGCGGACTTCACGGCCGCGCTCCCCTACCAGGGCAATCACGGACACTTCCGCGTCCGTGCCGCGGGCAATCATGGACAGCAGCGAGGACTTGCCGACGCCGGAGCCGGCGAACAGGCCCATACGCTGGCCGCGCCCCACAGTGGTGAGGGTGTCCATCGCCCGGACGCCGAGCTGCAGCGGGGTATTGATCCGGGTGCGCAGCATGGCGGACGGGGTTTCGTGGTCCAGCGGTACAAAGGCCTCGACCTGCAGCGGACCCTTGCCGTCGATGGGGCGGCCCAGGCCGTCCAGCACCCGGCCGAACAGCCCGGTGCCGGTGGGGACCAGCAGCGGTGTGCCCTTGGAGCGTGCCGGAGTTCCGGCGGTCAGGCCGGTGAGCCGGCCGAAGGGCATGCAGCGGATGCCGTCACGGGTGGCTGCCACCACTTCGGCGTCCACCTCGGACCCGGGGTGCCCGATTGACACCAGCTCGCCTACACCGCAGTCGAGGCCGGCAATTTCAATGCTCAGCCCCAGGACGGAGGACACCCGGCCAATGCGCTGCGGGGCGGCGGAGCGCAGGGCTGCCGTAAAACGGTCGGCGCGGGGGCGCCACGTGGTGACGGTCATGAGTCCTCCCCCAGCAGTGCCGCGCGGACACGCTCGACGGCGGAACTCAGCGAGGCGTCCAGGTAGCCGTCCGGGAACTCGGTGACGGCGTCTCCCCGCCGCAGGCCGGCGTCGCCCACGAACTCCACCCGTGCGCGGCGGAGCGTGTCTTCATCCAGGGATGCGAGGTCCACCGGATGCATGCGGACGCGCTGCACCAGGTCTGTGTCCACGCCTTCCAGGGCACGGGCCAGCGCTGCGCGGGCGGACGTCTCGCCGGAAGCGAGTTCCCGGCCCAGCAGTGCTTCGGCCAGGTCGATTGCTGCGGCGGCCAGGGCGTCCTGGACGTCGGTGATCAGGGCGACGGTGCGGCCTTCGAGGCTGAAGACAGCGGAGTTAAGGGCGGAAAGGCTCCGGTTGATGCGTTCCTGTCCCCGGCGCATTTCGTCGTCGTACTGCTCCCGCAGGGTGCGGCGCAGCAGGTCGGTGTCCGCTGCGGCGGCCCGCAGGCCGGCGGCGTAACCGGCGGCATGGCCGCGGGCTTCCACCTGCGCGTTGAGCTGTGCTTCGTCCGTGGCGCCGAGGGAGGTGTAGATCAGGCGGGAGAACGTCTGCTCGTCAGTAGACATATTCTTCCTCGTCCGCATGATGCACCTCGATGATGCCCTGGGCTTCCATTTCGCGGATGGCCCGGACAATGTTGGCGCGTGCTTCTTCCACCTGCGAGAGGCGGGCGGGACCGGAAACCTTGATTTCGTCGTCGAGCAGTTCGCGGTTGCGCTCGGAGACGTTGGTGCGGATGGCGTCCAGCACCGCCTCGGAAGCACCCTTCATGGCCAGGGCCAGGGTGCCCACATCGATGCCGCGCAGCACCAGCTGCACGTCCCGGCGTTCGAGCTTGACCAGGTCGGCGAAGGTAAGCATCCGGGAGCGGACTTCTTCCGCCAGCTCCGGATCGCGTTCCTCGAGCGCCTCGAGCAGCGCGCGTTCGGTGACTGCGTCGGAGCGGTTGATGATTTCCACCAGCGGCTGCACGCCGCCGATGGCATCGGTGGCCTCGCGGGCGGCGCCCAGCGCCGAGGCACGTGCCCGCAGCGTTTCGGCGACCACGCGCACGGCTTCCGGGGTAGCGCGGGCCATGGTTGCAATGGCCTGCGCGACGTCGGTGCGCAGCTCCGCGCTCAGGCCGGTCAGCACGGCTGAGGCGCGCTGGGGACGCATATGCGCCAGGACCAGCGCAATGGTCTGCGGCAGCTCGCCGTCCAGCAGGGAAATCACCTGGTTGGGCTCAGCGGTTTCGAGGAATTCGAAGGACTTGCCCGCCATCGAGGAGGCCAGTCGTTCCATCACGCCGGAGGCACGCTCGACACCGAAGGACGCTTCAAGCAGTCCCATGGCGACGTCGCGGCCGCCGTGGGCGCGGCGGCGGCCCTCAATGGTCATCTCGTAGAACTCGTTGATGGCTTCCTCGGCCACGGAAGAGTCCACCCGGCGAAGCCGGACAATCTCCGCCGCGATGGCCTGCGCCTCGGCCTCGGTGAACTGCTGCATAACCACCGCGGCCCGGGAGGTTTCCAGCTGCATCAAAATGATGGCAGCCTTCTGGGTGCCGGTCAGCTCGCCGGATCCCGCATCCGTCCGGGCGCCGCTCAGGGCAAGGGCGGACCCGTTCGAGGCGGCGGCAAAGGGCAGTCCGGCCGGGGCAGTGGCAAGGTCGGTCATGCTCGGGTGTCCTCCATGAGGTTGCGCAGGTAGTCAGCGGTGCGAACCGGGTCCTGTGCTGCCAAGGCGTCGAGTTCGGCCCGCTTGCGGTCCTGGTCCACGGCAGCAGCCACAATCTGCATGGAGGCCGTGTCCGTGGAAACGAGCGGGGCGGGTTCGCTCAGCATGGTGAGGCCTGCGGCCGGTGCCAGCGGATCCAGCTCCGGCAGTTCTCCAATGTCGATGGCTTCGCGGTTCTGCCGGCGGGAGCGCATGGCGTAGGCGACCAGGGCCAGGATGACCACCAGGACGATGCCGGCCACGATGATTCCCATCTGGAGCATCTGTGCCCGGCGTTCGGCTTCTTCTTCTGCCTGTGCCTCGGCCAGGGCATCCCGCGCGCTGGTGGCGCCGTCTGCGTTGAAGGAGACCATTTCGACCGTGATCTCGTCACCGCGCTCGGCGTTGATACCGGCGGCGGTGGCGACCAGGGCTTCCAGGTCTGCCACGTTCAATCCGGCGGCCGCATTGGTATTCAGTGCCACGGAGATTGTCTGGCGGTTCAGGGAACCGGCCGGGATGTCCCGGGTTTCGGTCACCTTGTTCACCGCGTTGTTCTTGGTGCTCGTTTCGGAGCGGAAGGCGCCGTCGTCGTTACCTCCGTTGGGCACCGCGATGTTGTCCGGACCCAGGATGCCCGCGGCGCTGCCGTTGGCACCGCCGGTGTATTCCTCGGTGCTGGTGGCTTCGTTCAGGGCCGGGGTGTCCTGCGGCGCGGTGAAGGATTCCTCCACCCGGTTGGCGGACTCGTAGTTCATGTCGGCTGCCACGGCTACGGTGGCGTTGCCGGGACCCACTACGCGGTCCAGCATGGTCTGCACGGAAGCGGTGACCCGCTCCTCGTAATCGGTGGCCTGCTTGTCGGCCGAACCGACAGTGCCGGTGCCGACGGCGGAAAGCACGGTGCCGGTGGCATCGATAACAGCGACGTCGGTGGACTGCATACCGTCAACCGAAGCTGAGGTCAGGTGCACAATGGCGGAGACCTGGTCCGAGCTGAGCGTGGTCCCGTTCTGCGTTTCCACGAATACGGATGCGGTGGGATCGGCTTTTTTGGAAACGAACACCGTGTCTTCGGGGATGGCCAGCTGCACGGAGGCGTTCTTCACGCCGTCGATGGCACCTACGGTCTTGGCGATCTCGCCTTCCAGGGCCCGCTTGTAGGTTACGGACTGCTGGAATTCCGAGGAGGTGACTCCCATTTCGTCCAGCAGCGAGTAGCCGCCGCTGGATTCGGACGGCAGGCCGGCACCTGCGGCCTTGAGCCGCTGGTCGTACACGAATTCCTCCGGCACCATGATGGTGCCGCCGCCGTTGGCAACCTCGTAGGGAACGCCGTCGGTCTTGAGCTGTTCCACGATGCTGTTGGCATCCGTGGCTTCGAGGCCGGAGAACAGCGGGGTGTACGCCGGCTTGGTCAGCCAGGAGGCAAGCAGCGCAATGCCCAGGGCCACCACGGCAATACCGATAATGGCGATGGTCTTCTGCGCCAGGGTGAACTGGCCTACCGTCTTGCCCAGCCGGCCGGTCATCGCGCTCATGGGTCCGGGCATCAGGCCTGCATCCGCATGATCTCGTTGAACGCGTCAACACCCTTGTTCCGCACTGCGGCGACAAGTTCCAGGGTGACGGAGGCCCGGGTGGACGCGATGGTGGCTGCGTGGATGTCATCCAGGTCGCCGGTCACGGCCTGCACGGCGAGTGTCTTGGACGTGGACTGCAGTTCGGTGACGTTGTCCACGGCTCCGGTGAGCTGCGTGGCAAAGGAGGAACCGTCAGTGGAGACGGCGGGCTTTACGGCTTCCACGTATCCCGTCGGCGTGGTGCTGCTGACTGCGGCGATGGCGGGAACGGGCATTAGGAGCGTCCAATCTGCAGTGCTGCTTCGTATGTGCTCTTGGCACGGTCAACCACGGCGGCATTCGCTTCATAGCCGCGCTGGGCAAGGATCAGGTTGCCCATTTGCTCCGAGAGGTCAATGTCCGGGTAACGGACGTAGCCTTCGGCGTCAGCGAGGGCGTGGTCCGGCTGGTAGACCATCCGGCCTTCGGCGTCGCCGTACTCCACGCCTGTGACGTGGACTCCGCTGCCTTCCCGGCCTTCCTGGGCTACGACGTAGCGGGCCTGGAAAGCAGCACCGTCGGTGCTGGAGACATTGTTGGCGTTGGCCAGGTTGTCGGAAACTGCATCCAGCCACTTACGGTGCGTGGTGAGTCCGGTTGCGGCAATGCCGATGGCATCGAAAGTCATTAGTTGGTCCTCAATGCCGTGCGGAGGGAATTGGCTTCTCCGCCAACGGCTTGGGTGGCGAACTGGTAGCGCAGCACGGTGTCGATATTGGACAGTGTTTCTGTGTCCAGGTTGACGTTGCTGCCGTCCAGGCGGGTGGGTTCAAGGGAACGCGAGGTGGTGGCGGCGACTGCTCCATTGCCGGCTTTTACCGACTTAGCGAGGGCGTCCTCGAAAGTGACGCGCTGGGCCTGGTAGCCGGGGGTATTCACATTCGCAATATTGTTTGCGATGGTCCGCTGACGGAGGGCAAGACCGTCCAGGGCGCTTTGCAGCGCAATGGAGGAGACGGAATCGAACACAGTGAAACCCAGTTCTCGCTAAAGGGACAGTGCGGCCGATCCGTGGCCTCTTTCGTGAGCTATCCGTGCTCGTTAATGGTTATCGGCCGAATTAACGAGTAGGTAAGCGGTAATCAAGTAATTCTTTTGGATTTTTGCAAGTATGCGGTATAGGAAAAGTAAGCAGTCTTCCGATTTCGCTGCTTTTAGCCGTCAACTTCGAGATAAACGGCCGACGCCGCGGGGCCGGGGACACTGCGAATCAGCAGGGACTGTTTCCGGTTGGTCCGCGACTCACTGCGCAGCTGGGCGTATGCCCGGGTCTGCGCCTTGGACAGCATCCGGGCACGGGTAACGAGCTCCTCGGGGAGCGGGCCGAGGTCCGCCGGAGGTTCCCAGTCGGCCGCCACCTCGCGGGCCTGTTCCGTGAGGGACTGTCCTTCGAGGAAGGACTCCAGGTTGTCTTCGAGCTGCGTGAGGACGAATTCCCAGAGCGCGAGGTTGGCCAGTTCCTCCGGGCCGCGGTAGGGCTCTGCCGATTCAGCCGACACCGAGAACCCCTCCCGGTGTGCCTGCGGCTGCGGGTGTTGCACCGGCAGCGGGGAGCTGTGCCGCCGCTTCATGCCAGGCCAGGCGGATCGGTTCGAGCAGGTCGATGCATTCCCGGGTCAGCTTTGCGTCCCGGCCGATGTTCGCGTTCATCAGGTTCGCCAACGAATAGGTGTAGATCCCGTGCAGGTTTTCCCCGCCCTCCCACACCTCGGTCTTCAGCGTGCCCATCAGCTCGGTGATGATGGCCTGGGCATGGAGCAGGTTCTCCGAAGCCACCGGCCACTCGGCATTCTGCTGCGCGGTTTCGGCCCGGACAAGGTCCAGCAGCAGCCGGTCGTACAGCATGGTCAGGAGCCGGGCAGGCGAGGCGGAGAGCACGGCATTGCGTGCATATTCGGCCCGTTTGGCTGCCATTGAGTAGTTCACGGTCACTTCTTACTCGAGGAGGCGGTGAGGGAGTCGAGCTGGCCGGTGAGCCAGTCCATCTGGCTGTTGAGGGAGCCCAGCTTGACTTCAAGGTTGGTCCAGACGAGCTTCAACGTGGATTCCCGCGAAGCCAGCCGGCGGTCCCATTGCTCAACCTGGCTGTTGAGGGACTTCACGGTGGATTCCTGGCTCTGGATCCGCTTGGTAATGGAGCCGTCGTACTTATCGGAGGCTGTCTTACCTACGGCCTCAACGCGGCTGGCAATTGCCTGCAGCGAAGCCTGGGTTTTTTCCGGATCCGCTGCGAGGGCGGCGGCGAACTTGTCGGCGTTGAACTCCACGGTGCCGTATTTGGTGAGGGTAATGCCGATGTCCGACGTCGAACGCCCGTCCAGCGAGCCGGTGGCCGCACCCATAATGGACTGCTTCAGGGAGCGGGTGGCCGAATCCCCGGTGAATACTCCACCAGTGGTCTTGGTGACGCCGTCGGAGGTATCGATCGTCACGGCGGAGTTCCGGTCCATGTAGCCGAAAACATCCGTCAGGGTGGCCACCAGGGAGGCCGCGACGGCCGAAATCGCCTTGATGTCCCGGCTCACTGCCACGTTGACCGGATCGGCGGACACCGCGGAGACCGTGATGTCCACACCGGGCATCAGGTCCGTGAAGGTGTTGGTGGCGGAGGTGATCTTCGTTTCGGCTCCGGCCACCCCGGCCCACAGGGTGACCTCGGCGTCCTGACCGGCGCGGATGGCACCCAGGTCCGTGCCGTTCTGCGAGACGGTAAACGCACCGGCCGAGCCCGTGGCGGAGGCACTGAACTGCATCCGGTACTGGGCGACGCCGTCCACGCTGCCGGCAGCGATCTTGACGGCGGTGACACCCAGGTTGGCTTTGTTGACGGTGCTGATGACCTGATCCAGGCTCTTGCCTGCCGTGTCCAGCTCGGTGATGGTTCCGTTGGCGGAGATGGAAAGGGCGTCGCCGTTGGGCCACGCCGCCATGGCGCCGGAAAGGGAGACCTGTGCCGTGGCCAGTTTGTTCACCGTGATGTCCAGCGAGCCTGCGGCAGCGCCGGCCTTGGTGGTGGCCGTGACGCTGGCGGAGCCGGTGACGGCGGCGTAGCGGTCCGTTCCACCTGCCTTGGC
Organism: Arthrobacter sp. zg-Y1116; assembly: GCF_024385485.1. Classification (NCBI taxonomy): domain Bacteria; kingdom Bacillati; phylum Actinomycetota; class Actinomycetes; order Micrococcales; family Micrococcaceae; genus Arthrobacter; species Arthrobacter sp. zg-Y1116. Next base: position 29,492 of record NZ_JANFLR010000006.1, on the reverse strand, counting down.
GATCTTCCCGGCGGCTTCGGTCAGGGAAGCGATCTTGGTGTTGAGGTTCTGCAGGGCGGTCACAAAGAGCTGGTTGCTCTCGACCTTGTCCTTCAGGAGCTTCTGCGGGCGGGCTTCGATCTTCATCAGGTCCGCAATCATGGCGGTGGTGTCGATGCCGCTGATCAGCCCGTCAATGCCTAGCGCCATGAAAATGCTCCTTGAGAAGTCCTGCCGTGTCCTGCTGGTGTCTTACGGGATCCTGCTGGGTCATGCTGGGGTTGCATGTCCTGCGGTGACAAACAGAAGGCAGGGAATGGGCTGGCGGCGGGAAGCGTGAGGTCCAAGTCATGTTTCCCCGCCGCCAGCGGCCATTCACCTGCCGGTTCTGCGGTTACTGCTGATGAATCTGGTCAGGCGCTGCTACTACTGCAGGAGCGACATAACGCCGGAGTTCATCTGGTTGGCCTGGGCCAGCATCGCGGTAGCGGCCTGGGAGAGGATCTGGGACTTGGTGAAGTTACCCATTTCCGCAGCCATGTCCGTGTCGCGGATGCGGGAGTTGGCCGAGGAGAGGTTCTCCACGGACACCGCGATGGAGCGCGAGGTGGACTCGAGGCGGTTCTGCTGTGCACCCAAGGTGGCGCGCTGATCAGAGGTGGCCGCGATGGCCGTGTCCAGTGAGGCGGTGGCCAACGCAGCGTTTGCCTGCGAATCGACGGCCAGCGTGCCCATATCTTCCAGCGTCTTGGCAACGTTGGCCAGGGTAACGTCGATGGTCTCGTCGGCATCGGCGCCGACCTGGATCTTCAGGGTGCCGGCCACTGCACCGGAGGTTACCGTGTTGTCCAGCAGCTGGATGCCGTTGAAGTTCGTGGTGTCCTTGATCCGGCCGAGTTCCGAGGTCAGTGCGGTGACTTCGGTCTGGATCGCCGTACGCGACTCTTCGTTGTTCGTATCGTTAGCAGCCTGAACCGTCAGGTCACGCATACGGTTGAGGATGTTGTGGACCTCGGTCAGGGCGCCTTCAGCAGTCTGGATGAGGCTGATGCCGTCCTGGGCGTTGCGGCCGGCCTGCGTCAGACCGGAAACCTGGTTCTTCAGGCCTTCGGAGATTGCCAGGCCTGCAGCGTCGTCAGCCGCACGGTTGATGCGCATACCGCTGGAGAGGCGCTCCACCGACTTGGCCTGGTTCGTCTGGTTCAGGTTCAGGTTGCGCATGGCGTTGAGCGACGAAACGTTGGTGTTGATTGTGAAACCCATGATGTATTCCTCCGTGAGTGGGCTGTACTAACAGGCCCTTCCGTGGGCCTGCAACCATAGCTATCGGCGGAGCACCGACGGGTGTTAGCAGTTCTGAAAAAGAATTCGAAAAAAGATTTAAGTGCGGCGGTAAGCCTAGGAAGCGGCCGGATTGAAAGTTGCCGGGCGGTCCGGAACACCCGTAAGTCCGGGCACAAAAGCCTGCGCGCCGGGAAGGGCCGGGGCCAGATGGTGCCGGGTGATGCCGCCGGCGGTGCGTTCTCCCACTGAGGTGAGATAGGCGTTGCGGCGTGCCGGTGCAATCCGGGACTGGAGTTCCGGTGCCGCAGCAGCGTCGGAGTAATGCGTGCCCAGGCCGTCCCGAAGGAGGCGGACCGCTTCGGCCCGTTGCTGGGACACGGCCGAGTGGGTGCTGCCGAGTTCTTCGGCGATTTCCTTGACCGTGCGGTCGTGGAAGTAGATCTCCTCCACTACATACCGCATCTTTTCCGGCAGGGCGGCGACGGCGGCCTGCAGGTACTTCAAGCGCTCGGAGGCCAGGAGGGAACCCTCGGGCGACGGCATGTCCGCGATCAGGAAATCCGTGGCGGATTCGTCCAGGCTGGACACTGTGCGGGAAGCATCCGACAGTGCATCCTCAGCCACAGTGCGGTCCACACCCAAGGCGGAGGCAATCTCGTCCACATTGGGAGTGCGGCCCAGGGCGCCGGTGAGGGTTTCCTTCACCGCGAGGGTTTCCTTGATCCGCCGGCGGGCGGATCGCGTGGCCCAGTCATTGGAACGCATTTCATCCGCAAAGGCACCGACGATGCGTCGGCGGGCATAGGCTCCAAAGGGAACACCCAGGTCCGGATCGAACGAGTCGGCAGACGTTATAAGGGCAATGGATCCAGCCGAGGCCAGGTCGTCACGCGACAGGTGCGTGGCCTTGGCGCAGACTTCGGATACGAGATAACCAACCAAAGGCAGATTTTCCACAACCATTGCATTACGTTCAGCGCGATTCAATTTGGACCCCCAAGCCCTTGTTCCCCAACTGTCCCCCAATACTGCGACCAGTTGCGCGCCTGCTTCGTGGTCAGTGGCTGAGTCCGCTGGTGGATCCACGCTGAAGCGCTTTAGCTGAAACATACCACTTACATTGAAGATGAACCGGCCGATAGTGATTTGTGGCGGACGTATTGGAATGCGGACGCCAAACCAAAGACTTTTGCCGCAGGTTGGGGCCTGAAATCAGACGTCTTATTCCGCTTTAGAGACATTCAGTGCACCACCTAGGAGGTGAGCAACGCATGGGTACCCAGAAACTCTCGGCCCTTCTTTGGGAAGAGCGCGAGTTGTTGGAACTTCTTGTGTTCAAGCTCGAAGAAGAACAACTGCTGCTCACCTCCGGAAAAACAAAATGGCTGACGCACGCCACGCGCGAGGTTGAACAAGTCCTCGAGCGCCTCCGCGGAGCCGATCTCGGCCGGGCTGTTGCCGTTGCCGGACTCGCCGTCGAATGGGGCACCTCCGAAAACGCCACGCTGCGTGAGCTGGTAGCCGCAGCTCCTCCCGGTCCGTGGACGGAAATCTTCAACGCACACCTGCAGGCCATGACCGAGCTGACCGTGAAGATCCGCGAACTGCGCGATATCAACGAACAGTTCCTGCGCACTGCGGCACGCTCGGCCCAGGAAACGCTGGCGGGGCTAAGCCCGGAAGCGAATACCTACACGGCGTCCGGCACCTCGGCCGCCCCCACCTCAGCCGCCCGGCTGGTTGACCAGAGCATTTGACGTTAAGGACTCCTAGAGAATGAGCACCTTCAGCGGCCTGAACACGGCGTACACCGGCCTCACCGCCGCCCGCAAGGGCCTTGACGTCGTCGGCCAGAACGTGGCCAACGCCAACGTGGCCGGCTACACGCGGCAGCGCCTGAATACTTCCGCAGCGCCCTCCCTCGCCCCGGCCGGCAGGTTCGCCGCCCCTACCGGGGTAGGCCAGGGCGTATCGGTGGATTCCATTGCCCGGCTGGGCAGCCAGCAGCTGGACACCCGGGTACGCAGCACCGCCGCCGTCGCAGGCTATTCCGCCGTCCGCGCCAACGCGCTGATCGAGCTGGAGGACGGCTTCAACGAGCCGGGCAAGAACGGGCTCTCCACGGCGCTGCAGAACTTCTCCGCCGCTTGGGACGGCATTTCCCACAATCCCTCGGACAACACGGCCGCCGCCGTACTGCTCAGCGCGGCCAGCACCGCCGCAGGCCAGATCGCCAACGGCTACAACGCGGTCCGGGACCAGTGGAACAGCACCCGCAGCGGCCTCAATGACATGGTCACTGAGCTGAATTCCAGCGCAAAGCAGCTGGCCAGCCTTAACGGGGCCATCCGCTCCACGCTTGCCTCCGGCGCGTCGGCGAACGAACTCGTTGACCAGCGCAACGCCCTGGCCACCACCATCGCAGCGCTTAGCGGCGCCACGGTGCGGGAATCCTCCGACGGCATGGTGGATGTCCTCATCGACGGCAATGCACTGGTGTCCGGCACGAATGCCCGTTCGCTCCAGGTCACCGGCGGAAAAACCATGGACGATGCGCAGGAACCCGTGGTGGGCTGGACCGACCGGCCCGGCTCGGCAGGCATTGGCAAGGGCGAAATTGCCGGCGCCACGTCGCTCCTCGCCTCGGCCGGCAACGGCGGCGTCTTCGCGCAGGCCGCAGCTTCCTACAACGAGGTTGCCGCCTCGCTGGCTTCCAGCGTCAACGAGCTGCACCGTCAAGGCGCAACCACAGCGGGTATCGCCGGCGGAGATTTCTTCAGCGTGGGCACCCCGGCCGCAACCACCCTGGCCACTGTGCCGACCGATGCCTCCGGCATTGCTTCCGGCCGGCCGGGCTCGGGAACACTCGACGGCGGCATCGCCGACCAGATTGCCCAGCTGGGTTCCAAGGCCGGGTCCGCGGACAAGGTCTGGAGCGCCTTCGTCACGGCCACCGCGTCGCAGAGCCGAGCCGAACTGCAGCAGGCCACGCTGGCCGACGTCGCGTCCTCCTCCGCGCTGGATCTTCAGCTTTCCAACGCCTCGGTGGACCTGGACGAAGAAAACGTGAACCTGCTGATGTACCAGCACGCCTACCAGGGTGCCTCCCGCGTCATGAGCGCCATTGACGAAATGCTTGACACCCTCATTAACCGCACCGGAATTGTTGGAAGGTAACCCGTGATCAGCCGCACCACGAACCAGACCATGGCCCGCACGGCCCAGCAGAACCTGCAGGCCAGCATGTCCCGGATGGCCAAACTGCAGGAGCAGGTCGCCTCCTCCGCCGCCATTGCCCGCCCATCCGACGATCCCACGGGGACCGCCAATGCACTGAAGGTACGGTCGGAAATCCGGGCCAACGTGCAGTACACGTCCAACGTGAGCGATGCAGAGGGCTGGCTTACCGTCACCGACAATGCGCTGACCAATACCACTGACATCCTGCGCCGGGTCAAGGACCTCACGCTGAACGCTGCCAACGGCACGCTTTCGCCGACCGACCGCAAGGCCATCGCCACGGAACTCTCCGGCCTGAAGACGGATCTGCTGCGCGAGGCCAACACCACCCACCTTGGCCGCACGGTCTTCGCGGGCACCTCGGACACCGGCAAGGCGTTCACCGAAACGGACGGCGCCTACACCTACAGCGGCAGCGGAACCCCCACCACCCGCCGGCTGGACAGCAGTACCCAGATGCGCGTGGACACCGACGGTGAAGCCGTTTTCGGCAAGGGAGACAACTCGGTCTTTCGGATGATGGACAACCTCGTGGCGGACCTGGAAGCGAACAACGACGTCAGCGGCTACCTCACAAAGGTTGACGCGGCGGCCGACACCGTCCTCATGGAACATTCCGCGCTCGGTGTCCGGCATGCAGCCACACTCAATGCCAAGGACAACCTGGCCGAGAAGTCCATCAGTTTGGAAACCCGCCGCTCGGGGATCGAAGACCTGGACACGGCGAAGGTCATTCTGGACATGAAGCTGCAGGAAGTCGCCTATCAGTCGGCCCTCGCTGTGACGGCCAAGGCACTTCAGCCGACGCTCATGGACTTCCTGCGATGAGCACCGGCCTGACGTTCCTGACTCCTCCTCCGGGGCTGGCTCCGGAGGTGCACTTCGACCTCGAAGAGATTGACGGCGCCGCCGGCCTGTTCGCCATGACCGCGGCCGGAAGCGCCGACGGCGGCAGCAGGCGCCTCTACGTGCTGGACGCCTCCGTCTATCTTCCGGACTACCACCCGGAAATCACCGACGAACAGCGTCATCAGCTGGAACTGGAGACTCCCGAGGACGCCGCCGTGCTGGTGGTGGCCAATCCGACGGTCGGCGGGACCACCGTGAACCTGCTGGCACCGATCGTGGTCAACCTGTCCACGGGCAGCTGCGCCCAGGTGATCCTTGAGGGCCAGGACTGGCCGGTCCGCGCTCCCCTGGAGCCGGTGGCCGCATAGGTTTCCAACACAAAAAGGCGCACGTTCCGCGGAACGTGCGCCTTTTGGACTTAAGCCGGAAGGCTTAGGCGAAGTCGGCCGTGGCCGGATCCGCGCCGTAGCGGGTGCCGTTGTCGAGCGCGTTGATCGCCTCGATGTCTTCGTCACTCAGCGTGAGGTTCAGGGCTTCCCAGTTTTCCCGGATACGGGATTCCGTGACGGACTTGGGGATCACAATGCTGCCCAGTGCCAGGTGCCAGGCAATGACGACCTGGGCCGGAGTGGCGCCGTCGTACTTCGCAGCGATCTCAACGAGCTTGGGATCCTCGAGCAGGCCCTTGCCGGAGCCCAGCGGGGACCAGGACTCGTGCAGGATGTTGTGCTCTGCCTCGAAGGCACGCAGGTCCGCCTGGTTCAGGTACGGGTGGGTTTCCACCTGGTTCAGGACCGGGACAACGCCGGTGGCGTCGATGATTTCCTGCAGGGCTTCCTTGGTGAAGTTGCAGACGCCGATGGACTTCACGCGGCCCTGCTTCTGCAGCTCGACCAGCGCCTTCCAGGTGTCCACGTACTTGTTCTGCTTCGGCTGCAGCCAGTGGATCAGGTACAGGTCGAGGGTTTCCAGGCCGAGGCGCTCCATGGAGGCGTCGAAGGCCTTAAGGGTTTCTTCGTAGCCCTGGTCCGCGTTCCACACCTTCGTGGTGATGAACATCTCCTCGCGGGGGACGGAGGTGGCGGCGATGGCGCGGCCGACGCCGGCTTCGTTGCCGTAGATCTTGGCCGTGTCGATGTGGCGGTAGCCAACCTCGAATGCCTGTCCCACTACCTTTTCGGCAACTTCGTCCTCAACCTGCCACACGCCGTAGCCGAGCTGGGGGATGGTGTTGCCGTCATTGAAAGTCAGTACCGGTGATGTAGTCATCTCCTCATCCTTGCCCTGATGCCGGGCAGGACAAAGCGGATAAGCTCACCGCGAAAACCCCACGTAACGTATTCCCGGATTTCCAGGTTTCTTTTGCGGTATTACCGGTATTTTCCGGAAACCGCTTCCTACTTCCGCGAAATCCCGGTTTCCCGGGCGCTGAGCAGCGCGCGTTCGGCTTCAACCACGTCCTCCTGGACGAGTTCCGCCCGCCGCCGCACATTGTCCAGGCCGGCGGACGCGATCCCCCAGCGCTCCCCTTCGAGCCGCGACATGGCGGCGGCTTCGGCGGCGGCGGCGAGGGAATTGCCGCTGCGGGACAGTGCCCGGTGCACTGCGGTCAACGCTCCGGGTATGTTCTGTCCGGTACTGGGCAGCTGCAGCTGGGCAGAGGCACACACCTCCCGGACGCGCGGAAGCAGCCCGGCGAGTTCATTGGCCACGGTCACCAACTCGTTGTAGATGGCGTCATCCTGCACGCCCTCGAGCATCTGGTAATAGCGGTCCAGGCCCCGCGTAAAGCGGTCGTGCGCACGGCGCCAGACACCTTTGCCGAGCTCCGCGTCGTCTTTCCGCCCCTGCCGGGCGGCTGCAAAAAGTACCATCAACGTCCTACAAGTACTGGCCGGGGCCCGATTGTGGTTCCTGCCGCGGACTGCCCGTCCCCTGGGAAGCGCGGTGAGGTTCCCCATCGTCTCCGATAACAACACCCGGCGCCAGTATGGTTCCGGGCGGCAGCTGGCGCAGCTGCAGGCGCCCGGCCGCGTGGCTGGCGGTCTGCTGCGCGGCAATGGCCGTCTGGATGCCGCGGAACAACCCTTCCAGCCATCCCACCAGCTGGGCCTGCGCAATCCTTAGCTCAGCGTCGGTAGGGGTGGAATCGTCCGTGAACGGCAGGTTGATCCGGTGCAGCTCGTTCACGAGTTCCGGGGCCAGCCCGTCCTCGAGTTCCTTCAGTGACCGGGAGTGGATCTCCGCCAGCCGGTTGCGTGCCGCATCGTCCAGCGGTGCGTTGCGGACTTCCTCCAGCAGCTGCTTGATCATGGTGCCGATCCGCATGACCTTTGCCGGTTCATCCACCAGTTCGTTGAGCTTCGCCGGTCCGGCCTTGCCTTTGCCGTGCCCGGGCGCCTCCCGGCTGTCCCCGGCCTGGTTCACCGCTCCGGCGTCCCCGGCGGGCGCAGCGGCGCGGGCCGTGCCATCGTCCGCCGGTGTCTGTTCTGACTTCTGCCCAGTCCCCGGAGCCGCCTCGCGGCGCTCGGAGGATCCGTTCTGTTCAGTCATGGCATTAATGCTCTCACGGTTGGCGGCGGTTGCCCCGCGGGCGGGCGGTTTTCCGGTATCGTCCTCCTGTTTTGGCGTTTTCTCCGGTTCAGCAGGCTGGGCTCAGGCGTCCCAAGGGGAAGCAACAAAGCGAAACAACGACGGCGGCACCGCAGCTGAGGCAATCAGCTGCGGTGCCGCGTCGTACTTATTGCCGGATCGCCCGCCTTGCTAGCAGCAGCGGCCCTCCGGGTTGGCGTCCTGCCGGTCCATCTTGTCCCGCCAGAACTCGCGTTCGCTCATCAGCGGCGAGGTGCAGCCGGACGAGGCATGGAAGTCCGTGTACTTGCGGTAGGCGTCCTCCCCCATCACGTCACGGAAGAACCGGACGAACCCGGTGACCCCTTGGCGGACGGCGACGGCGGCGCTCATGTGTGCGCCGCCCTCTTTGCGGGCCGGTCAGCTTCCGGCAGCGACTCCCACTGGGCCAGGATCTCCTTTTCAGCCGGCGTCGCCAGGAAACCGGCCGGTGCGAAGGTGCGGGACGGAACGGCCGGATCCTCGGCGCTCGGGGCGCCGCCCGAACGGAAGGACCGGATGCTGGCAATGATGGCCGTGATGATGACAATGATCGCCAGGGTCACGAACACCACCGAGAGCGTGGTCTGGATGAGCGTGTTGCGCACCACCGCTTCCATGGCCTCCACGGTCTTGGCCGTGCCGAAGCTGGTTTTCCCGTCGGCCAGTGCCTGCTGGAAGGCCTCGTGGTTGGCCCAGTAACCGACGCTCGGCACCGGCGAGAAGATCTTGTAGAACGACGCCGTGATGGTCACCACTGCGGCGAACGCCAGGGGAAGTGCCACGATCCAGAGCCACTTGAATGCGTTCTTCTTGGCAATGATCGCCATGCAGATGGCCAGCGCAATGGCGGCCAGCAGCTGGTTGGCGATGCCGAAGAGCGGGAACAGCGTATTGATGCCGCCCAATGGGTCCGTGACCCCCATGATCAGGATCGACCCCCAGCCGGCGACCATGATTGCCGTACATATCCAGGCTCCGGGACGCCAGGACATGTCCTTGAACTTCGGGGCCACGTTGCCGATGGTGTCCTGCAGCATGAACCGCGCCACCCGGGTGCCGGCGTCGACCGCGGTGAGGATGAACAGGGCCTCGAACATGATCGCGAAGTGGTACCAGAACGCCATCATGCCGGGGCCGCCGATCAGGCTCTGCATGATCGTGGCCAGGCCGACGGCGAGGGTGGGCGCGCCGCCGGTGCGCGACACAATGGATTCCTCGCCCACGTTGGATGCCAGCGACGAGAGCATGTCCGGAGTGAGGTTCACACCGGCCAGGCCCAGGCCGTTCACGAAGGCGACCGCGCCTTCCACCGTTCCGCCGGTGGCGCCGGCGGACGAGTTCATGGCGAAGTAGATGCCGCGGTCAATGGAGATGGCAGCCACCAGCGCCATGATGGCCACGAAGGACTCCATCAGCATGCCGCCGTAGCCGATGAAGCGGGTCTGGCGTTCCTTCTCCAGCATCTTGGGGGTGGTGCCGGAGGCAATCAGGGCATGGAAGCCGGACAGGGCGCCGCAGGCGATGGTGACGAAGAGGAACGGGAAGAGCGGTCCGGCGACCACCGGTCCATCGTCCCGGCTGGCAAACTCGCTGACCGCCGGAACGCTGATCTCCGGGCGGACAATGATGATGGCCACGGCCAGCATCACGATGGTTCCCACCTTCATGAAGGTGGAGAGGTAGTCTCGCGGGGCCAGCAGCAGCCAGACCGGCAGGACGGCGGCAATGAAGCCGTAGATGATGATGCCCCACGCAATGGTGGTCGGTTCCAGGGTCAGGGCGTCGCCCAGCGGGGTCCCGGCAACCCAGCCGCCGGCAATGATGGCGGCGAGCAGGAGGACAAAGCCGATGATGGAGACCTCGGTGACCTTGCCGGGACGCAGGTAGCGCAGGTACACGCCCATAAACAGGGCGATGGGGATGGTCATGCTCACGGAGAAGACACCCCACGGGCTTTCGGCGAGGGCGTTCACCACCACCAGGGCAAGGATGGCCACGATGATGATCATGATGACCAGGGTCGCGACCAGGGCGGCGGTGCCGCCGATAAGTCCGAGTTCATCCCGCGCCATCTGGCCCAGGGAGCGCCCGCCGCGGCGCATGGAGAAGAACATCACCAGGTAGTCCTGGACGGCACCTGCCAGCACCACGCCCACGATGATCCAGATGGTGCCGGGCAGGTAGCCCATCTGCGCGGCCAGGACCGGTCCGACGAGCGGTCCGGCGCCGGCGATGGCGGCGAAGTGGTGGCCGTAGAGGACCCGGCGGTCCGTGGCGGCGTAGTCCTTGCCGTCCGCCTTGTATTCGGCGGGGGTGGCGCGGCGGTCATTGGGCTTCAGCAGCTTCGCTTCGATGAGCTTTGAATAGAAGCGGTAGCCGATGAGGTAGGTACACACGGCGGCGAACACGAACCAGATGGCGTTCACGGTTTCGCCGCGGACTACGGCGAGCATGGTCCAGCTGAAACCGCCCAGCAGGGCAATGCCCGCCCAAATGGCGATCTTCGCGGGCGTCCAGCGGCGGTCCTCCGCCTCGAGGACTTCCGGGTCCACGGCCACCGGCGGCAGTGCCGGGTCCTGTTCCAGGACGTCGCCGTCCAGTGGTTGCCGGTTGTCGGCCCGGCGCCGTTGGTTCTCGCTCATGATGATCCCTTTTGTCTGCGGTGGCTTGTCTGCGGTGGCTTGTCTGCATTGACATACGTACCGAACGGGGGCAGGGAGTGGCCCTGCACCTTGAGATTACCAGCGCGTGAGGCGGCGGTCACAGACATACGTGACGGCGGCCGCACAGGTGCGCGGCCGCCGTCGTCGTCGGGATTCTGCCGGGCGGGATGCCGCCCGGCGGGGTGCTTGCCTAGATCGTCAGCAGGATCTTTCCCGCGTGCTGCCCGGAGTCGAAATACTCGTGCGCGGCGGCGGCGTCGGCCAGCGGGAAGGTGCGGTCCACGAGGGGCCGGATCTGGCCGGAAACCAGCAGCGGCCAGACGTATTCGCCGACGGCGGACATGATGGCGGCCTTTTCCTCCACGGGCCGGCCGCGCAGGGTGGTGCCGATGACGGCGGCGCGCTTGGTCATGAGCTGGTTCAGGTTCAGCTCCGCCTTGGTGCCGCCCTGCAGCCCGATAATCACCAGACGGCCTGCGACGGCGAGTGCGTCCAGGTTCCGCTGCAGGTATTTCGCACCGACGACGTCGAGGATGACGTCCGCACCGTGGCCGTCAGTGGCTTCATGCACCGCCTCGACGAAGTCCTGCTCCTTGTAGTTGATAAGGACCTTCGCGCCGAGCGATTCGGCCAGTTCCAGCTTTTCGGCCGACCCTGCGGTCACCATCGGAACGGCGTCGAACGCGGCGACCATCTGGATGGCCATGGTGCCGATGCCGCCCGTGGCACCGTGGATGAGGACATAGTCCCCCTCCTTGACGCCGGCGGCCATAAAGAGGTTGGAGAACACGGTGGCGGCGGTTTCCGGCAGGGACGCGGAGGTCACGGCGTCGAAGCCGTCCGGGAGGGGCAGGACCTGCCCGGCGGGGACGGCAACCTGCTCGGCGTATCCGCCGCCGGTCAGCAGTGCCACCGCTTCGGTTCCCACTGCGAAGCCTTCAACGCCCTCACCCAGCGCGGCAATGCGGCCGGAGACTTCCAGGCCCGGATACTCGGATGCTCCGGCGGGCACCGGGTAGTAACCCTGGCGCTGCATCACGTCTGCGCGGTTGATGCCGGCGGCAATGACGTCGATCAGGACCTCGCCCGGTCCGGCCTCGGGAGCAGGAACATCCTGCAGTTCCAGTGCTTCCGGTCCGCCGGGTGTTCCAATAACGATGGCTTTCATGCTGTCCTTCCAGGTTTAGGGAATTTTGGTGATTTCATCCCTTCTGCCAGACTACATAGTGAGGAAGGTTGTCCGAGCGGCCGATGGAGCTGGTCTTGAAAACCAGTGTGCGGTAACCCCGTACCAAGGGTTCGAATCCCTTACCTTCCGCCAGACAACGAGAAGCGGTCCCTGATCAGGGGCCGCTTCTTTTGTTTAACGGCCAGGCTCTGCAGGCCCGGCACCTCCTTGTGTACAGCTGATGCTGGCTAAGTGGGTTCCAGACCGCCTTTGCTGTACAGAAGGGACCGCTCATCACGGCTTCCCTCTAGGGCCATGCCGGCGAAGGCGCCAATCACTTAGGGTGGTCCTAAGTAATTGCTTCCGCAGTCCCTCACCGCATCGGAGCCCCAGCATGTCCCGCACCTCTCCCACCTCTTTTCCGAAGCCGGTCCGCCTGGCAGTGCTGACCCTCGGTCTGGCCGCCGCACTCAGCGGATGCGCCGCCGGTGAGGACGACGATCACGACGAGTCGGCGTCGAACACCGGAATGCACCTGGTTCCCGAACAGACCGCCGAGCGTGTGCTCCAGGTCAGCTCCATCCATCCGGAAACCGGCATGACCCTCATCGAAGGCCCCACATTCGGGCCCGACGGCGGCCTGTTCGTTGTCGATGTCATGGCTCCGGCCGGCGAAGCCAAGGTGATGCGGGTGGACGTGGAGGATGAATCCGTTTCCCGCGTCTACACCGAGGGCAACGGCGCCTACACCTCAGCGCAGTTCAGCCCGAAGGACGGCCGGATCTACCTGACGGACTTTGCCGGCGGAAAAATCGACAGCATCACCGCCGACGGCAAGGATCACAAAACCTTCTTTACCGGCGACGTCGACGGCGCCCCCATACGCCCGGACGACCTGGCCTTCGACGAGGAGGGAAACCTCTTCGTCAGCGATTCCACCGGCTACGCGGATCCGGCATGGGAAGCCAAGGGCCGGGTGGTGCGGATCGATAAGGACACCGCCGAGGCCACCGTCCTCGCCGAGAACCTTGCCGCCCCGAACGGCATCTCCTTCAGCGAGGACTTCAAAGCCCTGTGGGTCAGCCAGTACATGGACAACCGGATCGACTACCTGGTGCTCAACGAGGACAAAACCGAAGTCACCACCTCGCACCCCGGCATGCACTTTGACGGCGGCACCAGCCAGACGGATTCCAACGCCGTGGACGCCGACGGCAATGTCTACCAGGCTGTCCACGGACAGCCCCGCATCTTTGTCTACAGCCCCCGGGGCGAACTCCTGTCCACCGTCACCGTGCCGGCCGAGGACCGGGAAGGCCTCACCTCGGCCACCAATATCGCCATCAAGCCCGGCACCAACGAGGCATACCTTACGGTCAGCGGCCCTGCCGGCGGCTTCATCTACGAATTCGAAGCCCTGGCCACCGGCATCCGCCAATCAAACGGCGGCTAACCTCCCCCCACCCAGAACAGCACGGATGAGGTGCCGGCTGTCCTGGCGAGGTGTGGCCGATCCTCGCTGCTCGCTGCTAGGGGTGGCATACACCCGTAGGGGCCTGGCGGAGGCGGCTTTAATATTCCAAGCGAGCTCTGCGAGCTCTGGAATTTCGTTGCCGCCGGAGCCAGGCCCCGCAGGTGAGCGGGGCTGCCGAGCCCCGCAGGTGAGCGGGGCTGAGGCGAGCTAGCCTAAGCCTCCCTCACCAGCACCTCGTCGATGCTTTCCTCACGCCACTGCTTCAGCAGCCGGTGGAACACCACCGGCCCCGGGCTGAAGGAGAAGCTGACGGGCGGCGGGTTGCCCTCGCGGTTGTAGTAGCCGGGCGTGCATTCCGCGGCGAACTTGCGGTTGTCCGCGGAGGTCCGCTGGATGGTTTCGCCCCAGGCGGCCTCGGCTTCGGCCGTCGGTTCGATGTAGCGGGCACCCGCCTCGCGTGCCCTGCCGATGACGGCGCCGATGTGGTTGGCCTGTTCCATCAGGATGTGGACAAAGTTCACCGAATTGGCGTTCTGCAGCGAGCCGAGGTGGAACAGGTTCGGGAAGCCGTGGGTGTAGAAGCCGTGCAGCGTCCGCGGGCCCCGGCCCCAGGCTTCCAGCAGGGTCTGGCCGCTGCGCCCGGTTACCGGCATGGCCCCGGAGGTGACACCGGAGACGCCTACGTCAAAGCCGGTGGCGAAGATGATGCAGTCCACCTCGTATTCCTCGTCGCCCACCACAATGGTGTTCTCGGTGATGCGGGTGATGCCGCCGAAGTCCGCCGTATCCACCAGCGTCACGTTGGGCAGGTTGAAGGTCTCCAGGTAGTAGTCACTGAAGGTCGGACGCTTGCACATATAGCGGTACCAGGGCTTGAGCAGTTCGGCCGTCTTCGGATCGTAGACTTCCTCGTCCACCCGGGCGCGGATGGAGTTCATTTTCCGGAAGTCGACGAGTTCGTCGAGGCGTTCACGTTCCTCCGCGGACACGGATTTGTCGACGGCGCCGCTGATCATCTTGCGGTGCAGCTGCGGGACGGAGGTCCAGCCATCCCGGGTGAGGTCCTGCTCCACCGGTTCCCCGGAGACCACGGCAAGGAAGTTCTCCATGCGTTCCTTCTGCCAGCCCGGCTTCAGTGAGGCGGCCCAGGCCGGGTCGGTGGGGCGGTTGTTCCGGATATCCACGGACGACGGCGTGCGCTGGAAGACCAGGAGCTGCTCGGCGTCGCGCGCCACCATGGGAATCACCTGGATGCCCGTGGCACCTGTGCCGACCACGGCCACCTTCTTGTCCGCGAGTCCGGTGAGGTTGCCGGACTGGTCTCCCCCGGTGTAGCGGTAGTCCCACCGGCTGGTGTGGAAGGTGTGCCCCTTGAAGGAGTCGATGCCCGGGATGCCCGGCAGCTTCGGCTGGGTGAGCGTTCCGGAGGAGGTGATCACGTAGCGGGCCCGCATTGAGTCCCCGCGGTCGGTGGTGACGATCCATTCCAGCGCTTCGTCGTCCCAGGTCAGGCCGGTGACGCGGGTGGAGAAAACGGTGTCGCGGTACAGGTCGAAGCGTTCGGCGATGGCCACGGCGTGCCGGCGGATTTCCTCGCCCCGCGCGTAACGCTCGCTGGGCATGTAACCCACTTCTTCGAGCAGCGGCAGGTAGACGTAGGACTGGATGTCACAGCGGATGCCGGGGTAGCGGTTCCAGTACCAGGTGCCTCCGAAGTCGCCGGCTTCATCCATCATGCGGATGCTTTCGACGCCTGCCTCCCGCAGCCGGGCTCCGGTCATCAGCCCGCCGAACCCGCCGCCGATCACCAGCACCTCAACGGTGTCCGTCAATGGCTCCCGCTCGGTGCGGGGAGTGTAGGGATCAGTGGCGTAGTAGCCGAATTTTCCCTTGGCGGGCTGGTACTGGGTGGCGCCGTCCGGGCGGATCCGCCGGTCCCTTTCCGCCTTGTACTTCGCCCTCAACGCCTCGACGTCCAGGCCGTCTTCTATGCGCTCGTACGCTATGGGGGTTTGCGTGCTGCTCATGTAGTGTCCTCGCTTCGCTTGCGCGTTCCCGTGACCCAGGGCAGAGCGGGAGGACTACGACGCCGGTGCGCTCGGAGTCCGTCTCACTCCGAACTGCAGCCGCGGGGACGCCGGTATATCTCAAAAACCGATAAACGGTTAGCCTCACCCTAACTAATTTGACTGAGGGTTCGCTGACCCCTGTGTTTGCCGACACGTCCGCGGCCACTACGGTGAACTCATGACCGAAGGAAGCAATGAGCAACAGGAGCGCGAACGTGTGCTGCTGAATCTCGAAGAACTGGCCGATTCCCTGCAGTCGACGGCCCTACCCGCCTTCCTCGATCCGCTGCTGTCCACGGACCTGACAGTGCGCCAGTTGAAGGTCCTGACCGTTCTTGTCACCGCCGAGGAGGGTGCCACCGGCCGGGGCCTCTCGGAGTCCTTCGGAGTCTCCATGGCGTCCATGTCCGGCCTGATCGACCGGCTCGTTGCCCAGGGCGTGGCCGTCCGTTCGGAGGATCCCCTGGATGCACGGGTACGCCGGGTGAAGGCAACACCGCTGGGACGGACGGTGGTGCGCCGGCTCGTGGCCGGACGCCCCGAACTTAATGTCGATATTCTCTCCCGGCTGTCGATCAATGACCTGCGCGCGCTCGAACAGGGCATGCGCGCCGTCCATGCCGAGATAGGCCGTGGAGCGGACGCCAAGAAATGACGGGTCTGCCGCCGCGCATCATCCCCGGGGCCAACTCGTTGGTCCAGGCGGCAAGCCTTATGGCTCTGGCCTATCTCCTCCGCGTGCTCCAAGCCAGCGGGACCCTGCTTTACCTCGGGGCGGGAATCGGCACAGGCCAGTTGATCGTGGCTGCACTGGTGGCGGCCTGGTGTTTCTTCCTCGGAGCTTCCTGGACACTCGTTCCCTGGTTCAGCGGCCTCTTTCGCCATGTCTTTCTGCGTCGTGCCGCCGGCTTCCTCGGCGGCATCATCACCTGCGCATGGTTGCTCCTCCTTGCTGGATATGGATTCCTCACCATTTTCTTCTCGGGGCCCGGCTACCAAAAAATCTCAGCGCCGGCGGGAGAGCACACACTGCTGATCAACAACCAGAGCATTTTGCTGATCGGCTCGCATGCCGTCTACGAACAGGTGCAAGGCCCGGTCTACGCATACCGGGACCAGGTGCTGACCGATGACGGCTACGATCCGTTCAGTGGCGGAGCCTTTTCCGTGCAGTGGGGTGAAAAAACCGCAACGATTTCCTTCGCGGTGTATTCGCAGGGCGAGGACGGCAATTCGGGCGACCGGAGCGGCCGGGCAGTCATTCCCCTCAGGGCCGGGTGACCCGGATCCGTCCGGCCCCGTCCGCGGGAAGCACCGTGAACAGGGCGGGCTCCCGGAAACCTCTACCCGCGAAGGCCCCCCGCACAGCCGCACGGACCTGATCCTCGTCCTCCTGCCGGACCAAGGCGATGGCCGAGCCGCCGAATCCCCCGCCGGTCATCCGGGCACCCAGCGCACCGGCGGCGAGCGCCGTGTCCACGGCCAGGTCCAGCTCCGGGCAGGACACTTCGAAGTCATCCCGCAGCGAGGCATGGGAAGCGGTCAGCAGGTTCCCGATGCCGGCGACGTCGCCAGCCCGCAGGTGCCCGACAACCTGCAGCACGCGTTCGTTCTCTCCGAGCACGTGCCGGACCCGCCGCCGGGTTTCCCCGTCCAACCGGTTCAGGGAGGTACCGGCAGGCACCTCCCGCAGCGACGCCGCACCCAGCGCCGCCGCTCCGCGTTCGCAGGACGAGCGCCGGGCGCTGTAGCCGCCGTCGGCGTGGCTGTGGACCACCCGCGTATCGATGACCAGCACTTCCAGTCCGTGCCGGGCCAGGGGCAGCGGCACGGTTTCGGAGTCGAGGCTGCGGCAGTCCAGGAACAGCGCACCGCCCGCCTGTCCCATCAGCGATGCCGACTGGTCCATGATGCCCGTGGGCGCACCGACGAATTCGTTTTCGGCGTACTGGGTCAGCCGGGCCATCCGCGGCCGGTCCATGCCCAGCTCCAGCAGCTCGTTCAGCGCCACGATCACGGCCACTTCCACGGCGTGCGAGGAGGACAGGCCGGCACCTACCGGCACGCTGGAATCCAGCAGCAGGTCAAAACCGGGAACAACGACGCCGGCGCTGTGCTCCAGTGCGAACACCACACCCGCCGGATACGCCGCCCAGCCGCCGACCCCGCCCGGCTCCAACCCGCCGGTACGGAACTGCGCACGGGACAGCTCCCCACCGTCCGGGGCATAGGTGGAGGCGAGGCGCGCGACGTCGGGCTCCCCTGTTTCCCCCGGCCGGCGCAGCCGCACGGCCACGAGGGCACTGCGGTCGATGGCGAACGGCAGGACGAAGCCGTTGTTGTAATCCGTGTGTTCGCCGATCAGGTTCACTCGCCCGGGAGCCCGCCACACGCCGTCGGGCTCGGGGCCGTACACCTCGGCAAAGCGCCGGGCAAGGTTCTCCGCCCGGGACTGCACCGGCTCAACCGGCGCGCTCATACGCGCACCTCCCGAAGGCGGACGGCGGTCTGCTCCGCAGTGGTGTCGTTGATGAAGGCGCCCATCGCCGCCTCGGAGCCGGCCAGGAACTTCAGTTTGTCCGCTGCCCGTCGGGGACTGGTGAGCTGCAGGTGCAGCCAGCCCGCCTCCCGATCAGCGGCATTCACCGGCGTCTGGTGCCAGGCGGAAATGTACGGGGTGGGGGTGCCGTACAGTCCGTCCACCCGCTGCAGCAGTTCGAGGTAGACGGCAGCGAGTTCGTCGCGCTCCTCCCCCGTGAGCGCGGCCAGGTCCGGGACCTGGCGGTGCGGCACCAGATGGATTTCCAGCGGCCAGCGGGCTGCGTACGGCACATACGCGGAAAAGTGCCTGCCCGCCAGGACCATACGGTCCCCGGCCTCGGACTCGTCCCGGAGCAGCTCGCCCATCAGTGCCCGGCCATGCTCGGACAGGTGCTGCCGGGAGCGTTGGGCCAGCCGGGCGGCATGGGGCGCCGCATACGGATAGGCGTAGATCTGCCCGTGCGGGTGGTGCAGCGTGACGCCGATGTCCTGGCCCCGGTTCTCGAAGGGAAACACGTGCGCAATGCCCGGCAGGGCCGAGAGTTCCCCGGTGCGCTGCGCCCAGGCCTCGACGACGGTGCGGGCGCGGGTGTACGGCAGCGAGGCGAAGGAGCCGTTGTGCTCCGGGGTGAAGACCACCACCTCGCAGCGGCCGAACGCGGGCGAGGGGCGCCCCCACAGCGCACGTTCATCCCCTGTCCCCTCCGGCTCCGGCAGGATGCCGAGTTCCGGTCCCAGGGAGGGGAAACGGTTCTCGAAGACCACGACGTCGAAATCCTCCGCCGGGATTTCCGATCTCCGTCCCGGCCGGGCGGGGCACAGGGGGCACTGGTCGGCGGGCGGCAGGTAGGTCCGGGCCTGGCGGTGGGCGGCCACTGCCACCCACTCCCCCGTTAGCCGGTCGAAGCGCACCTCCCCGTTGCCGGAACGGGGATCCAGCGGACGGGCATCCACGACGGTTTCCACCGGTTGCCCGCCGCGGTCGGTGAAGAACAGTGACTCCCGGCCGTCGGCGAGCCGGTGCCGGCGGTGGACGATCGGTTGCACAACCGCACCGGAATCAGCAGCAGGGAACTGGCCGGACACGTATTGGCCTCCTCTTCGGCGGATAAGGAACTCGTTTTGCGTTCACTACGACCATAAGGGGCCGAACCTTCGTGGCACCCTCGGTGAGCGGGCGTTCCTTTGTTACTCCTCGGTACCTCGTGGCAGGAAGTGGGGGTGTAAGGCCGTACACTGTGCTGGCGATCACTTTTCCGCCTCCTCGGGGGACGCGGCGGAACCTTCCCGAAGCTCATGCATGGACGCATGTCACCGGACGGACACCTGCTCGTAACCCGCCCCGCCTAGCATCACCCTTCGTAATCACTCGCTGTATCCCCTGCCGCCGTTTCCGGCGGCCATTACCTGTCGGCCCGCACGGCCGACCAAGGAGTATGAGGCATGAGACCTTTCCCATGGAAGGCCGCGCTCGGGACCGCCCTGTCAGCAGGCCTGCTCGCCGCCCCGCTGACCGCATTCCCGGCCTACGCACAGGACGGCAACGCTGCCGTTCCCGGCATCATCATCAACGAGGCATACCTTTCCGGCGGCAGCGCCAACGCCCCGTTCAACACCAAGTTCGTAGAGCTTTACAACCCCACCAGTGAACCGGTGAGCCTGGACGGCTGGTCCCTCCAGTACCGGTCCGCGACCGCTACCGCGGCGCCCACCGGCATCGGTACCCTCTCCGGCAGCATCGCTCCGGGCGGGTATTACCTGGTTTCCGGCGCCAGCAACGGCACCACCGGCGCGGCCCTCCCGAACGCCGACGCCTCCATCGGCGCCAGCTTCGCCGGAGGCGGCGGCACCCTGATCCTCTCGAACCAAGGCACCCGCGTTGACCCCCTGCCCACCGGCTCGGTCATCGGCGCTCCCGGCGTGGTCGATCTGATCGGCTACGGCACCTCCAACACCTTCGAGACCGCGGGCGCGGCCGCACCCGCCGGCAACTCGGATCCGAAGTCGCTGAACCGCACCGGGTTCTCAGATTCGAACAACAACGCCGCCGACTTCACCCTCAGCACGTCGGTCACCCCCACGTCTTCGGCCGGCACGGCTCCCACCGAGCCCACCCCCACGCCGACGCCGACACCCACACCCACACCCACACCCACACCCACGACGCCGGTACCGGTGCCGGTCCCGGGCGACGCGGTTCCGATCGCCGAGATCCAGGGCACCGGTGCGGCCAGCCCGCTGATCGGCCAGACGGTCACAACCCGCGGCAAGGTCACGGGCGTCTACGCCACCGGCGGCTTCAACGGCTACTACATCCAGACCCCGGGTACAGGCGGTGACATCAACCCGGCCACGCACACCGCATCGGAAGGCATCTTCATCTTCTCCGCGGCAACTGCAGGCCAGGTGACCGCCGGCGACTACGTCGAGGTCACGGGTACCGTAGGCGAGTACTACAACCTCACGCAGCTGACCGTCGCCGACGGCGCCATGACGAAGCTCAGCGAAGCAGCGCCCGAGGTCAAGCCCGCCGCCGTAGCCTGGCCGGCCACCGAGGAACAGCGCGAGACCTTTGAGGGCATGCTGCTGGCGCCTCAGGGCGAGTTCACCGTCACCGATAACTTCTCGCTGAACCAGTACGCAGAAATCGGCCTCGCTGCCGGCAATTCCCCGCTTGTCCAGCCGACCGCCGTAGCTGCCGTCGGAACCCCGGAGCACGCCGCCGTCGTGGCGGACAATGCTGCCCGTGCCGTGAAGCTCGACGACGGTGCCAGCACCAACTTCCTCAACGCCGCCAACCAGGGCAAGCCCCTGCCCTACCTGACACCGGAAAACCCGGTCCGGGTAGGTGCCGCAGCAACCTTCAGCACCGGCGTGATCCTCGATTTCCGCAACAGTGCCTGGAAGTTCCAGCCGCTGACCGAACTGACACAGGCCAACGCGGCGACCGCCACCCCGGCGTCGTTCACCAACACCCGCACCGCGGCGCCCGAGAGTGTCGGCGGCAACCTGAAGCTCGCGTCCTTCAACGTGCTGAATTACTTCACCACCACCGGTGACACGCTGTCCGGCTGCACCTTCTACAAGAACCGCAGCGGCGAACCCGTGACCGTCAACGGAGGCTGCGACGCCCGAGGCGCCGCCAACGCAGCGAACCTGGAACGCCAGCAGGCCAAAATCGTGGCCGCGATCAACGCCCTGGGCGCTGACGTCGTCTCGCTGATGGAGGTGGAGAACTCCGCCAAGTTCGGCAAGAACCGCGACGATGCGCTGTCGCGCCTGGTGGCAGCCCTCAACGCACAGGCACCGGGAACCTGGGACTACGTCCGCTCCCCCGCGGCTCTGCCTGCCGATGAAGACGTGATCCGCTCCGCCTTCATCTACCGCACCGGAACCGCCGAACCTGTCGGCGAATCCACCATCCTGGACAACGAAGAGGCCTTCTCCAACGCCCGCGAACCGCTGGCCCAGGCCTTCCGCCCCGCCGGCGCGGAAGACGGCACCGAAATCCTCGCCGTCACCAACCACTTCAAGTCCAAGGGTTCGGCACCCTCCTCCGGCGAGAATGCCGACACCGGCCAGGGCGGCTTTAACGCAGACCGCGTCCGCCAGGCGCAGGCACTGGTGGAGTTCGCCGGGACCGTATCGGAAGCAGCCGGCACGGACAAGGTGTTCCTGCTCGGAGATTTCAACGCCTACCACGCGGAGGATCCCATCAAGGTGCTGGTTGACGCCGGCTACGTTGACCTCGGCGCAACCACGGGCAAGCACTCCTACGCCTTCGGCGGGACCGTCGGCAGCCTGGACCACATCCTGGCCTCCCCGGCAGCCAATGAAGCTGTCACCGGCGCGGATATCTGGAACATCAACTCCGTGGAGTCGGTGGCCTTCGAATACAGCCGCTACAACTACAACGCCACCGATTTCTACGCACCGGATCCCTACCGGGCCTCGGACCATGACCCGATCCTCGTCGGCATGGACCTGACCGCCGAAGGTACGGACACCGCCACGCTGAACCTGCTGAACATCAACGACTTCCACGGACGGATTGATGCCAACACGGTTCCGTTCGCCGGAACCGTTGAGGAACTGAAGGCCGGCGCACCGGAGGGCAGCTCGCTGTTCCTCTCCGCGGGCGACAACATCGGCGCGTCCCTGTTCGCTTCCTCGGTGCAGCAGGACCAGCCCACCCTTGATGTCCTGAACGCCCTCGGGCTGCAGGCCTCGGCCGTCGGCAACCACGAGTTCGACGGCGGTTTCGCGGACCTCACCGGCCGCGTCGACGCGGGTGCACAGTTCCCCTACCTGGGCGCCAACGTCTACACCAAGGGCACCACCACGCCTGCACTGCAGGAGTACGAGATCATCGACGTCAACGGCGTCGATGTTGCCGTTATCGGTGCCATCACCCGGGAGACTGCAAGCCTGGTCAGCCCGGGCGGAATCAGCAACCTGGACTTCGGCGATCCGGTGGAAGCGGTCAACCGCGTAGCCGAACAGTTGGTGGAGCAGGACCTCGCCGACGTGATCATCGCCGAATACCACGAGGGCGCCGGCAGCGGCACTCCCGACGGCGCCAACCTCGATCAGGAGCTGGCGGCCGGCGGTGCCTTTGCGGAGATCGTCAATGACACCACCCCGCTGGTCGATGCCATCTACACCGGGCACACCCACAAGCAGTACGCCTGGGATGCAGCCATTCCCGGCGGCGACGGCAAGACCCGTCCCGTGGTGCAGACCGGTTCCTACGGTGAATTCATCGGCCAGATCCGGCTCGAATACAACGCAGCAACAGACGAGGTCACGTCCTACACCGCAGCCAACGTGGCCCGCACCAAGACGGCCGCACCGGAACTGGTAGCCGCCTACCCGGCAGTGGCCGAGGTAAAGCGGATTGTCGACGCCGCCTTGGCCTACTCGGCCGAGGTGGGCAACCAGCCCGTCGGCTCCGTCACCGGAGACATCACCTCGGCCTTCGTGGGTACTGCCCGCGATGACCGCAGTTCCGAATCCACCCTTGGCGCGTTGGTGGCCGATTCACTCCTGTCGACCCTTGCCGCCCCCGAACGCGGAGGCGCCGAGATCGGCGTCACCAACCCGGGCGGCCTGCGTGCCGAGCTCTACTACGGCGAGGACGGCGTCATAACGTACGCCGAGGCCAACGCGGTTCTGCCCTTCGTCAACAACCTCTGGACCACCACGTTGACCGGTGCCCAGCTGAAGACAATGTTGGAGCAGCAGTGGCAGCCGGACGGCAGTTCACGTGCCTTCCTGGCCCTCGGCCTTTCGGACAACATCACCTACACCTTCGACCCGGACCAGCCCCGCGGCTCACGGATCCAAAGCGTCACCATCAACGGTGCCGCCATGGACCCGGCCCGGGATTACCGGGTGGGTACGTTCAGCTTCCTGGCCCAGGGCGGCGACAACTTCACCGTCTTCAACGAAGGCAAGAACACCCGCGATACCGGACTGGTAGACCGTGACGCCTGGATCAGTTACATCTCGGCCAACAGTCCCCTGTCTCCCGACTTTGCCCGTCAGGGCGTAGTCGTCAAGGGTGCTCCCACCACGGTCAAGGCAGGCACGGCAGCGACGTTCACCGTCGGCCAGCTGGACCTGACATCACTCGGCAGCCCTGCCAACACCTCCCTGGCAGTCAGCTTCGTGAATACTGCCGGCACCTCCACGGCCCTGGGCACGGCACCGGTCAGCGCCGGTTCCGCCACAGTGACCGCGACGCTTCCCGCGTCGGCCTCCGGCACCGGTTCCCTGGTGCTGACGGCTGCTGGTTCCGGCACCACGGTAACCTTGCCGGTCACGGTCGAGAAGGCTGCAGCGCCGGCGCCGGCGCCGGTCTGCAAGGCGCCGACCGCTCCGAAGCAGTGGTGGGACGTTCGCGGCTGGGTCCGCTACGCCTACGAACTGGCGCAGTACATTCTGTGCCTGGCCGGACGGAAGTAACCGGCTAGCAAAGCAATGACAGAAGCGCCGCCTTGGGTTTACCCGGGGCGGCGCTTCTGCGCTGTGGACGGCTATCGTGGTGATCCATACCTGCAATGGTCCGGAAGCCGGCGTCGGAACAGGAGACATTTTCATGGAGCAGAACCACAACCGGTCTTCTTCTCCCCTGCCGCCGGATCCACCCCCGCATAGGGCACGTCCCGACGGCCGGCGGATCACGGTCCGAAGCCAGGGCTCGGAACTGGCGGTGTACCAGCACGGGAGTCCGGATGCCGCGGTGCCAAGTATCCTGCTGGTGCACGGCTACCCGGATGACCATCACGTGTTCGACGGCGTAGTGGAACGGCTGGCTGCGGACCGGCACGTCATTACATACGACACCCGCAACGCCGGCGCGTCGCGGGTTACAGGGAACGCCGCGGACCGCGGTTCCTTGGCGCCCTACCGGCTGGAGCTGCTGGTGGAGGACCTCTATGCCGTCCTCAACGCCACCGGGACCGGACGAGTGCATCTGGTAGGCCATGACTGGGGATCCATTCAGGGGTGGGCCGCGATACAGGACCCGAGGGCACAAGGCAGGATCCTCAGTTACACCAGCATCTCGGGGCCGGACCTGGGCCACTTCCGGCGCTGGTTCAGCACCCGGCTGCGCTCACCCCGCCTCTGGCCGCAGGCCCTTTCACAGGCGCTGCGGAGCTGGTACGTTGCAGCCTTCCACGTCCCGGTCCTGCCCGACGTTGCTTGGAAGTACCTGCTGACCCCCCGCTACGAGAAATACGCCGGCCGGAAAATCGGCGACAGCGGAGTGCGGGGCCTGCAGCTTTACCGGGCCAACATGTTCCGCTCGGGCGGCGCGGTACCCGACGGCGGCTATCCCGGCCCGGTGCAGGTGGTCGTTCCGGTGCGGGACCCGTTCCTTTCGCCGAAGCTGGTCTCCGGCCTGGACAGCCGTTTTCCCCGGGTGGAAGTCCGTGAGGTGGCCGCCGGCCACTGGTGGCCGGAGCGCAGCAGCGAGGACTTCGCGGCGGTGCTGGACCGGTGGATGGCGGAACACTCCGACCGCGCCGGATGACCACCCCTTAAACCACCGCAGGCCGCCGGAGGATTCCGGCGGCCTGCGGTACTGGTGTGAGACTGGTTCGGATCAGCGGCTGCTTTTGCCTCCGCGGCCGCTCCCGCCTTCACCCTCCATGTCAATCTGTTCCTTGCTGACCTCTTCGGTGACGGTGGCCTCTTCTGTCACGGTTTCGGTGTCCAGCCGGACACGCTCGACCGGGACTGCTTCCTTTTCCACTACGGGCTCCTCGGCGTGGAGGGTCACTTCGTGTTCCTCCTCGCTGATCGTTGGTCCGTCCATGGCGGAGCCACGGTTGGCGTCCGTGATGGGCTCACGCTCAATCCGGGCTTCTTCGTGGCTGACCGGAACCGTCTTGGTGACGTTCTCAGTGGTGACGTACTTACGCAGGCGGGCCCTGCCTGACTCCCGGCTCTGCTTCCCAACGTGGAGCTGCTCCTCGGAGCGGGTCATCGCGTCGTCCGTAGTGGGGCCGGAAGTGTCATGCCCCACCTGGCCGTGGTCTGAACCCCGGCTGCTTTCCGTCCGGCCGGAGGTTCCGCCGCTCGAGGTTCTGCTTCCGCTCGAGGTCCCGCTTCCGCTCGACATGCCGCTTCCGCTCGAGGTCCCGACGCCGGAGCCTGCAGAGCTCCGCTGGCCCGAGGTACCGGAAGTACCGGAAGTACCGGAGCTACCGGACGTGCCGATGGAGTAGTAGCTGTAAAGCTCATCCTGCTCCTGGTCGCTGAGGTGTCCGTCCTTGTCCACCCGCGGAGCGTCCTTCACCATCTCTTTGGAGTACGGCACCCGCACAACAGATCCCTCAACCGAGGCTTCGGCCAGGGGCACAAAGCTCTCCTTGGAGCCAAAGAGCCCGGTCTTGGTGGTGACCCATGCCGGCTGGCCCGACTCGTCATCCAGGTAGATATCCCCTGCCGAGCCGATCTTTTCCCCGTTCGGACCTTCCACGGTTCCGTGGTTCATAATCGTGTCGATCTGTTCACTGGTGATCACGTTGTTCTCCTGTGTTCCGCGCCTCGCAGGCGCATGGTGCTGCCTCGGTAACTACGTCCCCCGCTTCCCCCCACGACTTTTCCGCCGGTTTCCTTCTGGCGCCGGCCGGTTCGCCCGGCCGGTCAGTCCCCCAGCCCGGCCTTGTCCACCCGGCGGTGGAAGCGCATACCACCCAGACCGCCGAGGATGGCCCCGATCAGGGCCACAGCTGCGGCCACGATGGCGGCAATGATTGTCGACGCCGTTGCGTTGTCACCGAACATCGGAATCTGGGGGAATCCGTTGAGTTCAACCAGGATGTTGAACTGGTCGCCCGCGATCGCGGCCAGGATGGCCGCCACAATGGCGATGACCACTGCCCAGACCCAGACTGCAATACCCTGCTTCATCCCGTTAAAACGCGCCATTCGTCCCGCGACGTACCCGCCGCAGTAATAGGCCACGAAGAGGATCACGAGCAGGATGATGGTCCCGGTGATCGTGATGGCTGTGGCATCCGGGCTGTCGTCGTTCAACAGCACTGCCGCGCCGAGGGCGGTGGCCAGGGCACTCAGCAGCACCGTGGTTCCGATGGCGGTCAGCCAGCCAAAAAACGCCGAGCCGATCTTCACTCCACCGAAGGTCGCTTTCTCACGCTCAACCACCCGCCGGCGGCTGGTGTTGTCCATCGCGTCGCCCCGCGTGCCGTCCGGAGTCGGGGCCGCACCGTCTCGGCGCTCTCCGGCCCCCTGGCCGGCAGCCTTTCGTCCGCGGTCCCCTGCCGCACTTGCACTTGTGCTCATGAAGGTGTCCTTTGCGGTAAGAGCAGCCGGGGAATTCCCCTTTTGGCCACTGGTACTCCCAACGCTAGGCTGAACGGGAGGAAATAAAAAGGGTACTTAGTATCTGGAGCCCTTGACAGCAGGTCTCCTCCCTTCGACCTTGACAGCTCTCTGCACCTTTGGGAATCGCCGTCGGGAATTGATCCGGCCCCTCCCGGGTTGTAGCCAGCAATACACCGTCAAGATTCATCTAGGAGAAATCATGACAACTCAGCTCGAATCGACTTCCCCGGCCCTCACCGACTGGATCCCCGCCAAGCAGTTCATTGGCGGGCAGTGGCGCGACGGCCGTTCGGAAAAGACCCTCACGGACACCAACCCCTTTGACGGTTCGCAGCTGATGACCATGCAGCAGGCCTCCCGCGAAGACCTGAATGACGCGTACGCCGCAGCAGAGGAAGCCCAGAAGGATTGGGCTGCCAAAACCCCGAACGAGCGCCGAGCCGTCATCGCCCGCGCCGCAGAAATCTTCGAGGAACGCCGGGACGAGATCATTGCCTGGCTCAACGCCGAATCCGGCAGCACCATGCTGAAGGCCAACATTGAAGTTGCCTCCGCCGCCTCCATCACCCGCGAGGCAGCCACCTTCCCGCACCGTGTGTCCGGCAAGATCATGGACTCGGACACCCCGAACAAGGAACTGCGCGTCTACCGCGCACCGCTGGGCGTGGTCGGCGTCATCAGCCCGTGGAACTTCCCGCTCCACCTCTCCCAGCGCTCCGTGGCTCCGGCACTGGCCCTGGGCAACGCCGTCGTCCTGAAGCCTGCCAGCGACACCCCGGTCACCGGCGCCCTCATCATCGCCAAGATCTTTGAAGAGGCAGGCCTGCCCGCGGGCGTGCTGAACGCCGTCGTCGGAGCCGGCTCGGAAATCGGCGACGCCTTCGTGGAGCACCCGACCCCGCGCATGATCTCCTTCACCGGTTCCACACCGGTGGGCAAGAACATCGGTGCCCTGGCCGCCACCGGCGCCACGCTGAAGTACACGGCACTTGAGCTCGGCGGCAACAGCCCGTTCGTGGTTCTTGCCGACGCCGACGTTGACCAGGCAGTCCGCGCCGCAGCCATGGGCAAGTTCCTGCACCAGGGACAGATCTGCATGGCCGTGAACCGGATCATCGTCGAGGACGCCGTCTATGACGAGTTCGTCGAGAAGTTCACGGCGCACGTGAAGACGCTGAATGCCGGCGATCCGACCGACCCGAAGAACGTCGTGGGCCCGATCATCAACGCCAAGCAGCTCGAGGGCCTGAAGACCAAGATCGAGACCGCGAAGTCCGAAGGCGCCCGCCTCCTGCTCGAAGGCGAAATCAACGGCCAGGTACTTTCCCCGACCGTCTTCGCCGACGTTACCAAGGACATGGAGCTGGCACGCGAGGAGATCTTCGGCCCCATCGCCGGGATCATGCGCGCCAAGGACGCCGAGGACGCACTGGCCCTGGCCAATGACACCGACCTCGGCCTCTCCAGCGCCGTCTTCACCGCCAACCTGGAGGAGGGCGTCAAGTTCGCCCGCCGCATCAAGGCAGGCATGACGCACGTCAATGACTTCCCGGTCCAGGACGAGGCGCACATTGCCTTCGGCGGCGAGAAGAACTCCGGCCTCGGCCGCTTCAACGGCGAGTGGGCCATCGACGAATTCACCACGGATCACACCATCAGCGTGCAGCACGCTCCGCGGGAATACCCGTTCTAATCCGGTAACGGATACCGGCAGGTAAACGACGACGGCGGTCCGCACCAATAGGTGCGGGCCGCCGTCGTATTACGTCTTGGCTACACTTGAACGCGACACACCCCAGGGCGTCTGGCGCACTGTTAGTCTCCCTCTCACCGGCCCGGAAACTCCGCGCCGAACTACTGGGGGAATTGATTGGATTGACCGCTTCTTTTTCACGCCGGGCCCGCATATGCGCCTTGGTTCTCGCGTCCGCTGCCTTACTGACCGCCTGCGGCGCGGAGACGGCCGCCGAGCCGGCACCGTCGAAGAGCCCGACGGCCACACCGTCCACTTCGGCAACACCGTCGGCGACGGCGTCAGCGACAACGCCTGCTGCAACACCGTCAGCGACGCCGGCGCCCACGGAAACGCCCGTTCCTGAACCGGCAGCACCGGTCACCGTCACCACCCCCAACGGGCTGCACAGCTTCACCCTTCCGGCCGGATGGTCGGCCGTTCCGACCGAACCGCTGCCCATGCTTGCCCATAGCGTCGGTCTGTCACCGGCGGCCTTCAACATTTTGGACTCAACCGGGAACCCGGTAGCCAAGTTTGAAAGTGGAGCCGACCTCCACAACATCTCAGTAATTAGCCCGGGGCACATCATGTACGACGTACAGGAACTGCCCGGCTACACGAACAAGGTTGGCGAGCCTGTCTATTTCCAGTTTGAATCCCGTCCGACCTACGCAGCACCGGGATCTCCCAGTCGCGGCTACTATGTCCAGCTTGAGGATGACGGCTTGCCGGACGCGGATGGTATGGATGGCGGCAATGCCTACGGCACGGTTTTCATGTCTGACGGCGACATCAGGTTCGAAGCCCTCATTGATCCCGGAGCCTTCGCGGACGACGCCGCAGCCCGGGCCTGGATGCAGACCGACATCTACCAGCAACTGAAAGCTATGATGCTTTCGCTGACCTACAACGGCTAGGGACAGAACGACGGCGGTCCGGCAGCGGAAGGTTCACGGACGTTGCAGGACGCCGACGCGATCGCCGCTGCCGTGCTGTCCGCTGCCGCGTCCACCGCTGC
>NZ_JANFLR010000005.1:0-172552 GCF_024385485.1 Arthrobacter sp. zg-Y1116 | reverse complement strand
GCTGCGCACCTTGGAAGGTGCGCAGCCGCCGTCGTTAACGGTTATTCGCCGTTAACAGCTATTCGCCGAAGCGGGCCACCAAGCGCCCCAGCACCTGGTTGTTCTTGAGCCGCTCAAGCCCGTCACCGACCTGGTCGAAGCTGATTTCCTCGTACCCCGGAGTGATCTCGCCGCGGAGCATCAGGTCGAAGACTTCCTCGATGTCTTCCACGGTGCCGCCGAGGGAACCCTCAATGGACTTGCCGAGGATGGTGTTGGTCGCCACCGTGAAGGTGGGCTTGCCGAGGCCAACCTGGACCACCTTGCCGCCGCGCCGGACCGCATTCACGGCCTTCTGCGTGGTGTCGAACCCTGCGTAGTCAACGATGAGGTCGAAGTCGCCGCCACGCCGCGGGTCGGTGACCCATTCCGCGGCGTCCTTGACGCAGGAAACTACGCCGGCCTCCTTGGCATTGGCCCAGGCTTCTTCCTTCATCTCGGCTACGTGCACTTCGGCACCGGCCAGGACGGCGGCGCGGGCGCCGATCTGCCCCAGGCCGCCGAAGCCGATCACGCCGACCTTCATGCCCTTGGCTGCCTTCCCGACTTTGATCATGGCGTGATAGGAGGTCATGCCGGCGTCCGTGGCGAGGGCAGCGAGGGAAATATCGAGGCCCTCGGGAACGCGGGCCAGGTCGCGGTAGTCCGCAGCGAGCTTGTCCGCGAAGCCGCCGGGAGTGAACATGCCGGTAGGCGGCTGGACTCCGGAGGAGCATACGCCGACGACGTCCCCGACCTGGAAGCCGGTCACCTCGGATCCCAGCGCGGTGATCACGCCGGCGTTTTCATGCCCCTGCGTCATCGGCAGGAACGGCATGGCGGATTCTCCGACCTCCATGTACATCACGTCGGAGTGGCACAGGCCCGCCGCCTTGACGTCAATGATGACCTGCGTGGGTGCCGGAACGGGCTCCGGGATTTCGTTCAGCTGGATCGGTTTGCGGTCCCCCATGTACTGCCAAGCTTTCATCACAACGTGTCCTCTCGGGTTGATTCGCGAGGCGGCTGCCGTGCTGGATAGGAGCACGAAATGGAGTGGTTCAGCCCCGCTGATGCCGATTTTATCGGCGCGGCACACTCTGGCAGGGGCCAGGTTCACCCGCCGCTGAGCGCTGGGCGCGCCGCTCCGGCGCCCCTCACCGCCACTGTTACTGTGCGACGTGCAGGCTTGAAAGCCGGGTTCAGCCCAGCACAGCAGGTTGGTCCTGGCCGGCCGACGGTTCCGGGGCCGTGGCCCGCGAATTCGGAACCGCAGCGGTGGACGCGGCAGCGGACAGCACGGCAGCGGCGATCGCGTCGGCGTCCTGCAACGTCCGTGAACCTTCCGCTGCCGGAGCGCCGGCCTCGGCGGCAATCGCCGTTCCCCACTGGACCGAGGACAACTGCAGTCCCAGCACAAACAGGTTCTCCACCGGTTCGCCGCTGACGCCCACCGTCCGATAAGGCGGCAAGGTAACGTCCAGCCCGGGAGTCATCACGGGGGTACCGTCGGCGGACATCATGACCTTCGGCCGGGCCAGGCCGTCGCGGATCAGTCCTGCCAGCAGCGGTGAGACGCTGCGGTCCACCCGGTTGGGCGGCATCATGGCCTCCACCAGGGTGGAAGCGGCGTATTCAGTGCCCACCCACGGGGATGAGGCGGTGAACACGCCCCGGGCCTCGTCCACGTCAAAGCGTGGATCCGGCCCGACAAAGTGCACCAGTCCGGCGCGGACCAAGGCCGCCAGCTGTTCGATCCGCTCCGGCGGCGGACCGCTGGCCAGGCCCTCGACCAGCGGCTCAAACCAGCCCCGCAGCTCGGTGAGCCAGGAAGGTTCGGCCAGGCCGCCGTCGGCCACCACTGCCTTCAGGAGGCTGCGTCCGGCGTTCAGGGCTCCGATTGCCATCTTCAACGGGTCGTCTTCCCCGGCGGCGCTTCCGGCGGCGTCCTCCTCCAGATAGGCCAGGACGGCGTTGTCCGCATCCTCGGCGCCCTTGAAGGGGCGGCGTCCCAGCGGCTGGGCCAGGGCTTCAAGATTGGTACGGCGGTTGGACGGAACGCAGGCATCCAGCACCGCTTCCTTCGCGGCGTCCCACTCCGGGCCCGGAAGGTTAAGGGCCGCTTCCAGCTGGTCAGAGAATTGCGCAGCGGTGCCGTTCAGCTCGCCGGGGGCCACCCGGGCGAGCGTGCTGTAATACGCCCAGACCGCGTCACGGTGCAGCAAGGGCCAGAGATCGTGGTCAAAACCGGGCAGCAGTCCGTCAGCCCGGAAGGCGAGCGCCCTCTCACGGGTCAGCCAGCGCAGGTGCACTCCGCGGGGGACGTAGGAGTCCAGCTTCGCCTTCGCCCGGTAGGGGGTGCCGCGGCGTGAGGCCGCAATCAGCTGCGGTTCCCGGCCAGAGGGTTCGTAGCGCAGGGCGCGGCCTGCAGGCTGCCCGGTGGACACGTACCGCCCGCCGCGGCCGACGGTGGCCGCGGCCATCACGTCAAAGAAATTCAGGCCCAGTCCGCGCACCAGCACCGGTTCCCCGGCGGGCAGGCGGGAGAAGTCGACGTCGGCCGGCACGGCAGGCGGAAGGTAGGTCAGTCCGTGGCGTTGGGCGGCGTCCTGCAGCCGTGCCTGTTCCGGGGAGAGCAGTGCGGGCAGGTGCCCCAGGGCCAGCACCACGGCGTCCGTTGCCAGAACCTGCTGTCCTTCCAGCTCGACGATCAGCCGGCCGTCCGCTTCTCGGGAGATGCCCAAGGCTTCGGTGCGGCGGTGTACGAGCTCCACGCCGTCGTCGGCAGCGGTTCTCCGCAACTGGTCGTAGGTCCACTCCAGATACCGCCCGTACAACGGACGGCTGGGGAAATCCGCGGGACCAAGCGCGGCCAGCTCCTGGCGGTCACCGGCGGAGAGACCATCCGCCGCACGAGTGCCGGCACCCATCAGCTCGCGCCACTGGTTAAAGGAGAGTCCGGCGGGCGAGGGCAGCAGGTCGCGGACCGTATCCCCGGCCGGGACCACGGTGGGGAACAGCGCCGGTGTGTTCATCAGGAAAAGCCGCGACTGATTGGTCCGCCAGACGTGGCCCGGACCCGGGTTGAAAGGGTCAATCAGCTCAATCCGGAGGGGCTGGCGCTGTGCAGCGGCCCGCCGGTTGGTCAGAAGCCGGTCCACTACGGAGAGGCCGCGGGGTCCTGCGCCAATGACAGCTACCCGGAAACTCTGCGTGTGATCCATCCATCTAGGGTATCCGGAGCCGGAGCGGCACGGGTTCGGGCAGGCGCGGGCACACCCCGTCGAGCACGACTGGAAAGCCGCGGTAGCTAGGATGGGCGCATGACATCCCCGAACCTCGACGCCGCCGATTCAGCCCCTACCGACGAGTTCCTCTGGCTGGAGGACATCTACGGAGATAAGCAGCTGGACTGGGTCCGCTCCGAGAACGCCGTGACCGAAAACCTGCTCTCGCGCACCGGATTTGAGCAGACGGAGGAACGGCTGCTCGAAGTCCTGGATTCCACGGACCGGATCCCCATGGTCGCCAAGCGCGGGGAGCACTATTACAACTTCTGGCGCGACGCAGAACACCCGAAGGGCCTGTGGCGCCGCACCACGTGGCAGAGCTACACGGCAACGGAAACCGAGTGGGAGGTGCTGCTGGACCTGGATGAGCTCAGCGCGGCCGAGGGGATCGAATGGGTGTGGGGCGGGTCCATGTTCCTGCGCCCGCAGGACGGCGTTTCCTACCGCCGCGCACTGGTGGCCCTCTCCCCCGACGGCGGCGACGCGGCCCGTTACCGGGAGTTCGACGTCGTCGACCGCGCCTTCGTGCCCGGCGGGTTCGACATCCCCGCAGCCAAGAGCCGGATCAGCTGGGCCGGCGAGGACAGCCTGTATGTGGGGACGGACTTCGGCCCGGGTTCCATGACCACCTCCTCCTACCCGCGCACCAGCCGCATCCTGCGCCGCGGGCAGGACTTGTTGGACGCCGAACCCTTCTTTGAAGTTCCCGAAGACCACATGATGGCCGTGGTGCAGCGGGACCAGACGCCCGGCTTCGAACGGGACCTGGCCGTGGACATCATCGACTTCTACAACACGCGTACTTTCCTGCGGGAGGGCGGCGACTGGGTGCAGCTTGATGTCCCGCTGGACGTGAACGTGGATGTTCACCGCCAGTGGCTGCTGCTGCGGCCGCGGACGGACTGGGAGCTCGACGGCGTTCCCCACCCCGCCGGTTCGCTTCTGGCCGCGTCGCTGGAAGAATTCACCGCCGGAAACCGGACCGTCCACCGCCTCTTCACCCCGGATGCGTCCACGTCGCTGCAGTCCTGGAGCTGGACCCGGGACCGGCTCCTGCTGAACCTGCTGCGCGATGTGAGCTCCGAAATCCTGGTCCTCACCCCCGAAGACGGCTGGCGGGCGGACATCCTGGACGCCTGCCCGCCGCTGCACTCGGTGGACGCGTACGCCGTGGATGACGAGGACGAAGAAGCCGGCAACGATTACTGGCTGATCAGTACCGGGTTCCTGACGCCGTCCACGCTGTCCCGCGGCACCTTGGCCGGTCCCGGTTCCCGGGACGGCCGCCGGGCCGAGGCGGTCAAGACCTCCCCCACCATGTTCGACGCCGCGGGACTGGCTGTCGAACAGCACTTCGCCGTGTCTGCGGACGGCACCAAGGTTCCCTACTTCCAGGTGGGCCCGCAGGACCTGGTGCTCGACGGCTCCAACCCCACCCTGCTCAACGGATACGGCGGATTCGAAGCTTCCCTGACCCCCGCGTACAGCGGAGTAGTGGGCCGCGGCTGGCTGGAGCGGCGCACCACGGACGCCGACGGCGTCGAACGGCACGGCGTCTATGTGCTGGCCAACATCCGCGGCGGCGGGGAATACGGACCCGAATGGCACCGTGCCGCCCTGCAGGAAAACCGGCACCGGGCCTACGAGGACTTCGCCGCCGTGGCCGAGGACCTCGTGGCCCGCGGCGTGACCTCCCGGGAGCACCTGGGCTGCACCGGGCGCAGCAACGGCGGACTGCTGGTGGGCAACATGCTCACCACCTATCCGCACCTGTTCGGTGCTGTTTCCTGCGGGGTGCCGCTACTGGACATGCGCCGCTACACCAAGCTTTCCGCCGGCTATTCCTGGATCGCCGAATACGGTGACCCGGACGATCCCGCGCAGTGGGAGTTCGTTCAGACGTTCTCCCCCTACCACCTGATCAAGGAAGACGTTTCCTATCCGCCCACGCTGATCTGGACGGCCACCAGCGATGACCGGGTAGGTCCGGTGCAGGCCCGCAAAATGGCTGCCCGGATGAAGGCCATGGGTGCGGACAAGGTCTGGTTCCACGAAGCGTTGGAGGGCGGGCACGCCGGTGCGGCGGACAACCGGCAGTCGGCCCGGATGCACGCCATGTCCTACGAATTCCTCTGGGAAGCGCTCACCGGAAGACTGGCCTGAGGCGTTTTGCCCTAATCGGCAAGTTGCCGGTAGTCTTGTCAGGCTGGCAGCGGAAGTTGCCGGCGTTGCAAGTATGCAAGTTGGAGACGTGCCAGAGCGGCCGAATGGGCTTCACTGCTAATGAAGTGTGGGCCTAAAGCCCACCGGGGGTTCAAATCCCCCCGTCTCCGCGCTGAAACCCCCGGGCAACCGGGGGTTTTTTTGCGTCTACCCTAGATTCACCACCGAATCGCTTCAGAAGGGGCCGCGCGTCCATGGAACACGAGAGCATCCTGCTTCACGGACCGCGGGTGACGCTGCGGGATTTCCGGGCCGACGACGTCGACGCCGTGCACGCGTTTACCTCCGATCCGGTGGTTACGCAGTGGTCCACGTGGGGACCCAATACCTGGGCCGATACGGCGTCCTTCGTCGCGGACGCTGCCGCCGAGCCTGCTGCCCCGGAGAGGACCCGGTTCACGCTGGCCGTGCTGTTCCAGAACCGTCTGGTGGGGACGGCGGCGGTGTGGACCACCAGCCCGTCCGACCGCAACGGGGAACTGGGATATACGCTGGCGCATGATGTGTGGGGGCAGGGCCTTGCCACCGAGGCCGCAGCGCTCCTGCTCGGCCATGCCTTCGGTCCGATGGGGCTGGTGCGGGTGGAAGCCACCTGCCATCCGGAGAACGCGGGTTCGGTCCGGGTATTGGAAAAGAACGGCTTCGCCTTCGAAGGCCGGCTCCGGGAACACCGGCTGGTACGCGGGAAGCGGCGGGATTCCCTGTTGTTCGCCGCCCTGCTTTCGGACCGGGAGCTTTCGGGCCGGGACCTCTGGGACCGGGAGCTTTCAGACCCCTCGGCGGATAAGCTGGCAGCCGGTTCACCAGCTTCCCTACCGTGAAGGAACTATCCATGGAAATGCGACTGCTCGGCAACAGTGGAACCTCGGTCAGCAACTATGCACTGGGCACCATGACCTTCGGCAACGAATCCGATGAGCGGGCCTCACACGCCATCCTCGACGATTACGTCCGGGCCGGCGGAAACTTCGTGGACACCGCGGATGTTTACACAACCGGTGCGTCCGAAGAGATCATCGGCCGCTGGCTGCACGCCCATCCCACGGAAGCGGCCGACGTCGTCCTGGCCACCAAGGGGCGCTTCCCGATGGGCGGCGGGGCCAACGATCTGGGCACGTCCCGGCGCCACCTGCGCCGCGCATTGGACGATTCCCTGACCCGGCTGGGCGTGGACCACGTGGACCTGTACCAGCTGCATGCCTGGGATCCCTGCACTCCGCTCGAGGAGAGCCTGGGCTTCCTCAATGACGCCATCACCGCGGGGAAGATCAGCTATTACGGGCTTTCCAACTTCACCGGCTGGCAGCTGACCAAGGCCGTCTATGTGGCCCGCGAACACGGATGGGCATTACCAGTCACGCTCCAGCCGCAGTACAACCTGCTTGAGCGGGAGATCGAATCCGAGATTGTTCCCGCAGCGCTCGACGCCGGGCTGGGGTTGCTGCCCTGGTCGCCGCTTGCCGGCGGCTGGCTCACCGGCAAGTACCACCGCGAGACGGTACCCGCCGGGAACACGCGCGTGGGCGACAACCCCACGCGGCAGTTCCAAGGGTGGGACCTGCGCAGCCACAACGAGCGGACCTGGCGGATCGTCGACGAGCTGCGGACGGTGGCTGCCGCACACTCCGCCACGCCGGCACAGGTGGCACTGGCCTGGCTGGCGGACCGTCCCGGAGTGACCTCGGTAATCCTCGGCGCGCGCACGACGGACCAGCTCGCTGACAACCTGGGGGCGGCGTTCCTGGTGCTGGCCGACGAGGAAAAGCAGCGCCTGACGGAGCTGAGCGTCCCGCAGGTCGGCAACTATCCGTACGGTCCGGACGGCCGGAACCAGCGGGAGCGTCTGCTCGAGGGCGGCCGGGCCGGGCGGTAACGCTGCTGTGCCCCTGGGAGTTCCGGGGCCCCTGAGTGCCCTACGGCTTGAGGAAGTCCTCGGGGCGCAGTTTCTGCGCCCATTTGCTGATCTCTTCTTCCCGGACCGCTTCTGATTCTGCCCCGGCTGCGGGTTTGGCTGCATCCGGCGCGGCCGCACCGGGCTTCGCGGCGTCGGGCGTGGCCGCGGACCCGGGATCCGGGATGGGCCGTACATACGGCTGCGGGTGCGCAGCCATGTTCGTGATGGCAGCCCCCGAGGCACGGATGCCGGCGCCGGTGAACATCGCGTAGAGCTTCAGCGCCTTTACCGGCTGGCCCTGTCCGAGGGCGGCATAGATCTGCCGGTGCTGATCTGCGCTCAGCAGCGCGGCAGCATCCCTGGCGGCCTGCGGCGACGTGCCGGTTGCCGCCGGCTCGGGACGGGGACGTGCAGGCCGTGCCGGCCGCGCCGGGCGTGCACCGCCCGAACCGTCGGCACCGCTGGAAGCGCCTGCCTCCGGCTTGGGGTTGGCGGCGCGGCGCTTCTCGAACCTGCCCCAGAGCGCACTCAAAACAGCGATGGATAGGACGAAGAGGATGATAACCGCAAGCTCCATACCTTGATCCTAGCTTTGCTTTCTTCGGGCCTTAAAACGACCGGTATATTGACGTCCAGCACAATGACGCCCAAATCAACGGAGATGCCATGACGTCCAGCGCCGCTTCACTGCCTTCCCTGAAATCCCTGAGTGTCGAAATTCATGACGGCGTGGCCGAAGTGCAGTTGATCGGACCCTCCAAAGGCAACGCCATGGGACCGGATTTCTGGGCCGAGCTGCCCGCAGTGTTTGACGCGCTGAGCACCGACGACGCCGTCCGGTCCGTCCTGCTCTACGGCTCCGGCGGGAATTTCAGCTACGGCCTGGACCTGCCCGCCATGGCTCCGCTGTTCGCGCCGCTGCTCGCCGCCGGCGGCATGGATGCCAAGCTGCGCGAAGGTTTCCTCCGGCAGATCAAGGACCTCCAGGACGCCGTCACCTCGCTGGCCTGCTGCGCGAAGCCGGTCATTGCAGCGGTGGACGGCTGGTGCATCGGCGGAGCCATTGACGTTATTGCCGCAGCGGACATCCGTATTGCCTCCCGCACCGCGCGCTTCAGCGTCCGTGAGGTTCGGGTAGCCATCGTGGCGGATCTCGGCTCGCTGCAGCGGCTGCCCGCCATCATCGGTGAAGGCGCCACCCGGCAGCTGGCCCTGACCGGAGAGGATTTCGACGCCGACCGCGCCGCGTCCCTCGGCCTGGTCACGGAACTGGCGGACGACGTCGTCGCGCGCGGACGCGAGCTGGCCGTGCAGATAGCTGCGAATCCCCCGTTGGTGGTGCAGGGCGTCAAACAGGTGATGAACCGGCGGACCCAGGCGCAGGTCCAGGATGGGCTGGATTATGTGCAGGTCTGGAACACGGCGTTCCTGGCCAGCCACGATTTCGGCGAGGCTACCGCTGCCTTCACTGAACGGCGTCCGCCGGTTTACCGCGGCCGGTAGGGTTTCCGGAGGGCGAGGTTCTGCCCGGCCGCACCGCGACCGAGAGGGCGGCAACGGTCACCAGCCCCAGCATCACCGCCGCCCCGGGCAGGTCGGGAAACACCGCAGGCACGATCGCTGCAGCAAGTGCCGTGATGCCCATCGCCGCAGTCCGGGCATCGCGGGTCCGCACCGCAAGCAGCAGCAGGGCAGCCCCGAAAACCGGGCTGAAGACCAGATCCGGGGTGAAGGGAACGCTGAACACTGCGAGTCCTGCGAGCGCTGCCAGGGCTCCCCGCTGCTGCCGGATCCCCCGTCTGCCCTCCCACCGTGCCGTGAGCACCCAGGCGACTACGAGCAGCGCCGCGGCCAGGATCCCGGCGCCGAAACCGACAAGCAGGGAGCCGAACCAGTTCTGCGGAAGGAAAGGGAGCTTGCCAGCGAGGTGCCAGGCCGCGCCCAGCACTGCTCCGGCACCTGTCGCCGCCGCCAGCCACCGTGTCGCGTTGTGGTCCGCCCTGCGTTTGGTGCCCGGCTCTTGCGAATCATCCTGACGCATGCGCTTCCCCTCCCGGCTACACGTGCCGCCTCCCGGATAGAGTCTGCAGCATTTGCGGGCAGCCCGCACGCTTACCGAATGGCGTTCCTTCTCTTAGCATCTTCCTCGCAACGGGAACGGCCGTTCCCGCCCGATCCGAGAGGGGAACCCCTGATGGGTTACATCGAAGCTGGCACCGAAAACAGCACCGCCATCCACCTCTACTACGAAGACCAGGGCGCCGGCCAGCCGGTAGTGCTGATTCACGGGTATCCCCTGGACGGCCATTCCTGGGAGCGCCAGACCCGCGAGTTGCTCGCGGCAGGCTACCGTGTCATCACCTATGACCGGCGCGGCTTCGGGCAGTCAAGCAAAGTCGGCTCCGGCTACGACTACGACACCTTCGCGGCGGACCTCAACACCGTGCTGGAGACGCTCGACCTCCGTGACGTGATCCTGGTCGGCTTCTCCATGGGCACCGGGGAACTGGCCCGCTACGTCAGCCGGCACGGCCATGACCGCATCGCCAAACTCGCTTTCCTCGCCTCGCTCGAGCCGTTCCTGGTGGCCAAGGAAGACAATCCCGAGGGCGTGCCGCAGGAAGTGTTTGACGGCATCGCAGCAGCCGCCCGCGAAGACCGTTACGCCTGGTTCACCAACTTCTACTCCGATTTCTACAACCTGAAGGAGAACCTGGGCAGCCGCATCAGCCAGGAGGCCGTCACCGCCAGCTGGAACGTGGCCATCTCCAGCGCGCCGGTCGCCGCCTACGCCGTGGTGCCCACCTGGATTGAAGACTTCAGGGCCGACGTAGATGCCGTCCGCGAAAGCGGCAAGCCCGTGATGATCCTGCACGGCACGGCGGACAACATCCTGCCGATCGACGCCACGGGCCGCCGCTTCCGGAAGTTGGTCCCCGCAGCGGACTACGTGGAGATCGACGGCGCACCCCACGGCCTCCTGTGGACGCATGCCGCCGAGGTCAACTCAGCCCTGCTGGAATTCGTTGGCAAATAACCGGTGGGAACTCAGCGGCGGCACGGGTTCGCCCGTCCCGCCGCTGTTGCACCGCAGGGCGCCGCTAGGCCTTCAGCGCCAGCACGAACGGCAGCACCGCTTCGGCCCCTGCTTCCCGCAGCACCCGCCCGGCTTCGGTGAGGGTCCAGCGGCTGTCCGCGAAGTCGTCCACGAGCAGCACCGGTCCGGGGTTCGCCGCGAACCAGGCGGCCCCTTCCGGAGGAACCGCAAACTGGTCCCAGACGGCGGCCAGCCGGAAGGCACTGTTGCCGCCGGGGCCACCTGCGGGTCCGCCGTGCGGCAGTTGGAGCGTCCCCAGATACGGAATCCGGCCAAGCTCCGAGAGGCCGCTCGCAAGCGAGTCCACCAACTGCGGCCGGGACCGGGACGGAATGGACACAATGGCCACCGGGCGTTCGGCCCAGCCCCACTGCGCCAGGACCTGCACGCAGCCGTGAAGCAGTGCCGAGTCCACCGGCATGTCTTCGGCGCCCGGGGCGAAGATTTCCCGCAGCCGTCCGCCCCAGCCCAGGTCGGTCAGCCGGGCCAGGGCACGCCCGCTGGAAACGGTCCGGTCCGGCTTGATCTTGCCCTTGACCGGCACACCCAGCCGGTCCATGCCCGAGGGGTACATTCCGCGCGGATCCACCTCCACGCCAACCTTGTCCAGCGCCTGGGCCGCGTTGTCGGTGGCCTCCGCCGCGACGTCGTCGCCGAACCAGCGGCCGGCACAGTTGTCGCAGCGCCCGCAGGGCGCGGCTGCCGGATCGTCGAGCTGCTGGGACAGGAACTGCATGCGGCAGCCGGTGGTGCTCTCGTAATCGAGCATCGCCTGCTGTTCCTTCACCCGGGCAGCGGCAATGCGTTCATAGCGTTCCCGGTCGTAATGCCACGGCTGCCCGGTGCCCCGCCAGCCGCCGGACACCTTTTCGACGGCGCCGTCCACGGACAGGACCTTCAGCAGCAGTTCCAACGGCGAGCGCTTCAGGTTGACCCGGGTCTCCAGCACACCGACGGACAGCACCTCCCCGGAGGCCAGCTCGGAGAGCACCGCGGTGGCCGGACCCTCGGACGGCATGGAGGATGTGGCGAAGTACTGCCAGATATCACGGTCCTCCGCACCCGGCAGCAGCAGCACATCGGCGTTCGGGGTGCCACGGCCGGCACGACCCACCTGCTGGTAGTACGCCACCGGCGACGACGGCGCGCCCAGGTGGATCACGAAGCCCAGATCGGGTTTGTCGAAGCCCATGCCCAGCGCACTGGTGGCCACCAGCGCCTTGACCCGGTTCTCCTTCAGGGCGGCTTCGGCCTCTTCCCGGTCCGCCGGGTCGGTGCGGCCGGTGTAGGCAAGGACCGGGTGTCCGGCCTTCTGCAGCAGCCGGGCGGTGTCTTCGGCGCCGGAGACGGTCAGCGCGTAGATGATGCCGCTGCCGGGCAGCTCGTCCAGGTGCGTCAGCAGCCAGGCCAGGCGCGCCTTGGGGTTGGGCAGCCGCAGGACACCGAGCCGCAGCGATTTGCGGGCCAGCGGGCCGCGGATGGTGAAGACGTCTTCGCCGCCGGCGGCGAGCTGTTCCTCAATGTCCTTCACCACGCGGCTGTTGGCCGTGGCAGTGGTGGCCAGCACCGGAACCGTAGAGGGAAGCCGCTCAATCAGGTGGCGGATGCGGCGGTAGTCCGGACGGAAGTCATGGCCCCAGTCGGAGATGCAGTGCGCTTCGTCGATCACCAGCAGCCCGGAACGCCGGATCAGCTCGGGCAGGTGCTGCTCGCGGAACCCGGGGTTGTTCAACCGTTCCGGAGAAACCAGCAGCACATCCACCTCGTCGGCCTCGAGCTTCGCGGAAATGTCCTGCCACTCCAGCTGGTTGGCGGAGTTGATGGCCACCGCGCGGACCCCGGCCCGCGCGGCGGCGGCCACCTGGTCCCGCATCAGCGCCAGCAGCGGGGAAACAATCAGCGTGGGACCTGCCCCCCGTGCCCGCAGCAGCAGGCTGGCGACGAAGTACACCGCGGACTTGCCCCAGCCGGTGCGCTGGACCACCAGGGCGCGGCGTCCGCCGGCCACCAGGGCCTCAATGGCTTCGAACTGGTCCTGGTGGAACTCCGCGGAGTCATTGCCCACCAGCGCCCGCAACAGCTCCACAGCCTCGCTGTGCAGCGAACGCGTGCTTTCGGAAACAGTGTCAGAAGCGGTGCCTTGCGTATCAGTGCTTTCCATACCATCCACTATCCCAGCCCCTTGGAACTGTTCCCTGCACCGGATTTGAACTGTGGACAAGACCGCCGCGGCGGGCGCCCCCTATAGACTGGCCAACGTGAACAATGCATTCGACCTCTCCGCGTCCTTCAAGGCCTACGACGTCCGCGGCGTCGTGGGCGAGACCATCACCCCGCAGATCGTCGAGGCCGTAGGGGCCGCGTTTGTAGACGTCCAGGGCCTGTCCGGGCAGACGGTACTGGTTGGCGGTGACATGCGTCCGTCCTCTCCCGAGTTCATCCGCGACTTCGCGCGCGGCGCCACCGCCCGCGGCGCCGATGTGCTCCTGCTGGACCTGATTTCCACCGATGAGCTCTACTACGCCTGCGGAGTGATGAATGCGGCCGGTGTGACCTTCACCGCAAGCCACAACCCGGCGCAGTACAACGGCATCAAGATGGCCAAGGCCGGCGCCGTGCCCATCTCCTCGGAGACCGGGCTCAAGGAGATCCAGGCCCTCGCCGAGCAGTACCTGAACGAGGGCGTCATTCCGGCGGCGGCGGCCACGGGTTCCATCTCCGTCCGGGACGTCCTGTCCGACTACGCCAAGTACCTGCGCAACCTGGTGGACCTGTCCGGGATCCGGCCGTTGAAGGTAGTGGTGGATGCGGGCAACGGCATGGCCGGCATGACCACCCCCGCAGTGCTCGGCGACAGCATCCTGTCCGGGCTGCCCCTGGACATTGTTCCCCTCTACTTTGAACTGGACGGGTCCTTCCCGAACCACCCGGCCAACCCGCTGGAGCCGGAGAACCTGCGGGACCTGCAGGCCGCCGTCGTCGAACACGGCGCCGACATCGGCCTCGCCTTCGACGGCGACGCCGACCGCTGCTTCGTGATCGACGAAAAGGGCGAGCCGGTCAGCCCCTCCGCCGTCACCGCCCTGGTCGCACGCCGCGAGATCGCCCGGGCCAAGGCCGCCGGCGAAGAGACACCCGTGATCATCCACAACCTGATCACCTCCCGCGCGGTGCCCGAACTGGTGGCGCACGACGGCGGCCGTGCCGTCCGCACCCGGGTGGGCCACTCCTTCATCAAGGCAGTGATGGCCAGCGAAGGGGCCGTCTTCGGCGGCGAGCACTCCGCCCACTACTACTTCCGCGACTTCTACAACGCCGACACCGGCATGCTTGCGGCCATGCACGTGCTCGCGGCCCTGGGCGAGCAGCCCCGCAGCCTCTCGGATCTGGCCCGCGAGTATGAGCCATACATCTCCTCCGGCGAAGTGAACTCCCGGGTCGAGGACGTCCCGGCCGCCGTTGCCCGCGTCCGCGCCGAATTCGAGCGCGACGGCGTCACGGTGGACACCCTCGACGGTGTGACGTTCACCGCCGACGACGGCTCGTGGTGGTTCAACCTCCGCGCGTCCAACACCGAACCCTTCCTGCGTCTGAACGCTGAAGCAGAGGATCTGCCCACCATGGAGCGGGTCCGCGACCACGTA
This sequence comes from Arthrobacter sp. zg-Y1116, assembly GCF_024385485.1. Taxonomy (NCBI): domain Bacteria; kingdom Bacillati; phylum Actinomycetota; class Actinomycetes; order Micrococcales; family Micrococcaceae; genus Arthrobacter; species Arthrobacter sp. zg-Y1116. Next base: position 158,386 of record NZ_JANFLR010000005.1, on the reverse strand, counting down.
TTGAAACTAGTAAGGAAATAACAATGGCTGATGTAGAACTGAACGGATCAGAGCCCTCCGCCGAGGTCCAGGAGGACCTGAACTCCCTGCTGGGCACCGCCCTCGGCGTGACGCAGGAGCAGCTTGAGGCGCAGGGTGCGTTCCTGCCGGCCGCGCTCGTGGTGCAGAACGACGGCGAACTGCGGATGATCGCCGTCGCCCCCGAGGACAGCGACGAGGACCTGGATGCGGACTCGATGATCGAGGACCTGTACACGGTGCTGACCGAGCAGAAGGGCGAAAACCGCGCGGTTGCCGTGTTCTCCGACATCCACCTGCCGGAGGAAAACACCGACGCCATCCACATCGTCACCGAACACTCCGAAGGCGTCTGCATCTCCGCCATCCAGACCTACTCGGAGCAGGACGGCGAGTGGACGTTCAACGAACCCATCTGGGAGGGCGGCGAGCCCATCGTCTGGGCCGACGCTGAGTAACCAGCCCTAGCACTGCAAAAGGGAAGCCCCGCCGGCGTTCCGGCGGGGCTTCCCTTTTGCCTGCGGGTCAGGCGGTGGCGAAGCGGTCCTTCAACTCGGCCAGCCGGTCCTTCAGTTCCTGCGGCAGGGTGGGACCGAAGCGGTGGTACCACTCGTCGATGCCGTCAAGCTCGGTGGCCCACTCCTGCGGATCCACGCGGACGGCCTGCTCCACGTCCTCGGGGGTCATGTCCAGGCCGGTGAGGTCAATGGAATCCCCCGTGGGCACAAACCCGATGGGGGTTTCCACCGCATCCGCCTTGCCCTCGAGGCGTTCAATGACCCACTTGAGCACCCTGGCGTTGTCGCCGAAGCCCGGCCAGGCGAACCCGCCGTCGGCCGTGCGGCGGAACCAGTTGACCAGGAAGATCTTCGGCAGCTTCTCCTGGTTGGCCTTGCCGCTGAGTTCGATCCAGTGCCGCAGGTAGTCGCCGGCGTCGTACCCCATGAACGGAAGCATGGCCATCGGATCGCGCCGGACCACGCCCACCTGTCCGGCGGCGGCAGCGGTGGTTTCGGAGGACAGCGTAGAGCCCATGAAGATCCCGCTGGCCCAGTCGCGGGCCTCCGTCACCAGGGGAACGGTGGTCTTGCGGCGCCCGCCGAACAGGATGGCCGAGACCGGAACCCCGTTCGGTGAGTGGTATTCGTCTGCCAGCATGTCGATCTGGTCGATCGGCGTGCAGAAGCGCGAGTTCGGATGCGCTGCCGGGCGGCCGGCGTCGGGCGTCCATTCCTGCCCGAGCCAGTCGGTGAGGTGCGCCGGCGCCTCATCCGTCATGCCTTCCCACCAGACACCGCCGTCGTCGGTGAGTGCCACGTTGGTGAAGATGGAGTTGCCCTTGGCGATGGCACGCATGGCATTGGGGTTGGTACTCCAGCCGGTGCCGGGAGCGACACCGAAGAGGCCCGCCTCCGGGTTCACCGCACGCAGTTCGCCTTCTTTGCCGAACCGCATCCAGGTGATGTCATCACCCAGGGTTTCGACCTTCCAGCCCTCGATGGTCGGGTCCAGGAGCGCCAGGTTGGTTTTGCCGCAGGCCGAGGGGAAGGCGGCGGAGACGTAGTAGTCCTTCTGCTCCGGGCTGGTGAGCTTGAGGATGAGCATGTGCTCGGCCAGCCAGCCTTCGTCCCGGGCCATGATGGAGGCAATGCGCAGGGCGTAGCATTTCTTGCCTAGCAGCGCGTTGCCGCCGTAGCCCGAACCGTAGGACCAGATGGAGCGGTCCTCGGGGAAATGCACGATCCACTTCTCGTCGCTGCAGGGCCAGGTGACGTCCTCTTCGCCCTCGGCCAGCGGGAAGCCTACGGAGTGGAGTGCCGGCACGAAGAAGGCGTCCAGCTCTTCCATCTTGCGCAGCACGTCGGTGCCGATGTTGGCCATGATGCGCATGGAGGCGACCACGTAGGCGCTGTCGGTGATTTCGACGCCGAACTTCGGGTCTTCCGCGGCAAGGTGGCCCATAACGAAGGGCACCACGTACATGGTGCGCCCGCGCATGGAACCGGCGAAGAGGCCGTTGAGCTTGGCCCGCATCTCGCCCGGGTCCATCCAGTTATTGGTGAAGCCGGCGTCTTCGCGCTTTTCGGAGCAGATGAAGGTCTGCTCTTCGACCCGGGCCACGTCCTTGGGGTCCGAGAAGGCAGCAAAGGAATTCGGGAAGGTCTCGGGGTTCAGCCGCACCAGGGTGCCGGCATCCACGAGTTCATTCGTGAGGGCCCGGTTTTCCTCTTCGGAACCGTCGACCCAGTACACGCGGTCAGGCTGCGTCAGCTCGGCTACTTCTTTTACCCACGCAAGGAGGGCCTGGTGGGTGGTGGGTGCAGCAGCCTCTCCCGTGGTGCTGTCCAGCGGCTGGCTTGCAGCATTCTCGCCGTTCTCATCGAGAACTAGCTGACGCGCGTCATGGCCCATGACTCTTCCCTTCGTTGGGTCAGTGGTGTGTTTTGATGCTAGTTGTGCCTTTCGGGACGCTTTGCCGGTAAAGATCGCACCTTTATTGCCGCATTCGTGATCGGTCCCACAAATCCAAGAGAATCAGGGCCCCTCCCCTACTCTAATGTGACCAAGGTCACGTAGACCGGTCTAGTGACACAGACGACATGCTTCTCGATTGGTGTTGCCCTCAAAAGCCCGCTATAGTTATCTACGGCCAAACAGCCACGGAAGAACTTGAAAGAAACCGATGAGAATCGGTTTTGATACAATAGTTCTTATGCGTGCGTAGCTCAACGGATAGAGCATCTGACTACGGATCAGAAGGTTGGGGGTTCGAATCCCTTCGCGCGCACCACTCGGACCCGGTCCGATCAGGACAACTGATCGGACCGGGTTTTTTGTTGTCTCTGGATACCCGCTCCTGCCCTGCGTAGGGTGGTCGGTAAGCAACCGGGCCGGCAGCCTGCGCCGGAAGGCCTTTCCCGCAGCCGCCGGACCCCTAAGGACGCCGGTATGCCCAGTCCGAATTCCACGCAGCTGCCCTCGGTACTCATAGATCTGGTGCTGGAGAGCCCGGATGTACAGGATTTCCTCAACAGGTCAGCAGTCCTGGCCTCCCGCGAATTCTCCGGGCCGGACGGCCCCGTCTCCTGCGCCGTGACGCTCCTGCACAAATCCCGGCCCCGTGTCGTTGCCAGCAGCAGCGAGGAGGCCAGGCACCTGGATGAGATCCAGTATTCCTACGGCGATGGCCCCTGCCTCACCGCAGCACGCAGCGGCACAACGGTCCTTGTGAAGGACCTGGCCGCCGAGCAGCGCTGGCCGGGCTACACCAGCGAGGTTTCCCGTCGCGGCCTGCGCTCCATCCTCGCCGTGCCCATTGCCCTGTCCGGCGACTACCTCAGCGCCCTGAACCTGTACGCAAACCGCGAAAACGCCTTTCCCGACGCCACGGTGCAGGCGGCTGAGAGTTTTGCCCGGCACGCTGCGGCAGCCGTACGGCTGGCCATCCGCATTACCGACACAACCGCAAGGGCAGAGGACCTTGTGGCCGCCATGCGTTCCCGCACCAGCATCGATATTGCCATCGGCATCATCATGGGACAGAGCCGCTGCTCCCAGCAGCAGGCCTTCGATGTCCTGCGTGCAGCCTCCAGCCACCGGAACATGAAACTGCGCGAGGTCGCCGAATCCGTGGTGGCCTCGGTGAACGGACGACCCGCAGAAACGTATTTCGACGGGTAGGACAAGCTACCCGGTTGCCCCGCTCCCGCCGCGGTGCAAGGCTCATGTCCATGACTGAGACTCTGCAGACCGACGTAGTGGTGATTGGGGCAGGTGCCGTGGGAGAGAATGCGGCAGACCGCATTGTCCGCGGCGGGCTGGCCGCCGTCCTGGTGGAAGCGGCCCTGGTGGGCGGCGAATGCTCCTACTGGGCCTGCATGCCCTCAAAGGCGCTCCTGCGGCCCGGCACGGCGCTGAAGGAAGCACAGTCGCTGGCAGGTTCCCGTGAGGCGGTCACCGGCACGCTGGACGCCGATGCCGTCCTGGAGCGCCGGAACTCGTTCACCTCAAACTGGGATGATGCAGGCCAGGCCGAGTGGGTCGCAGGCGCCGGCATTGAACTGGTCCGCGGCCGGGCACGGCTCACGGGAGAACGCGAGGTGGAAGTGGCCGCCAACGACGGCCGGACCCTGCGGATCTCCGCGCGGCACGCCGTCGTCCTCGCCACCGGCTCCACCCCGTCCGTTCCACCGATCGAGGGCCTGGATACCACTGAGTACTGGGGCACCCGGGACGCCACCTCCGCCACCGGGATTCCGGGCCGCCTCGTCGTCATCGGCGGCGGGGTGTCCGGCGTCGAACTGGCGCAGGCCTACGCGCGCCTGGGCTCGAAGGTAACGCTGCTGGCCCGTCACGACATCCTGGGTTCCTTCCCCGACCCGGTACGTACGCTGGTGCGGGAAGGACTCGAGGCCGACGGCATCGACGTGCGCACCTCCGCCTCCCCCGCGTCCGTGCGGACGTCCGACGACGGCGGCGTGGAAGTATCGCTCGAGGGCGGCGACACCGTGGGCGGGGATCGGCTGCTGGTTTCCACCGGGCGCCGCCCTGCCCTGGACGGGCTGGGCCTTGAGGACATCGGCCTGGCCCCGAAGGCGCTGGACACCGACGATTCCGGCCGGGTGCTGGGCGTCGACGGCGGATGGCTGTACGCCGTGGGGGACGCGGCGGGGAAGGTGCTGCTCACCCATCAGGGCAAATACGAGGCGCGGGCAACCGGCGACGTGATCGCCGCGCGGGCCAGGCAGGAACCCGGCAGCGCCGAACCGGCTGCCTGGAGCCGGTACACGGCAACCGCGGACCGTTACGCCGTGCCGCAGGTGGTGTTTACCGACCCGGAAGCGGCGATGGTCGGGCGGACTCTCGAGCAGGCCCGGGCGGACGGCGTCAACGCCTCGGAAACATCGCTGGAAATCGCCGTCGCCGGCTCCTCGCTGTATGCGGACAACTACCGCGGCTGGGCTCAGATGGTCGTGGACGAGGACCGGCGAGTGCTGGTCGGGGTGACCTTCGTGGGACCGGGCGTCTCGGAACTGCTGCAGGCGGCAACGATTGCCGTCGCCGGCGAGGTGCCGCTGGACCGCCTCTGGCATGCCGTTCCCGCCTACCCCACCATCAGCGAGGTGTGGCTCCGGCTGTTGGAAAAGTACGGTCTCTGACATTATGCCGGTCCCGGTGTGGCAGACCTCTCCGCACCCCTATTTGGACTGACTAGTCAGTTTCCCGTAGGTTGGCAGATGCGCCTCTGAAGCGTGCCAGGCGCACAGCTACCCTAAGGACCAAGGCGAAGACCATGCTCAGTGCGGAAACCCTCTTTATGAAGGGGCGCCACAGTGCCCTCCTTCCTCCGACAACCCTTGAGGTGGATACCGGAGGGCTGCTGCTGGTCTCCGGCGATGACCAGTCCACCCGTACTGCCCTCGCCCTGGTGCTTGCGGGCAGGATGCGCCCCACCTCCGGCAACCTCTCATGGGGGCACAGTGCACGGCTTGAGCATCTGCGCCGTTCCGCGGCACTGATCGATTCGCCGGAGGTCAACGAACCCGAACGCCATTTCCGCGTGCGGGACCTGGTTGCCGAAGACCTGGCGCTGATCCCCCGCCGGAACCGGCCGCGGGGAAAAGCCGCCGACTGGCTGTCCGACGAAGGCCTCTCGGATCTGGGTCCCCGGTGGGTCGAGGAGCTGGAGCCGCACATCCGGCTGGATCTGCTGACCCGGCTGGCACTGGCGGATGTCGACGTGGAGCTGCTGGTCTTTGACTCTCCCGACCGCCACGACGCCGATCCGGAGGCTTGGCTGCCCGTGCTGACCGGCAGCGTGTCCTCGCCCATACGGCTGGTGACCGCCGTTGCCGTGGTGGCGCAGATCCCGCCGGACTGGACCGGACCCACTGCTGCTGCGGGGGCCGCCGCGGACACCAACGCAGCCTCGGGCACCGCCGCCGCCGAGGAGGTCTCGGCATGACCGCCTTCCGCCTGGCACTCAGCGAGCTTCGCCGCATGACCAGCGGCACCCTGCCGAAGCTGGCCATCCTCGCCCTCTCATTGGTCCCCCTGCTCTACGGCGCCGTCTACCTGTATGCGAACTGGGATCCCTACGGAAACCTCGACGGCGTCAAGGCCGCCCTGGTGGTCGACGACGACGGGGCCGACACCGCTGACGGCAGGCTCGACGTCGGCGCCACGGTCCGCGAAAACCTGCTGGAGGACGGGACCTTCGACTGGGAGATGGTTGACAGTCCCGCTGCCGCGGAACGCGGCGTGAAGGACGGCACCTATGAATTTGCCCTGACCATTCCCGGGGACTTTTCCGCGAACCTGGCCTCGGCGTCGGATCCGGCGACCGCCCGGAAGGCGACCCTGCACGTCACCACCAATGAAGCGAACAACTACCTGCTCAGCAGCATCGTGGACAAGCTGACCTCTTCCGTCCATGACACCGTGGCGGCGGAAGTCGGCGAGGAAACCGCCAGCCAGCTGCTGACCGGATTCAGCACAGTGCACGGCCAGCTGGAACTGGCCGCCGACGGCGCCGGGCAGCTCGCCGGTGGTGCAGCGACCGCGGATTCCGGGGCCGCCGAGCTCGTCACAGGGCTGGGCACCCTGTCCTCCGGAGCGCAGGCATTGGTCGCCGGGCAGGAGCAGCTGGTAGCCGGAGCCAACCAGCTGTCGACGGGCGCCGGCGAGCTGTCCGCGGGAGCGAATCAGTTGTCCTCAGGTGCGGCCGAGCTTTCCTCGGGCCTGGGCCAGCTCTCCGCCGCCACGGCACAGCTGCCGCAGCAGACACAGCAGCTGGCAGACGGCGCCCGGCAGGTGGCGGCCGGGACGGCCGGCGTGGAGGCCGCCGTAACGGCTTCGGCCGACACCGCCCGGCAGGGTGTCACCGATGCCGTGACGCGGCTGGTGCAGCGGGGCGTCCTGACGCCGGAGCAGGCCGCGGCCCTGCAGCAGGAGCTTGCCGGAACCACCGCCGGAACCGGCGGGCTGGAGCAACTGAAGGCGCTCTCCGACGGGGCTGCAGCAGTCTCGGCCGGTGCGGACCGACTTGCAGGCAGCGCTCCGCAGCTCGCCTCGGGCATCAGCACTGCGAACGACGGCGCTTCCCGGCTTTCCGCCGGCGCAGCGGACCTGTCCACCGGCGCCGCCGAGCTGTCCTCGGGGGCAGACGGGCTCGCGGGCGGCGAGCAACAGGCCATGGGCGGCACCCGGGAGCTGGCGGCAGGAGTCGACACCGCCGCCGCCGGTGCAGGCAGTCTCCAGGACGGATTGGGGCAGCTACGCGACGGATCGGACGATCTGGCCCGGCAGCTGAAGGACGGCGCGGGTGAAATCCCCAACCCGAACGATGAGGAACGGGCCAACGGCTCCGCGGTAATCGCCGATCCGCTGACCGTCAGCACGGTGGACCAGGCCGAGGCAGGCAGCTACGGTGCGGGACTGGCTCCCTATTTCCTGACGCTGGCCATGTGGGTGGGTATCTTCATGCTCGCGCAGGCTCTGCGTCCCATCAGCCGCCGGGCGCTGGCCTCCAATGCCCCGGGCTGGAAGATTGCCCTGGGCGGCTGGCTGCCGTTCCTCGGTGTCTCACTGGTCCAGGCAACGCTGCTGTATGCAGTGGTGCGGTTCGGGCTGGGACTGGACCCCGTCCATCCGGTACAGGCCTGGGGGCTGCTGTTGATGGCTTCCATGGCGTTCTCGGCTTTGATCCAGGGCATCGTGGCGCTGCTGGGTTCGGTCGGCAAGTTCGTGGTGCTGGTGCTGCTGGTGCTGCAGCTGGTCTCCTCGGGCGGCACTTTCCCGTGGCAGACCATCCCGGCGCCCTTGCATCTGGCCCACGACGTGCTGCCGATGGGCTACACCGTGACCGGGCTGCGGCAGCTGCTGTACGGAGGGGACCTAACCCAGGTCACCGGCGTCGCCGTCGGGCTGCTCGCCTACACCGCCGTCGGACTGCTGCTCTCCCTGCTGGCTGCCCGACGGCACCGGCTGTGGACCCTGAAGACGCTGCAGCCGGAAATCAGCATTTAGGCCCGGCGCACCACGAAGTCCGTGATGCGGGCGTCGCGTCCGTCCAGCTCGGCCCACGGCAGCGCGTGTTCCATGACGGTGAGGCCCGACGTCGGATAGCGGGTGGCCATTTCCATGACGGCTTCTTCGTCCGAGTCCGCCGAGGCAAGCCGCATGGCCAGGTCCTGGACGCCGGGGAGGTGTGCGATTACCAGCAGGCTGGTGACCGTTTCCGGAACGTGGTTGATGAGGCTGAGGATCCGCTCCGGCGTCGCCGCGTAGAGGCCGTCTTCAAGCTTCGCGGTCGGTGCCTTATCCCCGAGTTCCTTGCAGACCCAGGTGCAGGTCTGCCGCGCGCGCAGGGCGGACGAGCAGAGGATGAAGTCGGGAATGCTGCCGTGCTCGCGCATCCACTGCCCGGCCAGCGGCGCGTCCCGGTGTCCGCGCCCGGAGAGCGGGCGCTCGTGGTCTGCGACGTCGCGGGGCCAGTCCGCCTTGGCATGGCGCAGGAGCTGGAGTTTCTTCAGGTGGTGGCCGGTCATTAGCCAAGCTTAGCCGCGGACGGAGCCCCCGCTCCGTCCGCGGCTGCGGTCCTAAGGACCGCGGCTGGCAGCTAGATGCTGTATTCCGGCGCGGCCCAGACAACAACCTCGGGGTGCTCGTAGAAGCGGTACCCCTGCCCGCGGACCGTGCGGACGGTGTTGGCCAGCCGGCCCAGCTTGGAGCGCAGGCGCCGGATGTGGACGTCGATGGTGCGTTCGTTCGGTACCTCTTCGGCGTTGCGCCACAGGCCGGCCAAAAGCTCTTCACGCCCGACGGTCCTGCTGGCGTTCTCCACCAGGTAGTTCAGGAGCTCGAATTCCTTGAAGGTCAGGTTCAGCGTGTCCCCGTCGAGGTGCACCTCGCGGCGGGACAGGTCAATCAGGACTCCGGAGGGCCGGATAGCTGCCGGAACCGGGGGTGCCGGGACCTGCTGCGGGGCCGGCTGCCGCCGGACCGTGGGGTCCCCGAGCGCCTGCCGGACGACGTCGATGTCCGAGCCGACGGCTCCGGCAGGGGCAAGCGCCACGGCCGCATGGCTTTGGGCGCCGGGCACCAGGGTCTGCACGTAGGCCCTGATTTCCTGCGCCAGCTTGCTCAGTGACGTGCCGTTGGCCGCAGCGGTTTCTTCATCGAGGCCTACATAAATAACGAATCCACGGGCAGCCGTGTCATTGCTGACCGGCTGCGGCCCGGGAATACCGTTCGGAGTGACCACCGGCATGGGGGCGGTCATGGGGCTGGCATCCTGGCTCTGAACTGCACGGAGCGGACGGGCTCCGGTACCGCTGGAGGCCGGGATGCCATAGGACTGGTTCCCAAACGGCTGCGCGCCGTATGAGCCGGGGAAACCGCCGACGGCGGTCTGGCGCTGGGAACCTGATCCGGCGCGGTTCTGCGCGTTGCGCAGGGAGATGTGGACGTAACCGGATGCTACTGACATGTGGGACCTCATCGTGACTTGACGTCATCACGGCTCGATTGCTGGGGGTGTGCCCGGTCGAGACGGCGCCTATTATGCCCATAGTTGGGCCTGAGTCTTACCTCGGGATAGGGGTGGTTCCAGAGGTATGCATTCGACAACAACCAGTTTCCTTCGCGGCCCGGAGGCCACTCGGGAAGCCTGTGACTGCTGCTGCCGTGTTGGTGTTCACACTCCGGATTATTGCATGTCACAAAGGGATACATGCAAGTAACAAAGGGTCCGTTGTCTCACATAGTGGACGTTATGGGTCGTTTTGTGACGTAGTTCACAAAAAGACACAATGAATAGCTATGCATAAATATGTATAAGACCTAAATCTATTTCGCACCACTTCGCGGCACTGTTCGGCCATATCGAACGGCATTAAGAAAAAAGGCACCTACTCCGCAAGCAAGCTTACGAAGCAGGTGCCGTCAAGCATCGAAGCAATTGTCCACATAGTGGACAGGGTTCCGGAGCTTTTTCACTGGCGGAAGAGCCGCCGTCGCCGGCGGCCCTTCGGACGAGGTGGTTAGACGACGCCGTAAAGCCGGTCGCCGGCGTCGCCGAGGCCGGGAACAATGTAGGCGTTCTCATCGAGGCGCTCGTCGATCGAGGCGAGGACCACGGTGACGTTCGCGTCCTGGAGTTCCTCCTGGAGCACCGAGAGGCCTTCTGGGGCGGCCAGCAGGCAGATGCAGATGACTTCCGCGGCACCGCGCTGGAACATGAACTTGATGGCTTCGCGCAGGGTTCCGCCGGTGGCCAGCATCGGGTCCAGGACGAAGACCTGGCGGCCGGTGAGGTCATCCGGAAGACGCTCGGCGTAGGTGATGGCTTCCAGTGTTTCTTCATTCCGGGCCATACCCAGGAATCCGACCTCGGCCGTGGGGACCAGGCGGGTCATGCCTTCGAGCATGCCGAGGCCGGCACGCAGGATGGGAACCACCAGCGGGGTCGGCTTGACCAGGCCCGTGCCGACGGCGGAGGTGACGGGAGTCTCGATCGGAACCGGCTCCACGCGGACGGTTCGGGTGGCTTCATAGGCCAGCAGGGTGACCAGTTCTTCCGTCAGCTGACGGAAGATCGGTGACGGGGTGTCCTTGTCGCGGAGAACGGTGAGTTTGTGGGCAACGAGGGGATGATCCACTACAAGTACGCGCATGCTTCAAAACTACCATTGCGCCCTGCCTCTCTCCGCGTTCGCCCGTGCGCGCGTGAATGGGAGACGATGGCAGGCATGGAGTCCCTTTCCCGAACACACGAAACCTGGATGGACCTCGCCCTGGCCGAAGCCCGCAAGGCGCTGGAGACAGGCGACGTGCCGATCGGCGCCGTCGTACTGGCCCCCGACGGCGAGGTGCTGGGTACCGGGCGCAACGAGCGTGAGGCAACCGGGGACCCGACAGGCCACGCCGAGGTGCTGGCCATCCGGAAGGCGGCTGCCGCCGTCGGCGAATGGCGGCTGGAAGGCTGCACCCTGGTGGTGACGCTCGAACCGTGCGCCATGTGTGCCGGGGCGATTGTCCTGGCGCGGGTGCCGAAGGTGGTGTTCGGCGCCTGGGATGAGAAGGCCGGGGCCTCCGGTTCTGTGTTCGACATCCTGCGTGAGCGTCGCCTGAATCACTGGGTGGAGGTCTTTCCCGGTGTGCGCGAAGAGGAATCGGCACGCTTGCTGCGGGACTTCTTCGGCTCAAAGCGCAACTCCTAGCGTTCCGCCCGCTTCGGTTTGTACGTAGGCTTACTGATTCCGGAACGCGACAACTAAAGGAGTTTCCGTTATGGGATCAGAGCAGGACGGACGGGACACCGTCGTCAAGATTCTTGAAAAGGCTCGAATCGCCACGCTGACCACGGTGGACCTGCAGGGAAACCTGGTCAGCCGGCCGCTGCAGCTGCAGGAGGCGGACTCGGACGGCAACCTGTGGTTCTTTACTCCGGACCCCTCCCCCAAGGCCGACGAGGTCCGTGCGAACCCGCACGTGAACGTGGCCATCAGTGATTCCGAGGGCTTCCTGTCCATCAGCGGCACGGCCACTCTGACAAAGGATCAGGGCAAGATTTCCTCCCTGTGGAAAACCTCGGTGGAGGGCTGGTTCGAGCAGGGCCGCGAAGACCCGTCGGTGGCGCTGCTCAAGGTGGACTCGCATACCGCCGAATACTGGGCATCGGACGAACCGAAGATCGCCAGCCTGTTCAAGATCGGCAAGGCAGCAGCAACCGGCGGCACTCCCGATATCGGCAAGAACGACGTCGTCGACCTCTAGTTCCAACTGGGCGCCCAGGCCCTGGCGGGACTGCTTTTGGGTGTTGGGCCTTCCACCCGGTAAGGTTGACGCGTTGGTGACGTGTCCGAGCGGCCGAAGGTGCAACACTCGAAATGTTGTTTGGTGTAAAAGCCAACGTGGGTTCAAATCCCACCGTCACCGCCAGCGAAAACCCCCGGGAAACCGGGGGTTTTCTGCATTCTACGAGCCTTCGTGGTGCGTGTTTCAGGTGTACAGGAATCGCACGGCGTGAAAGAAGACCGGCGCCGCAAAGCAGAGCGAGTCCAGGCGGTCCATGATGCCGCCGTGCCCGGGGATGGTGGAGCCGAAGTCCTTGATGCCGCGGTCGCGCTTGATGGCAGACATCACCAGCCCTCCGGCGAAACCCATCACACAGGAGATGAATGCCAGGAGCGCGGCCATCAACGGGGTGAACGGTGTGACCCACCATAGGGCCGCCCCCAGCGCGGTAGCCGAAAGCACTCCCCCGATGAACCCTTCCCAAGTCTTGTTGGGACTCACGCTCGGCGCGATCGGGTGCTTCCCGAGCGTCTTGCCCCACACATACTGCAGCACATCGGAGCCCTGCACCACGATCAGCAGGAACAGGAGCAGATGCGCGCCGGTAGCCCCACCAGTCCCAGGCGCCGAGCCTTCGGCCGCATCCCGGCCTGCCTCCATGGCCAACGGAAGCTGCAGGAGCGCCGGGGCGTAACTGATGGCGTAGACGCATACCATCAGCGCCCACTGAATGGCTGCGGTTCGCTGCAGGAACCCGGTGGTCTGCCCGGCGAGTGCATTGCGCGCCGGCAGGAAGAGGAAGGCGTACACCGGGATGAACACACTGAACATGCCGTACCAGTGCTCCCACAGGAACCAGTAGTGCGCCGCGGGGATGATGAACACCAGCCACACGAGCACTTTGTGATCTCCGCGGCCGGTTGGGGAGATGGTGATGAACTCGCGCAGTGCCAGAAGTGACAGCAGCAGGAACAGCACAATCGTCACCGTCTCGCCGGCTGCCAGGACACCGCCTATCAGTGCGACCATCAACCACCAGGCGTTGATGCGCTGCTTCAGGTTCACGATGGTGCTCGTGGTGCCCAACCGGCGGCCCAGGAGCCACGCGATCACGGTGGCTAAAACCAGAACAAGGACGACGCCGCCGAGGAGTTTCAACGACGTCGAGTCCAGCAAACCCAGTTCCCAGTCGTTCACGGGTTGTCCTTCCGGGCCTGGCTACGAGGCTCCGAGCCGCCGTCGTCCTGTTTAGGGGTATCTGTGGATTGCGGCCCTTGGTGCTTAGCCAGGCCTTCCACGAGAACCTGCCGGGCGCGGGTCAGGAACGTCTGCCTGTCCTCATCGGGATCCAGGTGGAGGGGCTCGCAGAAGATGACAGTCGAGAGGTGCGGCACCGGGATCACCGCACCTTTGGGGAGGATCCGTCCGAGGTTGGCGAGCGTCACGGGGACCACAGGCACCTCGGGGTGGAGACGAGCCAGTTTGTACAGTCCGCCGTGGAACTGGGCGATCGTATCGCCGTCTCCGCGGGTGCCTTCAGGGAAGATAATCAGCGAACCACCGGCGGCCAGCACCTCACCCATGCCCTCCACCTGGCCCTTGGGGCTGACCCCCGAGTCCGACGTGCGTTGCCGGCGGCTGCTGGAGCCGTGGCGTTCGACCAAATAGGCGTTGAAGATCTGTTCGGCAAAAGCCTTACGCACCCCGGAGCCCCAGTAGTCCTTGGCTGCCACCGGGCGGGCGCGTTGCTGCAGCTCTGCCGGCAGCGCGGCCCAAATGGTGAGGAAGTCCAGGTGGCTTGAGTGGTTCGCGTAGTAGATGGCCTGCTCGGGCAGATCCAGCTCTCCGGCTGCAGCCACTACGCGCGCACCGGCGAAGGCACTGATAAGTTTCGCGAGGCTGCGCCGGGAGGCCCTGCCGACGTTCATGATGGCAAGTCCTTGCTGCGGGCACGCAGCGCAGCGCTGACACGGCGCAATCGGCGAATACAGGTGAGCAGGGAGCCTAACGCGATGAGCGCCAGCGTGCCGAACAGTGCCCATCCTTCCGACCAGGGAAGCCATGGTTCGGCGATGCCCACCAGGACGCCGATCATCAGCAGCCACATGCGGTGCGGTTTAGCCAAGGGCCCGTCAAAGAAGTTTCCCGTGCCGAGGGCTGCTCCGAGGCACCGGATGTAGGCGGTGAGTACGGCGAGTATCGCCGCAAGGAATCCCAGCGTCACCCCGAAATCAACTCGGTCGGCGGTCACCAGCCCGGCGGTGGCGATGCCGGCTGCCCCCAGGAACAGCACATCGGAGATCCGATCAGGCAGTTCATTGTAGATATCACCCACCGGTGAGCTCATACCCTTTTCCACGGCCAGCATTCCGTCGAGCATGTTCAACAACAAACGCAGCGGTATACAGGCAGCAGCCGCGGCCAGAAGGACAGCACGAATTATGGCGTCGTCGGTATGTGCCGACCAGATCAACGCAGCGGCGCCCACTGCAGCGAATACCACTGAACCGACGGAGATCTGATTGGGGGTGAGTTTCGCCGCCGCAAGAATATCCGCAGATTTAGCCGCCCATCGGCTGCTGCGCTGCGGAATTTCCCGCCTGTCCGTTCCTTGGCTCATGTAAAGTGTCCGTTCATTTGGCCCTTTGTCGTAGCTCATACGCTAATGCGAGCCGAGCGGCGGAAATGGCAGCAACCCGCGATCAATCCCGTGGTTCCACTTCACCATTCATTAGAGTGTAAGCATGAGGCGCAAATCACCCTCCAGGAACGCCCTGCGGGACCACGGAATCGCCGGCGCCTGGGGCTTCGCAGAAGCGACGTTCTTCTTTGTGGTCCCCGATGTGTGGACATCCTGGGTGGGGCTGCGCCGACCGAAACGCGCGCTCGGCACCACGGTCTCAGCCCTCGGCGGCGCAATGGCCGGAGGGGCAGTGACGTACTGGTGGGGCCGCAAGGTAGCCGCAAACACCTCGCGTAAGGCGTTGGTGAAAGTGCCGGCGGTCACGGATGCCATGATCAGCGAGGTGGAGCAGGAGATCGCCGAGTCGGGGGCCGCTTCTTTGCTGCGGGGCCCCACGCGTGGAATCCCGTACAAGCTCTACGCGCGGGCAGCCGGGCTGCAGCGGACCCCGCTGCTGACGTTTCTTGCCTGGAGCGTGCCCGGCCGGATGATCCGGTTCGTAGTGGTGACAGCGGCAGTATCCGGGATTGCTGCCCTGGGCCGCCGCAGGCTCCTTGGACTCTCTGAACGGAGCATCTCAACCGTCTTCTGGATCTGCTGGGGTGCGTTCTACGCGGTATTCATTCCGTTGAAGGCCCGTCGCGGGTCATCCCGCAATTAACCGGAACTTGATAGAGCGCGAATTGCGCTGGCTTTAAACTGAGAAGAACGCCTTAGGGCACAACAGGCTTTGACACCGTCTCCATCTAAGTCATCGCTGCATGCACTGCACTCTGATTTATAGCCGCTCGACGCAGGGCTAGAGGTTCGTCGTCATTTTGAGCAGGAGGTCTGGCACATTTCAAGGTCACCTCGAGGGATATTGAATAGGATTTTATCGGCGCGGTTGCAATCATGCTAAGAACGATTGTGCGAGTGTGTTGTGCATGAAGAACCCGCCGATCTATACGTCCGAACCAATGGCAACTCGTGCCCTCGCTGCAGAGATCCGTCAAGCACCTGAGAAGTTCATAGATCTTCTCGCGCGTCGCTGTGGAATTGTTGGGCTCAACCGTTTTCAAGGCGTGCGGTGTGAAGCCTCTGCCAGACTTGATCTGGAGCTCGAGTTCGCGATTCCTGAGTCTTTTATCGTGGGAATCGAGGCAAAGTTCGACCACGAGCTCACTCGGGACCAGGTCGACAGGCAGCTTCGCGTCGCCGATCACCTCGTGGTGCTCCTCCTCGGAGAAGAAGCAGCACCCTCCTGGCTCGTCAGCCTCGACCGCGTGCACGTCCTCACATGGGCCGAGGCACTCGCCTGTTTCGTCGATTCGCGACTCACGGTCGAGGACATCGCATCCATGCCGGTCCCGAAGTCCACAGTGGAATCCTGCTTCCGGGCGCAGCATCTGGACCAGCGCTTGCCCGAGGGCTGGCGGGTCGACGTGCGACGAGGAGGTGGCGGCATGCCGGCGGTCGAAATCGAGTCGCCAATCCTGCCCAACGGGCGGACACTGCGCGGGCAGATACAGGTAGCTGGCCGCGGAATGCCCCAGCCCGGCAAGCCGATCCTTGTCGAGTACAGCATCGGCGTTTCAGTGCCTGCTACCGCACAGGAGTATCCTGACCCAGAGCTTCCCCACCCCGAGCCCGGCTGGGTCGAGCCTCTACGGGCTCTCAACCGGGAGGTCCTTTGCGGTGAGGAGCAACGGCTGCTGGTGAGCACCCGCATGCCCGGCAAAGGTAACTCCGAATTCGGCAAGCGCAAGATTCCCCTCGCCAAGAAATACTTGCACGACACCCTGTGGCTGGCCAAGGGGTACACAGATGGATGGGCACTCGGCATTAAGTCGGTGAACCGACCGCTCGGAGAACTCGACGAAATCGCTTCGGCTACTGTGGAGATCTTCACCCGCTGGTATATGGCAGAGACCGAACGGCTGGCTGCCAGTACTCATGCCTTCGGGTGATTCACAACGTGCCCACGGTGGGCGCAGGATCAGCGCGTGAAAAAGCATGAAGCTCCGCGGTTAAAGACGTAGCCCGCAACCATCGCTGAGGCGAACGATAAATGCCCGGACGCAAAGCGTCCGGGCATTTATCGCTTTGCGGATTATCCGCAGGTGCGCAATTACTCGCGGTTCAGCTTGTCCTGAACCGTGCCGGCGACCGGCCGGTTTTCCTGTTGGACCCATCTCCACGACATGATCCCCACGAGCCCTGCCCTGCCCGACTTGCCTTCATCCGGATCCGCCGTTTACCCTAAATTTCGAGGCCCAGCAGTGCGCCCCGGAACTCCTATTTTTTTGGAATCCTGTGGACCACAAACTGCGCCTACTCGTTCGGCTCGATGCCGACCCTTCCTCCGCTGTCCTTGAAGCAACGGACTGCCTCGCGTCCGCCGGAGCGGCGAAGCCATGACTCTTTTCCGCTCCCGGCACGCTTCTGCCTTGTCCCTGTTGGACCTGCCGGCAGATCCCTTGGATGTCCAGGCGCTGGCCGCGCTGCCCCAGGGGACTTTGGAAGGCCTGACAGACCGTGTCTACCGGCAACTGGATTCCGAGCATCCTTCCGCCTACGCGCTGGAGTGGTACAGCGCATTGACCCACGAATGGGCGAGGCGGATGAGGTCCGGCGCCCGTCTGGAGGCTCCGGCCCACCATGGCGGGGCGGGGGATCACGAGGAACCGTGAGGCTCCTTGCCGGGCGTACCCTGCGCAGCGTCACCGACAAGCCGCGAGGACTGTCACCGCCTCGGCTTGGGTATTCGGCCTGCAAATTGTGTCCCGGAAAGCCTTTGTAGGATGAAGCATGGACACCAACGAACCACAGCCCACTATTGCCCAGCTGCGTGCACGCCAGACCGACCTCGTGCTCGCCCTGGCGACTGAGTCCCGCACCGACCGCCTGCAGCAGTACAGCGACGAACTGGAGTTCCTCATGAAGTACATCAAGGAGCGCGAAGAAGCCGAGGCCGCCGAAGCGGAAGCGCCCGCCGCTGCCTCAGCAGCCTCTCCCGCCGCGGACACCGCTCCCCGGGCCGACGGCGTCGAGCAGCGTGAAGACGGTGTGGTGATTGAACCGGGCTCCGATCTTGAGGCCGACGTCGACCGCGACAACCGCTAGCCGCTAGCCGCTAGCCCTCCGGGAGGGCTACCCCTCCCAGAAGCGCCGGACGACGTCGGCCATCTCCTTCGCCTGCCGCCGGCCAGCCGCCACGGAGGGACGGCGGGTGGAATCCAGCAGCATGTTGGTACCGAAAGCCTGCAAAGCCAGCGCGTCGGCTTCGATCAACAACGGCTTTCCGTCCTTCCGGATCGTTTTCAGCGCCTGCGGCAGGGTGGGGCCGAAGGGACTCTGCGGCGCCTCGAGGCCGCAGGAAACCACGAGTACCTTTCCAAAGCCGGCGGCGACGTCCGCATTGGTACCCGACCGCATACCGCCGTCCATGTAGACCCGCCCGTTGATGTGCACGGGCGGCCACACCGTCGGGACAGTGCAGCTGGCGGTGACCGCCAGGCCAAGGTCCACGCCGGAATCGCCGTCGAACACCTTGAAGCTGCCGTCTTCAGCGTCCACCACCGTGACGCCCAGTGCCTTCTCCGGCCAGGCCGGGAAGGGAACCAGTGAACGGATGCTGTTCACCCACGCTTCCTCGGTCAGCTGCGTGTCCGCTTTCAGTGCCAGCTGGCCCAGCCGTGCGCGGGCGGCCTTCTCTCCGCCGCCGCCGAAACCGGCCGCGCCCATGAGGTTCATGAACCGCTCGCCGTCGAATGCGTCCGGCTCCTGGTAATCCGGAGCACTGGCACCTTCCTCAGCAGTCTCCTGGGCGAGCGCCGCGGCCGGCACCTGCCCGAAGCGAAGCGCCGTTCCCACCACGGATCCGGCCGATGTACCGACAACGAGGTCCGCCTCGTTCAGGTCGATGCCCTGGTCCAGCAGTTCCGCCAGCAGGCCGATCTCCCAGGCGATCCCGGCAACTCCGCCGCCGCCCAACACCACCGCACGCGATTCCAACACGTTGTACCCTCCTGGCCTGCGCCGTCGAAGTGCCCTTCCATGTCCCCGCAGTGTAAGCCCGGCGCCCGCCCGGTTACCGGACCTCGGCGGTTCCGGGCTTGAATGGTTGCATGGCATTAAAAGTTCTGATGGTGGGCCGCAAGCACGAGGACTGGGTGGTTGACGGGATCCGCCGGTATGAAAAGCGGCTGAAGAAACCCTTCGACCTGACCTGGGTCCCCATTCCGCATTCGGCCCGCGAAGGCGACGCCGCCCGCAAGGAGGAGTCCGAGCGGCTGCTGGCGAAGGTCGGATCCGACTACGTGATCCTGCTGGACGAGCGGGGCAAGGCCATCACCTCGCCGACGCTGGCCCAGACGTTGCAGAGGCCGCTGGATTCCTCGCGCAACGTCACCCTGATCATCGGCGGGGCCTACGGCGTGGACCAGAGCGTCCACGACCGCGCCGACTTTGTCTGGTCCCTCTCACCCCTGGTGTTCCCACACCAACTGGTCCGGCTGATCCTCGCGGAGCAGGTGTACCGGGCCCAGGAGATCGCCGGCGGACGCCCCTACCACCACGAATAGGACAGGGGACGGCGGCGCCTGCCGCCCTGGCTCCGCGTGCGCCGGTTCTGCGGCTGCACGGTAAAGTAGGAGCAGTTTTTCAGCAGTCCGGCAGGCTCCGAGCCGCGGCCGGCGGGACCGGAAGGGAAGCATGCCCCAGCGCACCGATCCCTTCCGCCTGCTCCGCGCCGGCGTCGCCACTGCAGTCATTTTCGCGCTGGCCACGGGTGCGCACCTGGCCGGCGGCGGGATGCTCCCCGAACCGGTCCTCCTCTTTGCCCTGGCGGCCTTCACCCTGGCCGGAGTCAGTATTACCGCCGGGCGACGGTTCCGGCCCGGCAGCCTCTTCCTGGTCCTCGGCGCCGCGCAGCTCGGGCTGCACGAAGCCTTTGGCCTCCTGACCTCCGGCGTCCAATGCCTGCCCGGTGCTTCCTCCCACCACGGCGTTGCCGTGGTCTGTCCGGAGGCGGCGCCGCTGCCCGGGACCCAGGACGCCCTCTCCGGTCTCCACGCGCTCCAGCACGACGCCGGCCCCGCACTGTTCCTCGCGCACCTCGCCGCCGTGGCGCTGTCCGCGCTGCTGCTCGCGCGGGGCGAGGACGCCCTGCACGCCACGGCGGCCTGGCTGCGGCCGCTGTTCACGCCGCCGGCCCCGGTGACGTTCCGGCCCGTCCGGCCGCCGGCGATTTCCGGTCCCGCCGCCGGAACCCCGCGCGCCCGGTACTGCTCCGCGCGCCCGCTGCGCGGGCCGCCGTCGTACGCATTGGCCTAATTCCTTTTCCAGTATTTCCCGCCTCCAGCGCGGTTTTTTGGCAATGCGCCACCGAAAGGCTTTTCCATGCGTACCTCCTCCTCTGTCCTCCTTGCCGCCGGCGGCACCGCCGCTCTGATGGCGCTTGGCCTGGGCCCCGCGGCCGCCCATGTGCATGTCACCCCCGACACCACCGGCGCCGGCGAGTCCGCCCTGCTGACCTTCGACCTCTCGCACGGCTGCGAGGGCTCCCCGACCACGGCCCTGACCTTCACTCTCCCGGACGAACTGGCGGACGCCACCCCCACGGCCCACCCCGGCTGGGACATCAGGAAGGTCACCGAGGAGCTCGCGGAGCCGCGGACCCTGCCCAACGGCTCACAGGTCAGCTCGCGGACCAGCGAGATTATCTACACGGCCAGGGAACCGTTGGCCGACGGCATCCGGGACACGATTACCCTCGGCGTCGACCTGCCCGACGCCGAAGACACCACCCTGGCCTTCCCCGTGCTGCAAAGCTGTGAAAAGGGGGAAACGGACTGGTCCCAGGTCCCGGCCGCCGGCCAGTCCAGCCACGACCTCGACTCTCCGGCGCCTACGGTCACCATCACCGAAGCGGACGACGACGATGATCACGCCGCCGGCGATGAGCACGGCAGCACCTCCGGCACGCCGGAAAGCGCCGATGACCGGGATGACGACGTCGAGGCCGCCGAAGTTGCCGGCTACGTTGGCCTGGGTGCCGGGTTGCTGGGCCTTGCGGCAGGTGTCACTGCCCTGATCCGCACGCGCGGCCGCAGCCGGGCCTAGCCCGCGGACCTGAGCGGGCGCCGGGCAGCTTGCTTCCGGCGCCCGTAACGGTTTTGCGTCATTCCGTTCCGCCGGGCGGGGCGGATTGACGCGCCCCCGCCCGACGGGAAAGGTGAGAGCATGATCACCTTGGCACCTGCCTCCCCCGTCAAAAAGTCCTCCCCGTCCCGCAAGGCACTAGCCCTGGTGGCTTTGCTGACTCTCTCCGGTTCCGCGCTGGCCGGCTGCGGCGGCTCAGGGGACGACGGCGACGCGTCGGTGTCCCCGTCGGCGTCAGCCAGCGAGACCACGCCCGCTCCGTCCCCATCGACCGAATCTGCTTCTGCTCCGGCGTCCTCACCGGCCACCGGAGGCGGGGCAGCGGCCGTTGGCCCCGTTCCCTGCACTGCCGACATGCTTGCCGGCGCTGTGGAGAACGTTCCCGGCGGCGCCGGTGCGGACGGTATCTCCCGCGTCCTGGTGCTGACCAACATCTCCGCTGACGGTACCTGCACCGTGGCCGGCTATCCGGGTGTCTCCTACCTCGACGCCGCCGGACAGCAGGTGGGCGCACCGGCCGCCCGGAGCGAGGGCGCGGCCGCCGTTCCCGTCACGCTGGCACCCGGCCAGGCTGCGGCCGCCGAGCTGCGGGAAACCGTGGCGCAGAAGTACGGAAACTGCCAGGTGCAGGAGACTGCGTCCCTGCTGGTCTACCCGCCGGAGGACACCGCTTCCCTGACCGTCCCCTACCCCTCCACGGGTTGCACCAACGCGGATATCGAGCTGATGCAAGTGGGTATCCTGCAGGCACGTTGATTTTCGGCCCGCAGCCGAACCCCCGGTGGCAGCAGCCAAACTGTCACCGGGGTGGGGAAGAATAGTGGCATGACATCGGCATCTTCGGTGCTAGCCAAGTTCACCCCCGCCACCCGGGAATGGTTCGAGGGTGCCTTCACTGCGCCCACCCCGGCGCAGGTGGGAGCTTGGGATGCGATCTCGGAGCGGGCCAATGCGTTGGTGGTCGCCCCCACCGGGTCAGGCAAAACCCTGGCCGCGTTCCTCTGGGCGCTGGACAGCTTTATCGCCTCTGCCGCCGCTGCCGGCCCCGAAGGCCTGCCGCCCGCCGAACTGCCGCTTCCGGAACTGCCGGAAGCCGCTCCCAAACCCGCGGGACGGAAGCGCACCCGGGAACCCAAACGCAAAACCAAGGTCCTGTACATCTCCCCGTTGAAGGCCCTCGGCGTCGACGTGGAACGCAACCTCCGCTCGCCGTTGATCGGCATTACGCAGACGGCCAAACGGCTGGGGCTGCCGGCGCCGTCCATCACCGTGGGCGTCCGGTCCGGGGACACCCCGCAGAATGAGCGGCGCGCCCTGCTGACGCGGCCGCCGGACATCCTCATCACCACGCCCGAATCCCTGTTCCTGATGCTCACATCCTCCGCCCGGGAAACCCTGACCGAAGTGGAAACCGTGATCGTGGATGAGGTGCACGCCGTGGCAGGCACCAAACGCGGCGCCCACTTGGCCGTGACGCTGGCGCGGCTGGACGCCATGCTGGAAAAGCCCGTGCAGCGGATCGGGCTCTCCGCCACGGTGGAGCCGCACGAAACCGTGGCGCGTTTCCTTGGCGGCAACGCTCCGGTGCGGATCGTGGCGCCGCAGTCCCGGAAGAACTGGAACCTCACCGTCACCGTTCCGGTGGAGGACATGACGGATCTGGGCAACGCACCTACCACTGAGGACACCGTTGAGGGCGGTTACGCTCCGCAGGCGAGCATCTGGCCGCATGTGGAGGAGAAGATTGTCGACCTCATCGAGGCCAACCGCTCCACCATCGTGTTCGCCAACTCCCGGCGCCTCGCCGAGCGCATCACCGCCCGCCTGAACGAGATCCATGCCTTCCGGCTGGAGGCTGCGCAGGCGGCCACCGGAACGGACGGGATCCCGGCCCCGGCAGCACCTGCACGTCCGCCGGCCCAGATCATGGCGCAGGCCGGGGTGTCCGTGCTGCGGCGCGAGGACCTCGCCGTCGAAGACGACACGCCCGTGCTCGCGCGGGCGCACCACGGCTCGGTGTCCCGGGACCAGCGGGCCCTGATCGAAGACGACCTGAAATCCGGCCGGCTGCGCTGCGTGGTGGCCACCAGCTCGCTGGAGCTCGGCATCGACATGGGGGCCGTGGATCTGGTGGTGCAGGTCGAATCGCCGCCGTCGGTGGCCAGCGGCCTGCAGCGGGTGGGCCGGGCCGGGCACCAGGTGGGCGAAATCTCCCAGGGCGTGATGTTCCCCAAGCACCGCGGCGACCTGCTGAACTCGGCCGTCACCGCCGAACGGATGCTCGCGGGCCAGATCGAACCCCTGGCCATACCGGCCAACCCGCTGGACATCCTCGCCCAGCAGACCGTGGCCGCCGCCGCGCTGGGTTCCATCGACGTGGAGGAATGGTTCGACGTCGTCCGCCAATCCGCGCCCTTTGCCGGCCTGCCGCGCTCCGCGTTCGACGCCACCCTGGACCTGCTTTCCGGCCGCTACCCCTCGGACGAGTTTGCCGAGCTGCGGCCGCGGATTGTCTGGGACCGCACCGAAGGCACCATTACCGGCAGGCCCGGAGCGCAGCGCCTCGCCGTCACCTCGGGCGGCACCATCCCCGACCGCGGCCTCTTCGGTGTCTACCTGGTCGGCGATTCCGAAGGAAAGAACAGCCGCCGGGTCGGTGAACTTGACGAGGAAATGGTCTACGAATCCCGGGTCGGGGACATTTTCGCCCTGGGTGCCACGAGCTGGCGGATCGAAGACATCACCCATGACCGGGTGCTGGTCTCCCCCGCCTTCGGCCAGCCCGGCAAACTGCCGTTCTGGCGCGGGGATACCCTCGGCCGGCCGGTGGAGCTGGGCCGTGCCCTGGGCGCCTTCGTCCGTGAGATGGCCGCCGCTGATGACGCAGCGGCCCGGGAACGCCTGACCGCCGTCGGTCTGGATGATTGGGCCGCCGGCAACCTGATCAATTACCTGCGCGAGCAGCAGCAGGCCACCGATGTGGTGCCCAACGACCGGTCGCTGGTGGTGGAACGCTTCCATGACGAACTCGGCGACTGGCGGGTAGTCCTGCACAGCCCGTACGGCATGCCTGTCCATGCGCCCTGGGCACTCGCTGTCGGGGCGCGGCTGCACGCCCGCTACGGGCTGGATGGATCTGCCATGGCATCCGACGACGGCATTGTGCTGCGCGTGCCGCTGATGGAGGACGAACCGCCCGGCGCCGAGCTGTTCCTGTTCGACCCCGAGGAACTCGATTCCATTGTCACCGCCGAGGTTGGCGGCTCGGCGTTGTTCGCCTCACGGTTCCGGGAGTGCGCGGCGCGAGCGCTGCTGCTGCCGCGGCAGAACCCCTCCAAACGCACCCCGCTCTGGCAGCAGCGGCAGCGGTCTGCGCAGCTGCTGGATGTCGCCAAAAAGTACCCCACGTTCCCGATCCTGCTCGAAACGGTCCGCGAATGCCTGCAGGATGTCTATGATCTGCCGGCCCTGAAAGACATTGCGTCCGGGATTGAACGGCGCGAGATCCGGTTGGTGGAAACCACCACGCCCTCGCCGTCGCCGTTCGCCCGCTCCATGCTGTTCGGCTATGTAGGTGCGTTCCTGTACGAGGGCGATTCGCCGCTGGCCGAACGCAAGGCCGCCGCCCTGTCCCTGGATCCCACGCTGCTCAATGAGCTGCTGGGCCGGGCCGAACTGCGCGAACTGCTGGATGCGCGGATCATCGCCCGGATCGAAAGTGAACTCCAGCGCCTGGCTCCGGACCGCCATGCGCGCGGACTGGAAGGCGTGGCGGACCTGCTGCGGCTGCTCGGCCCGCTCTCCGTTCCCGAGGTCGCCGCCCGCCTGCAGCCGGTGGAGCTCCTCACGGACGACACCGGGACGGCAGTGGAACCGGCTCCGGCCGCCGCCGCTCCGGAGGATGCCGAAGAGCTGCTCGAGCAGCTGGTCCGCGCCAACCGGGCCCTGAAAATCGGCATGGCCGGCAGCACCCGGTATGCGGCCATCGAAGACGCCGCCCGGCTGCGGGACGCCCTCGGAGTTCCGTTGCCGATGGGCGTGCCGCTGGCGTTTATCGAACCCGTTGCGGATCCGCTCGGTGACCTGGTGGGCCGGTATGCACGGACCCACGGGCCTTTCACCGCCGCTGAAGCCGCCGCCCGGCTGGGCCTCGGCGTCGCCGTCGTCACGGGCACCCTGCAGCGTCTGGCCGGCGAGGGACGCGTCGCGGAGGGCGAATTCCGCCCGGCCGAAACGCTGCTTCTGGACGCGGCCGACGGCGTCGACTCCACCCCCCCTGCCACCGTCACCGTTCCCGGCTCACCCGCCGGAACCGAATGGTGCGACGTCGAGGTGCTGCGGCGGCTGCGCCGCAGTTCGCTGGCGGCCCTGCGTTCCGAGGTGGAGCCGGTGGACCCGGCCACCTACGGGCGGTTCCTGCCGGTCTGGCAGAACGTGGGTTCGGCGCTGCGCGGGCTCGACGGCGTGGCCACCGTGATTGACCAGCTTTCCGGCGTGCCGATTCCGGCATCGGCCTGGGAACCGCTGATCCTGGGCTCCCGGGTGCGCGACTACGCCCCGGCCATGCTGGACGAGCTGACCGCCACGGGCGAAGTGGTGTGGTCCGGCAGCGGTTCCCTGCCGGGCAACGACGGCTGGATAGCCCTGCACCTGGCCGAAAACGCGCCGCTGACGCTCAACCCCTCCCCCGATTTCGAGCCGGGCAGGCTGCACCAGCGGCTGCTGGAACTGCTGGGCAACGGCGGCGCGTACTTCTTCCGCCAGCTCGGCGACGGCCTCGCCGCGGACGGCATGGCCGAAACGGATGCGAACATCATTTCCGCGCTCTGGGAACTCGTCTGGGCCGGGCGGATCAGCAATGACACCTTCACCCCGGTGCGGTCCCTGCTCTCCGGCGGGAAAACCGCCCATAAGCAACGGGCCGCCACCCCGCGTGCCCGCACCGCACGGATGGGACGGCTGGGCCGGGCACCCGGGGCGTCGCTGACGGGCAGCTCCATGCGGCTGGCGGCCGGCGGCGCGTCCTCCCCGGCACTCCGCAACGCTCCGCCCCTGGTCGCGGGGCGGTGGAGCATGCTCCCCGCAGTGGAAACCGACGCCACCCTGCATGCGCACGCCACGGCCGAGCTGATGCTGGACCGGTACGGTGTGGTCACCCGCGGCTCCGTGGCCAGCGAAGGCACCCCGGGCGGTTTCGCCCTGCTGTACCGGGTGCTGGCCCGGCTGGAGGAGATGGGCAGGTGCCGGCGCGGCTACTTCATCGAGCAGCTCGGCGCCGCCCAGTTCGCCGTGCCCGCCACGGTGGACCGGCTGCGTTCCTTCTCCGAAGACGCGCAGTTGAAGCAGCCCGAACCGTCCGCCGTCGCCCTGGCTGCCACCGATCCGGCGAACCCCTACGGCGCCGCCCTGCCCTGGCCCACGCTGGAGGGCGGACACCGGCCCGGCCGCAAGGCCGGGGCACTGGTGGTCCTGGTCGACGGCGAGCTTGCACTGTACGCCGAACGCGGCGGCAAGACCCTCCTGACCTTCACCGAGGAGCCGGCCGCCTTGGAGCTTTCCGCTGCCGCCCTGGTGCGGATTATCCAACGGGGCGCGGCGGAGAAAATGGCCATCGAGAAGGTCAACGGGACGGATATCCTCGATACGGACGCTGCACGGGCACTGACCGCTGCCGGTTTCTACACCACGCCGAAAGGGCTGCGCTACCGTGTCTGACGTGCTGGCCCAGTGCGGAGTCGAACCGGGGAGGAACCGTGCCTGAGGGCGATACCATCTGGCGGGCGGCGAGGGACCTCAATGCCGTCCTGGCCGGCAAAGAGCTCACCCGGTGCGATATCCGCGTCCCGAAATTCGCCACCACCGATTTCACCGGCTCCGCCGTGCAGGACGTCGTGTCCCGCGGCAAGCATCTGCTGATCCGCGGCGGCGATCCCGTGGACGGCTGGATCCTCCACTCCCACCTGAAAATGGAGGGGCTTTGGCACGTTTACGCGCGCGGCGAGAAGTGGCGCCGGCCCGCGTTCAAGGCCCGCTGCATCCTCGAAACGGACACCCACCAGGTGGTCGGCTTCGACCTCGGGTTCCTTCGGGTCCTGCCCCGGTCGGACGAGGATGACGCCGTCGGCTACCTCGGCCCGGACCTGCTGGGGCCCGACTGGGACGCCGAAGAAGCGCTGCGCCGCCTCTCCGCCCAGCCGGACCGGCCCATCGGCCTTGCCCTGCTGGACCAGCGGAACCTCGCCGGAATCGGCAACATCTACCGGTGCGAGCTGTGCTTCCTGGCCGGCATCCACCCGCTGACCCCGGTCTCGGACGTCCCGGATCTACCCCGCCTGGTGGACCTGTCCAAGCGCCTCTTGGAGGTCAATAAGGCCCGCTCCCGCCGGATCACCACCGGCGCCATGGGCCGGGACCAGCTCTGGGTCTATCGCCGGGAACGGCGGGGCTGCCTGCGCTGCGGCACCAAGGTGGCGCATGAGCTGCTCGGCGACACCGAGATGGAAATGCGGGACCTGTATTACTGCCCGCACTGCCAGCCGTTTCCGAGTTAGCCGGGGTCGGGCTTCCTTACCTGAGCTGCCGGCCGGCCCGCCGGATTGAGTCACCGATGCGGTGCAGCCGTTCCGAGTCCAGCTTCCAGGCCTGCCAGTACAGCAGGACGTCCCGGTGCGCACGCTCATCGAGCAGCACCAACGTCCCGTCCTTGAGCTCGTTACCCAACTGCAGTTCCGGCAGCATGCCCCAGCCGAGTCCTGCACGGACCGCAGCCACGAAGGCCTCCGAGGACGGGATCGTGTGCCGGGGCGGTCGTCCGTCAACGCCGCGTGCCTGCAGGAACCGGCGCTGCAGATCGTCCTTGGCATTGAATTGAACCACCGGCATGGCTGCCCAATCGACACCGTCTTCGCGCGCGAAGCGCTGCTGCAGGTCAGGCGTCGACACCGGGAGATAACGCATGGCGCCCAAGGCCTCGACCCTGCAGCCGTTGACCGGTGTCGGATCGGCAGTGACGGCGCCGATTACGTCCCCTTGGCGCAACAGCTGCGCACTGTGGTCCTGGTCTTCGACGTGCAGGTCCAGGGTGCTGTCCGTCCACTCGGCTGCTTCAGAGAGGACGGGGACGAACCATGTGGCGAGGGAGTCCGCGTTGACGGCCACCGGCGTCGGCGTCCGCGGTGACGTGCCACCCGAGAGCGCGGAACGGGTTTCCCCTTCCAGCAGCTGCACCTGCCGTGCCATGCGCAGCAGAACCATGCCCGCATCCGTCGGAGTGCAGGGTGTCCCCCGGCGAATGACGACCTGGCCCACGGAGCTTTCCAATGCCTTGATGCGCTGGCTTACCGCGGACGGACTGATATGCAGCCGATCCGCCGCCGCTTCGAACGTGCCCTCGTCTACGACGGCGGACAGTGCGCGGAGATGCTCAAAGTTCATGAAGCAAACCTAATGCATCCTTCAAATCATTCGTTTGTCTGAACCACTGCAGCTGGTTACCGTCGAGGAATGCTAAGTATCTGGGCAACCGGAATGGTCACCGGTTTCGGACTGATTGTGGCCATCGGGGCGCAGAATGCCTTCGTCCTGCGGCAGGGACTGCGGCGGGAACACATCGGCGCGGTAGTGGCCCTGTGCATCATCAGCGATGCCCTGTTGATCTTCGGCGGCACCGCCGGAATCGGGGCATTGGTGTCCCGTTTCCCGGCGGTCCTGGACATCCTGCGCTGGGCCGGCGCCGCCTATCTCGCCTGGTGGGGTATCCGCTCGCTGATCTCCGCCGCCAGGCCCTCGGCACTGGAAGCACAGGCACCGCGGGCCAAGGGCACCGTCATCCTGACCACCCTTGCCCTGACCTTCCTGAACCCGCACGTGTATCTGGACACCGTGGTGCTGCTGGGCAGCCTGGCAAACCAGTACGGTTCAGACACGCGCTGGATTTTCGCCGCCGGCGCCGCAGTCGGCAGCCTCATCTGGTTTACCGCGCTGGGCTACGGTGCCCGCAGCTTATCTGGGGTGCTGAACCGGCCGCGCACCTGGCAGATTGTGGACCTGCTGATCGGCGTCGTTATGCTGTTCCTCGCCGTCCGGCTGGTCTTGGGCTGATCCGGACGACGGCGGTGGTCCGGCCGTGCGTGCTCGCCGGCTAGGCCCGCGGGGCGTGCGTGGCCGTGACCCAGCGCAGCAGCGAGTACAGCAGCTGGGAAGCGCCGGGCATAAAGCCGGATCCGTGGTGGTAGACCGGGTCCATGGTGGTCACCAGCAGGCGGGCAGGCTGGTTTGCCTCATCCACATACAGCAGCGTGCCGGATTCGGCGCCGTCCTCTTCCATCACCACCAGCGAGCGGGCACCGGGACGCGGATGCAACAGCCCGTGATGATGCCAGGACACCGACCAGGGGGTGAAGAACTCCCACATCGGATCCTCAGGCAGCCGCAGCCGGGTGCCGTTGTCCTCGCCGGTGCGCCACATCCAGAACACCGTGGGGCGGAAACTGTAGCCGACGCCCGGCAGCCACTGTTCAACCTTGTTCTCACCAAGCACGATCACGGTTTTCCCCGGGTCGGACAAAGCGGCCAGGATGGCCGGAACAAAGCGCCCAAGCTGGCCCTGATGCAGCCGGTCGCTGACAATCACCACGTCCAGGTCCGCGAGTACGGCCGGATCGGCGTCCGGAAGATAAACGGACTCCAGCCGGTACGGCGCCAGGGCCGGGTCGGCCAGGGTCCGCAGGGGCTGGAAGGTGCCGCAGTGCAGCAGCCCGATCCGCGGGGCGGCTGATCCCTCGGTGCGTGAAACGGCGGAGGGCCGGGGTCCGACGACGGCAGGAGCGGGGGCGGGGGCCGGCTCGGCCGCGGTGCGTTCCCCGGCTTCCAGCCACTGCACCAGGTTCGGGCCCAGCACGCGGGCGGAATACTGATCGTCGCTGAAGCTCTCCAGGTCGTTGCCGCCGTGCACCAGCACTTCGCCGGAGCCGATCCTGTAGCTGTAGTCCAGCGGGAGCAGGTACTGGCCGATGCCGGTGACCACGGTCGCGCTCTCGGGCAGGTCCAGGTGATAGCCGCGGCCGTAGAAACCGGCGACGCCGATCTCCTCCAACCGCTCGTAGCTGTGGGTTCCGGGCACCCCGGTGCGGTAGTGCAGGTCCCGGTAGTCAATGCCTGTCCAGACCGGGTGTGGAGAGACCGGATGCGGCCGGACGTCCTGCGCGCCGCGGAATTCCAGCTTGCGCCAGACCGCCAGCCCGTCGATGAAAGGCTTAACCACCTGGCCGTTGACCAGTACCCGGCCGCCGGCGCGGACAAAGCCGGTGAGCGCTTCGCGGTGCTTGCCCAGCAGGAGATGGTCCACGCCGCCGCCGATCACCAGCCCGTCGGCCGAGAGGATCCGGGCGCGGGCGGCGTCGTCGTCGAGGTCGTAGGCGTCGACATCCTCGAAGGCGCCGCGCCAGGTGGTGTCGGTCTGGCCACGCATCGGCGTGCCGCCGATCAAGCGGATAATCACGGGTGTTCCTTTCCAAGGGGTGTTCGTATTTCCACCGGAGTCGGCCCTGGCGCCGGTGCCCCGACTGCGCCGGGCACCGGGCAGGCACGGCAGGACGGGCCGAAATCCGGGACCGCGATCACGCGTTCGCCGGATACCGTGCCCACGGTGGGGGTGCAGATCGGCAGGCCGTAGACCTCGGAGAGGGCGGGGCCGGTAAGCAGCTCCTCGGTAGGTCCCCAGCGGACGTCGTGGCTGCCGACAAACAGCAGTGCGTTGCGGGACACGTGGAGTGCGTGGTCAGGATGATGGGTGGTCATGATGACGCCCATGCCCTCCGCGGCCAGTCCGGTGAGCACGCTCAGCACGCGGGACTGGTTGTTCAGGTCCAGTGCCGACGCCGGTTCGTCCAGGACGAGCAGTTCGCAGCCCGAGGCCACGGCCCGGGCAATCAGCACCAGCTGCCGCTGCCCGCCGGAGAGGGTGGAATAGTCGCGTCCGGCCCAGCCTGCCACGCCTACCCGTTCCATGGCCGCATCGGCGGCGGCATGGTCCTCCGGGCGCGGAGTCTGATAGGCGCGCAGGTGCCGGGTGCAGCCCATCAGCACCATGTCGGCGACCGTGAAGGACGGACCCGCGCCGTGGTCCTGGGGCACGTATCCGATGCCTGGCGCACCGTGAACCGTGCCCTCACGCGGGGCAAGCAGCCCGGAGAGGCACTTGAGCAGCGTGGTTTTGCCGCGGGCGTTGGGCCCCAGGATGGACAGGACCTCCCCGCGTTCCAAGGAAAATTCCAGGTTCCGGAAGAGCCACGGACGCAGCCGGGAATAACGGAAACCGAGGCCGGTGGCCTGCAGCAGCGGTGCGGAGTCAGCCACCGGGCTGCCCGTCAGGGGATCCCCGGGAACCGGGCGGGGCAGGGAAACGAGGGTCATGAGAGCTCGGCTTTCTTCTGCGAACGGGCCAGCAGCAGCACGAAGACGGGGGCGCCGATGATGGCGGTGAGGATGCCGAGCGGAAGTTCGCTGCTGCTGATGGAACGGCTAAGGGTGTCGATGAGCATCAGGTAGGTACCGCCCAACAGCAACGACGCCGGCAGCAGGATCCGGTGGTCCGGTCCCACCCAGATCCGGGCGAGGTGCGGAACCACGAGTCCCACCCAGCCGACGGCCCCCGCCACGGCGACGGTGCCTGCCGTCATCAGGGCAACGGCACACAAAAGCACCACCCGGGAGCGCTGCGGATTCACGCCCAGCGCGGCGGCGTCGTCGTCCCCCAGGGACAGCACATTCAGGCGCCAGCGCAGGGCCAGGACTATCACCGCGCCGATTGCCACCGGGACCAGTGCGGTGAGCACCTTGTCATAGCTGGCCGCGGCGATGGAACCGAGCAGCCAGTGCACGATCGAGGGCAGTTCGGAGTACGGGTCGGCCAGGTAGGTCATGAAGGAGACCAGCGCGTTGAAGAACGCCGCCACCACAATCCCGCCCAGGACGATCATCAGCATGGCGTTGTCCCGTCCGCCCAGCCGGCCCAGCAGCAGGACGCCGGCGAGTGCGGCCAGTCCGAACCCGAAGGCACCGCCGACCATCCAGCCGCCGGACAGGCCGA
The DNA here is from genome assembly GCF_024385485.1 of Arthrobacter sp. zg-Y1116. Classification (NCBI taxonomy): domain Bacteria; kingdom Bacillati; phylum Actinomycetota; class Actinomycetes; order Micrococcales; family Micrococcaceae; genus Arthrobacter; species Arthrobacter sp. zg-Y1116. Next base: position 126,653 of record NZ_JANFLR010000005.1, on the reverse strand, counting down.
GGGTGAGCACCAGTACCCCGCCGAAGGACGCCCCGGCAGTGACGCCGATAATGTCCGGGCTGACCAGCGGATTGCGGAACAGCGCCTGCAGGCAGGCGCCGCCGAGCGAGAGCGCTCCGCCCACCAGGAAGGCCAGCAGCACGCGAGGCAGCCGTACATCCAGGACCACGGTGGCTTCCTGGTCGGTCCAGGTCCGGCGGAGCATCCCTTCGCCGCCGAAGAGTGCGGTGACTTCGTTGAACAGGATGCGCAGGATTTCGTTCGGCGGCACCCAGTACCGGCCGGCGGCCATGGAAACCAGGGCCACCGCACACAGGATCAGGACGCAGAGCGGCAGGATCAACCGGCGGCGGGCCGACGACGGCGGGGCACCTGCGGACGACGGCGATGTCGAGCCGTCACGGGCAGGTGCAGGTGCGCTGGAGCTATGCGGAGCCGCCATCTCAGCCGCGGAAGACGTCGTAGCCAACGCTGGCGCCGTTCAGGTCCAGCCGCAGTGCGGCATCAATCTGGGCTTCGCTCACTTCGTACCCGTAGAGGTACGCAATCTTTTCCTTCATGGCGGCGCGCATGGTGTTGCTGGTGCGGCCGGGATGGAACACCTCGGCTGCCCACTGCCACATCAGCGGGGACTCGGCGCAGGGAACCTCCCAGCGATAGCCACCCAGCGGGGCCTTGTAGACCCGGCGGTTTTTCACGGCAGATACGGAGGCGAGGGAGGGATCCGCGTAGACCTCGGCCGGGGTGCGGGTATCGAAGCCGCCCAGCGTGATGACCTCGGGATCCCACTCAATCAGCTGCTCGGCGCTGACCACGTTCTCGGCGGAAAGGTTCTCCGCCGCCATGTTCTGCCCGCCGGCCAGCTCCATCCAGTAGTGCATGTAGGAGGACTTGTTGGAGGCCGAATAGCCGTCGCCGGACTGGCCCAGGTGGACCACCCGCACGGGCGTGGAAACCGCGGCGAGTTCATCCTCCAGCCGGCCGATTTCGGCGTGCATCCAGTCCACGATTTCGGTGCCGCGCTCAGGCTTGCCGAGGATGGTGGCGAACAGGGACACCCAGGTTTCCAGGTATTCCTGCGTTCCGTAGAGCAGGCAGACCGTTTTGAAGCCGGCGTTTTCCAGCGGCTCCACAAGTCCGTCGCCCTGGTCCGCCCACTGGAACACAACGTCGGGCTCCAGTTTGGTGATGGTCTCGATGTTGGGGGTGAAGCTCGACGGCGCGATGGTGGTGGTGGTTTTCGAATCGGGGAACATCTCCCCGAACAGGCCCTGCCGGTTGGCCTGCAGCGTGGATTCATTGATGCCCACGATCTTGGCGTACCCGCCGTCCACGGCAGCCAGCATGGAGGGAGAGGGGATGACGGTGGTGGCGATTTTCTGCACCGGCCCATCGAAGGAAACCTGGACGCCGCGCATATCAGTCACGGTGAAACCGCCGGATCCTGCCGCATTCCCTGCCGCCGCCACAGTGTCACGGGTGGAGCAGGCCCCCAGCGCCAAGGCCAGGAAGCCGAGCCCGGCTCCGCCCAGGATATTGCGGCGCGAGGGTCCGGTTTTGGGACCGGACGGGGAGATTTCGGGTGCAGTCAAGGACGTTCCTATCGCAGGCGAGAGGTAAGGATTACCTAAGGGGACACCTAACATCTGACCACAGCCGAAGAGATTACATCACGTTTTTATGCCCTAATTGCAGTGTGAAATGCATCGCATTAATTCCTAGGCGTCCTACCTTCCAGCGAGGCTAGGATTGGACGAATGGACACCCCAAAACAGCTCCCGGAGCAGGACGGCTACTGGTACGGCCCCGATCCGGAGCATCCAAAAGCCCGCGCCGTGCTGGATGCAGTGCGCAGCTACCGCGCCGCCGAGACCCTGGTCCGCCGACGCACTCAGGGTGCCATGGGGATGAACGAAAACGACCTCCTGGCCATGCGCTGCCTGATGCAGGCCCGGCAGGCCGGTGGAAGCCTCAGCCCCAAGGACCTGAGCCGGCTCCTTGGGATCTCCACCGCCTCCACCACTGCACTTATCGACCGGCTGGAACGCGGCGGATACGTCCGACGGCGTGCCCGGCCCAATGACCGCCGCGCCTGGGAGATTGTCCCCACCGACGCATCGGACGCCGATGTTCGCCAGACCGTGGGTGATATGCACCGGCGCATGATGCAGGCCGCGGCAGAGCTGTCACCGGAGGAAGCCGGGATTGTCATTTCCTTTATGGACCGCCTGCGTTCCGCGCTGGAGGAACCGAAGCCGGATCCGGGGAAGCCGCAGCACTGATCCCGCCCGGGATTTGTCGTCGCACCGGGAATCCAGACCCGAAAGCTGGACTCAACTGCGCACCCATCCTATCGTTAGCCGGATTAGTAAATAGAAAAACTAGCTAATAATCCGGGGGCGGCATGGACAGGTATCCAGCATCAAGAACCGCAGCATCCCCTGTTTCCGACGCCTCGGGCTTTAGCGCCCATGTACTCATCGGCGGCCGGTTCTGCCTGGACGAACCTATCGGGCGGGGCACTGCCGGCTACGTCTGGCGGGCTACCGATCTGGCGTCCCTGGAGAAGGTGGCGGTAAAGATCTTTTCCGCCCCGCTTGGGCACAGGCCGGAGGGGCATGAAGCCATCCGGGAAGCGGCCGCGCTGCGGGCCGTCGAGAATCCGCACGTGGTTCGGATGATTTCCACGGGCACCATCAGCCACCCCGGCACCGGCGTGCAGACGCCGTACCTGGTCCTGGAACTGGTGCAGGGCACCGACCTCCGGCAGAACCTCTCCGGCGGGCTGCCGCCCAGCGACGCTGCGCGGCTCGGCGTCGAGCTCGCCGCCGGACTTGGCGGCGTGCATGCTGCGGGGTACATCCACCGGGACGTGAAACCCTCGAACATCCTGGTGGATCCGGCAACCGGCCACGCCAAAATCACGGATCTGGGCATCGCCGTCAGCAGCCAGGGGGTCGGGGATAAGGAACCGTCCTACGGGAGCCTGCCCTACATGAGTCCCGAGCAGGTGCGGCGCGCACCCCTGACCTCCGCCACGGATATTTACTCGCTGGGACTTGTCCTGCTCGAATGCCTGACGGGGGTCCGCACCTTCGACCTGCCGCAGGTCGAATCCATGGTGGCCCGGACGGTCCGCGGACCGGTGATCCCGCCCGCGCTCCCCGCCGGATGGCGGTCGCTGCTGTCCGCCATGACCTCGCTCTCGCCGCGCGAACGCCCCAGCGCCGAGCAGTGCCGGGTGGAGCTGGCCTCCCTGCAGCAGCCCGCACACGCCGCCGCCGCCTGAACACGGGCAACCGCGCGGACGCGGCCGGCAGCTAGGGCAGCTTGCCGGCCATCCGTTCGCGCATCTGGCCGCTGGCCCCATTCAGTCCGGTGATCCGCACCTCGGTTCCGCGCCGCCGGTACTTCTCCGTCACGGCGTCGAGCGCAGCCACGGTTGACGCGTCCCAGACGTGGGAGCCACTCAGGTCAATGACCACATTCGCCGGATCCAGGACGTACTCGAACTGGGAATACAAATCATTCGAGGAAGCGAAGAACAGCTCGCCGTTCACCGTATAGACGGCGGTGGCATCGGCGTCGTTCCCGGTGACCGTGCGATCCACGGTGACGAAGTGCGCCACCCGGCGCGCGAACAGCACCATGGCCACCAGCACCCCGACGCCGACGCCGCTGGCCAGGTTGTGGGTCCAGACGGTCACGGCCACGGTGGCCAGCATGACGGCGGTTTCACTCTTGGGCATCATCTTCAGTGTGGACGGGCGGATGCTGTGCCAGTCGAAGCTGGTGACCGCCACGAAGATCATCACGGCCACCAGGGCTGCCATCGGAATCAGGGCCACAACGTCTCCCAGGACAACCACCAGGAGGAGCAGGAATACCCCGGCCAGGAACGTGGAAATCCGGGTTCGGGCACCGGAGCCCTTCACATTGATCATGGTCTGGCCGATCATCGCGCATCCGCCCATGCCGCCGAAGAATCCGGTAATGAGGTTGGCTGCACCCTGGCCCCAGGCTTCGCGGGTCTTGTTGGAGCGGGTGTCGGTGACATCATCCACCAGCTTGGCCGTCATCAGCGATTCCAGCAGCCCCACAAATGCCACGGCCAGTGCGTAGGGGAAGACCACCTGCAGGGTGTCGAGGCTGAAGGGCACATCGGGCAGCAACAGCGACGGCAGGCTGTCCGGCAGTTCGCCTTTGTCCCCGACGGTCGGGACGGAAAGGGACGCGAACACCGTGATGGCCGTGAGGACCACGATGGCCACCAACGACGCCGGCACCGCCGCCGTGAGCCGGGGCAGGCCGAAGACGATCAACAGCCCAAGCGCCACGAGCGGATAGACAAGCCAGGGCACCCCCAGCAGTTCGGGCACCTGGGCAATGAAGATCAGGATGGCCAGCGCGTTGACGAAGCCGACCATCACCTGGCGCGGAATGAAGCGCAGGAGTTTCGCCACGCCAAGCAGTGCCAGCAGCACCTGGAAAACCCCGGCCAGCAGCACGGCGGCAATCATGTACTCCACGCCGTGGGAGGCCACCAGCGGTGCAATCACGAGGGCCACAGCCCCGGTGGCGGCGGAAATCATGGCCGGACGGCCGCCGAGGAACGCGATGGAGACAGCCATCGTGAAGGCCGAAAACAGGCCGATCCTCGGGTCCACCCCGGCAATGACCGAGAAGGCCAGGGCCTCGGGGATGAGCGCAAGGGCCACCACCAGTCCGGCCAGGACCTCCGTCTTGAGCAGTTTCGGCGAACGCAGGGTACGCATGACCGACTGGCGCTCTTCCGGCGTCAGGGCCGGCGTCGTCGTTGGAGGCGGCGCTGTCCGCGTCGGCTCCTTCTGGTCAACAGGAGGAAGAAATGGTTCGGTGGCCACCGGGCTCCGTTTCGGATGATGGGGTTTCTGCGGCAGGATCTGCCTGGATTGCGAGGAGGGCGGGCCTGTTCTACCCAGAACAGCCAAGCCCAATTTAAGCCCGCACGCGCGATATCCTGAAACCGTGATGCAGTCCCCGCTTCCCGTGCGCAACGGAGTCAACGCCACCCGCCTGCGCCTTCCCGGTGAAGGACCGTGGGACACCGCCATGGACTACGTGCTTGAACGGTTCGGCCATGTGGATCCGGACGGAATCATAGAGCGGTTCGAACGCGGTGAAGTAGTGGGCATGGGCGGCATTCCGCTGACCGCGGCCACTCCCCTGACCGAGCACACCTTCATCTGGTACTACCGGGAGCTTCCGCCCGAAGAGCGGATCCCGGTGGAGATCGGCATCCTGCACCAGGATGAGGACCTGCTGGTGGTGGACAAGCCGCATTTCCTGCCGACGACGCCGGGCGGCATGTACGTGGCCGAGTCGGCCCTGGTGCGGCTGCGGGTCCAATTGGGGATTCCGGACCTGATTCCCATGCACCGCCTGGACCGCATGACCGCCGGCGTGCTGCTGTTCTCCACCAACCCCGAGACCCGGGGCAAGTACCAGACCCTCTTCGAGAAGCGCCGGATCAGCAAGGAGTACGAAGCGGTGGCTCCGGTGCGGGAGGACCTCGACCTGCCGCGGATTGTCCGCAGCCGGATGATCAAATCCCGCACCTACCTGCTGGCCCAGGAGGTCGAGGGCGAACCCAATGCGGAGACCCGGATCGAGCTGATGGAGACCAGCGGCGGGCTGGGCCGGTACCGGCTGCTGCCGCATACGGGGAAGACCCATCAGCTGCGGGTGCACATGGCATCGCAGGGCATCGGCATCCTGAATGATTCGTTCTACCCGGAGCTGCTGCCCCAGGCGCCGGACGACTATTCCCGGCCGCTGCAGCTGCTGGCGCGGTCCGTGCAGTTCACCGATCCGCTGACCCGCCTGCCGGTGGAGTACCGCAGCCGGCTTTCCTTGGACGCTTTCCCCGGCGCCTAGGGCCGTCCTTTTACAGCAGGTCCTCCTACAACACCGTCCAGCGTCCGCGCATCCGCCGGAGCACACGCAGGTCCTGCCCGTTCGCTACTTCTTCCACTGCGGCACGCATGTTGATGGCGGCGCGGCGGGCCCGTGAGTTTTCCACGGACCATTCATCGTCCGGGACGGTGAAACGCAGCGTGATCCGCGGAACCCCGGAGACGATATCCAGCTGGTTTGCCTCCACGTGGTGGGCGGCCCCCAGGGCGGCGACGGCCGTTTCCATGACGGCCTCGGGCGGATTGCCCGGCTTCAGTCCGAGAATATTCAACTGGACGCGGAAAGAAGGCATGGATCCAGCCTAGTGCGGATGCCGGGGGTGCCTGCGACGCCGTCCATCACCGGACCAGCACCCCGTCCGTTACGGGCAGGAGCCGGGCACAGGCATGGGGCCCGGCGGGCAGTCCGTAGACCACTCTCGCCGGACCCCATGAACGTATGCGCCGTTGCCTGGGGCGTCGTCGGCTTAGACGTCGTCCGGGTTGAAATCGGCAAGCGGGTCGCCGCCGCGGTGTGCGGGGTCATCGCTGGCGTCTTCGTCGCCTACCGTCGGATCGCCGAAGTCGACGTCGTTGGCGGCCTCGCCGATGGTCGGTGCTTCCGGCGGAATCTGCGTGTCCCCGTTCAGGAAGCGCTCTTCGGCGGTCTCGTCGCGGAGGGTCTGATCGGAGAGCTCACCGGGTTCGTTCAGCGGTGCTTCCTCGCGGATCAGCGGGTCTTCCTGCCAGTTGTCCGGGTTGTCTTCTGCTGCCCCGGGGTACGTGAGGTCTTCAGCGTCCACCAGCTCATCCTGCTCCAGCAGCTCGTCTTCGGACACCACCGTCAGCTCGTCCGGAGTGGCCACAGCGGCGACGTCGTCGGCGAGAACCGGATCGTCGCCCAGCTCGGGATCGGGAATGCTCTGCTCGGTCATAAACCATGCCTTTCACGTCCGGTGAACCGGGCCGCTGTTCCTGCGGCCCATTTAGTAAGCCTACTGATCCTGAGGGCGGCATGCCACCCGGCCGTTCCGCCGGGCAGCAAATGGTGCCCGGCCGTCAGCGCCAAGTGCAGGCCTCGAAACCGTGGAAATCAACACTCTGGCCCGGTTCTATCCCGGCCAGCCAGCTCCCTCTGCGCCGGGGCGGGCAACCACCCGGGGCGGGCAACCACCCGGGGTGGGAAACCCTGCGGTTTGGGGCAATCCCTGGGGTTTGTGTCGATCCCTGCGCCGCGCGAAGCGGGGAACCCGACAAACCGAAGGGATTCGGACAAATCGTAGGGAAACGCCCGGAAACGGCCTGCGGCAAAGGCACTTCGGCACGCAGGACTGGGGCCCCTGCTTCCCGGGCAAGCCTTTCGGCCAGCGGCCGTGCGATTTCCGCCTGGTTTGGGAATTTGCTGCCGGTTTGGGAAAACGCTCCGCTGCGCAGCGGCAGGGATTTCCCAAACCGGCAGGTTTTTCCCATAACGGAGCAAAACCGGATCGCTTCGGAGCGACCTTACGGGCCAAACACCCGAGTTAACCGGTTCAGCGTTCGGCCCGGCTCCTTTCAGCCACCCCGCAGGCGGAAACCCTGCGGTTTGTTGCAATCCCTGCGCCGCGCAACGCGGGGAACCCGACAAACCGAAGGGATCTGCACAAACCGAAGCGTCTGGACGAAGGCGGCACGCCGGGGCTCCGCTGCTGCCTGCACCAACCGGGGCTCCGGAGGGGCCTGGATAAGGCGGCTTTAATATTTCCCGCGAGCTCTGCGAGCGCGGAAATTTCGTTGCCGCCGTTCCAGGCCCCACGGGGACCCACCCCGACGCACGCAGCAGACCCCACCCCGCAGGATCCAGCGAAGACCCCTAACGCAGGGCCGATACCCCGGTGATGTCCCGCCCGACAATCAGCGTGTTGATCTCATAGGTGCCTTCATACGTGTAGATGGCCTCGGCGTCGGCGAAGATCTTGGCCATCCGGTAGTCGGTGACAATCCCGTTGCCGCCGAGGATGCTGCGGCCCAGTGCCACGCTTTCGCGCATCCTGGCACTGGCGTAGGACTTCGCCAGGGCGGCCCGCGCCATATCCCCGGAGGCTGTGCCGGCGACGGGCGCTTCGTTACCGGGTACGGGGTAGCCACCGTGTTCGAGCTCGGTAACCCGGGCCAGCATTCCGGTGCTGGCCACCGCATTGCCGAGGATCTGCACCAGCTGCTGCTGGATCAGCTGGAAGGCTGCCAGCGGGCGGCCGAACTGCAGGCGTTCGACGGCGTACGCGCGGGCGACGTCGAACGCGGCCAGCTGGGCTCCCACCGCCTGCCAGCCGACCATGATCCGGGATCCCTGCAGCAGCTGCTTGGTGTCGTCGAAGCTTTCCACGCCGGCGAGCAGGTCAGCGGCGGGCACCCGGACGTCAGTCAGCACAATGTCCGCGTTCTGCACCGTTCGCAGCGCGGTCTTGTTCTCGATCCGGGTCCGGGTTACTCCGGGCAGGTTCGCGTCGAGCAGGAAACCGCGGGTGTGTCCGGTTTCCGGTTCCCGCGCCCACAGGACCATGTAGTCGCAGAACGTGCCGTTGCCGATCCAGCGTTTGGCACCGTTCAGCACCCATGTGTCGCCGTCGCGCACGGCGGTGGTGGACATGCCGCCGGCAACATCGGAGCCGTGTTCCGGCTCGGTCAGCGCGAAGGCACCGGTAATCCGCAGCGCACGGGCGTCGTCGAGCAGCCGGGACTTCTGCTCCTCGGAGCCAAAGACATGCAGCGCTTCGACAAACAGGTCATGGTGGACCATGAAGAACGTGGCGAGCGAGGTGTCGGCGCGCGTCATTTCCGCGATCACCAGGCCTGCGAACAGCGGCGAGTAGCCCTGCTGGACAGGCGTGGAAAGTTCCAGCTGTGCCAGCTTCGGCAGGAGGTCGGAGGGGAAACGCGCCTCGTTCCACCAGTCCACGGCGTGCGGCAGCACTTCCTCGGCGAGGAAGCGCCGCAGTTCGGCAAGCTTGGCTTTCTCGGTGTCGCTGAGCAGGTCTTCGAAACCGTAGAAATCGGCGTCGGGCAGTTGGTGCAGTGGTGCGGAGGAGCTCATGAAGGTCAGCGCGGTCCCATCCGGATGGCGCCGTCCAAGCGGATGGTCTCGCCGTTGAGCATCTGGTTTTCAATGATGTGGGCTGCCAGGGAGGCGTATTCCGTGGCCCGGCCCAGGCGCGAAGGGTGCGGCACCTGTGCGGCCAGGGAATCCTGGGCGGCCTGCGGCAGTCCCGCCATCATGGGTGTTTCGAAGATTCCCGGCGCGATGGTGACCACCCGGATCAGGTGCCGGGCCAGCTCACGCGCCAGCGGGAGCGTCATGGCGGCCACGCCGCCCTTGGAGGCGGAGTAGGCGGGCTGGCCGATCTGGCCGTCAAAGGCGGCAACGGAGGCGGTGTTGATGATGACGCCGCGTTCCTCGGTCCCGTTGGCGGTGACCGGATCGGTTTCGGCCATGGCAGCGGCGGCGAGCCGGGTGACATTGAAGGTGCCGATCAGGTTCACGCTGACCACGCGGGCAAAGTCCTCCAGCGCAAGGACGCCGTCGCGGCCCAGCACCTTGCCCGGTGTTGCGATACCCGCGCAGTTCACGGCCACCCGGAGCGGTCCTGCAGCCATGGCTGCTTCGACGGCGGCCTGCATCTGTTCCGGGTTGGTGACGTCACCGGGGACGAACCGGGCGTTGTCGCCGAGTTCCGCTGCATAGGCAAGGCCCTCGGACTGCGGCAGGTCCACCAACACCACGGAGGCGCCGGCGTCGTACAGCCTCCGCGCCGTGGCCCGCCCGAGTCCGGACGCTCCCCCTGTGACTATGGCTGATGCGCCTGCGATGTCCATGCGTTCCTCCTGGCAGATTTGCTCACCGGCAGTGTCGTCTATGTCACACCGGCAGTATCCGAGCCTACTGTGCGTTGGCCGGTGCCGCATCTTCGGCGGCTGGCATAGGGTTGGCGCATGCTCTACGAGGATTCCGACGACCGCGCCGAGACCGCCGCGCGCACCGTGAGCGCCGCGTTTGGCCGTTCGTTTGCCGGGTTGCCCGGGACCCATCTGGCTGCCACCAGCCGCCCGGCCTCGCTGCTGCAGCAGCTGCGCCAGCCCTGGCATTACTGGTGGCAGGCACACTACCTCGATGCCCTGATCGACGCCGGCCTGCGCGAACGCCGCACCGGCACGCCGTTCCGCGGACCGGAGCATCCCTCGGCTGCGGACCTGGCACCGGCGCTGGTGCGGACCATCGGACTGCGGAACCGGATGCACTACACCAACCGTTTCTATGACGACATGGCGTGGCTGGCCCTGGCCGTCGGCCGCCTGAACTCGTTGTCGGGAGCGCGGGACCGGCAGCGCCCCTACCGGAAAATCCTCTCCACCCTGAACACGGCGCTGGAGTCCGCCCACACCCCGGAACTGGGCGGCGGCATCTACTGGAACAAGGACCGCAACTTCAAGAACACCCCGGCCACCGCTCCGGCTGCCCTGCATTTTGTCCGCACCGGATCACGGGACCGGGCGCAGGAGCTGGTGGATTGGCTCAACGCCACCGTGCTGGATCCGGAAACCGGACTGTATCTGGACGGGGTCAAGGTGGTCCGGGGCCGTCCGCAGCTGGAGAGCACCGTGTTCACTTACAACCAGGGGCCTGTCCTGGGTGCCCTGCTCGAGCTCGGCGGCAGTGCCAACCTCACCCGCGCTGCGGAACTGGTGCGCGCCGTCGACACCCACCTGACCGACGACGGCGGCACCTCGCGCGTGCTGCGCACCCACGGCACCGGCGACGGCGGTCTTTTCACCGGCATCCTGGCGCGCTACCTGGCCCAGGCCGCCGTGTCCCCCGCCCTGCCGGAACCGTCCCGCCGGACGGCGGCCGCGCTGGTGGAAGCCACGGCGACGGCACTGTGGGAGGGCCGGAGCAAACGGGCGGACTGGATCCTCTTCTCCGCCAAGCCGCTGGTACCGGCCGCCGTATCCTACCCGGGCGGCTCCGCCGTCGGGCTTTCCACCCAGCTTCAGGCCTGGATGGTCCTCGAAGCGTCGGCGCGGGTGCAGCGGGCCGGGGCGGACCTCACCTGAGGCACAGCATCAGCCCGTCTTGAGCGGGTGCTGCGACGCCGCCGCTGCCGGGTCCAGATCCGCCAGCGTGATCAGGTGCTGCGGGTGCTGCGGGAGCGGAAACGTGCGCAGGACATTGAGGTCGCTGTCCACATGCAGCATTTCGCCGGAGTCCAGCAGCCGCCAATTCGGGTTGGCATCCATCTTTTCGGTTGCCACCAGCACTTCCGGCCGCTTCTCCTCGCGTATCTGGTCACTGTGGACGCTGATCCGGCTGCTCCGCTTCTCCCCCACCGGACCGCCCGGCCCCTGCTGCAGGACGTACAGCGGATGGGTGTCCGGGTAGCGCACGGCCCACAGCTCGGTGGCGGTGGTGAGGATGATGTTCACCGCGTACAGCCGCAGGTTCTGCGCAATCCAGGTCAGCGTTGATGCAATCGCAGCCGAAACGTCTCCGCCGTTCACCCTCGCTGCGCCGGTGATAAGGGCGAAGACCCGCTCGCTGTCCGTCTCCCCCTTGACCAGGTGGTACATCTCCAACTGGCGCAGCCGGTCATCGAGCTTGTCCAGGTCCTCCACCACCCCGTTGTGGGCCAGGAGACGGTTGTCCTGCTCAAAGGGGTGCGTGTTGACGTCCGTGTCCCCGCCGGTGCTGGCGTAACGCACGTGCGCCAGGAAGGTGGTGCTTTCCAGTTCCCGGGCCTCCTGGGCGTACTGCACATCCTGATACGCAGCGATGGGCGCTTTATCGACCACCGGGCTGCCGTCGGGGGCAAACGTTCCGATCCCGAAGCCGTCCGCTTCCTTACGGCTCTGCTGGGCCAGGCTGTCCGGGGCCGTGAGCAGCCAGAACGTTGCCCGGACCGGATCCTTCCCGGCATGCATACCAAAGAGTCGGCACATGTGGACCTCCTGGGGGCGGTTCTGGTGGACGGATGGGGCCCCGGTTGAACCGAGGAAGCCAAGCCGCGGCGGCTAGGCGTTAGGCGCCTGCCCCACCGCTGACGGAGGTGACGGCTTCCGTTTCTGCGGATAGGGCGCGCGGTGTTCGCTGAGCATCTGCACATAGTCCGCGATCCAGCGCTCGCGGGTTGCCTGCGTCTTGAGGCCTTTGAGCCGGATGTACATGGCGAAGCGGTTCTGCGATGTCAGCACGTCGAACATTTCCTGGGCTGCGGGAACGGCGGCGATGGCCGCCCGAAGGTCCTCCGGGATTTCCGCTGTTGCCGATCCGGCGTAGGCGGCATCCCAGCGGCCGTCCACCTTCGCGCTGAGAACGGCGTCCCGTCCGGCCGGATGCATTCTGCCTTCCGCTTCCAGCCGGTTGATGTAGCCAACGTTCCGCAGCGACCAGTTACTGCGCGGACCGCGCGGCTGAAACCGCTGCAGGTAGCTTTGCTCGTCGCGCCGGTCAGCCTGCGCATCGATCCAGCCGAAACAGAGTGCTTCCTGAAGGGCCTCGCGATACGTCAACCGGGTGACGCTTCCGCCCTTCTTCCCCAGCACCAGGCGGACGCCGACGGATAACCCGTAATTGTGCTCCAGCCACTCCCGCCAGGCCCCGGCATCCGGCAGGAGAAGCTCCGGGAGGTCCCGTGTCATAGCCCAAGTCTAGGGATGCACCCGCCGGGCTGAAAGGGTCCGGGCCGGTTCAGCCGATGGCCGAAGCGTAGCGTGCCGTGTGACGGGCACGGCACCTTTGGGGTAGAACACTGCTATGAACGTTCGTACTCCTGACCCGTATCCAGGCTGGCTCTCCGAGGAAGATCTCTACGAGGCCAGGCAGCGCCTGCCCATGGTTTACGTCGAGGCGGTGCCCGTGCGGTGCGACCCGCTGGGCTACGTCACCGAGGTTGGGCTGCTGCTGCAGGCGACGCCGGAAGGCCAGATGGTACGTTCCTTCGTTTCGGGCCGGGTGCTGTACCGCGAAACCATCCGCGGGGCCCTGCTGCGCAACCTGGAGAAGGATCTGGGGCCGATGGCGCTGCCGCAGCTGCCGCCCACCCTGGTGCCGTTCGCCGTCGCCGAGTATTTCCCCTCCCCTTCGCAGAGCGGGCTGACGGATGAACGCCAGCACGCCGTGGCGCTTGCCTATCTGATTCCCGTGACCGGTGAGTGCAATCCCCGCCAGGACGCACTGGAACTGTCCTGGCTGACTCCGGACGAAGCACTCAGCCCCGCGATCTACGCCGAATTCTCCGGCGGCCGCGGAGACCTGCTGCGCCAGGCACTGGCCTCGGCCGGCTGGGGCCGCTGAAAAAGTCGCAGCTGACAAGCTTTATATACTGGAGGTTCTGGGGAGCCGAGGTCCAACCACGAAGGAATCGCCATGTCTGAGAGCCTGCCGGAAACGTACGCGTTCCGGGTCAACGCGGAACTGCTTGCCCCCGGACAGATCCTTGTCCCGGGTGAGGGTGCTGCAGAACCACTGGCTCCGGTAGCCGGAACCAGTGTGGAGGCCGATGATTTCGGTGTTCCCGCGCTGGTGCTCGCTAAATTGGACGACGGGACTTCGCTCCGGCTGGCCTACGGATCAGCCGTCCGGGTACAGGCTCCGGCTCCCGAAGGTGCGCCGTCGGATGCTGTTCGACAGGTGCCTTCGGAGGAAGACAACGCGGCCGAAATCATTGCCGACGCCGCGGCCGCCCACCCGGAAAACTCAGCCGTACAGGAGATTGCAGCGCGCCTGGACCGTGGTTTGAACGTGAAATCCGGCAGCCACCTGCAGGATGTCCGAGATTTGGCCCACATTCTCTACATCGATCTCGGTGATGCTGAAAACGCCCTGAGGGTCTGCAACGTCATCACCGGGCTCCCCTTTGACGGGAACTTTGGCCGTTGGAACTGGATCCAGGGCGCTTTGGCCCTGGCGGCGCACATCACCCATGAGGCCGGCGACGCCGAGAGCGCGGCGGCGTACAGCCATGCTGTGCGTGCTGCGGACACATCCGAGACCGACCCGATGAAGGCCAAGCTGGCTGCCGAGCTGCTGCAGCGCCAGCTGAACGAACCCAACCTGTACGACCGCGAAATCCACCGGGCTGCCGAGGCCGGAAAAGATGCCAGCGAACGGGAATGGCGGGTCCTGCGCCTGAACGCCCTGCTCTACCTGCGCTCCCACGGCGGTTCGCAGACGCTGTCCGACGCGGAGCTGGACCGGCGCATCCGCACCGAGCTGATTGCCGTGCGCGGCTAGGCGGACTTCCGCTTCTTTTGCTGCAGCTGCTTTTGCCGGACATGGACGGCCACCACCACGGCCATGCCGACGACGGCGCCGATCAGCGTTTCAATGCCGCGGTCCCGCAGCAGCTCCATCGGGTTGCTCGGGTGCGCCAGCTCCGTGCTGACCAGCGCCAGCGGCGTGACCACCACCTGGGCCAGTGCGTATTGCCGGGCGATGAACATCTCCGCCCCGAACTGGCAAGCGGCAATGACCAGGACCATCTGCCAGGGCTCCAGGCCCGGAAGCAGGATCAGCGCCGTCAGCAATAGGCCGCCGAACGTGCCCAGGATGCGCTGCAGGCCGCGGTGGACCCGGTGGCGTACTGTCGCGCCGATCAGCGGAACGGTCGCCGCGACCATGGCCCAGTAGTTGTGGCCGATGCCCAGCAGGGTGGCGATGGATCCTGCCACCACTGCGGCCACCGCATACTGCAGCCCGTCAATGTAGATGAGGCGGCGCTGGGCCGGCGTGAAGCGCAGGCGTTCCGGTGGTTTCCATTCCGTGCGGTACTTCTGCACGAGCATCCCGGACAGGCCCAGCAGGATGGAGAAGGCCACCGTGAGGACTGCGGTGAGCATCCCCTGCCAGAGCGGAGGATGGTTCGGGACGGAGGATATGGCGGCGAAGGCGAAGATATGGAACAGGGAGCCGACCGGGCGCAGCCGCCAAAAGCCCGTGGCAATGGTGCCGAAACCGGCTACTGCCGTGGTGCCGATGACGGTTCCCCAGTCATCCAGGTCCAGGCGGGCGCACAGCGCTGCCGCCAGGATGACGGCCAGCATAAGTGTCCCGGCGCGGCCCTGGTGGCCCAGTCGCTGGCGGTGCGGTTCGTTCCGGCCGTAGATCCCGGTGAAGGCACCGAACGTGGCGAAAATGGCCAGGTCGATCCGCCCCAGGAAAAGCAGCAGGAGAAGCGGAACTCCCACTCCGATGGCGCAGCGGATGGCCGCGTGGTGGTCGTTGTGTGCCGGAGCGATCCTGAACATTTCCTGCAGGTGCGTCAACGCGGGTGGCCTCTGCCTTTCGTGCCGTAGGCATCGGGGGTGCGGGGATATTCCGGCGGCCGGGTGCATGGTCGGTTGAATTCCGCCAATCCAACCTATCCCCGGGAAAGCACCAGCAGATATAAATGTGGTGCATCTCCCAGCGGCCAGGCCCGGCGGAAGGCCGGCGCGGAGTAAGGCAAAATGGAGGGGTGTCTTCCTCAGCCTTTTCCTTCACCCTCGGTAAGCGCCTGCGCGAAACCGCCCCTGCAGCGGCCGAACAGCGAGTCGAGGCGAACGGCGGCGGCTTTCAGGGCCGCACCGGCACCATCTCCACGCCGCACGGCGAGATCGCCACTCCGGCGTTCATCGCGGTAGGTACCAAGGCCACGGTCAAGGCTGTGCTCCCCGAGTCGGTCGCGGAGCTCGGCGCCCAGGCCGTATTGGCGAATGCCTATCACCTGTATCTGCAGCCCGGCCCGGACATCCTCGATGAAGCCGGCGGTCTGGGAAAGTTCATGAACTGGTCCGGCCCCACCTTCACCGACTCGGGCGGATTCCAGGTGATGAGCCTGGGTGCGGGCTTCAAGAAGGTCATCAACATGAATGCCGACGGCACCACGCACGCCACCGGGTCGGACGACGACGTCGCGCCCGGCAAGGAACGCCTGGCACATATCGACGACGACGGCGTCTGGTTCAAGTCCCATCTGAACGGCGACAAGCATCGCTTCAGCCCGGAAATCTCGATGCAGGTGCAGCACAAAATCGGTGCCGACATCATGTTCGCCTTTGATGAGCTGACCACGCTCATGAATTCCCGCGGATATCAGGAAATGTCGCTGGAACGCACCCGGCTTTGGGCCCTGCGGTGCCTTGCCGAGCACCAGCGGCTGACCGAGGAACGCTCCGACAAGCCCTACCAGGCCCTGTTCGGGGTGCTGCAGGGCGCGCAGTACGAAGACCTGCGGCGTAAGGCAGCCCGGGATCTCGGTGCCATGGACTTTGACGGCTTCGGACTGGGCGGGGCGTTCGAAAAGGAAAACCTCGGCACCATTGTCCGGTGGTGCACGGAGGAGCTTCCGGAGAATAAGCCCCGCCACCTGTTGGGGATTTCCGAGCCGGATGACATTTTCACCGCCATCGAAAACGGCGCCGACACCTTCGACTGCGTTTCTCCCACCCGGGTAGCCAGGAATTCGGCGTTCTACACGCCGTACGGCCGTAAGAACCTCTCCAATGCCAAGTTCAAGCGGGACTTCGGGCCGTTGGTGGAGGGCTGCGACTGCTATACCTGCACCCATTACACCCGCGCCTACATCCAGCACCTGTTCAAGTCCAACGAGATGGTCAGCCACACGCTGATTTCCATCCACAATGAACGCTTCACCGTGAAGCTCGTTGACGATGCCCGGCTGTCCATCGACGACGGCACGTTCTTCGATTTCAAGGCGGAGGTCCTGGGCAAGTACTACAGCGGTAAGTAGCTGGTCTACCTACCGCTGTAATCCTTGCGTGCGATGTGCCGAGTTCCAGTGGTTCTGCAGAGAGCCAAGCCGGCTAGGAATTGTCCGGCTTAGCCTGGGTCGATTCATCCTCTTCCAAGGCGGGCTGGGCATCCCGCTCCTCGTCTCCGGGGCTCGAATCCTTCTCCTGGGCGTCTTCGATCATTGCCTTGGTGACTTCGTCGTTGAATTCCTCCGCGGTTCCGGCAAGATTTTCATCTACTGCCTTGGCACCGGGGTTCGGGACTGGATTGCTCATGTTTGTCTCCTGCCGTACGGGGGAAGTGAAGCTCTGGCGTTCCCCCACCTTTGCACACCTGGGCAGGGATTTCGCCCGGTGACCTGATTGGCGTTTCCCCGCACGGTAGGGCCCGTTGCCGCTAGGCTCGGAGCGGAGGCCTGGCGGTCTTGCAACGGCTATTCGAAGGGGTCAGCATGGCGGAAAAGCAGGGGAATCCTGTAGTGCGGCGCGGGCACGGCAATGTTGGATGGACCATCCAGATCCTCGTTACGCTCTCCCTGCTGCTGGCGCTGGTAGTGGTGGCGGCATGGAAGCCACCCTCCCAAGCGATCATCACCGTCGCCATTTCCCTCGTCCTCGGGCCGCTTCTGATGTTCATGGGGACGCGGCGGAGCAGCGGACGCCGCGCCGAATCGCGGCAGTGACGGGGAGCACCGAACCCGGCCCCCGCCCCTACGCCGCGACAGGCTCCAGCACCGGCTCCACGTAGCTGGGTTCGCGCTTCTTGATGACCCGGATGACCAGGGCCGTGACCGGCACAAAAAGGTACTCAATGAGCGTCTTGTAGAGGAAGCCGAACAGGACGTAGTTGAAGAACCCGCCGGCGTCGGTAATCCCGATGACCGGAGCCGCAATGGCACAGAAAATCAGGGTGTCCGCAAACTCCCCCACACCGGTGGACAGCATCAACCGTCCGGCCAGTGCCTTCTCGCGGAACCGCTCCTTCATCCGCACCAGCACCATCGAGTTCAGCAGTTGGCCGGCCAGGAACCCCAGCAGGCTCGCCAGGACAATCTGCCAGACCGGACCGAGAGCTACTTCCAGTGCAGCCTGCTTCTCCAGCCCGTAGGCGTCATTGAACCCCGGCAGCGCAATGATTAAGGCAAAACTGGCGACGGCGAGAAGTGCCATCGCAAAGCCGGTGAAGATGGCGCGGCGGGCGGCTTTGAAACCGTAGACCTCGCTCACCACGTCGCCGAGAATGTACGCGAGCGGGAAGAGGAAGAAACCGCCGTCGGTGACAATGTCCCAGCCGCCGGGAAGGGAAAACTGTACGCCCTTGGAGGCACCGATATTCGAAATGACGATGACCACGCACATCAGGGTGAGGATCAGGTCGTACTGGGAGCTCCCGCGGGAGGCGTAGGCTGCAGCGTTTTTCACAGCTGTCCGTGGCTGTGCGTTCATGGCATTTCCGTTCGGTTAGTGGTTCGCCTGGCTTTCGCCGGCTGTATTAGCACTGTGCCCGCTGCCCCGGGCAGCCCCGCAGGGCCGCATCCATTCTGCCACGCCCGGTCCGCTCCTGCCGCGCACCCGATTTTGAACACGTTCAAAAAAATGGTCTACTAAACGCTGAAAATACTGCAAAGGGAGCATCATTGGCCGTCACCGCCAAGAGCGAACAGACGCGCCGGCTCCTCATCGACACCGCGCTGCGCCTCTTCGCCTCACAGGGCTACGAAAAGACCACCATGCGCGCTGTCGCACAGGAGGCAAACCTTTCGGTAGGCAACGCCTACTACTATTTCCGTTCCAAGGATGACCTCCTCCACGAGCTTTACCGGTCCCTCCAGGATGAACACCGCTCCCTTGCGCTGCCGCAGATCCGCGAGGGCCACAACCTGGGCGAAAACCTGGCGGTCATTCTGTCCACCGGCCTGACAACCATGGAGCCGTACCACGCCTTCGGCGCGCATTTCCTGCGCGACGCCATGTCACCGAACCGCCGGGAGGACGACGCCGTCGGGCGGGGGAAATCCATCGCGATGTTCCGGCAGGCGGTGTCGACCGCCCGGCCGCAGCCGCCCGTGGCTATCCGCGACGACCTGCCCGAACTGCTCTGGCTGATGCATATGGGGATCACCTTCTTCTGGGTGTATGACCGCTCCCCCGGACAGCGCAGGTCCCACCGGCTGGCCGCGAATCTGGCCCCGCTGGTGGCCAAACTCGTGATCCTGTCCCGGCTCCCGGTGGTCCGGAACATCATGGAGGACGTAGTCCGCCTGCTCCGAGGCGTCCGCCGGGACGGTTAGCCCGCAGCGCCGCTGGGGCACGACGGCGGCGCGCCGTAACAGCGCGTCTTACAAGGGTGGCCGGTTCCGCCGTTTTGGGTGGAAGATGGAGCCATGTCTGCAAACACACCCTCTTCTGCGCCCTCAGCTCCGGCCGTCACGCTCACCATCGCAGGTTCCGAAGCCACCGGCGGCGCCGGCGCCCAGGCCGACCTGAAGACCTTCCAGGAACTCGGCGTCTACGGCATCACCGCCCTGACCTGCATCGTGTCCTTCGATCCCAACAACTCCTGGAACCACCGGTTCGTCCCGGTGGACCCGCAGGTCATCACCGACCAGCTCGAAGCCATCATGACCGCCTATGACCTCGACACGGTCAAGATCGGCATGCTCGGCACCCCGGCAACCATCGACGTCGTTGCCAAGGCGCTGCAGGCCCAGGACTGGAAGAACCTCGTGCTGGACCCGGTGCTCATCTGCAAGGGCCAGGAACCCGGCGCGGCACTGGATACCGACAAGGCGCTCAAGGCCCAGATCCTCCCGCTGGCCACCTTCGTCACCCCCAACCACTTCGAGTCCATGTCCCTGTCCGGCATGGATTCCATTGAGACCGTGGAAGACCTGCAGGAAGCAGCCCGCCGCATCCATGAAGCCAGCGGAGCCGTAGTGCTGGCCAAGGGCGGAGTCCGGCTGGAAGGCGACGACGCCGTCGACGTCTTCTACGACGGCGAAACCATGGAGGTCCTGCGGGCACCCAAGGTAGGCGAGGTAGCTGTCAGCGGTGCCGGTTGCACCCTCGCTGCGGCTATCACTGCTGAACTGGGCAAGGGGGCCACGCCTCTGGAAGCGGCAAAGACGGCGAAGGCGTTCGTCACGGAAGGTATCCGCAACCGCGTTTCCTCCAACGCACCGTTTGATGCGCTGTGGCAGGGCAACGCCGGCCAGGGCCCGGCGCTCTAACTGCGTCAACCCGCCCAAACACAAGCCAGAAGAATCACGGAAGGAGCCGTCCCCGCAACGGGGCGGCTCCTTCCGACGTTAATTCGACCCGCGGGCGCTGAAATTTACAGCCTGAATTGCTAAAAAACAAGGGTCAAAGTAGTAATTCGCTATTAATAAGTCCAACCTTTGCACTGGGCGTTTGCTCCTCTATTGTGACCCTACGGCTGCTTGGTTTGGGGGCCGTTACGTGCACGCTGACACTCCTTACGGGGGTTGGAGGCACAACGGAAAACCTGCCGCAGTGTGTCAGCAGCCGTGCAATTGTCTCTTGGACATGCCCGGTAGCGCTCGGTGGAATGTTCAAGGAGCGCAATGAGATTGTCCATCCATCACAAACCCGGCGCGGTTGTCACTGCCGCATTCGCCGGGATCGCACTCACAGCGGGCCTCGGCCTGAGCCTGCCGGCGCAGGCCACTGAGACACCTGCCGGCGGCAATGAACTCACCGAGGGCATCTCCCTCGAGCGGTTCGCCGAACAAAAAGTGTCCCCCAGCCTGCGGGACGCCACCGGCCAGGTTTCGGTTTACGTGCAGTTCACGGGCGAAGGCGCCTTTGAACAGACCCAGCCCGAGGAGGTCAAGGACGGAAAAGCGGAGCCGGTGGTGAACAAGCCCCTGGTCGAAGAGATCCGC
This sequence comes from Arthrobacter sp. zg-Y1116, assembly GCF_024385485.1. Classification (NCBI taxonomy): domain Bacteria; kingdom Bacillati; phylum Actinomycetota; class Actinomycetes; order Micrococcales; family Micrococcaceae; genus Arthrobacter; species Arthrobacter sp. zg-Y1116. The sequence goes on along the minus strand of NZ_JANFLR010000005.1, from coordinate 106,054 downwards.
AGCGACATCACTTCGCAGGCAGAATCAGTGGCACAGGAAGCTGCCGCGAGCACCCTCTACACAACCACCAACACGCTCCCCGGGACCGCGATCGTGGGCGACGCCGAGGCCATCCGCGAGCTGGCCGGCCGCTCGGACGTTGCCCGCATCACCAAGATCGTTCCGAAGCACGTCGATAACAAGGGCGCGGATATTGATACCCGGGCCCTGAACACGTGGGTGGAGCGCAAGCAGACCGGAGAAGGCATCACCATCGCCGTCCTGGATACCGGCCTCGACTACACCCACAGCGATTTCGGCGGCCCCGGCACCATCGAGGCCTACCAGGCAGCACAGGCTTCGGCCACCATTCCCTCGCCCGGGAGCGGCCTTCTTGATTCCAATAAGTTCATTGGCGGCTACGACCTCGTTGGCGATGACTACGATGCCGATCCCGACTCCCCCACTTACCAGCCGGTCCCCCGGCCGGACCTGAATCCGCTCGACTGCGGCGGGCACGGCACCCACGTGGCCGGCACTGCCGCCGGGTACGGGACCAACAACGACGGCTCCACCTTCCGAGGCGACTACTCCACCCTCACGGCGGAGCAGGTCAATTCCATGCGGATCGGCCCCGGTTCCGCACCGGATGCCCAGCTCGTGAGCATCCGTGTCTTCGGCTGCGCAGGCTCCTCCGAGGTGGTCGGCCAGGCGCTGGACTACGTGCTGGACCCCAACGGCGACGGCGACTTTTCGGACCGTGCCCAGGTAGTGAACATGTCCCTCGGCTCCGACTACAGCCCGGTTGACGATCCCGAAAACGACATCGTCAACAAGCTCACCGAACAGGGCATCCTTTCCGTTGTCGCTTCGGGCAACGCCGGAGATGTCTATGACATCGGCGGTTCCCCCGGGAACGCAAAGTCGGCCCTGACCGTGGCCAGCACCATCGGTTCCCGGGTCACTCTCGACCGCGCCGACGTCCTCGCTCCAGCCGAACTGACCGGATCCGTCGCCGGGCAGTACTCCTCCAACTTCAATTACTCGGACCCGGCAGTTACCGAAGCACAGCTCACCGGCAATGTGGTGATGGCTCCGGCAGACAACCGCTTTGGCTGCAACGCCTTCCCTGCCGGTTCCCTGACCGGTAAATGGGTCTGGATCCAGTGGGAAGAAGACGCTGCTTTCCCCTGCGGCTCGGGGGTCCGGTTCAATAATGCCCAGGCCGCCGGAGCCACCGGCGTGGTGCTCGATTCCCCGCGTGCGGTCTTTGAATCGGGTATCGGCGGAAACGCCACCATCCCCGGCATCCAGCTCAACGCCGAATCCTCGGACCGACTGCGGCCGTCCGCAGAAGCGGGGACCTTGACCCTGCGCCTGTCGCCGGCCTACATGGCCACCGCCAGCGCCCCCTCGGGCGCCGGTGACACCGTCAGCCCGTTCACCTCCCGCGGAGTGCACGGTTCCAACGGCATCGTGAAGCCCGACGTCGCGGCGCCGGGTTCGGCTATTGGATCAGCAGCCGTCGGCTCCGGCACCGGTGCAGCTGTCAGCAGCGGCACGTCCATGGCCACCCCGCATGTGGCCGGTATTGCGGCCCTGCTCTACGCGGCTACGGATTTGAACCCGTACGAGGTCAAGACCGCCATCATGAACACCGCCACGCATGACCTGCTCACTGCGTCCGGTGCCGTTCAAGGGCCCAACCGGGTCGGTTCCGGCCGGGTAGATGCCCTTGACGCCCTGAATAACAAGGTCCTGGCCTACGCCACGGAGGACCCGGCCCTGACCAGCGTCAACTTCGGCGTCCTGGAGCTCGGCAAGGAAGCACTGGTGCTGACCCGGCAGGTCACGGTGGAGAACAAATCCGACCGCCCTGTGTCCTACAACGTCAGCTACCTGCAGGCGTCCACCATGCCCGGCGTCGTCATCAGCACCACACCTTCGGTGAACGTGCCGGGCAACGGCAAGGCAACCGTGGACGTGACCTTGAGCATCTCCGATCCGGCTGCACTGGCCAAAACCATTGATCCGGCTGCCGAGACCGACCAGTTGAGCATTACCAGGCAGTTCCTGGCGGACGTTTCCGGCCGGGTGCAGTTTGCCGGCAACGGCACGCCCACCCTGCGCGTACCCGTCTACTCGGCCCCGAAGCCGACGTCGGATATGAGTGCCGGCAAGGAAATCGCCTTCGCCGACTCCGAGGCATTGAAGAGCACCGTGACCCTGCAGGGCCGCGAACTCAACCAAGGCACGGGTGCCTCGCGCTACCTGTCCCTGGTTTCGCCTTTGGTCCTCGGCGCGCAGAGCCCGCGGCTGGAATCCGTGAAAATGGATTCCATGTACGCCATGGACCTGCAGGCCGTGGGCGCATCTTCCACGATTCCGACGCTGAAGGCTGCCGGCGGCAATCTTCAGACGTCCGTCGTGAACTTCGGCGTCAGCACCTGGGCCAACTGGCCCATGCTGGGCGGTGCGTTCGAGATTGACGTGGAGATCGACACCAATGGTGACTCGGTCCCGGACTTCGTCACCTTCACCTCCCGCGCGGCCGACGTGGACCTGGTTCTGGCTGCGACTTACCGTTTGACCCCCGGCGCCGCTCCGGTAATGGTGGACCAGACCGGTGCCAACGGTGTCCAGGGCGGCACTGATACCAACACCTTCGATACCAATGCGGTTACCCTGCCGGTTTCAGCAGCGGCCCTGGGCCTGGATGTAAACGCGGCATCGGCACCGTTGCGGTACCGGGTCACCACCTGGAACCCGTACAGCGTGGATGAACAGGGCGAGAGCGTTCCTGTCGACACCACCGAGTACATCCCGTTCGACGCGGCCAACCCGGCATTGACCTTCGCGGGCGCCACGCCCGCCAGCCTGTTTGCGGACGTCAACGGCGGCAAGATGGATGTCACCCGCAGTGCGGGCAACACCGACGCCAAGGCGCTGTTCCTGCACCTGCACAACGCCACCGGAGACTTGAGCGGCACCAACGGTGACGGCGGCAAGGCGGAAGTGGTCCCGATCAAGGTTCCGGCCAAGGTGGTTCCGACACCGACGCCGACACCTACCTCTACGGCCACGCCTAAGCCGACGGTGACACCGAAACCCACGGCCACGCCTAAGCCGACGGCGACGCCCAAACCCACGGCTACACCTAAGCCGACGGCGACACCCAAACCCACGGCTACACCCAAGCCCACTGTGAAGCCGACGCCGGTCAATCCGGTCAGCGCGGTCAGCAAGTGCTCGGGTTCGGGTGCCGAGATTGCGGTGACGGTCAAGAACACCGGGACCAAGCAGGCCAACGTGACGGTGAAGTCCAACTACGGCACCGCTACGGTGAACAAGCTGGATCCGGGCAAGAGCAAGTCGGTGGTCGTCAAGACCCGCCAGTCCTCCATCAAGGCAGGCGACGTCACCGTAACCCTCACCTCCACGGGTAAGGGCAAGGTCGAAAAGGCCACCTACAAGGCTCACTTTGAAGCCCAGAAGTGCAAGGGCGGCAACGGCCACGGCGGCGGTCATGGCGGCGGCCACGGCGGCGGCCACGGCGGCGGTCATGGCGGCGGCCACGGCGGCGGCCACGGCGGCGGTCGCGGCTAGGACATCATGCTGACCTAGCCAACCAATAAGGCAGCGGGCCCCGGAGAAATCCGGGGCCCGCTGTTTTTCTGGGTCGGAAGCCCTGCCGCGCAGCTACTTCAGCAGCCGGGACATCCTCCGGTCCGCCAGCAGCTTGCCGCCGGTCTGGCAGGTAGGGCAGTACTGCAGGGAGGAATCCGCGAAGGCCACCTCCCGGACGGTGTCCCCGCACACCGGGCAGGGCTCACCGGTCCGCGCATGCACCCGCATGGCCTGCCGCTTGGAGTCCTTCAATTCCGCGGCGGGACGCCCGGACGCATTCTCGATTGCAGATTCCAGGACGGCACCCATGGCTTCGAACAACCGTTGGACCTCGGCCGGTCCCAGCTTCGCGCCGATGGCAAACGGAGACAGATGCGCTGCATGCAGGATCTCGTCGCTGTAGGCATTGCCGATCCCCGCGATGGCTGATTGGTCCCGAAGCAGCCCCTTGATCTGGCCGTGATGGGTGCCGACCAGCTCCCCGAAAGCCGCCGGGTCGACGTCGAGCGCTTCCGGCCCCAGCCGGGCAATCCCGGGGACGTCGGCGAGGTCCCGGACAACGTACACCGCCAGCGACTTCCGGGTGCCCGCTTCCGTGAGGTCAAAGCCCGGTTGCGCCGAGCCGTCCTCCGTTGCGAACCGCACCCGCAGCGCCATCGCTCCCCGGCCCGGCCGCAGCCGGCCCGGCTTCAACGCATCGGACCAGCGCAGCCAGCCCGCCTTGGCCAGATGCATCACCAAATGCACTCCCCCGGCGGTGACCACCAGGAACTTCCCCCGGCGTTCGACGTCGGTCACCGGACCGGCATAGAGCTCCTCCAGCGGCACCGCCGCGGTTTTCAGCACGGGGAAAGACAGCACTTCGACGTCGGCGATCACCAGTGCGGGGGCATCGGGCGGGAGCAGCTTTGACCGCAGGTAATCAACCAGTCCCTGTACTTCAGGCATCTCGGGCATGCCAACACCCTAACGGTGGTCCGGTGGCGGCGTCACTGCTCCGAATGCGCCTGCAGGAACGAATACACCTCGGTCTCGTCGACGCCGGGGAACGCACCGGGCGGCAAGGCAGCCAGCAGGTGCGAATGCGCCCGTGCGCTGGGCCAGGCAAAGCCGGACCACTCGGACGCCAGCTCCCCCGGCGGGGTGCGGCAGCAGTCCGGATCGGGACAGCGCGATTTGGACCGTTCCGTGGTGTCCCGGCCCCGGAACCACTTCACGTGCTGGTACGGCACCCCGATGCTGAGCGAAAACTTGCCGGCCGAACCCCGTTCCGTACGTGCCGTGCACCAGTAGGTGCCGGCCGGAGTGTCGGTGTACTGGTTGAATGCACTGAACTGGTCCGGCACGGAAAAGACCTCCCGAGAGGTCCAGTACCGGCAGATCGGCTGGCCCTCAATGGCGCCGGTGTGGTCCGCAGGGAACGTCACGCCGTCGTTCTCGTATGCCTTATAGACAATGCCGCTCTCATGCACCTTCTGGAAATGGGTGGGAATACCCAGATGCTCGGTGGCGAGATTGGTGAACCGGTGCGCAGCAGTTTCATAGGACACCGCGAAGGCGTCCCGGATGTCCTCCACGGCAATCTCCTTGGCGGCCTTGGCCCGCTGCAGGAACTCGACCGTCGCCTTTTCCGGCAGCAGCAGCGCAGCGGCGAAGTAGTTCGTGGCCACCCGCTGGCCCAGGAACTCCCCGTAGCTGCTGGGCGTCTGGTGCTGAAGCACGTAGTGTCCCAGGGCCTGCAGCAGTACGGACCGGGGATCGTGGTCCGATCGCTGGGACTGGGTCAGGTAGATGCGCCGGTTCTTCAGGTCGGTGACCGAACGCGTGGAGTGCGGCAGGTCGTTGACATGGTGGAGGCTGAAGCCCAGGTGCGCCGCAATATCGGCGATCACGTGCTGGGACAGCGGACCGGACGTGTGCCCCACCGAATCCAGCACCTTCTGTGCCTCGGCCTCGTATTCGGGGAAGTAGTTGTTCCGCTCGCGCATCATGGCCCGCAGTTCGCCGTTGGCCCGGCGGGCCTCCTCCGGGGTGGCCACCTGCTCGTTGAGCCGGCGCTCGAGCTCGGCCTGCAGCCCCACCAGGGATTCGAGGACGTCGATGGGCAGCCGTGAACCGATCCGCACCTTCGGCAGGCCCAGGGAAGCATAGAGCGGGCCGCGCTGCGCCCGCTCGAGTTCGATTTCCAGCGCGGCACGCCGGCTCGGCGGCTCCGCGCCCAGCAGGGAATCGATGCTGACGTCCAGCGCAGCGGCCAGCGCCTGCATCATGCCGAGCTTGGGCTCGCGCTTGCCGTTCTCGATGAGGGACAACTGGGACGCCACGGTTCCGACGGCGGCGCCCAGGTCATCGAGTGTCATGCCCTTGGCCTTGCGCAGGTGCCGGACACGGCGGCCGAGGCTGATGACGTCCAGCGTGCGCTCGGCGTCGGGCCCCAATCCGCCCTTTGGGGAGTCAGGAGCGGGTCTATTCCATGTAGTAGGCGTCACATTTTTAGATTACGCGAAGAATCGCGTTTCTTTCCATAGAAAACCCCTAGAAGAGGGCTTGTTGTTGGCACAGGCTTAGTTCACAGCAGGAAATTCCGGTTTGAAGCGGACCGGTTTGAATGAATGATTTCAAGGAGATACAAGCATGAGCCAGGACCAGTCCACCGCCCCCACAGCAGAACAGCTCACTTCCGACTGGGAGACCAACCCCCGCTGGGACGGCATCGAGCGCGACTACACCGCCGACGACGTCGTCAAGCTGCGCGGCCGCGTCCAGGAAGAGCACACGCTGGCCCGCCGCGGTTCCGAAAAGCTCTGGGACCAGTTGCGCAACGCCGGCGATGAGGGCTACACCAACGCCCTGGGCGCCCTCACCGGCAACCAGGCCGTCCAGCAGGTCAAGGCCGGGCTCAAGGCCATTTACCTCTCCGGCTGGCAGGTAGCCGCCGATGCGAACAACTCCGGCCACACCTACCCGGACCAGTCCCTCTACCCGGCCAACTCGGTTCCCACCGTGGTCCGCCGCATCAACAACGCCCTGCTGCGCGCCGACCAGATCGAATTCGCCGAAGGCATCCAGAGCGTCGAGGACTACCTGGTGCCGATCGTGGCTGACGCCGAGGCCGGCTTCGGCGGCCCGCTGAACGCCTACGAACTGATGAAGGCCATGATCACCTCCGGCGCCTCGGGTGTGCACTGGGAAGACCAGCTTGCCTCGGAGAAGAAGTGCGGCCACCTCGGCGGCAAGGTCCTCATCCCCACCGGCCAGCACATCCGCACCCTGAACGCCGCCCGCCTCGCGGCCGACGTCGCCGGCACGCCCACCGTTGTGATTGCCCGCACCGACGCCGAAGCAGCCACGCTGATCACCTCCGACGTCGATGAGCGGGACCAGGAGTTCATCACCGGCGAGCGCACCGCGGAAGGCTTCTACAAGGTCCGCAACGGCATTGAGCCCTGCATCGCCCGGGCCAAGGCCTACGCACCGTACTCGGACCTGATCTGGATGGAAACCGGCACGCCGGACCTGGAGATGGCCCGCAAGTTCGCCGAGTCCGTGCGGTCCGAATTCCCCGACCAGATGCTGGCGTACAACTGCTCGCCGTCCTTCAACTGGAAGAAGCACCTGGACGACGAGACCATCGCCAAGTTCCAGCGCGAACTCGGCGCCATGGGCTTCAAGTTCCAGTTCATCACCCTGGCCGGCTTCCACGCCCTGAACTACTCCATGTTCGACCTGGCGCACGGCTACGCCCGCTCCGGCATGAGCGCCTACGTGGAACTGCAGGAAAAGGAGTTCGGCTCCGAATCCCGCGGCTACACCGCCACGAAGCACCAGCGTGAGGTTGGCACCGGCTACTTCGACGCCATCGCCACGGCACTGAACCCCGAAGGCAGCACCCTGGCCCTGGCCGGCTCCACGGAGTCCAGCCAGTTCCACTAAACCCGGTCCTGCGGGGGCGCCGGCTGCATCCGCAGCGGCGCCCCCGCGGCAACACCGCCACAGTTTTGAAAGACCACAAGGAGAACGCCATGAATGACCCGATCACCCTGAACGGCATTTCCCTCACCGCTCCCGCAGTGCGGCGGCAGGAGGAAATCCTCACCCCGCAGGCGTTGGACTTCGTCAAGGCGCTGCACCGGGCCACGGCCACCCGCCGGCAGGAACTCCTTCAGCAGCGTCAGGCCCGCCGGACGCAGATTTCCAACGGTGCGGACCCGACGTTCCTGCCCGAAACCCGGAACATCCGCGAGGACGACTCCTGGCAGGTGGCCCCCACGGCTCCGGGGCTGGAAGACCGGCGTGTGGAGATCACCGGCCCGGTGGACCGGAAGATGACCATCAACGCCCTGAACTCCGGCGCGAAGGTATGGCTGGCCGACATGGAGGACTCCTCCACGCCGTCGTGGTCCAACGTCATCAACGGCCAGTTGAACCTGCGCGACGCCCTGGACCGGCGCATCGACTTCACCTCCCCGGAGGGCAAGGAATACCGGGTGCAGGGCGCCTCGCTCACCGAGCTGCCCACCATCGTGGTCCGCCCCCGCGGCTGGCACCTGCCGGAAAAGCACATGCTGGTGGACAACACCCCGATCGCCGGCGGTCTCGTGGACTTCGGGCTGTACTTCTTCCACAACGCCCAGCGCCTGATCTCCCAGGGCCGCGGCCCCTACTTCTACCTGCCGAAGATTGAAAACCACCTCGAGGCACGGCTCTGGAATGACATCTTTGTCCTGGCCCAGGACCTGCTCGGCATCCCGCAGGGAACCATCCGCGCCACGGTCCTGATCGAAACCATCACCGCCGCGTTCGAGATGGAGGAAATCCTCTACGAACTGCGGGACCACGCTGCAGGCCTGAATGCCGGCCGCTGGGACTACATCTTCTCGGTGATCAAGAACTTCCGGACGCGCGGACCCCGGTTCGTGCTGCCGGACCGGAACATGGTCACCATGACCGCACCGTTCATGCGTTCCTACACCGAGCAGCTTGTCCGCGCCTGCCACCGCCGCGGCGCCCACGCCATCGGCGGCATGGCTGCCTTCATCCCGAACCGCAAGGACGCCGCAGCCAACGACGTCGCCATGGAGAAGGTGCGCGCCGACAAGACCCGCGAGGCCGGCGACGGTTTCGACGGATCCTGGGTGGCGCACCCGGACCTGGTGCCCGTGGCCATGGAGGTGTTCGACGGGGTGCTCGGCGACCGTCCCAACCAGCTGGAGAAGACCCGTGAAGACGTGGTGCCCAACGACAAGGCGCTGCTGGACATCGCTTCCACGCCCGGCGTCATCACCGAGGCCGGCATCCGCAGCAACATCGAGGTGGGCATCCGCTACATCGAGTCCTGGCTGCGGGGCAACGGTGCGGCCGCCATCAACAACCTGATGGAAGACGCCGCCACCGCGGAAATCTCCCGCTCGCAGATCTGGCAGTGGATCCACTGCTCCGCCGTGACCGACGAGGGCGACGTTGTGACCCACCAGTGGGTGGAGGAACTGCTCGACGAGGAGTTCACGAACCTGCAGCGCTTCGAGGGCGACCGCTTCGACGACGCCCGCGAGCTTTTTGAGGAAGTTGCCTGCGGGGAACATTTCCCCACCTTCCTCACCGTGCCGGCCTACGCCCGCTTCCTGCATGAATCGCAGGAGCTGGCCGCGGCCTAACCCCTGGGGGGGTGACGCGGATACCGCTTCAGTATCCGCACCGGCAAGGGCCGGGAGTACTTCCGCTGGTGTTCGAACACTGCGGGAATTGCTCCCGGTCCTTTCTGCGTTGCACCCGATATGAAGATTGATATCTGGTCCGACATTGCCTGCCCGTGGTGCTACATCGGCAAGCGCCGCTTCGAGGCCGCCCTCGCCCGTTTCCCGCACCGGGACGAGGTGGAAGTCCACTGGCACAGTTTCCAGCTCGATCCGTCCCTGCCCGACCACTTTGACGGCACCGAGGTCCAGTACCTCAGCGAACGCAAGGGCATCGACCCCGAACAGCTCGCCGGAATGCTGGACCAGGTGTCGGTCCAGGCGGCGGGCGAAGGCCTGTCCTACGACTTCGATTCCCTCGTAGTGGCGAACAGCTTCTCCGCGCACCGGCTGATCCATCTGGCCAAGGCGGAAGGCGGCCCGAAGGCTGCCGATGCCGCCAAGGAAGCACTGCTTTCGGCCCATTTCGTGAAGGGAAAGGACATCGGCGCGGCAGATGACCTGCTGGAAATCGGCACCGGCATCGGGCTGCCCGCGGACCGGGTGAAGGCCGTGCTGGCCAGTGACGAATACGCCGACGCCGTTCGCGCGGACATTGCCCAGGCCCGCTCCCTGGGGATCAGCGGCGTCCCGTTCTTCGTGCTCGATGACAAGTACGGCATTTCCGGTGCGCAGCCTGCCGACTTGTTTGCCTCCGCCCTGGAACAGGCCTGGCAGGAATCGCACCCGCTGGTTCACCTGACGCCGAAGTCAGCGGACGGACCTGCCTGCGGACCTGACGGCTGCTAGGCCCTGAAAACGGCTGCCGGGACCGTGGGTTCGAACAGCCACGGTCCCAGCAGCCCGCTGGCCGAGACACCGGCGGCGGCATATGCCTTGTCGGCGAGGTCCAAAAAATCAGAAGTACCGGCACAACCGTGCCGGTACTTCTGCGTCCACTCCTGCAGCAGTTCGAAGAAGATCCCGTCGCCCGCGCTGCGCCGCAGGACATGCAGGGTCAACGCTCCGCGCCGGTAAACCCGTTCATCGAACATGGCCGCCGGCCCGGGATCGGCCAGCTGCAGGTCCTGCCGCTGGTGCCGCAGCCACTCCAGGTCGGCCGCGGCCCGCTGGTCGCTGCCGGCGCCGTCGGCCGCCTCCGACCACAGCCACTCCGCGTAGGTTGCGAAACCCTCGTGCAGCCAGATATCCCGCCAGCTGCCGGCCGTGACCGAATTGCCGAACCACTGATGCGCAAGTTCGTGGGCCACCAAAGACGCCGACCCCGAATCCAGGTGGTTGCATCCGAAGACCGACACCGACTGCGCCTCCAAAGGGATCTCCAACTCGTCGTCGGTCACCACCACCGTGTACCGGCCGAAGGGATAGGGCCCGAACCGGGAGGTAAACAGGGTCATCATGGCGTCCTGCCGGGACAGCGCGGCACTCGCGCGGCCGGTCAGGGACGGGGGCGCAACGACGGACTGCGGTACGTCGCCGGGCAGTTCCAGGTACTCGTACCGGCCAATCTGGACCGTCGCCAAATAGCTGGACATGGGGTCGGGTTGTTCGAAGACCCAGGTCTCCCGGCCGCGGCGGTCTTCGCGGGAGACCAGCTCTCCGTTGCACGTCACCCGGTAGCCGGACTCCACCGTCACGCTGATCCGATACCGTGCTTTGTCCGCAGGCAGGTCGTTACAGGGAAACCAGGACGGAGCCCCGGTCGGCTGTCCGGCAACGAGGGCGCCGTCGGTCAATTCCTCCCAGCCGATGTCTCCCCACAGGCCGTTGCCCGCACGCGGCTTGCCCCGGTAGCGGATGCCCAGCCGAAACGTGTCACCGGCCTTCAGCTCCCGACTGGGCGTGATCGCCAGTTTGCCGCGTCGCTGCCGGAAGGAACGGACGTCCACCGGAGTTCCGGCGCACCAAAGCAGGACTTCTTCCACCCGCATCGGCCGGTCCAGGTCCAGGATGAGCTGTTCAATGTCGACCAGGGCCGAGCCGGCGAGGCGCGCCTGCCCCTTGAGCCGGTTGGGGCCGACGTCGTAATCCAGTGTCAGGTCATACTCGATGATGCTCAGGTCCGTGGAGCCTGACGCGGGGGTATAGGGATCGGGCGCGTGGTGCTGGTGTTGGTGGTGGGATCCGGTCGGCGACATGGCGGACATCCTGACACGGCGCGGCGTTTTCGCCACGGGTAGCTCCGGGAACCGGCCTTAGTTTTCAGCGTCCCGGGCGTATTGGCGCCACCGCTGCCGGTCCGCTTCGGGCAGGTCCTCCCAATCGGGTGCCGGGGGCATCCACAACCCGGGAAGCAGCGCCGCCCGTTCCTCGTACAGTAACCTGCCCTCGTCGGCTGCGTCGGGGTCCGTCCAGGCCGTCCCGTCGCCGGCAGGTGTTTCGCTCACGCTTAAACTCTAAGCGACACCGCAAAAACGCATCAGGGATTATGTGAAGAAACATCCTCCCGCGGTTTCCCTTCGCGCCCGCTCTCCAGCGGCCGGTCCCGTGTTCGGTCCAGCAGCCGGGGGTCTTCCGCCGGTGGGGACCACCCCGTATGGGTCCGTGGTCTTGCCGCAGTCTGGCGGTCCGACGCCGCCGTCTTGGCGAGTGTGCCGGCGCCGGGCGGCGAACCCCGCGGCGTCCGCCGACGCCCGGCCCTTTTGAGCGCCAGCCGGATCAGCAGCCCCAGCGCCGCCAGTACGCCGAGGGTCGTCAGCGTGCCGGTCAGCGTCTCCAGCCTGTGCTCGACTGCCGCTGCCTTCTCTTCGGCCCGTGCGGCAGCGGCGGCAGCTTCGGAGGCGGCACTGGACGCCGTGAAAACGTCTTCCACGGTCCCCATAACGATGCGGTCGCCCGGGACGGCCCTGCGCAGCAACCGTGTGACCGTGGCCAGGTCCGTGGAAATGCATCCCCACGTTGGTGCGTACCCGGCATGGAAGAAGATCGCGAAGGAGGCACCCTGCCGGGTCGGCATATCCGGCGGGCGGTTCCAATTGATCACGGCTGCCTGTTCATAGAGGCCCTGCTCCATGTACCGCCAAAGGTTTTCGTCTGCTCCTCCGCCTTCCCCTTCGAAGTACTGGTTATAGGTCTCTCCGTGCTGTCCGCCCCACCGGGAGGATGGTTTCAGCTCGTGATATTCCAGTTCAGTGCCCGGGTTGCTGCGGCCGAGCGCCTCGGTGAAGCTGAAGGACCCGGTCGGTGAATACAAGGTGTTCTCCCACATGCTGCCCGGGGGTGCAAAGCCGTTGCGGCCGCTGAAGCCCCAGGACTGCCATTCCTGCACATAGCCCCCGTCCTCGAAGACGCAGCCGGTGAGGCGGGTTTCCGCGGCTCCGTACTTTTCAGCCGTCGCGAAAGTGACGCGCTTGGCTTTCTGGACGGAGTAGCGGACTTCCCCCGCGTTGAGCCTCGCACAGGGGTCGTGCTCCTGCTCCGCGCCGGCGGCCGGCAGCGGAGGCAGCAAAAGGGCGGCAAGCAGCACCGAAGCTGCCGCAAGCCCGAAACGGCGTGCACGACTCAACAGCATCAACTGCGCTGACGGGACCGGTGACGGGCCCGGCCTTCCGGCTCCGGCGGAGCCGGCGGATAGGGCGGGGCGGGTGGGTACGCCACCTCGCGCGGTGCCGACGGGGACGGGGCAGCCGGCTCAGCCGGCGTTCCCGCAGCCGCTGGGGCAGCCGTTGTCGGCGACGTCCGGCTCTTCCGCTGGCCTCCGGCGCGCTCCAGGTATCTGTTCCGCGCCCACTTCGAGGCTTCGGCAACTCCCTTCTCCAGCGGCCCCTGGGCGGCGTACCGCAGCCAGATGGCGGCGAAAGCCGAAAGGATGGCCAGCTGGAGAATCATTGCCGGCACTGGCTGGTCCGCCAGCAGCCCGGTGGCCAGGAGTATCAGGTGCAGGGAGTACAGGGTCAGGGTCATCTTTCCCAACAGGGCCAAGGGCTGCAGGAGCCGCCCGCTTGCCCGCCCCAGCAGCAGCAGGACCGCCAGGAACGCCGCCGAGGTGCCGATGGTGTTGGCCAGCACCAACGGCGTACTGGAATAGGGGGCCAAGGAGGCGAGCCACCACCACGAATCTGTCGGCATCACCGGGTCCGGCCCCCAGATCAGTATCTCTTCAACGGTGTCCTCGGGGGCCGAGGACCATACCGACGTCGTGTCCACCAGTTGTTGCCGTCCGCCGAAGGGGCCGAGGATGAGGGCGGAAAGGACTGCTGTTGCAAGGGCAAGGCCGATGCCGGCCGCCAGCAGCCGAATCTGCACCACCCGTTCGGCCAGGTCCAGCCGACCGATGGCCAATCCGACGCAGACGTACGCCATCCAAGGCAGTGCGGGATACGTGCCCGAGAGAAGGACCTGGCCAAGGACACCACCGGGGGCTTCGACGAGCGTGGTGAAGGTGGGTTCCACTCCAAGCATGTCCGGCAGCACATCCCTGGTGGCGTGCATCAGGATGGGGCCGGCGGCAGCGATACCTGCAGCAAGAACCAGCAGGGTCCGCACGCGCAGCCCGAGCAGTGGAAGGGCGAGCAGGAACATCACTCCGTAATAGACGAGGATCACCTGGGCGTTGATGGCGAGGTAGCCGAGAAACAGCCCGATGACGGTGATGAGGGCAGCGCGCACCGCAAGTCCGTATCGGACGGCAGCCATCTCCCGTCCCCGCGGCGGGTGCTTGCCGCCTGACATAAAGGCCAGCGATATCCCGGCAAGCAGGGCAAAAAGTGCGGCTCCTCGGCCGGCGAACAGAAGCCAGGTGAGCGTGGGTGCGAACTCCTCGTTCCAGGCGGGCAGGATGTGGATTGCCATCATGGCGATCAGCGCCGCTCCCCGGGCAGCATCGACACCGGTGACCCGCCGTTTGCCCACCGCTGCCAGAGCCGACCCGCTCATGCTTCCCCCTTTGCTCAATGCGCCCGTGCCAGAGTTTCGGGGAGTGCGGGGGCGGGCGCAAGCGTAGTCGGCAATCCCGCGGCGGCGAGGTCCGCCACAAGCAGTTCGGTCTCCTCTTCGCTCAGGTCCGTCAGCGGCCCCCTGACGGGGCCGGCGGGCAGCCCCAGTTTCCGAAGCGCGGCCTTGGCCGATGCCGCGCCGGGGCACCGGAACATACCGGTGTAGATCGGCAGCAGGTCACGGTGAATCCGCAGCGCGTCATCCACCCGGCCCTGCCGGTACGCGACTGTCAGGGCACGCAGCCGGTCAGCGGCGACGTGTCCGACCACCGAAACGACGCCGACGGCACCAACGGACATCAGGGGCAGATTCAATGCGTCATCACCCGAGTAATAGACCAGCTCGCTGTGCTTCATGACCCAGGAGGAGGATACGAGATCCCCCTTGGCGTCCTTCACCGCAACGATGTTCGGATGGCGGCCGGCCGCCACCAAGGTTTCGGGGGCGATTGCGACGCCGGTGCGGGCAGGGATGTCGTAGAGCATCACCGGCAGGTCGGTGCTGTCGGCAATGGCTTCGAAGTGGCGCAGCAGGCCTTTTTGCGTGGGGCGTGAATAGTACGGGGCAACCACCAGCAGCCCGTCTGCCTTCTGTTCGGCCGCGGCCCGAGCCAGCTCGATGCTGTGCCGTGTGTCGGTGGAGCCCACTCCGGCGATAACCCGCCGCTCGGTGCCCGCGGTGACCCGCTTGGCGGAATGGATCATCGACGCTTTTTCCCAGTCCGAGGTTGCGAAGGACTCCCCGGTGGTGCCGTTGACCACCACGCCGTCATTCCAGCCGGTCCGCAGCAGCCATCGGGCCAGCTCCTCGGCGCCGGTCTGGTCCAGTTGGCCGCGTTCGTCCATGGGCGTGACCATTGCGGTCAGCACGGTGCCGAACCGCCGGGAGACCGTTGTCCCTGCGTTGTCCGTAGATGTACTCATAATCCTGCTCCTACAGTTTTGTACTCGATCGATTTACGGTGGCGGGCACGGCGTTCCGTGGGGCGGCTCTGGCCCCAATGTGCCAACGGGTTCCCGCACCAGGCGCTGTTCGTTGGGACGCTTTCCCCGCGCATCACCAACGAGCAGCCACCAACGGTGCCGCCCACTTCGATGGCGCTGCCCGGCAGCACGATGCTGTTGGGTCCCAGCGTGGAACCGTCGCCCAGCGTTACTTCGTCCAGGCGCATGATCCGGTCATGGAAAAGATGGGTCTGCAGTACCGTGCCGCGGTTGATGCTCGCTCCGTCGCCCACCTGTATCAGGTCGAATTCCGGCAGCCACCAGGTTTCGCACCAAACGCTGCGGCCGATCCGCGCCCCCATCCAGCGCAGCCAGGCGTTGAGCATCGGGGTGCCCAGACTCATCCGCACCAATCCGGGAACGGCGAGGGATTCCGAAAACACGTCCGCCAGCTCGTTCCGCCAGACAAAGGAACTCCACAGCGGGTACTCCGAAGTTTCGAAACGGCCCACCAGCAGCCACTTCGCCATGACGGCGATGAGCGCTGCGGCGATCCCGCTCAGCAGGAGGACCGGACCGGACCACAGGACGGCCGTGAGGAACCCGAAGGTGTCATACAGTCCGGCCAAAGCCCACACGGTCAGCAGGGCCAGCCAGGCCGTGATCACCGCCGGCAGGATCCTGCAGGCTTCAACTGCGCTTCGGGCAACCAGCAGGCGTCGGGGAGGATCGTAGGTCCGTGCGGTGTCCCCCACCTGCACCGGCCGCGGAAGCTCAACCGCCGGACGCCCGAACCAGGACGTACCCGCCGGCATATTCCCGGGAGCCGAAGAAAGTACCGCGATCAGGGAGTTCCCCGGCACATGTGTGTCCGGCCCCACGATCGCCGAGTTCCCGACGAAGGATTGTTCCGCGACACTCGCGGGACCGAGGTGCAGCCATCCCTGCCGCACCCGCCGCGCCGACATCATGGAATGGTCCGCCAGGAAGGTCCGGTCCTCCAGCCGCGTCAGGTGCGGCACGGTTTCCATAGTGGAGATTTCCACGTGCCGGCCGACCTTCGCGCCCAGGAGCCGCATCCACACCGGCGTGAGCACGCTGGCATAGATCGGATACATCGTAATCAGCGACCGGCTAAGCATCAGGTTGCTCAACCAGGACGCCCAGCCTGTCATGCCGTCCGCCGGGTGCATGCCCGGCGGCATCAGGTGGGCGGTACCGCGGACCACGGCGGCGGTGAGCGCGAGGAACATCAGCATGGAAATCACCACGAAGACCGGTGCCCAGACGGCCAGGATCCACAACGCATCGGTGAAAGAGGAAACACCGTTCAGCAACCACAGCATCAGGGCGGATCCGGGTGCTATGGAAAGGAGATTCAACAACGCGATGCCGGCCAGGGACGCCGGGTAGAGCAGCCGCACGCTTCGGGATTCAGCGGCAGGCGCTGCTTCCTCGGGCCATCCCGCCCCGGCGCTGCCGGTCTTCCGCATCTGGGATCCTGCCCAGAGCTCATAGGCGGGGATTTCGCCGGAGACCAGGGTGCCCGGTTCCGTTTCGGCTCCGCGGCCCACTTTCGCCCCGCCCATCAGCGTGGACCGTGCACCGATCCGTACGTCTTCACCGATCTGGATCCTGCCGATGTGGAGCTGCCCGCCTTCGATCCAGTGGCCCGCCAGGTCTACTTCGTATTCGATCGAAGTCCGGTCGCCGATCGACGCAAAACCGGTAACGGGCGGCATGGCGTCAAGGTGCACGCCTTCGCCGATGTTGCAGCCCAGCTGGCGGGCATACCATGTGCCGAGCGGGGATCCCATGATGGGTTCGAGCTTGCAGTACGTCACTATCCGCTCCGCTGCCCACAGCCTCAGGTGGGTGCTGCCGCCGCGCCGATAAATGCCGGGGCCGATCCCCAGGAGCAGCAACCTTGAGGACACCACCGCGGCGATCATCCGTGCCGGCAGGCTGTACAAGGCCAGCCAGGCCGCAAGGGTGGGAACCACGGGTGGATCCGGGGTCCAGGGGCTGCCCACGACATGGAACATCACCATGCATACGACGGCGATGCCGGTGACGTACCGCAGGCCCGTGATCCCGTAGAGCGCCACGATCAGCGGCGCCTGGACCACCCCCAGCCACCAGGGCGATTCGGGGGTTTCGCGGACGTCCAGGGTTGAATCGCGCAGTGACGCCAAGTGCTCGGACATCGTGATCAGCGTCGGGTGCTCGTAGATATCGGCGACCGAGACCTTCGGGTAACGTTCCCGCAGTGCAGAGACCAATTGGGCGGCGGCCAGGCTGGCTCCGCCCAGGGCAAAGAAATCGCTTTCCTCGGTCAGCGGCAGCGGGCCCAGCAGATCGGTCCACCGCTGGCCCAGCCAACGCAGATCGGCGTTGAGCTCCACCCGGACGTCGGTGGGGGTTTCCATCACAGGCAGGGGCCAGGGCAGGGCCTTGCGGTCAACTTTCCCCGAGGCCTTCATCGGCAGCTCATCGACGATCCCCAGCGACGGGACAATGGATGCCGGCAGGTTCTGTGCCAGTTGGGCGCGTGCGGCGCCAAGGTCCAGGGTGGCGCCGGCAGCCGGGACCAGGTATCCAGCCAGCACCTGGTTTCCGGACTGGGTGGAATGGACAGCGGCTGAAGCCGCGGCCACGCCCGGCAGCCGGCTTAGGGCATCGTCAATCTCGCCGAGTTCAACCCGCCGGCCGCCCAGTTTGATCTGCTCATCCACTCGCCCCACGAAGACGAGGCCCTCTTGGTCTGCACGAACATGGTCTCCGCTGTAGTAGGCCCGCTCCCATCCGAGGGCGGGAAGCGGGGTGAATTTCTCGGCGTCCTTTTTCGGATCGAGGTACCGCGAAACCCCTACACCGCCGATGACCAGTTCGCCCACTTCCCCCCAGCGCACGGGGTTCCCGTCTTCGCCGATGACGGCGAGGCTCCAGCCGTTCAGCGGCAGGCCAATCCGGACGGTGGACTGTCCGTCCAAAAGCGCGCCGCAGGCTATCACCGTGGTTTCAGTGGGGCCGTAGGTGTTCCAGACCTCCCGCCCGGGGGCTGCCAGACGCCGGACCAGGTCCTCCGGGCAGGCTTCACCGCCGAAAATCAGCAGCCGCACGCGGTCAAGGGTCTCGGTGGACCAGTGCGCGGCAAGGGTGGGCACTGTTGAAACGGCAGTGATCCTCCGTTCAACGAGCCAGGGGCCGAGGTCGGCCCCGGACCGCACCACGGATCGAGGCGCCGGAACCAGGCACGCACCGTGGGCCCACGCCAGCCACATCTCCTCGCATGAGGCGTCAAAGCTGACGGACAGCCCGGCCAGGACCCGGTCCCCCGGGGAAAGCGGCGCACCGGCGCAGTAGAGCGAAGATTCGGCATCCACCAGGGCAGCCGCGGAGCGGTGGGTGACGGCCACGCCCTTGGGCTTACCCGTGGAACCGGAAGTGAAGATGATCCACGCATCGTCTTCGGGGTGCGGTTGGGGGCTGTGTCCCCCGCTGGGGACGCCCTGGAGCAGGTTCAGCTCCAACCCTGCTTCAATTACCGCGCAGACTCCGCCTTCGGCCCACACCGTTTCGGCACGGCCGGCCGGTTCGTCCGTATCCACCGGGACGTAGGCGGCCCCGGAGTACAGCACCCCGAGAATAGCTATGTACAGGTCCACGGATCCGGAGGGGACATAGATTCCCACCCGGTCTCCTGCACCGATGCCGCCGGCCCACAGCCGTTTCGCGAGGTCCTGCACACGGAGCTCAAGTTCGGCGTAGCTCAAGGAGACGGTTCCGTCATCGATGGCGGGTGCGCCCGGATAGGCGGAGACCGTTTCGGTGATGATATCGACCAGTGTCCGCTGCTCCGGTGTGCGGCCCCCGTGAAGTACCGCCAATCCTGCGGGAACGTGACCGGGGCTTGCTACTGATGGTTCCCTTTGCGGAAGGGGTGGTGCGGTCTTGCTGCCGGAGGCGGCCGGGTGCCGGATGGCTAATGGTCCTGTCGCCACGGCTTGCGGGTTTTCGGGCGTGTTCATAGAAAGCAGTTCTCCCTGCTGGTACATCTCATATCCGTGGTCGAGGGACCACAACCTGAGCCCGGCGACGGCCGGGGCGATGCAGGGAAGACTAGGAAAATGACGGCGGGTTCACATGAGTACCGCGGGCACGCAGGAGTCCATTCGGTACGGGGTTAATTACTTCCCCACCTCCGCGGCTACTCGGACCACTACCCGAACTGAATTTCGTTCCATGGGCGTCCCGCGTCAGGACGGGCAACCAGGGCACAGGTAAAAACCTCTTCCGGTGCTTCACAGCCTGCGCTTAGGTTTCCGATAGGTTACGGACAGATGCCGTTGGTTGTGTGGTCCACCCCGGCACTCGACAGGGGCGCTGGACAACACCTGCCGATGGGATCCAAAGCATGTCTTCCTTAGCTACATCGAGGCCCAGGCTGTCAGGAGTGGACGCTGCGCGCGGGCTGGCGCTTTTCGGGATGATGGCGATCCATGTCCTGCCTGCCGCGGACGAAGACGTCGAGCCGACGCTGACGTGGCTGCTGTTCGCCGGCAAGGCGGCCGCGCTCTTTGCCCTTCTGGCCGGGGTGACCTTGGCCTTCACCACCCGAAAAGCTCGGACGGAAGGGGGACACTTCCTGGCTGCGGCCCGGTGGAGCCTGGCGGCAAGAGCGGGACTGGTCACCGCCCTTGGCCTGGCCATCGCCTATGTGGACATGGACGCCTTCATCATCCTGGCGTACTACGGCGCCATGTTCCTGCTGGCAGTTCCGCTGCTGGGGGTATCCACCCGGACGCTGCTCATCGCCGCGGCGGGGTTCGCGCTGCTGGGGCCGGCCCTGATGCAGGGCCTGCGGGATTACCTCCCTGCGCCCGGGTACGACCCCACGTTCTCCACTGTGGTCACCGAACCCGGCGTCTTGGCGAGCCAGCTTTTGCTGACAGGAACCTACCCCGCCATTCCATGGCTGGCCTACATTGCCGCCGGGCTCGCTATCGGCAGGATGAGCCTGGACCGGACCAGAGTGCAGCTGGTGCTGCTGGGGTCAGGCGCGGCACTTGCCGCGGCTGCCTGGTTCGGCTCCCGGCTCTTGCTCGCCGGTCCCGGGTTCGACCGGTTGCTGGCATCGGAACCGTATCTAGGTTCCGACGATCTCCAGGGCATCCTGGTGTGGGGCACCGACGGGTACCTTCCCACCAGCTCCTGGTGGTGGCTGTCCATCGCCGCACCGCACAGCACCACACCATTCGACCTGCTGCACACCATGGGAGTTGCCACGGGCCTGCTCGGCGCCATGCTGCTCGTCGCACGCTTTGCGGGCAAGGCGTTGCTTCTTCTGTCCGCGCCCGGCCGGATGACGCTTACCCTGTACTGCACCCATCTGCTTTTCCTCGGCACCGGGGCACTGGCCGACCTCCCGGAATTCTCCCTCTGGCTTCAGATCATCGCATTCGTAATCTTCGCGGTGATCTGGCAGCGTGCGGGGAAACAGGGGCCGTTGGAGAAACTCGTCTCCCGTGGCGCCGCTTCCGCGCGGGACTCCGTCCTTCGACGGCACCCGGACACCCGTTCCGCCAAGCGGGGCCGCTAAGCCAACCCGTCCGCCTTACCCGCGTCCACGGCGTAGGACAGCGCAAAGGAGGCGGGCAGCCCCAACTCCTCCGGCTCGACGTCGTACGCGCGCAGCCCGGTGAACCCGACGCCGTTTCCGCGCCCCCGTTCGCCGAAATCCGTTTCCACACTGCGGGGATCAACCCGCAGCCCCTGCCCGGACGCCTTCAGCAGGGCTTCCTTGCGTACCCAGATCTGCGCCCGCAGGCGGGGGCGGTTCGGAACCGGGACGGCGGCGATGGCCGCCTTTTCCGTATCGGTGGCCATGACGTCCTCGACCGCCGTATCCGCGAAAGCCCGTGCGGCTGCGTCTTCCAAATCCACTCCCACACGCGTCTCGGCGAGCGCCGCCGCGAGCCAGTTCCCGGAACGGCTGAAACTGACCTTGAACGGGATTGGCTCGCCCGCAATGAAATAGCGCGGCTCCCCGTGGCTTCCGTCATTGCCGTGCAGGCAGTCGGGACAGTGCGCCGCTGCGCTCACCGCATCCTCGGGTGCGTGCAGGTACGCTGCCACGAAGGACCGGGCGGCCAGCCGTCCGGCCAGGAAACGACGGCGGTCCTCCTCGTGATGGAACCCCTCCGCCCGTGCGCGTACGGCGGCGCCCAAGCTGTCCGCTGCCCGAAGGTCCACCGTGTCCAGCGGCCATACGGCCAGCCGCAGCACTCCCGGTTCCTGCCGGGGTGGAAACGTGTGTGTTTCACTGTGCGGCAGGCCCACCGCGGTTACTGTCCGTCCGGCGTCGAAGTGCCAGGACAGCTCAGGGCACCCGGGCCCGCTGCCACGGCCTGTTCCGCCGGGAGAAGTTCCTGGAATCCGGAGCCGATCACCACGTCCACCGATGCGTCCGTCCGCTCGTCCATAACGTAGTCCGTGCCGGGAATGTGCTGCTGCAGCGTGTAGGCAGCGGCGGCCCCGGAGGGTCCGGAAAGCACCAGCGCGGTCATGCCGGAACGGTTCACGCTGCTGTTGCCTACCCGGTCCACCCGGAAGCCGCGCTCATTCAGGGCGTCTCCGACGGTTCCGCCCAGGCCCGGCGACGCCGTCGCGTTGTAGACATTGACCGTCACGGTGGCGGGGTCCAGATACGGAAAAGGCCCGGCCGGACATTCGTCCACCGGACCCGCAGAGGTACTGGGTGCTGCCACGGGCAGCCGTACCCACCCCGAAATCAATCCCTGCGCCAGGATCACCGCGGCCACCAGGAACAACGCCAGGATCCCGACCACTGAATTATGCAGCCGGCGGCGCCGTCTCGCGCGCCGGACCAGCTCCGGTTCGTCGGTCGGTGCAAATACCGCACCGAGGTCGCCGCCGGTGATGATCCGGTGCCCGTGCCATTCCCTTGGATCGTTCCTCGCCGGGTTGCCGCGGTGCCGCCCCTCTAGGGGCTCCTTAGTCATCGAGGACCAGCACGCGTGCGTGCAGTATGGTCCGCTGGTGCAATGCCGTCCTTACGGCCCGGTGCAATCCGTCTTCAAGGTACATGGTGCCCTTCCATTGGACGACGTGCGGGAACAGGTCTCCGAAAAAGGTGGAATCCTCGGCCAGCAGCGCGCCAAGGTCCAGTGTGGCCTTCGTGGTCACCAGTTCATCCAGGCGAACCTGCCGGGGAGGTACCGCTGCCCAGTCCTTCGGTGTTACGTATCCATGGTCAGGGTAGGGGCGTACGTCGCCAACAGCTTTGAAGATCACTAGTACAGAGTAGATAACATCCGCACCCAAAGAAACAGCGGTGCTCGGGCGCGCCGTCCCCAAAAGCCCCGATTAGGCCGCTGTTTACCCCCGAGACACGAAAATGCGGTCCGGACAGTAGACACGGGATACTGGGAAGGTGAACACCTCTGCTCCCCGAATCGGTCTCCTGCTCGACGTCGACGGCCCCGTGGCCAGCCCTGTCTCCCGGAGCGTCCGTCCCGCCATCATCCGGGACCTGGTTACCCTGGCATCCGCAGGCTGGCCGGTCATCTTCAATACGGGCCGGTCCGACGCCTTCATCCGCGAGCAGGTCATGCAGCCGATGATGGCCGCCGGGCTGCCGGAAGGGGTACGGCTGCACGCCGTGTGTGAAAAGGGCGCCGTCTGGTTCTCCTTCGACGGGACCGGATCAGACCAGCCCCAGGTGGACCCGGAATTGAAGGTCCCCGGCGACTACGCCGAGGCCATCCGCGACCTGGTGGCCGCCAAGTACTCCGAGACCATGTTCTTCGACGAAACCAAGCTGGCCATGGTCTCCGTGGAGCAGCACGTACAGGTGGACAACTCGGATTACCTCACGGACCAGCGCCGCTTCGACGCCGACGCCCTGGAACAGATGTCCCTGGCCGGACTGGGCGGCCGACGATTGGAACATGCCATTCCGGACGCCCGCGGAGCCGTCGCTTTCCGGATTGATCCCACCATCATCTCCACCGACATTGAAGCCATGGGGGTGGGCAAGGACCTGGGTGCACGGCGCGCACTGTCCCTGCTCGAAGCGGACGGCACGCCGGTTCCGCACGTCTGGCGGACAGTCGGGGATTCCCGCACCGATTACGCCATGGCTGACGAACTGCACGCGCTGGGGTACGACGTCGCGCACGTGGACGTGCGGCCGGCGGACGGTGTCCCGTCCACGCCCTATCCGGTGCTGACGGCCGGGTCCCTGATTCACGACGACGCCGGCGCGGCCTACTTTGAACGCTGGGTGGCAATGGCTGCCGGGGAAGCGGGGGACGACGCCGTCGTCGCCTAGCACTCCCCCGGCGCCGAAGCCCTACTCCAGGCGCAGTACCGCTTCGACGGATTGCTGGATTTCGGGTGCCCCGGGGGCGACGGCGGACGCGAAGCGGCCCACAATCTCGCCGCTGTCGGTGATGAGGAACTTCTCGAAGTTCCAGCCGATGTCGTCGCCCAGCTCGCCGTCATGGAACCGGGTCAGGGCTGCGTAGAGCGGGTGCCGGTTCGGTCCGTTGACATCGGCCTTGGCGGTCAGCGGGAAGGTGACGCCGAAGTTCCGCGAGCAGAACTCGGCGATTTCTTCGTTGGTGCCCGGTTCCTGCCCGGCGAAGGAGTTGCTGGGCACGCCGAGGATGCTGAAGTTCCGGTGCTCATACGTTTCGTAGAGGGCCTGCAGTCCCTCGTACTGGGCGGTGAACCCGCAGCGCGAGGCAACGTTCACCACCAGCACGGCCTTACCGCGGAACAGTTCTCCGAAGGTGGTTTCGGTGCCGTCCAGCATGGTGAGGGGAATGTCGTACAAGTTGTCGTTCACGGCGTTGGTCTCCACGGAGCTCCCTTTCGATTGGCCTGCTTCCATTGCATCCCATTCCCGCCGCAATACCGAATTCCCGCCTCCGGTGCCTGCCGAACGAAACACCGGGACGTGATTCATAGCACTTCGTAATATTCGGTTCGAACTTGACATACCCGGTGATAACTTGCCGCTATGAGTGTGATTCCCGAGTCAATTCCCGTCCTGGACCTGAGCACGGCACGCAATGCCGACGGCTCCTTCAATCCCGAATTCATCGATCAGCTGCGCGATGCCACGCACCGGATCGGGTTCTTCCAGCTGGTCGGCTACGGTGCCGCCCAGGCCCGGGTCGAGGAACTGTTCGATGTCACGAAGCGGTTCTTCAACCTGCCGCTTGAGGACCGGTTGGCCCTGGACAACCGTAATTCCCCGCACTTCCGCGGCTACACCCGGCTCGGCACCGAAATCACCAAGGGCCGCCCGGACGCCCGCGAGCAGGTGGACTTCGGCCCGGAACGCGCACCCGTGACGGACTATCCTGCGGACCAGCCGTACTGGCTGGTCCAGGGCCCCAACCAGTTCCCGGACGAGGTGCTGCCCGAACTGCGCTCCACCGCCATGGACTGGGCCGAGGCGATGAGCTGGGTGGGTGCGGAGCTGCTCAGCGCCATCGCGGTGTCCTTGGAACTGCCCGAGGACCACTTCACCGAACCCTTCGAGGACACTCCCGCCTGGATGGCCAAGCTCATCCACTACGTGGGCGGCGTCGTGAAGGAAGCCGGCACCCAGGGCGTCGGCGCGCATGCCGACTACGGCTTCATCACGCTGCTGCTGCAGGATTCGGTGGGCGGCCTGGAAGTAAAGCCTCACGAGTCCGACACCTGGCTTCCGGTGGAGCCCATCCCCGGCGCGCTGGTGGTGAACCTGGGCGAAATGCTCGAGGTGGCCACCCAGGGCTACCTCTCCGCGACCATCCACCGTGTCCTGGCGCCCGCTCCCGGCGTGGACCGGTACGCCATTCCGTTCTTCTGGTCGCCGCGGCTGGACACGGTGATCAACCCGGTGCAGCTTCCCGCCGAGCTGGCTGCGCAGTCCCGCGGCATTTCCGATGATCCGGACAACCCCATGCTGGCTTCCTACGGCGCGAACGTCCTGAAGGGCTGGCTGCGGGCGCACCCGCAGGTGGCCAAGCTGCACCATCCGGAGCTTGCGGGGAAGTAAGGGGCGGCTCAGCCCGACGGCAGCGGACGCGGGAACCATGTGGTTCCCGCGTCCGCTTTCAGTTCGGCAGGAGCGCTAGTCGACGGCGCCGGCCTTCACCTTGCCCGAAGGCTCCTCCTCCGGGCCCTCCACGACGTCCGGGTCCTGCACGTTGTCCGTGTACCACTCGGTGAGGGCGGGGTCGTCGCTCTCAAAGTCGGCGCCGGCGCCTTCGGCTTCCGGCACGTGCGCGGTGCCGAAGACGAAGTCGTCTCCGTGCTCGTCGATGCCGCGGCGCACACCGCCGCTGATGGCCTCCAGCGCATACCGGCGCCGGATCATCAGCGGGTCATTGCGCAGGTCCTTGGCCCAGGAGACCATCACGCCGACGAGGATGACGGTGAACGGCAGGGCGCAGGTCACCATGATGGCCTGGAGTCCCGAAAGGGCGTTCTGGCCCCCGGCCAGCAGCAGGAACAGGGCGATCAGCCCGAGTGCCGCCGACCAGATGATGGTCACCGATTTCGAGGGTACGGGCCGGCCCGACTGGGACATCGAGCCCATGACGTTGGCGGCCGAGTCCGCGGCGGTGACGAAGAAGACCACAATCGCGAGCATGCACACGATGGCCGTCACGGAACTGAACGGCAGGTTGGCCAGCAGATCGAACATAACGTTCTCTCCGGAGCCCTTCATGGTCAGCTCAAGCCCGTTCTGGTTCATCCAGATGGCGGTGCCGCCGAAGACCGTGTACCAGCAGACGGAGATGGTCATGGGAACGAAAACGACGACGGTGACGAACTGGCGCAGGGTGCGGCCCTTGGAGATCTTGGCGATGAACATTCCCACGAACGGCGACCAGGAGATCCACCAGGCCCAGTACAGGGTGGTCCAGCCGGTCAGGAAGGCCTCCTGCTCGGCGCCCTGGCCGGCGAAGACGGTCAGCATGTCCGGCATGTTGCCGACAAACGCGATGAGCGAGGCCGGCAGCAGATCGAGCAGGAAGAACGTCGGCCCGGCCAGCAGGACAAAGAGCGTCAACAGAATGACCAGGGTCATGTTGAGGTTGGAGAGCAGCCGGATGCCCTTCTTGATGCCGGCGACCGCGGAGATGGTGAAGACAACCGTCAGCAGGCTGATGGCGACGACGACGAAGCCGTTGCCCAGCTCCTGGCCCGTGATGATCGAGACTCCGGTGCGGATCTGGAGCGCGCCGATGCCCAGCGAGGTCGCGGTGCCGAACAGTGTCACCAGCACGGCGGAAACGTCGATGATCTTTCCCAGCACCCGGTTGTTGCCGTCGGGGAAGACCGGTTCGAACAGCGACGAAATCAGCGGCAGCCGGCCGCGCCGGAACGAGGCGTAGGCCAGGGCGCCGCCCACCAGGGCGTAGATGACCCAGGCGAGACTGGCCTGGTGCAGGAAGGTGGTCGACATGGCCGGCAGGATGGCGCCGGAGGTGCCGGCCTCGGCATCAGTCGAGGGCGGTGGGGAGAGGAAATGGCTGAGCGGTTCCATCGGCCCGTAGAAGATCAGCGCGATGCCCAGACCAGCGGCGAACAGCATGGAGATCCAGGACGTCGTGGAGTACTCCGGCGTGCTGTCGTCGGCCCCCAGCCGGATCTTGCCGGTCGGCCCGAAGCCGACCACCAGCATGAAGATCGCGGCGGCAACCATGGTGGCGTTAAACAGCCAGCCGAAATGCACAACCACCCAGCCCTGTATGCCGGTGCCCACGGAACTGAGGTTGCTGGGCGCAAAAATCGCCCACGCCAGAACGGCGAGAGAGATGGCCATGGCAAGGATGAACACGCTGCGCCGGGTCGGATAGCTGACCCCGGTGTCCTCAACGCTGATGCCCGGAACCAGCCCGGGATGGAGGCTAAGCGCCGGGGCGGAAGCAGCAGTACGCAGCGCTTTTTTCACACGTTCAACTGGGCGGCCGGCGGGTTTGCGCATCGGCGACCCGGTCACGTTTGAACCGTCGGTGGTGCCTGCGACGGGCGCTGGGGGTGAAGATTCGGAATTCATAACGCTAAACTTTAGGGTATAAAACGTCAATTACAGTAAATCTTGGATTCCACCAGTGCCCTCCCGATCGGTCGCAGAACCGCCCGCATAGCACTAATACCGCGGTAGGACCAATCGAGCGAAAGCGCTCGATCCATGCTCCACGGAGAGCCCTGCGCCCCGGAAGTATTGCATTTTACTCACCGATGCAATCGATAGAAATAGCAAAAGTCCCGATAATTATATCTCTTTATAGTTTCTTCCGATAATTCGCGGAAAACAATTCCAACCGGCCGAATATCGCCATCACTCACCTACCGTTGACTCGCTCCCGCCCCGTCCCTAGGCTGTCGGGCAAGCCGGAGCGGCACCGCCATTTCCATTCCAGGACGCTCCCTCGGTGATCGAAAGGCTTTCGACATGCCGCTCTACGCCTATCGCTGCGTTGCCGGCGGTTCAGCCGGGTTAATCTGCGCCGATTTCGAGGTCCAGCTCGCCATGGGCTCCGCCCCTGCTTCCCTCCCCTGCCCCGCCTGCGGGGCTCCCGCCCGGCGTCGCTTTACTGTGCCCAACCTCTCTCGCGCTTCCTCCACCGCGTACCGCCTGATCGAGTCCACGCAGCGCTCGGCGTCGGAGCCCGCCGTCGTCCGCTCCCCCGGCCCCGGCACCCGCCCGGCCGGCAATATCACCACCAATCCGCTCCACCGAAAGCTGCCCCGCCCCGACTAAAACTCCGCGCAAGAGACCGCCCCGTTGAAGGAGAAGCCATGCCCAAGACCGTCTTTCCCCTTGATTCGTCCCGGAAGTTCGAGGACCAGGAAAAGCTGGGGCACAACCGGTGGCATCCCGAAATACCGCCCGTCGCGGTACTCAAGCCAGGTGAGGCCTTCCGGGTGGACTGCCGCGAGTGGTTCGACGGCGCCATCGTCAATGACGATTCCGCCGAGGACATCCTCAACGCCCCGCTGCTGACCGTGCATAAACTCAGCGGCCCGTTCGCGGTGGAAGGCGCCCGTCCCGGCGACCTGCTCGTGGTGGACATCCTCGACGTCGGCCCCATTCCGCAGGAAGACTCCGGCCCGCTGGCGGGACAGGGCTGGGGTTACACCGGGATTTTCGCCCGCGAGAACGGCGGCGGGTTCCTCACCGAGCAGTTCCCCGACGCCTACAAGGCCGTCTGGGATTTCACGGGCCAGACCGCCACCTCGCGGCACGTTCCCGGCGTCTCCTTTACCGGCCTGATCCATCCCGGACTGATGGGGACCGCGCCGTCGTCGGACCTGCTCGCCAAGTGGAACCGGCGGGAAGGCGACCTGATTGCCACCGACCCGCACCGGGTGCCGCCGCTCGCGCTGCCGCCGGAGGCCGAACACGCCGTACTCGGGGGCCTGCCCCGGGACCAGTGGGAGCGGGTGGGCGCGGAAGCTGCCCGCACGGCGCCGCCGCGGGAGAACGGTGGAAACCAGGACATCAAGAACCTGTCCAAGGGGAGCCGGATTTTCTATCCCGTGTTTGTGGACGGCGCGAACCTCTCGGTGGGTGACCTGCACTTCTCCCAGGGCGACGGCGAAATCACCTTCTGCGGCGCGATTGAAATGGGCGGGTTCATCGATCTGAAGGTGGACCTTATTAAGGGCGGCATGGAGACCTACGGCGTCTCCGAAAACGCGGTCTTTATGCCGGGCAACGTGGATCCTCAGTTCAGCGAGTGGATCGCGTTCTCCGGCACCTCGGTGACGCTCGACGGCGAGCAGCGCTACCTCGACTCGCACCTGTCCTACCAGCGGGCCTGCCTGCACGCGATCGACTACCTGACGAAGTTCGGTTACAGCCCGGAACAGGCCTACCTGCTGCTGGGCGCCGCACCGATCGAGGGCCGGCTGTCCGGAGTGGTGGACATCCCCAATTCGTGTTCCACCGTGTACATTCCGACGTCCATTTTCGACTTCGATGTCCGCCCGTCGGCGGCCGGACCGTTCCGGATTGATTCGGGAATCGGAGCGCCGCGGGCAAGCCGCACTTGAGCCGCGGGGCCGTGCGTTTACGGTGTACACAACCGGGCTAAAATACCCCTGTGAATACCAAAAACTTCCCGCACCTCATGGCCCCGGGGCGCATGGGCCCCATGGAAACGCAGAACCGCATCGTCCTGCCGGCGATGGACATGAACGTCTCCGAGCACGGCGAGATTGAACAGCCTGAAATCGACCACTACGTGGCCCGTGCCGCGGGAGGCGCCGGACTGATCATCACCGGTGCCTGCGCCATCGCGTTCCCGCACGGCGCGGCGTCCATGAAGGAGCCGGGACTGTCGGATGACAAGTACATTCCCGGTCTCAAGGCGCTGGCCGATGCCGTCCACGCCGCCGGCAGCAAGCTCTGCATCCAGTCCACGCACCACGGCAAGGTTGCCCGCGTGGACGTCGCCAATGACCGTCCGGTGCTCGCACCCAACCAACCGGACTACTCCTATGACATGTCCGCCCTGGCGGACAGCACCCGCGAAGAGCTCGGCAAGATGGGCGCCGCCACCGCCGGCAAGAAGACCGCCTACCGCGAGATGACCGCCGAGGACATTTCCTGGCTGGTCTCCACCTGGGCCGACGCCGCCGAACGCGTCGCCAAAGCCGACGCCGACGCCATCGAGATCCACGTGGCGCACGGCTACATCCTCGGCGTCTTCCTTAACCAGCGGGACAACCTGCGCACGGATGAATACGGCGGCGTCCTGGAAAACCGGGCCCGGCTGGCCTGCGAGGTCATCAGTGCGGTCAAGGAACGGGTGGGCGATCGCCTGGCCGTCCTGGTCCGTGTGGCCGGTGAAGAATACGGGCAGGAGGGCGGCCTGACCCTCGACGAGGCGATCGAGGCCTCCAAGCTGTTCGAAAAGGCCGGCGCTGACGCCATCCACGTCACCGGCTGGGGGCGCAACCCGTTCGACAACTTCACCGACGGCCCGCTGCCCAACAAGGTGGGTGCCTACCTGAAGAACGCCGCGGAGATCAAGAACCACGTCAGTGTTCCGGTGATCGCCGTCGGCCGGATGCTGCCGGAGGTGTCCGAGAAGGCGCTGGCCGCCGGACAGATCGACTTCGCCGCCATGGGACGCCAGCTGCTGGCCGACCCAGAACTGCCGAACAAGCTGCGCGACGGCAAGTTCGACCAGGTCCGCCCCTGCATCAACTGCTACCTCTGCGTCGCGGAGAACTTCTTCGACGACACCCCGTTCTGCGCGGTCAACCCGGCACTGGGCAACGAGGCGCTGCTGCCGCTGAAGCCTGCGTCCGCGACCAAGCACGTAGTGGTTGTCGGCGCCGGTCCCGCGGGCCTGGAAAGCGCCCGCGTCCTGACCGAGCGCGGCCACCGGGTCACCGTGGTGGACAAGTCGGACCGTCTCGGCGGGACCATGTGGTTCTCCACCATGACCACCCCGGACAACGAACGGCTGCTGAAGTGGTTTCGGTCCGAGATTCGGCGCCTGAACATTGCGGTGAAGCTGAACACCAAGGCCACGGTGGAATCCATCCGGGCCCTGCACCCCGACCACGTGATCGTGGCCACCGGCGCCGTCCGGCCCAAGCCGGACTTCCCCGGCGGCGACCT
Organism: Arthrobacter sp. zg-Y1116; assembly: GCF_024385485.1. NCBI lineage: Bacteria > Bacillati > Actinomycetota > Actinomycetes > Micrococcales > Micrococcaceae > Arthrobacter > Arthrobacter sp. zg-Y1116. The sequence goes on along the minus strand of NZ_JANFLR010000005.1, from coordinate 75,206 downwards.
GCCGATCGTGCAGACCGGCGACACGCTGCGGGCCATGATGCTCGGCACCGCCACCGCTGAGGAAGCCGGCGCCGTGTTGAGCACCCTGGGCAAGCTCGGCCGCCTCTCCGGTGTGACCAAGAGCCCGGAGTTTGTCCGCCAGTTCACCAAGGTCTGGCTGCCGATGGGCAAGGACGTCGTGGTGATCGGCGGTTCCCTCGTGGGCCTGGAGCTGTCCGAGTTCCTTGCCGAGCGCGGCCGCCGCGTCACGCTGCTGCATGAAAAGCAGCAGCTCGGCCTGCCGCTGGCCATGCCGCGCCGCTGGACCGCCGTGAAGGAATCCGAAAAGCACGGCGTGAAGATCCACCGCAACGCCTCGATCACCCGCATCACCGAGAAGAGTGTCGAGTGGACCGTGGGCGGGGAAAGCTTCTCCGCCCCTGCGGACATGGTGGTCTACGCGGACGGCACGACGTCGGCCTCACCGCTGGCGGATGAGCTGCGGGCCGCGGACATCAGCTGCGACGTCGTCGGCGACGCCGGGGAGGTCAACTACATCCACGGCGCCATCCACTCATCCTGGAAGGTGAGCACCGAACTCTAGGCCGGCATTGCCTTCTCCTTCGGAGGCGCGAGAAGCCGGCAGGCCGCTGTGATGGCGGCCTGCCGGCGTCGTTCGCGGGCGGCGTCGGAATCCTCGGCCCTGCCGGTGTAGAGCAGTTCCGGGGACTGCGCCCATGCGGTGGCCAGCGAAAAAAGCAGGGTCATCAGGTCATCCGGATTCCAGGCAGGATCTATGATCCCCTGCGCCTGGGCGGCGGAAATATCGGCGGATGTCGGCCCCGGGCGGCTGCTGGGGGCCAGCACTTCCGGCGCCCCCTCGAGCCGGGCCCAGTCCAGCATGCGCAGATGCTCGGGGTGCTCCACCGAGTGGTCGTAAAGGGCGCCGACGAACCCGGGAAGATCCAGCGCATCCCGCGGAACCTGGTCCGTGGTCTCCTGCAGGTTCGTCGCCAGCACTGCGGCGAACAACGCATTCTTCCCGCCGAAATACGCATAAAGGCGTTCCTTGCTGGCGCGTGCCTCTTCCGCAATACGGTCAACACGGGCACCGGCCAGCCCATACTGTGCAAACTCTTTTCGTGCTGCAGCCAGGATCCTGGCCCGCGTGGCTTCGCCGTCGGTTCTCATACCTGTAGTCTAGCTAAGCCAACCAACCAGTTCGTTTGATTAGGATTTCCCCTTCATGGACCGCACCACCCCTTCCGGCCTGCCCCGGGCCGCCGCCGTCGACCACTCGGCACATCCGCACCGCTGGCTGCTGCTGGCCGTCCTGGCGCTGGCCCAGCTGATGGTGGTCCTGGACGGCACCATCGTGAACATCGCACTGCCGGACGCGCAGCGCGAACTGGGCATGTCCGACGGCGACCGCACCTGGGTGGTCACGATCTACGCACTGGCCTTCGGCTCGCTGCTGCTGCTCGGCGGACGCATCGCCGATTACTGGGGCCGCAAGCGCACGTTCATGGTGGGAATGGCCGGCTTTGCCGTGGCCTCCGCCATCGGCGGTTTTGCGGAAAGCACCGAAATGCTCCTGGCTGCCCGCGGCCTGCAGGGCGCCTTCGCCGCACTGCTGGCACCGGCGTCGCTCGCCATCCTGACCATCACCTTCCCCTCGGGCAAGGACCGCATCAAGGCCTTCGCCGTGTACGGTGCCATCGGCGGCGGCGGCGCGGCCATCGGCCTGCTGCTTGGCGGCGTCCTGACGCAGTACGCCAGCTGGAACTGGTGCCTGCTGGTCAACGTGCCGATTGCGATTGTCGCCATGGCCGCCGCCCTGCCGCTGATCCGGGAGAGCAAGGCCCACGGCAACACCCGCTACGACCTGCCGGGCGCCGTTCTCGTGGTGGCCGGACTGGCTTCGCTCGTGTACGGATTCTCCCAGGCCGAAAACGGCTGGGCACGTGTTGAAACCATTGCCTTCCTTGCCGCCGGCGTGCTGATCCTGGCGCTGTTCGTGTTCGTGGAAAGCCGCGTTTCCAACCCGCTGCTGCCCCTGCGCGTGCTGACCAACCGGGTCCGCGGCGGCGCGTTCCTGACCTCCACGCTGACCGGCGCTGCCCTGCTGGGCGGCATCCTGTTCCTGATCTTCTACTTCCAGATTGTCCTGGGCTACTCGCCGCTGAAGTCCGGCCTTGCGTCGCTGCCCATGACCATCGCCATCACCGTCGGCGCCGGCGTCCTGTCCAAGTTCCTGCCGCGCACCGGCGTCCGCCTGCCCATGACCGTGGGGCCGATCGTCGGCGCTGCCGGCCTGATCTGGCTCTCCTTCATCACGGTCGAGGGGAACTACGCCCTGGAGGTCCTCCCCGGACTGGCACTGCTGGGCTTCGGCCTCGCGATGATCTTCGTGCCGCTGCAGAACGTAGCCCTGGCCGGCATTGACGAGCACGACGCCGGCGTGGCCAGCGCCGCTGTATCGGCCACCCAGCAGATCGGCGGGTCCATCGGCACCGCACTGTTCACGGCCGTCTACACGGCCGGCATCACTTCCTACCTGAGCAGCAACGGCGGCCAGCCTGCCGCAGAACTCGAGGCGCTGGTGAACGGTTACTCCACCGCGTTCGTCTGGGCCGGCGTCGCGCTGTTCCTCGCTGCCCCGATCGGCTACTTCATGATCCGTCCGTCCAAGGAGGACCTGCTGAAGGTCCCCGAGGTAGCCCCCGTCGGCTAAGGCGGTCCCACCTCTGATGACCGGAACCGGTCCCGCGAAAGCGGGACCGGTTTCTTTTTCATGCGCCCGAAGCACGTGCCGGGCAGGAAACCTCCGGAATTATTCGGCACCCCACCCAGTTAGCTTCCCCATGACTACTATCGCGATCATTGGTGCAGGACGCGGCCTGGGTGCCGCCGTGGCACGACGTTTCGGCGCAGAGGGATTCTCCGTTGCGCTGATCTCCCGAAGCCAGGCCAAGGTGGACGCCCTTGCCGAAGACCTCGGCAAGGCCGGAATTCCGGCCCGGGGCTTCGCCGCCGACGTCCGCAATCCGGAATCGATCGCCGCTGCCCTCGAGGCTGCGGCCGAAACCCTCGGCCCGGTCGAGGTGCTGCAGTACAGCCCCCTTCCGCAGAAAGACTTCATGCGGCCCGTCCTTGAGACGACCGTAGCGGACCTCCGGGGTCCTGTTGAGTTCTCCATCTACGGCCCGGTGGCCGCAGTCCACCAGGTGCTGCCCGGAATGCGGTTCCTTGGTGAAAACCGAGGCACCATCCTCTTCGTCAACGGCGGATCAGCAGTGAAGCCCGGACGCGGTGTCACCGGAACCTCGGTGGCGTTCGCCGGGCAAGCCGCTTACGCACAGCTCCTCAACGAGGTCCTCGCTGAGGAGGGCATCCACGTATCGCAGCTCATCATCGGCGGCCGCATCATCGAGGGTGATCCGGAAAAGGATCCCGACGTTCTCGCCGGTGTCCTCTGGGACCTCCACACCCGTCGGGACACGTTCCGCCGCCAGATCAGCGCGGACTAATCAGCGTGGGTGATCAATCGAGTGAGCCGCCCCGTCGGCGAACTTGAACACGGCACTTCAGAAAGAGGCCCGGGCAACCGGGCCTCTTTCTCTGTCCGGAGCAGCGTTTTCGGTGTATTCAGTGTTCCCTGTACCGCGCAGGTGCGACAGTCTCGCGGAAACTCGAACCCTCACATCGCAGAACGGACCGGCTGCCATGAAATACGCGATCCTCGTTTATTCGAACCCTCAGCCATGGGGCCACCCAACGGGGAACTACTTGCCTGCGTTCCAATCCTTACCGAAGTCCGAGCGGCAGCGGATGGACACCGAATTCGATTCGTTCCTCACCGAGCTGCAGGAGAGCGGGGAGCTTCTCGGCGGTGAGGCACTGGGGGATCCGGCTGGCGCGCAACTGGTCCGCTGGGAAGAGGGGCCGGTCATCAGCAGCGGACCGTATGCTGCACCCGGGGAACATCTCGCCGGGATGTTCTTCATCCAGGCCGGTACCCCGCAGCGTGCGGAGGAAATCCTGGCCCGGTTCGCCTCCCCCGGCGAAACCGTCGAACTGCGCCCGATCGCGAATATGTGATTATTCCTTTATGGAGAACTTCGAGCGCCCAGTTGCCTTTCGCGCGACGGCATTCATCCGCCCGTCGAAGTGGCTGCACCGGCCGGTGCGCGCAATCCGCTACGACGCCTATTGGCGGGACGGACGCCTGGAGTTCGGTGTAGACCTGTTCAAGTTGCTCCGCGGCATGCACACCACGGACTCCTCGACCCTACAGACGAACCTGCGCGCCACCTGCCCGGAAGTCGGCCGCGGCAGGTGGGTGCACGAGTCCGGCAGCGTCATGACGGGACCCGTTCCACCGGAGCCAATGCAGGGCACGGAGCGTTAGCAGCCCCTACAGCCCGGTCCGCCGTAGATCTCGACAATTCGTCAACTCCTATTGACACGGACACTCCGTCAATCTAGGTTGACGCTTATGGAAGACCATTCCCCCTTGGCCGCCGCGGCGGCGAGTCCCGATCCGGCTACCGGGCTGCGCGCCGTCGTCGCCCTCGGTAGGCTGCGCGACCAGCTCGAGGCCGTGCAGGTTGCCAATGCCCGGGCGCAGGGCTGGTCCTGGCAGGCCATCGCCGACCAGCTCGGCATCAGTAAGCAGGCAGTGCACCAGAAGTACAACCGGAAAGCGAAGTAGCGCCATGTTTGAACGGTTCACTCAGCAAGCCCGCCAAAGTGTCGTCTCCACCCAGGAAGAAGCCCGCACCTTGGAGGCGACCCAGATCCTCCCGGTGCACGTGCTGATCGGCGCGGTGTCCACCGTGGAAACATCCACCCCTCGGCTGGCGTCCGTGCTGGCCGAGTGCGGCCTCACGTCAGCGCAGCTGCGTGCGGACCTACGCGGCATGGGCCCGGACTCCGGGTACGACGACGCCGCCGCCTTGGAATCCGTCGGTATCGACCTGGACGAGGTGCGCCGCGCCGTCGATGCACAATTCGGGGAAGGCACCCTGGACGCCGCCGCCGGTCCCGCCCCGCGGCGTCGTCGCCTGTTCGACTCCCTCAAAGGCGGGCACCTGCCCTTCAGCAGCGGCGCGAAAGCCGTACTGACGAACAGCCTGCGCGAATCAACGGCCCGGAAGGACGGCTACATCGGGACGGAACATCTACTGCTGGGAGTCCTCCGCGGCGCCGATCCCGCAGCTCTGTCCCTGATCAGCCGACACGTGGGGCCGGAAGACCTGAGGGTTCGGATTCTCGGCACCATGGACGCCGCGGCCTAGGTCCCGGCGCCCGCGCCGAGCCCGGTTCACCAGTCCGCCAGCTTCGTGTCCGGAGCCAGCGGCCCCCGGCCCGCCAGCCAGGCCATGAAGCTGCGCTGCTGGTTCGGGGGCCCGAGCCGTTCCGGAACCGTGGCGAGCAGGACAGGAAGGTCCCACGCGACGTACTCCTCGGGCCAGTCCGCGGGTGTATAGCCGAGCCCCAGGTCCACGTGGTGCATCTCGACTTCGCGGAGCCGATGCGCCGGGCAGGCAGCCACGCCGTAGGAGTCATCGCCCAGGAGGTGGCCGTTGGGCCATCCTGCCGCCTCGGACAGGTTCAGGACCTCCTCGAGGTGCAGCATGCTGGAGCTGAGGTCAGCGATGATTTCTGCGGCGGCCCGGCCGGCACCCTCCTCGATCTCCCGGGTGCGCTGTTCGGATCCGCCGGGATATCTCGGAACATCGTGGCCTTCGAGGGCGCCGGACAGCCGGCGGGCGTGGGCATCGGCGTTCCGCGCCAGATGGGTCAGGACGTGACCCACGGTCCAGCCAGGCAAGCGGCTTGGCGCCAGGACGTCCGTGTCGGTTAGGCCTGCGACACGACGCATCAGACGCGCCTGGGCCGCAAAGCATAGTTGCGCCGCCCGCTGAGGATCCTCTTCCAGATTCACAATGCCCCGCCTTCCCGCCGGCTCCCGTTTGGACGTTATTGTCCATCGCCGGGGTCGGAACGGGTCTCAGGCGCGGCCCAGCACCGCCACCAGGAAGTCCGACTCGGGCGTAAACGGCCGCAGGTCCCACGTGGAGAACCGCTGCTGGACCTCAAGGCCGGCCGCGGCGGCGTCGTCAAAGAACGTCTCGAAGGCATACCCGCGGTTTCCGCCGAACCCGATAACCACCCGGCCGTCGGCTGCAAGGTGCCCGCGCATCCGGGTCAGGACGTCGACGGCGGTTCCCGGTGCCAGGAAGGTCATCACGTTGCCGGCGCAGACAATCAGGTCGAACGGTTCGGAAACGCCTTCGGCGGGCAGGTCCAGTTCCGAGAGGTCCCCGACGAACCACTGCAGGTCCGGGAAGTCCTGCCGGGCGGCGTCGATAAGTTCCGGATCGACGTCGACGCCGACGACGGCGTGGCCGCGCCGCGCCAGTTCCCCGCCCACCCGGCCGGGACCGCAGCCGGCGTCGAGGATCCGGGCTCCCCGCGGCAGCATCGCGTCAATCAGCCGGGCTTCGCCGTCGAGGTCCTGGCCCTGCTCCCGCATGGCCTCGAACCGGGAGATATACCAGGCGGAATGCCCGGGATTCTGCCGCTTTTTCGCTTCCCAGAGGGTTTCGTTTCGCATCTTCCAAGCCTACGTCGCGAAACCGGCGGCCGGTCAGCCAACAGGGCTGCCGGCCGCCGGGCGGAGACGCCTCGGCTAGGCCTGAACGGCCTTCTTGCCCTTGCGGTACTGCCCCATCGACTTGAAGTAGTGATTCGACGGGGTCAGGAACAGCAGCACCATTGCGGCCAGCGTCAGGAGGACGGATATCAGCGTCACCCAGGCTGTTTCGTAGACCGGGATGACGCTTGCGAAGAACTGCACGCGCGAATTCAAGGCCGTAAGCACCGCAACAACAATGAGGACGATCCGGGGCCAGCCGAGGCCCATCCGGGACAGCAGGGCAATCGCTGCGAGGATGACGGCGGTGATGACTCCTGCCCAGACATAGTCGGAGATTTCGTTGCGGATCCAGATGGGGACGTTGTCCGGGCCCAGGAAGCTCTCAATTTCGGACTTATGGTCATCCTTATTCACGGCCATGATTCCCACCGGAATCCGGATCAGCACCAGGGCCGCTGCCGCCAGCAGCAGCCAGAAGGCCATCTCCACCGTCTTCGGACGTGCAGGTGCGTTTCCGGGTGCTACCGGCTGGGCTCCTGCGTAAGGATTCTGGTTGGCGTCCTGCGCTATTTTCTCGGTCATGCTTCCCCCATAAAACTGGCTGATTCCGCGGCAGATTTGCCGGGCCGGTAGGTAGCCTATCCGACCCCCGGAGCGCTGTGCGCCCGGCGCTTAGCGGTGCAACGCCACCACCCCGCAATAAAAAACACCTGCACCCGGGGTTCCATCCCGCCATTGTGGGGCAGGATGGGTGTACCCAGCCGGGGCCGCATGAGCCCCGGACCGCACAGAGGGAAGGCATTATCCAATGGCAGATCTAGGCGGCATGGCAGACAAGGCGAAGGACGCAGCCAAGGACAACCCGGAGAAGGTTGACCAGGCTAAAGACAAGGCGAAGGACGCCGTCGACGGAAACAAGGACGACAAGAAGTAGCAACGTCGTCCAACAGAGCCGGACCGTCCCCGCGGGGGCGGTCCGGCTCTTCACGGGCGTCACGGGAAATGGGGGAAGAATGTCGCTGAGCACGTCGCGGGTGAGCATTGTTGCGGATCTGCGCTCGTATGGTGAGGAGGCCGCTGCACAGTGGGCGTGGGAAGCGCCCCGGGAGGTGCTGGAGGAGGTTCTGACCGTCGCAAGCTGGGTGCTTTATAACGGTCCTGGCCTAGCCGACGGTTCCAGCATGCTGATCAGCAAGGCGGTCGCCCTGGCGGGGGTCTACGTTCACGAATCCCGTCCCCGGGACCTGCACCGCAAGCGGAGGGACTTGAGGGCCCACTCTGCCACCGTCGCCAATGACACCCCTTACGCACGGGAGCGCTTCCTCGGCAGCGATGACTACGATGCCGTCGGTCCGGATGCACGCAGTTATTGGGGCCAACAGCAGCTGCCGCAGGCGAGCACCTGACCCGGTTATTGTCCGCACCGGGGAATAGAACGCAGCCCGGGTTTCTTGTACCGCCCATGAAAGCAATCGTGTACTCCGCCACCGGCCCCTCGTCCGTCCTCTCCCTCGTTGACCGCGACGCCGCCGCCCCGGGCCCCGGCGAAGTGCGGGTTCGGGTTACCGTTTCGGGCGTGAATCCCACCGACTGGAAGGCCCGCGCCGGCAGCAGCCTGGCGTTCCCCGAGGTGGTGCCGAACCAGGACGGCGCCGGGATTATCGACGCCGTCGGCGAGGGCGTGACCGACCTTCAGGTGGGCGACCGGGTGTGGATCTACCTCGCAGCCCACGGCCGTCCGACCGGGACCGCCCAGGAATTCACCGTCCTCCCCGCCGACCGAGCGGTGCGGCTTCCGGACGGCATCGGCTTCGACGTCGCCGGCAGCCTCGGTGTCCCCGCGATGACCGCACACCGAGCCCTCACCGTCCACGAACACGGCCCGTCCCGGCTCGCCCCCGGAGCCCTCGCAGGCCGCACCGTCCTGGTTCAGGGCGGCGCCGGAGCCGTAGGCCACGCCGCCATCCAGTTCGCCGCCTGGGCCGGCGCCACCGTGATCGCGACGGTCAGCAGCGACGCGAAGGCAGAGCTCGCCGCCGCTGCCGGAGCCCACCACATCGTCCGCTACCCGGACGACGCCGAAGCCGACCGGATCCGCGAACTCGCACCGGACGGCGTCGACCACATTGTCGAAGTGTCCCCCGCCCAGAACGCCGCCCTTGACGTGGACGTCATCGCCAACCACGGCAGCATCGCCTACTACGCGAACAACAACGGCGAGGAATTCACGGCGCCGATCGTTGCGAGCTTCGCGAAAAATGTCCGTTGGCAGGGCGTCCTTATATATACGGTGGGGACCCAGGCCCAGCACGCCGCGGCAGAGGACATTACCGCAGCACTGCAGGACGGCGCGCTGCCTGTCGGTGAGTCCGCGGGACTGCCCCTCACCTGGTTCCCCCTCGAGGAAACCGCCGCTGCGCACGACGCCGTCGAGAACGGAACCACCGGCAAGATCCTCATCCGCGTTGGTGACGAGAACGCCTAGACTCCGGATCTTTCGCGGAGGTGTACACCCCGTTCCTGAGGGATGAACCAAGGTTGAACAGGTAGCATGACGGTACTATTCTTCTTTGACCCCGAGATCGGGTTGGATGTCAAGGGTGCCCGGCGAAAACGCGGGCACCTGGAACGCGAGGTATCTTCATGTCTGGCCAGATTCTTGACGTGACCCGACGGGTCGGCGTCGTTATGGGACGTGTCTTGGTCTACGTCCTGATCTGGCTCGGGTTGGCGATGCTCATTGCGGCTGCGGGTATCCGGTTCTTCTGGGGGGAAATCTCCGTGGGCCAGATGCTCCTGAACCTCGTCTCGGTGGAGACCGACGGCGGCGGCGGGGGCATTGTCTGGCTCGGCATCCTGGGCGTCGGTGTCCTGCCCCTGCTCATCACCGGCGGGATCGCCCTGTGGCAGTACTTCCGCCGCCGCAAGCGCCGCGACGGGGAGGACGCGCCTAACCGCTCACCGTGGATTATGCGCACCGTCTCCACCCTCCTGGTGGTCGCAGTGGTCATTGGCGGCACCACGGCCTTCGCCAGCACGGTGGGCATGGCCGACTACATCAAGGCGGCGAACTCCAAATACAACATCGGCGACTACTACGTGGAGCCGACCGTCACCGGGGCGGAGCAGAAGCGCAACCTGGTGCTGGTTTATCTCGAGTCCGGGGAAGCCACCCTCGCGGATGACCAGCTGTTCGAAAAGGACGCCTTCGTTCCACTCAAGGACACCACGCAGCCTTCCAAGGGGTGGCAGAGCGTGGAGAATTTCCAGCAGTACGAGGGCGGCGGCTGGACCATGGCCGGCCTAGTCTCCACGCAGTGCGGCGTCCCCCTGAAGGGCGTGGGCTCCTCCGACCAGAGCAGCGACGCCAGCAAGCTAGACGACGACGGCGACACTTACCTGGGCGGGTCAACCTGTCTTGGGGACGTCCTGGAAGAGCAGGGGTACACCAACGTTTTCCTGGGCGGCGCCAACGCCTCCTTCGCCGCGAAGGACACGTTCCTGGGCACCCATGGCTACTCCGAAGTGAAGGACCTCTCCGACTGGCGCGACGCCGGCGAACCGGAAGAGAACTTCCGCAAGGACTGGGGCCTGAGCGATGAACGCCTCATGGCACATGCCAAGGAGGAGGTCGACAGGCTGCATGCCGAGGCGGAGGAAACCGGGAAGCCGTTCAACCTCTCCATGCTGACACTGGACACGCACGAACCGGTGCACGTCTACGACTACTGCAACGTGGATACCGAGAACAATGTGACCTCCGTGTTCTCCTGCTCCATGACCGAGGTGGCCGGATTCGTGGAATACATGGAACAGCAGGGGTACCTCGAGGACACCGCCGTGGTAATCATGGGCGACCACCTCAAGCACATGAGTGCCGGCGACGCTTTCCACGAGCAGCTGGACCATCACACCAACCGCACTATCTTCAACCGGGTCTGGGTTCCGGGCCAGGCAGCAGGCACCACGCTGCGCCCCGGTGCGGACCAGCTGAGCATGTACCCGACCATCCTCGAAGCCGCAGGCCTGACCCTCAAGGACCGTCAGGCCGGGCTGGGTGTATCCGCCTTCACCTCGGAGATTCCGGCCGAATCGGCGCAGGCCATGGAGCGGGATGCCTACGTCGAACTGCTGGAATCGCTTTCCCCGCAGTTCTACGCGGAGGCCTGGGCCGGGCGGTAGGCACCAACAGGCCCTGTTCGCTCCGCCTCCAAGCGCCCGGCTGCGGTGCATGTATGGTTCAGAGTCAGGAACCGCCTCGGTTCCGCTACAGGAGCGAACATGTCTGACAAGTCCCCGCGCCAAGCAGCATCGAAAAAGTCCGGCAAGTCCATCAAGGAAAAGCGTGCCGAGAAGAAGGCCGCCGCGGCTCCGCCCGCCCTCGACAAGGCCGCCGGCACCAAACCTGCACCGCCCAAAAAGAAGTGAACCGCCCCGTGGAGCGTCTCACCCTCGGCGTCCTGTCCAGCACACGCAAGCCCGATGAGCGGCGGCTGGCCATCCACCCGCTTCACCTGGAACGCATCGCCCCGGAGGTCCGGCGGCAGCTGCTCCTGGAAGAAGGCTACGGAGAGAAGTTCGGCGTTCCGGACATGGAGCTGAAGCCGCTCGTTGGTGCTGTGCTCCCGCGGGCGCAGATCCTGGCGGAGGCCGACGTCGTCCTCCTGCCCAAGCCGCAGCCCGAGGACCTCGCCGAGCTGCGGGACGGGCAGACCCTCTGGGGCTGGCCGCACTGCGTCCAGGACCGCGCCGTCACCCAGCTCGCCATCGACAAAAAGCTCACGCTGATCGCCTTCGAAGCGATGAACCATTGGGCTGCCGACGGCGGTTTCGGCCTGCACGTCTTCCACAAGAACAACGAGCTCGCCGGGTATTGCTCCGTCCTGCACGCCCTCAGCCTGACTGGTTCAACCGGCGACTACGGGCGCCGGCTCAGCGCCGTCGTCATCGGCTTCGGCGCAACGGCACGCGGCGCGGTCACTGCCCTGAATGCGCACGGCATCCATGACGTCCAGGTCCTGACCAACCGCGGCGTCGCGGCGGTCGGGTCGCCGATCCACTCCGCGCGGATTGTTCAGTTCGACCGTGACGACAACTCGCCGTTCCTCAGCGAGGTCATCACCGAAGACGGCCGGGTGCCGCTGGCCCCGTTCCTTGCCGAGAGCGACATCGTGGTCAACTGCACTTTGCAGGATCCCAACGCACCGCTGACCTACCTGCGCACCGATGACCTGGAGGCGTTCCGGCCGGGCAGCCTGATCGTGGACGTGTCCTGCGACGAAGGCATGGGCTTCGAGTGGGCGAAAACCACCACGTTCACCGACCCGATGTTCGAGGTGGGCGAGCACATCAACTACTACGCCGTCGATCACAGTCCGTCCTACCTTTGGAACTCCGCCAGCTGGGAAATCAGCGAGGCGCTCCTGCCCTTCCTGGAAACGGTCATTGCCGGTCCTGCGGCGTGGACGGAGAACGAAACCATCCGGCGGGCAATTGAAATCCGCGACGGTGTGATCCTCAACGAGGACGTGCTGCAGTTCCAGCAGCGGGAGCCCGCCTACCCGCATCCGGCGCTGGGTTCCTAGCCTGGGCCAGGGGTCAGGCGCCGCGGGAGTCGTAGGCGGCGCGCTCGGTGAACACGTCGTCCATGTGCTGTTCCGCCCAGGCCTTGATGCCGCGGGTTAGTCCGTGCAGGGAGCGCCCGAGATCGGTGAGCTCATAGCTGACGGTCACCGGCACCGTGGGGGTGACGGTGCGGGTGAGGAGACCGTCCCGCTCCAGTGAGCGAAGTGTCTGGGTGAGCATCTTCTGGCTTACGCCGGCCAGCACCCGGGACAGCTCGGAGAAACGCAGCGGGCGGGGATCGCCGTCGCAGTCCGGCCCGCTGCCGAGGGCGGCCAGGGCCAGCGTGACCCATTTATTGGAGATCCGGTCCAGCAGTTGCCGGCTGGGACAGGCATCCAGGAACGCGTTATACGCATCTTTCTCCTGCGCTCGTTTCTCTGCCGCTGTCATCGTGGCCATTGCTGCCCTGCCTTCCGGGTTACTTGGGCACTTTCAGGTGCCTACTTCCTGCGGGGAAGTTGCGTCTCCATAGTGGACTGCGGAAGTAAAGGATCACCACCCCTGAAAGGCAGAACATGAGCACATTTACCACATCGCTTCCCGGCGGCACCTGGACCTTGGGCGACCTCGAGGTGTCCCGCTTTGGATACGGGGCCATGCAGCTCGCCGGGCCGGGGGTGATGGGACCTCCGCCGGATTACGACGGCGCCCTCGCGGTCCTGCGCGAGGCCGTCACTCTCGGCATCACCCACGTCGACACCGCAGAGGCCTACGGGCCGCACATCACCAACTCGCTCATCCGCGAGGCGCTGCACCCCTACCCCCGGACCCTGCATGTGGTGACCAAGGTGGGGGCCGACCGCGACGACCAGGGCGGATGGACCCCGGCACGGAAGCCCGACCAACTGCGCCGTGCCGTCGAGGAGAACCTGGAGACACTCGGTCTGGATGTACTGGACCTGGTGAACCTCCGCATGGGTGACGCCCATGGAACCGTGCCCGGATCCCTTGCCGAAGCGCTGGAGACACTCGCGGAGCTCCAGCAGCAGGGGCTCATCCGGCACCTCGGCGTGAGCAACGTGCTGCCCGAGCAGGTAGCCGAAGCACGCAGCGTTGCCCCCATCGTCTCGGTGCAGAACATGTACAACCTTGCCTTCCGCCAGGACGACGGCCTGATCGATTCCCTCGCGCAGGACGGTATCGCCTACGTGCCGTTCTTCCCGCTGGGAGGTTTCAGTCCGCTCCAATCCGAGGAACTCTCCGCCATCGCCGCACGCCTGGGTTCAACCCCCATGTCCGTGGCCCTGGCGTGGCTGCTGCAGCGTTCCCCGAACATCCTGCTTATCCCCGGCACCTCCTCCGTAGCGCATCTGCGGGAAAACGTGACCGGCGCTGCGCTGATGCTGTCCACGGAGGATGTCGCGGAGCTGGACACCATCGGCGGGTAGCGCGGGTTCCTGCCGCGTATCTGGAACGATGGCCTCCATGAGTTCAACCGCGGCGCCCTCGAATGCCGATCAGGCAGACCGGGAGGCCCGCGTGGCCCCGAACAGCGGTTCGGCCGCGCGGGCCAGCGCTGTTATGGCAGCCGGCACCGTCGTGTCCCGGGTGCTCGGCCTGGTCCGGACGGCGCTCCTCGCCGCTGCTATCGGCGCCTCGGGTGGGGTGTCGGACCTGTTTTCCTACGCGAACGCCCTGCCGAACTTCATCTACCTGATGGTCGCCGGCGGGGTGTTCAACGCCGTTTTGGTGCCCCAGATTGTCCGGGCCAGCCGGCAGCCGGACCGGGGCGCAGATTACGTCAGCAGGATCCTGACCCTCGCCGTAGCGGCGCTGCTGGTCCTCACGGTGCTGGTGACGCTGGCGGCTCCGGTGATTATCGATGCGGCGACGCGTTTCACGGACGGCAACCTCGCCCTGGCCACGGCGTTCGCCTACTGGTGCCTGCCGCAGATCTTTTTCTACGGGTTGTACGCCGTGCTGGGCCAGATCCTGAACGCCAACGGCTCCTTCGGTCCGTACATGTGGGCTCCCGTGGTGAACAACCTGGTGTCCATCGGCGCACTGGTGGTGTTCCTGTCGCTGATGGGCGCCGAACAGGCAGAAGCGTATAAACCCGAAACGTGGACGCCGGAGCATACGTTCCTGCTGGCGGGAGGCATGACGCTCGGCGTCGCCCTTCAAGCGCTTCTCCTGTTTCTCCCGCTTCGACGCCTGAAACTGGGACTGAAGCCGAAGTTCGGCCTGCACGGCACGGGGCTTGGACGCACGGGCCGGCTGGCATCCGTCACGATCGTCACGATGCTGGTCGGCAACGGCCTGTACTTCGTCAACCTCTACGTTGCCACCATCGCCTCCGACGCCCGGCAAACACTCACCGACTCGGGCCGGCCGGACCGGATCGCGGGCCTGGCCAACCTGGACATCGGGGCCATGGTCTACCAACTGCCGCACGCCGTGATCGCCCTGTCCTTGGCCACGGTAATGTTCAACCAGCTTTCCGCTGCCTATGCCGGCGGGAACCTTCCGGAGGTACGCGCGGTGCTGTCCCGGGGGCTGCGCATCACCGGTGTCGCCACGGTGTTCGGCGCGGCGGCTCTGCTGGCATTCGCCGGGCCGCTCGGAATGCTCTTCAGCGAATCGCCCGAGGTGGCCACCCTCAACGGAATCATCATCGCCATCCTCGCCGTGGGAGCGCCGTTCCTGAGTGCCAACTTCCTTCTCGGCCGGGTCTTCTATGCCGGTGAGGATGTGAAGACGCCGCTGAAAATCCAGCTGATCCTGTCCGGAGTTGGAGTGGTTCTCGCCGTTATTGCGGGCGTACTTGATCCCCGGTTAATTGTGCCGACGCTCGCCGCCGCCTATTCCCTCGGCAACATGATCGCCGTCGTCGTCAGTCACCTCTTCCTCACGCGGGCGATTGGTCCTTACGGTGCCGGACAGGTCTTTGACGCGCACGTCCGGTTCACGGTTGCCGGCATTGTCGCTGCCCTCGCCGGGACAGCCGTGTCCTGCGCGTTCGGAGGGTACGACGCCGGCGGGTACCTTTGGCAGTCGAAGTTCCATGCCCTTGTGGTGCTCTCCGTGGGCGGGGTCGTGATGGGCGCTGTGTACCTGGGCATGCTGAAACTGCTTCGGGTGGCCGAGTTGGGCCAGCTTGCCGGGTCGCTGCAGGCGCTGCTCCGGCGGGGCCGCACCTGACCGTCGCTGCGCCCCGGTTATTTGGTGGGCCGGGGGCGGTGCGTCCCAGCGCCCGTTAGGGCACACTGGTCGCGTGAACGCGATCCCCTGGGTGCTGCACGTCGACCTCGACCAGTTCATCGCCGCCGTCGAAGTGCTCCGGCGCCCGGAACTTGCCGGCAAGCCGATCATCGTCGGCGGCCGGGGCGACCCGACCGAACGTGCCGTGGTGTCCACGGCTTCCTACGAGGCCCGGGCGTTCGGCGTCGGGTCCGGCATGCCGCTGCGGATCGCGGCCCGGAAGGTGCCCGACGCCGTGATCCTGCCGGTCGATGCCGAGGCCTACCTCGAGGCCTCGGACACGGTGATGGCCACGCTGCGCGCCCAGCCCGGCGCCGTCGTGCAGGTTTTGGGCTGGGATGAGGCCTTTGTGGGTGTGGAGACTGAGGACCCGGAAACCTACGCCCGCCAGCTCCAAGCCGACGTCCTGGACCGCACGCAGCTGCACTGCAGCGTGGGCATCGGCGACACCCTGATCCGCGCCAAGAACGCCACGGATTTCGGCAAGCCCGCCGGCGTCTTCCGCCTTACCACCGCGAACTGGCTCGACTTCATGGGCGAACGGCCCACCAAGGAGCTGTGGGGCGTCGGGAACAAGATCTCGGGCCGGCTGGCGAAGCTGGGAATCAATACTGTTGCCGAGCTCGCCGCGGCCGATCCGCAGGCGCTGGTTCCGGAGTTCGGGCCGAAGATGGGCCCCTGGTACAACGAGCTGGGACGCGGGGACGGCACCAGCGTTGTGGACGACACCCCATGGGTCGCCCGGGGACACAGCCGGGAGACCACCTTCCAGCAGGACCTCACCGAGCCGGCCCAGGTGGACGACGCCGTGCGGGAGCTGACCGCGCAGGTCCTGAAGGATGTGGCAGCGGAAGGGCGGCCGGTGATCGGGCTGACCCTCAAGGTCCGGTACGCGCCGTTCACCACCAAGACGCATGCACGGAAGATCCCGGAGACCTTCGACCGGGAGGACGTCCTCACCCGAGCCCTGGATCTCGCCGGCGCCATCGAACCCGGCCGCCCGATCCGGCTGTTGGGCCTGCGGGCCGAAATGGCAATGCCCGACGACGCCCGGAAGGGTCACACGCCTACGCGCGGCGGGTGGTGAAGGGCCTGCACCCGTTTTGACGCTCCCGTGTGACTACTGCCATAGTCTTCGGGTGAACTTGTCAGGGATCCGAACAATCGGACAGCATGAGTTAGCTCCTGCGAGCGCCCCTCAACGCACTCTGCGGCGGTTTAGAGGCTGAGCAGGCGCCTGACAGAACACATCGAAGAACCCCCGCCTTTCCCTGCCCTAGGGGCACACGCCCTGATCCGGCGCAGGGAACCCGTACCCCGGACCGGGCCGCCCGCCGGCGAGCAGCCCCCCGAACTCTTCAGCCCGCAGCACCCCGCGGGGCTGAGCAAGCAAAGGACCCCCATGACACAGCCATCACCGGTCACGCAGAGGCCGGCGATCCCGGACTCCGCGCGTGCGGCGAACGCCTCTGAACCCACCTTCCACCACGAGGAAGAGGGCTATCACAAGGGGCTCAAGCCCCGCCAGGTCCAGATGATCGCCATCGGCGGCGCCATCGGCACCGGGCTGTTTATGGGTGCCGGCGGCCGCCTGGCCACGGCAGGGCCGTCGCTGGTCATCAGCTACGCCGTCTGCGGTTTCTTTGCCTTCATGATTCTGCGGGCCCTCGGCGAGCTGGTTATGCACCGGCCCTCCTCCGGCTCGTTCGTCTCCTACGCCCGCGAGTTCTTCGGCGAGAAGGCCGCCTTCGTCACCGGCTGGCTGTACTGGCTCAACTGGGCGATGACCGCGATCGTGGACATCACCGCCGTCGCGCTCTATATGAACTTCTTCCGGAAGTACTGGCCGCCCATCGCGGATGTACCGCAGTGGACCTGGGCCCTGGCCGCCCTGATCCTGGTGCTGGGCCTGAACCTGGTCAACGTCAAGGTGTTCGGCGAACTCGAGTTCTGGTTCGCGCTGATCAAGGTGGTGGCCCTGGTTTCCTTCCTGATCGTGGGCATCTGCTTCGTCATCTTCGGCACCCCCGTGGACGGCCAGCAGGTCGGCTTCAGCCTGATCTCGGACAACGGCGGCATGTTCCCCAACGGCCTGCTGCCCGCCGTCGTCGTAATGCAGGGTGTGGTGTTCGCCTACGCCTCGATCGAGCTCATCGGCACGGCTGCGGGCGAGACCGAGCACCCGGAAAAGATCATGCCCAAGGCCATCAACACGGTGATCGTGCGCATTGCGGTGTTCTACGTCGGCACCCTGGTGCTGCTCTCGCTGCTGCTGCCCTACAGCTCCTACAAGGCCGGCGAAAGCCCGTTCGTCACGTTCTTCGGCTCCATCGGGGTGGACGGCGTGGACGCGATCATGAACCTGGTGGTCCTGACTGCCGCACTGTCTTCGCTCAATGCGGGCCTATATTCCACCGGCCGCATCATGCGCTCCATGTCCGTTGCCGGCTCCGCCCCGAAGTTCGCCGGGCGGATGAACAAGGCGGGCGTCCCCTACGGCGGTATCGCCCTGACCGCGTTCGTTGCCCTGCTCGGCGTCGTCCTCAACGCCGTTGTTCCCGCCCAGGCCTTCGAAATCGTCCTGAACGTCGCGTCCCTGGGCATCATCAGCACCTGGGCCATGATCGTCCTGTGCCAGATGGAGCTGACGAAGCGGGCGCGGCGCGGCCAACTGTCCCGCCCGTCCTTCCGGATGCCCGGCGCACCCGTGAGCGGCTGGATCACGCTCGCGTTCCTTCTCGCCGTGCTGATCCTGATGGCCTTCGACTCGCCCGTCGGCACCTGGACCATCGCCTCCCTGGCGGTCATCATCCCCGCGCTGATGCTCGGCTGGCGGCTCTGCCGCGACCGCGTCCTCGAACTGGCCGCGGTCCGCGACGGCGACGCCGGGTTGTAACGCCCGTAGTTCCGGCGGCCCCTCCATTTCCGGGTCCAATCAGGTAATCTCACTGCATCCTCAATCCATCGCCCGGCTCCGCGTTTCTCCGGATGAGCATCATCCCTGCGGAAGGATCACCATGACGGATATCAGTGAGCACCCCGCCCAGCGCACCGGTGCCGTGCCGCGTCTCTCCGACTCGCAATGGGCAAGGCTCCTCGGCATGGCCGCACCCGCCGACGTGGACGCCGGCGACCATGTCTTTCGTGCAGGGGATTTGAACTATCCAATGATCCTCGTCGAATCGGGGTCCATTGAAATGGTTCGCGACCCGTTGTGGTGGGACGACGAAACCGTTCTCAGCACCCTGGGGCCACGCTCATTCGGCGGTGAACTCGGGCTGCTCAACGGACAGGCCTCGCTCCTGTCGGCGCGGGTGAAGGAACCCGGGCGCATCCGACGCCTGGCCCGCGAGGATCTGCGGCTGGTCATGAACCAAGACGACGACCTCGGCGGGATCGTTCTCCATACCCTGTGGGAACGCCGCGAAGCGCTTCGCCGAGGCCCCGCCGCCATGACGCTCAAGTTCATCGGGACGGAAGCGTCGAGTGAACTGCTGGCTCTTCGCCGCTTCGCTGAACGCCTGGATTTGATCCATACCGTCTTCGTCGTCCCGGCGGACGGCATGGGTGCCATCGATGGCCACGGCATCGCAGCCGAGGACCTGCCGGCAGCACTCATCCAGGGCAAGCTGATAAAGCGTGCGACGCCGGGGACTATCGCCGAGCGCCTCGGGTTGAGTTACCAGCCCCATCAGGAGGGCTCGACGGACCTGCTGGTCGTTGGCGGCGGACCTGCCGGGCTCGCGGCGGCCATCTATGCAGCCTCCGAAGGGCTGAGCACGGTGGTGCTCGACGCCGTCGCGCCCGGCGGCCAGGCGGCGTCGACATCCCGAATCGAAAACTTCCTTGGTTTTCCCTTCGGAGTGGCCGGCGGAGACCTCATCCGCCAAGCGACACTGCAGGCGATCAAGTTCGGGGTGAGGATCTGGGCGCCCTGCGATGCGGTGTCGCTCGAGACGATGAATGACGGCCTACAGCTCACGCTGGGTGACGGCGCTATCCTCCATACCCGCACCGCATTGATTACGTCCGGGGCCTCCTATCGAAGTCTCGGAGTTCAGGGGTGGGAGGACTTCGAGGGACACGGAATCTACTACGCCGCTACCAGCCTCGAGGCGCGCCAAGTCGCAGGGCACCCTGTGGTTGTGGTGGGCGGGGCAAACTCAGCCGGCCAGGCCGCGCTCTATCTCGCCTCCCATGGATGTCCGGTCCATCTGGTGGTGCGGGGAACAGAGGTTGGGGCGCGGATGTCCTCCTACCTCGTGGACCGCCTGCGGGAGAATTCCCGGATCTCCATCCATACCGAGTCGAACATCATCGGTTTGGAAGGTGGCTCCGCCCTGGACTCGGTCCGGATCGATACCGCCGGTGCGGTGGATGCGCGCGGATTGTTCTGCTTCATCGGAGCCGACCCGGCCAGCGCCTGGCTGCCCACCCTGGACAGAGACACTGCGGGCTTCATCCGCACCGGAACCGACATCGCCATCCAGTCCCTGGATCAGTGGCAGCCGTTGGGCCGCGAACCGATGCCCTTTGAAACCTCCACCCCACGCGTTTTTGCAGCGGGGGATGTCCGTCACGGGTCGATGAAGCGCGTCGCGGCAGCGGTCGGCGAAGGGTCCAGCGCCGTCGCGTCCGTGCACCGGGCCCTTAGCGACCCTGCCAGCCCGCTCGCCCGCCCGCCGCGTTCTCCCGCTGACCGGAGCAGCTGACCGCGTCTCGGAACTCGCGGGCTGCACGCTACAGCCGGACAGTCCCCTCGATGCAGCCCGTGACCCGTCCGCCGACCCAGATTTTCCCGTCGCGGAGACTGATGTGCACCCGGCCCCGGCGTCCGAGAACTGTTCCCTGCGATGCCGTGAAGGGCGGGGCGGCCAGCCCGGTGTCGATCAGCCAGCGTGCCAGACCCGCGTTCAGGCTGCCGGTGACGGGGTCTTCCCAGACGGGGTCGCCTCCGACGAAGGCACGCACCTCGAACTGGGTTTCCTCCGTAGGTTCGTGCGGTCCCACCACACCGATTTCCAAGTCGCCGGCCTTGGCCGGGTCGGGCTGCAGGCTCAAGACTTCCTGGGCGGAGGAAAGCCGGACGCCAATCCATCGAGGACCATTAACCAGCCACGACGCATCACGGATGTTCTCCCGCGGGATTCCCAGAATTGCCGCTATCCGTTGGGCCAGCGGCTCGTCCACGGGTTCGTAGCGGCTCAGGGGCGGCGCCTCGAAGGCCAGTTGATCCTCCGCTACACGGATCGGGATCAGCCCTGCCGCACATTCCTGGATGAGAGTCCCGTCGAGCCGTGGCGATCCCCCGGCGTCCAGCCAGGCCTTGGCGGATCCAAGCGTTGGATGACCGGCGAAAGGCAGTTCTGCCATGGCGGTGAAGATCCTCACCCGGTAGTCGGCCTCCGGGCTGCTCGGTGGCAGGAGGAACGTCGTCTCCGAGAGGTTTGTCCAGGTGGCGAACCGCTGCATCTCTTCGGTACTCAGCCCGTCGGCGTCATGAACAACCGCCAACGCGTTGCCCCGATACGGCTCAGAGGAGAACACATCGACTTCGCTGTAGGGACGGACTTTCATGGCGCCACTGTAACAAGGTGCCTCCGGCGGGCCTGGCGCTGAGGCCCGCGCCAATCCACCCTGGTGGTGTTCAAACCTCCGGGAATTCAAGGTCTGCCGGGACGGTTATATAGGGGTAGAACATCTGCTTTTGGCGGCAGCCTAAACCGGGACCGGAGTCCACAGCCGATGACCGGGGTGTAGTTGTAATCTGGCCGTAGGTGGCTTGCGGCTCCGCCACTATCCATTCACGAGAGGATCATGATGTCTCGCCTTACTGCGGGGAACATCTTCAAAGTCACCGTCGCTCTTCTTTTCTTCCCTTTTATGCCTCTTCTGGTGCTGATGATCGGGGTGCGCAGGAGTAACTGGAAAGTGATCCTCGAGGGTGGCCTGTACGTTGCGCTCGTCCTGGCGGCCGTCGCCCTGCCCGGGACCGCAGCGCAGTTCATCCTCTCGTTCTTCGTGGTTCTCGGGCTCATAGCCGTAGCGGGCATGCGGTCCTACATGCTCCGGGACCTGTGGCTGCACCCCAGGACCCGGGGACCGCAGGTTATGACCCAGTCCCAGCCAGGGGCAGGGACCACGCCGCCGGAGGACTTGTCCTCCGCTTTGGCCTGGTCTGCCGCCCTCGCGAAACGAAACAGGAGCCGTCTTCCGTCCGAGGCGTACGCCAGCATTCTGGAAACCTGCCAGACGCTGGACGCGGTGATCGACGCCGAAACTCGCCAGCCGCTGGGCGATCCCCAATTTGAGTACGAACTGTCCGCCACGGTGCGCGACTACCTGCCGAGTGTCCTCCAGAATTACGTGGCCATCCCGCCGAAGATGCTGGAGACCAAACAGGCGAGCGGAAGGACCCCCAACGAGGAACTGGCCGAGCAGTTGCAGCTCCTTGCCGGACAGGCCGAGACGCTGCACGCCAGCCGTCACCGCCGCACCTCCGCGGAGCTGACCAATACGGGCAACTTCCTTCGGGAGCGGTTCGGGCACCGTCAGGGCGGCTACGACTTCGGGATTAAGTAGCCAGCACGACGCCGCCTGCCGGGGTGTTGCTAACGCCGGGCGCGGCCAGGTGAGCTTACAGTGACGTAGATCACATGATCGCCCGTCACACATCCACCTGCTTGGAGCGCCAATGACGACAGTCCACAGCACCCCGCCCACCCACGAGCTCGGCAGCAGCGACCGCGTATGCGTCATCGGCGCGGGCTGCTCCGGAATCACGGCGGCCAAAGTCCTCCATGAACGGGGACTTGCCTTCGATTGCTTTGAACTCTCGGACCGGGTCGGCGGCAACTGGGTATGGGGCAACAGCAACGGGGTGTCCGCGGCCTACAAGTCCCTGCACATCAACACCTCGCGCAGCCGGATGGAATTCAGCGACTTTCCCATGCCCGCGAACCTGCCCAATTTCGCACGCCACGACCAGGTCGCGGCGTACTTCGACGCCTACGTCGACCACTTTGGGTTCCGGGACAAGATCACCTTCAACACCGGTGTGGAGCACGTGCGTCCCCTGCCCGGCGGCGGCTTCGAGGTTCGGCTGAGCACCGCCGAGACCCGGCGCTACGGCTCGGTCATAGTGGCCAACGGCCACCACTGGGACCCCCGCATGCCGGAGCCGGCCTTCCCCGGCGCCGAAGGCTTCACCGGCGAGCAGATGCACTCCCACGACTACACGGACGAGCAACAGCTCACCGGCAAGCGGATCGTGGTGCTCGGCATGGGCAACTCGGCCATGGATATCTGTACCGATGCCAGCTACCACGCGGCCGAGACCTACCTCTCCCACCGACGGGGCGTGCACATCATTCCCAAGTACGTCTTCGGCAAGCCCTTCGACGAGATCGGAGCGCACGAGAAGATCCCGTCCCGGGTCCGCTGGGCCGTCGCCCGCGTGGTCATGCGCGCCGCCACCGGCCCGATGTCGCGTTACGGCCTTCAGGAACCCGACCACAAGTTCGCCCAGGCCCACCCGACCGTCTCCAGCCGGATACTCGACCGGCTGGCCCACGGCGACGTGGTCCCGAAGCCCAACATCCAGCGCTTCGACGGCGACAGCGTCGTCTTCACCGACGGCACCCGCGTCGCGGCCGACCTGGTGATCTACTGCACCGGCTACAAGATCTCGTTCCCGTTCTTTGACGCCGGCTTCCTCGACCCCTCCGGGGATAACGAGATCCGGCTCTACCAGCGGATGTTCCACCCGACGGTGCCGGGGTTGTACTTCATCGGACTGGTCCAGCCGCTCGGCGCGGTCATGCCGATCGCCGAGCGGCAGTCCGAGCTCGCCGCCGACCATCTCCAGGGCCGCTACGCCCTGCCCGAGCGGGCCGCGATGGACGCCGAGATCGACCGCCACCGCAAGGCGATCACCAAAAGGTACGTCGCCAGCAAGCGGCACACCATCCAGGTGGATTTCGTCGATTACATGCGTGCCCTGCGCAGCGAGCGCGATGCCGGAGCGCGGCGCGGAACCGCTGCGCAGGCCGCAACCGACCGTGTGGGGGCCTGACATGGCCGGGAACACTGAGCAGCACTCACGCCGCATCGCCGTCGTCACCGGCGCCGCCCGCGGCATCGGACATGCCACCGCGGCCCGGCTGTTGCGCAATGGTTGGAAAGTCGGCGCGTTCGACATCGAAAGTGAGGGCCTCGCCGAACTCAAGGACATTGCTGCCGCGCACGGCACGACGGTCGTCACGGGAGCCCTCGATGTCCGGGACGCCCATCAGTGGCGCGAAGCCCTGGCCTCCGTTTGCGAGGACCGCTTGGACCTTCTGGTCAACAACGCCGGGCTGCTGGCCGCCGGACCGTTTGTTGATACCGATCTTGAACGGCACCGCGCGCTCGTGGACGTCAACGTTCTCGGCACCATCAACGGTGCGCATACCGCGTTCCCGTACCTGAAAAATGCTGACAGGCCGGTGCTGCTCAACCTGGGATCAGCCTCAGCCATTTACGGGCAGCCCGATCTTGCCACCTACGGCGCCACGAAGTTCGCGGTCCGCGGCCTGACCGAGGCACTGGAACTGGAATGGGCGGAGCATGGCATTGCCGTGCTCGATCTGTGGCCGCTGTTCGTCAACACCGGGATGGTCAAGGGCGTCAGTATCGGGGCGATCCAGTCGCTCGGCGTGCGGCTGAATGAAACCGACGTTGCCGCAGCTGCTGTCGCCGCCGTGGAACGCAGCATCAGGTCCCGTCGCAATCGGAAGTGGCCCCGCAACGTCCATCACGCCGTCGGACCGCAGGCACGCTTCCTGGTCATGCTCTCCCAGGTGACTCCGAACTGGGCCAACCGGCTCATCACCGACCGTCTCACCCGGCGGCCGGCTGCCTGACCCCCCAGTGTTCTGCCGAGTTACATGGCCATGCCACCCCAGATGCTGGACAATAAAACAGGCAAGCGGAAGTGCCCAAAATGAGGGATTGCTCGGGCAGCTGCAGGTTCTCTCCGGGCAGGCCGACCTAACACCCAGCCCCGCCTAGCTGAGGAGAACCCGCATGTACCGAAGCCGCATCTCCGCGCCCGTGCTTACCGCCGTCGCCGGCCTGGCACTCATCACCGGATGCTCCGCTGATCCGGCGCCGACACCCGAGGAAACCGGAACCCCATCATCAACCAGCGTCGGAACACCGGAAAGCACCGCCACGGCCTCCGCGACAGACCCAAGCGCATCAACGGCATCAGGCGGCTCCGGTGCGACGATCACCCTCAGCCGGGGGCAAGAACATAAAATTACGGAAGCGAACACCAGCGTCAGCATTACCTGCTCCGGCGGCGGGGACATCGACGTCGAGACAAATGGCTCCACCGTCCGGACCACTGGTCAATGTGAAGACATCGACATCCGGGGCAATAACAACACCGTCAGTGGCGAGGACGCGGAAAACCTCGACATTGAGGGCAACAATAATGAAGTCACCCTCAGCAATGTGCCCGACATCGATGTGGACGGAACCGCGAACACTGTCGCCGTCGAGGTGACCCGTGACATCGACGTCGAAGGAGAGAACAACACCGTTACCTACACCTCCGGGGACCCCTTGATCGAAACCGAGGGTACGAACTCCGTCTCGGCCCGATGAACACGAGCATGGGCGG
The DNA here is from genome assembly GCF_024385485.1 of Arthrobacter sp. zg-Y1116. NCBI lineage: Bacteria > Bacillati > Actinomycetota > Actinomycetes > Micrococcales > Micrococcaceae > Arthrobacter > Arthrobacter sp. zg-Y1116. The sequence goes on along the minus strand of NZ_JANFLR010000005.1, from coordinate 50,070 downwards.
ACGAGACGGCGGCGAGGTGAGCCGCGGGCTGAACCTTTAGCACTCTGGGCGCCTACCCCAGGCTCTCGAACACCATCGTCGCCTGGATGCGGTCGCCGCCGCCGAATCCCTTGCTCCCGCTGCTCGCGGTGGTGATGGTGTGAAGCCGGTAGCCTTTCGCGGCCTGATCATTGATGGCCTTTTCCATCCTTCCGTTCCTGACCGATTGGGCGCAATTCGACTCGATACAGGCCGCTGGTCCTTCGGTCGAATTCCGCCGTTTCAGACGCGAGCAACGATTTTTCACCTGCCCTTAAAGACGTTCCTGAATCCTTGTGGCCTGAGTTGTGGATATCGGCGGATAGACTGCAATTCAGCTTGATTCCAAGGAGTACTACATGTCGCGTCTCACCGTGGGGAACGTCCTCAAGGTCATATTTGCCGTCCTTTTCTTTATTTTTATGCCTCTGATTGTGCTCATGCTCGGCATACTCAAAAAGAACTTGAAGGTGATTCTCGAGGGCGCCCTTTACGTCGTCCTCTTTGTGGGCGCCTTCTCCGTCCCCGCGGAAAGCCCCTTCTACACCGCGGCGTCCTTTGTAGGTCTCGGCTCCATAGGTGTATCGTCCCTGCGGTTCTACATGCTTCGCGATCTTTGGTTGAGTCGGAGGGTTAAGAGCCCCGGGCGTAACGTCACCGGCCAGCCGAATGCACCGTGGCCGTCTGCCCCCACCCCCTCTCCGGCAGGGGCACCAACCGCTCCGTCTGCACAGGACCTGTCGCAGTCTTTGGCATGGGTTGCCGCGCACGCCAAGCAGAACAAGAACCGGCTTCCCGCAGACGCGTATGTCAGCATTCTGGAAACCTGCCAGACGCTGGACACAGTTATCGACGCGGAAGCACAGCAGCCGATGGGTGATCCCCAGTTTGAGTACGAGCTGACCGCCACCGTGCGGGAGTACCTGCCCGCCGTCATACGTGGATACTTGGCCGTTCCTCCCAGCGTGGTGGACAACCGCCAGGCGAACGGGAGGACCGCCAACGAGGAACTGGTGGAGCAACTTCAGCTCCTCGCCCGGCAAGCCGACACGCTGCACTCCAGCCGCCACCGCCAGACGTCGATGGACCTGGCCAACACCGGAAACTTCCTGCGTGAACGGTTTGGGCACCAGCAGGGCGGCGGGTTCGACTTCGGCATTAAGTAATGGTTGAAGGCGGTTAGGTGCCGGCGGTACCTGAGCTAAACCACGCTCGTCAGCACACCCCCGTCCACCCGCACCGCGGCACCGTTCGTCGCGGACGCCACGGGGCTGGCTACACTCCCCCGTTAGCGTCCGCGAGCGGCTCTTGCCCGTGCCTTGATCGCCAGGATGACGTCGGTCTTGGCGTCGGCGTAGTCGTTCATGTCCTCCCACTGCCTGCTGAGCAGCGCTCTCTTGGTGCTCTCATAGAGGGCGCGGTCATCCGCATTTGCCCGCAGGTGGTCGCGCAGGATGAGGTATTCGTCCACGGCAGGATCGTCCCGCCCGTACAGGTGCACGTGCACGTCACGGGCCGGTGTGCGTACGAGGCGATGTCCCGGTTCGCGCACCCGCAGTTCGTATCCGGCGGCGATAAGCGGATCGAGGTAGTCCTCTTCTGCGGTGATGTCCTCTACCGCAACCACGATGTCGATGATCGGCTTTGCTGCCAGTCCTGGAACCGCCGTCGAACCGATGTGCTCGATCCCGGCGTGCGCTGTCCCGAGGGCAGCCTCAATGCGGTGACGGTGAGTGAGATAAATTGCCGGCCACCGGTCGTCGTAGCTGTGGAGGTGAAGTTCGAGTCTCTCCGGCCCCCCGATCAGCTCCAGCGTCGTCACGTCCGGTCGTCGCGGTTTTTGGCTTTTCATCACCAGAGCATTCTTGCAGGGCGTCCGCTGACCCCGCGATCCGCACTTACACGCGGTGCGTGCTGGCCAGCGGGCATGCCCACGTATCGACCCCGCCGCGGCCCACCCTGTTGATATAGGCGGTGACGTCCTTCAAGGATTGGCCAAACCCGGTTTCGGTGTACCGCACGCCCAGCTGATCACAGTACTGGCGGACCAGCGGGGCAACTTTCCGCAAATTCGGGCGGGACATGGAGGGAAACAGGTGGTGCTCCACCTGGAAGTTCAGTCCGCCCATAAAGGTATCCACCCACCGGCCGCCGGTGATGTTACGGCTCATCAATACCTGGCGGCGCAGGAAATCGATGCCCGCTTCCCGGGGCGCAATCGGCATGCCGATGTGGTTCGGGGCGAAGGAAATACCCATGTACAGCCCGAAAACGGCGAGCTGGACGCCGATGAACGCTGCACCCTTGCCCGGTGAAAGCACGAGGAAAACCAGCGCCACGTAACTGACCAGGCGCACAGTGATGAAGCTGAGCTCCACCCACCGCCGCTTGATCCGGCCCTTTCCCAGTACCCGCTTGATGCCCTGCACATGCAGGTTGACGCCCTCGAGCAGGAGCAGCGGGAAGAAAAAGTAACCCTGTTTGGTGGCGAGCCAGCGTGTGAAGCGGTTCTTGCGCGCGTCGGCTGCCTCGGGGGTGAAGGCCAGGACGCCGGGAGCGATGTCCGGATCCGTGCCGACCTTGTTCGGTGCAGCATGATGCTTGCTGTGTTTTGCATTCCACCAGCCAAGGCCCATGCCGGCGAAGAGATTAACCACGATCAGCGAGACCCACTCATTCCACTTCGGCGACACGAAGATCTGCCGGTGCGCGGCGTCGTGCCCCAGGAACGCGATCTGCGTCATCAGCAACGCCAGCACCACCGCGGTCACCATCTGCCACCAGGTGTCCCCCAGCAGGATGAAAGCCAGGGCCAGCACCAGGCCAATCAGGGTTACCCCAATCAGCTTGGCCCAGTAGTAGCCGTAGTTCCGGCGCATATAGCCGGCTTCCTGGATCTGTCGGGTCAACGCCGTGAAGTCGCTGGTGTGCCGCTGGCGGGCCGGGCCAGCCGGCCGGCGTTTGCCTTCTCCACTCGCATCCACACTGGTACCCGTCATAACGGCGTCGTCCATAATTCACTTTCATATCGGCGGACAAAGTCCATGTCATATTAGCGAACAGCACCCGATTCGCTCCTCGGCCTTCGCCTGGGGTGCAGATCTGGTGCTGTGTGCATTTCCGGCTGGGGGCCGGTCGATCCTAAGTGTGCTTATCGTATATGCAAGACGTCTTTTTCGTTTCATTTCCGTGGCGGAACGCTGAGCCGTGTTGGTGCATAAGCCGATCCGTCTCCGGATACTCGACACCCGCTTTCAGGAGGCTCTCAGCAACCAGGAGGCGAACGGCAAGCGGCTTTTTCTACCGTGTTGACTATGAGATCTTCCGGAACCACCGATACCCTGCCCACGGCGTCGTCGTTGGTACGACGGCGCGCCCTGCGGGTCGTCTCACTCCTCCTGGCAGGCGGCCTCGCCCTCACCGGCTGCGCGGCCGACGTCGCTTCCACCTCCGGCACGGCATCCCCCTCTGCTGCGAGTGATTCGAGCAGCAGCACGGCCGCGGAAACAGGCACGGAAACGACGTCGCCGACGACAACCGAAGAGACGATTTCCTCGACGGCAGCTGCCGCTGAGGCATTCCTGGCGACGCTGAGCGATGAGCAACGCGAGACAGTCCTGTATGACTACGGCGACGCGACGAAGACAACGTCCTGGTCAAACTTTCCCGTGACGTTCGTCCAGCGTGCCGGCCTGAATCTGGCCGACCTGAGCGATGAGCAGGAGACCGCAGCATTGGCGGTGCTGCAGGCGCTGCTTAGCGACGAAGCGTACGACACGGTGTCCGGCATTATGGGTGGCGACGAGTACCTGCAGCAGAACAGCAGCAGCACCGAGCAGTCCCTCGGCCAGTACTACATCGCCTTCTTCGGCGAGCCGTCTGACACCGGCACCTTCGAAGTGCAGTTCGGCGGCCACCACCTCGGTATCAATGCGACCCTCGACGGCGCGGGTGACGCGATCACGTTCGCTCCCACCCACCTCGGTGTGCAGCCTGCCGTTTACACCGACGCCGACGGCAACGAAGTGCGGCCGTTCGACGGCATCTACACCGACGCGTTCGCATTCTTTGACAGCTTGACGGAGGAACAGCAGGCTGCGCTCACGTCGGGCGACGTCAGCATGTGTGCGCCTGGCGCTACCTGTGATTTCGACGCCGGAGCCGGCCTCACCGGCGCCGATCTGACCGACGCGCAGAAGCAGTTGCTCCTCGATCTCATCGCGAACTGGTCCGGCATGGCTGACGAGCAGACCGCTGCCGACTCCCGGGCGAAGATCGAGGCCACCCTTGATGACACCGTCATCGCGTGGTCCGGGGAGACCACGTACGACATGAGCACTGGGGACGGTATCTCGTTCTCCATCTCGGGGCCGAACGTTTATGTCGCCTTCCAGGCGCAGCAGGGCTCGGCAGGCGCGGATGTCGACGGAGTGTCCACCTCCGGATGGGGACACGTCCACACCATTTACCGCGACCCCACGAACGACTATGCCAACAGTGTGGCGCAGCTAGCGGCTATGGGCGGCGGCAACGGTCCCGTCGGCGGACCACCCGGGGGCGGCACCCCGCCCAACGGCGGCTCGCCGCGAGTTAGCTACTAGCGTTCACGCGCTCCTCGTGTTTGCGTCCGGCCCGGGCCGCGAGGAACAACAAGGATCCGATCGCAACGTAGACGGCAGCGCTGAGCCAGATGGCCCCGCTTTGTTGGGTGAGGAGCGCAATGCTCGCAATGATCGCGAGGACCGGCATGAAACGGGGGGCACTGAAGTGGTCATGGTCCACTTTGTCCTTTTTGAGGACGAGGACGCTGACGTTCGCGGACAGGAACACCAGGAGCAGCAGCAGCACGGTGGTTTCGGCCAACGAGGCGACATTTCCGGTGAGGGTCAGGACAATCGTTAGTCCGGCCACCACAACAATGGAGACCCACGGGGTGCGGCGGCCCGGCAGCACGCGGCTGAAGGCACGAGGGAGCAGTTCTGCTTCGGCCAATCCGTAGCCGACGCGGCTGGCCATAACCATAAACAGCAGTGCTCCGTTGGCAATGGCGATCAGGGCAATAATGCTGAACAGTCCGGGCGGGATTCCGACGCCGCTGGCGGCGACGACGTCGAGCAGGGGACCAGTGGAGTCGGCCAGTTCGGCCGGGGGCATAACAATGACCGCACCGAGAGCGATGAGGAGGTAGACGACCCCGGCGGTGCAGATCGCACCGAACAATGCGCGAGGGTATGCCCTGGATGGGTTACGTACTTCCTCGGCCATGTTTGCTGCGGCCTCGAAACCCAGGAAAGAGAAAAACGCGACGATCGATGCGGCGAAGGCGCCCTGGAACGGCGGTACGTCCGGTGCGAACTCCAGGAGCCGGGAGGGGTCCCCGTTGCCGGAGGCGAGGACGATGGCGGCGACGATGATGACGATGACGAGGCCGGTTACCTCGATGACGGAAGCTACGAGGTTCGCGCCGAGGGACTCCTTGACGCCGCGAAGGTTGATCAACGTCAGCAAGATAATAAATACGATCGCCGCGGGGGCAGCTGGCACGTCGATGAGCGCGGTGAGGTAATCGCCCGCGAAGGCGTTCGCGAGGGCAGCGGCTGTGGTGATTCCCGAGGCCATCATCAGGAAGCCGACGAGGAATGACACGTAGGGGATGCCAAAAGCCCGGTCGGCGTAGCGCGCGGCTCCTCCAGCGTGCGGGTACTTGGTGATCAGCTCCGCGTAGGTCGCGGCAGTGAGTAGCGCGACGACCAGTGCGATCAGCAAGGGTATCCAGATCGCGCCACCGACATCGGCCGCCATGGTACCCACGAGGGTGTAGATGCCGGCACCGAGGGTGTCGCCCACGATAAACGCGAACAGCAGCGGCGTACCAATTGCCCGCTTCAGCCCGGTTGGTGCTTTTGATGCGGTCGTGCCGGGATCTTTCATCATTGGGCTATTGGATTCCGTTTGCCGTCCCTGCGCAACTACTTTGGCGAAATCCAGTGGACCAAAAGCGTTGAGGCAGGTAGGCGAACACTATTTACCTGTCCGCGGGCCTATCGTCACTCACCCAGCGCCATAAGCTTCGCTCATGAGAGACGACGAGGCGCCGCGATCCAAGAAGTCCTGGGCCTTGATCTGCGGGCTGATCGTCCTGTTGAATACCCTGAACTTCGGGCTTCAATCCGGGCAATGCGTCGACTACATATCCGAATCCGGAGCGGTTTCCACTTGCTCCTTGGAGCCAGCGGTTGGCTGGCCAGGAAGTGTCCTCTTAGGAATCGTCAGCCTCGTTACGCTCGGGTACTGCATCAACCACTTACTCCGAGGGTCCCGCTGACCGATTCCTCAGCGGTACAAACGGAGGTCGGTCATCGGGGGGACGATTTTCGTGACGGTACGGGCCTATCGGCTGTCGGGACTCTCGTTGATCGGAGGAACGGTATGTCCGGCTGGTTCAGCTGGGGATCATAGAAGTGTTCCCCCCATGTATCCGGCGGCCGCGGCAATTGTGCTGAGGATAAGCATGCCGAACCCATTGGCCAGGGCAGGCAGGACGCGGTGTTCCTGAGCAAGACGGATGGTTTCGAAGCTGGCGGTGCTGAAGGTGGTGTATCCGCCGAGCAGCCCTGTGCCAATCATCAGCCTTGCAGGGTCGGGCAGCAGCAGGGTGGCCGCCATTCCGGTGACGATTCCCAGGAGCAGGGAACCGGTGACGTTGATGAACGTGGTGCCGACCGGATAAGAAATTTGCGTGCGGGCTTTGATGGTCCCGTCGAGTATGAACCGCAGCGCTGCGCCCAACCCGCCCGCGGCGCAGATCCCGGCGAAGAGCAGCGGTGTCACTGGTTTTCCTTTCGGTTTCGGGCAGTCCCGGCGGCGATCCCCGCGAAGGAAGCCGCGGCGCCCAACAGCACGGTGCCAAGGGCATAACCCACCGCCCCTGCGGGATGGTGGTGCAGGAGCAGGGCGGCATCGGTGGCCAACGCGCTGTAGGTTGTGAAGCCGCCCAAGACACCGGTACCACCGAATAAGCGCAGAGCACGGCGCCAGCCCGTGTCGTCGCCGCGGCTTAGCAGGGATTGAAGGAGAAAACCCAGAACGAAAGCACCGAAGGTATTAATCCCGGCAATGATGAAGGGGACCCCTTCCTCCCCGGGAGGGGGAAACAGCAGGGACAGCCCTTGACGCAGCCCGGTTCCGGCGGCCCCGCCGGCGGCAACGAGAGCGACATACCGCCATTGCACATGCGCCGGTGGAGGCGCGTCCGCAGCGTTGTCGTCTGCACCATCGATATCGACCGGCAGCTGTGCAGCGTCAATCTGTTGTCTTTCGGGGAACTGGCTGTCCGAGCCTCGGCCTTGCGCAGCGTCCGGGTGGGCGCCGGTATGGTCGCGCAAGTCAGGTTCCTCCTTGTCTCGGTCCGGATGTTCTATGCCTCGTGCCCACAGTGCTGGTGGCCCCGAATATTTGGTGGGGCGGAGACATTAGGCAGATAGCGCCGGGGCGGGTTTGGTTAGCATCCGGGCGTGGGAAAACCATGGGTCCAAGGGCGTCCAGCGGTATGGCGGTGCGCTGGGTGCAGCACCACTGTTGCCCACACGCCGGGCCTTCCCAGAGCGAGGATCCTCCTGCGGGTGATTCTGAGCAGTGACGAGTACGGTGGCTGGCGATCTGTGCCCCCGAGACGCGTGCCAGATTCGCAGCGGTTTCCACAGCATGAGGTTTTTGCTCTGGGCCCACACACAGGAGCAGTGGCACCGGCTGGCCGATGGGGTTCGATTTCACGGTCATCATTTCCTATCTCTGGGCATGCAAATGCTGAGATAGGGACTGTTGTCGGCGCATATGCCGAGGTTGGTTCCGGTGAGCCCCACCGCCGTGACACCATAAGTTACCGGTATCGCTTTCATCCTCCCATGCTCGCTCGCTCCCTCAATCCGCGCGGTTGAGGGTTGGTTTTCGACGACTGTTCTTATCTCATTACCCCTAGTGCGCCGAAGGCAGGAGTCCCGTGCAGTACCTGGCGATTCAGGCCACCACCAGCAACCCGCGCCGCATGAAGCATATGACCCTCGGCCCGAACAGGAGGTCTAAGCCTACGCCGCGGAGGTAGCCCCGCTGATGGCTGGCCTTGGCGTCCGCCTCATGCGAACTACTGACGACGACGGCCCGACACAAAGGAGTCCACATCATGTCCAATCCCAAACCTCAGGTCCTGGTCGGTGTTGTAACCGGAAGTACTGTTGCCTCGGTGGTCAAGGAAGCGGCAGCGTTCGCCGAGCATTTCGGGGCAGATTTGATTTGCGCCAACGTAGATGCCTCCAGCGACAAGGTTGAGGAACGGCCTGACGGTTCGGTGGTGTCTGTGCCCATCAACCCGGACCTGCCTTTTGAAGAGACCGAGGTTTTTGATCCTGAGTTGCGTGCAGAGATCGCGGGAATCCTAGACTCACGGCCCGTGACATGGTCTGTCCGCGCGCTGGCGGGTGGCCCCGGGCAGGAGCTTGCCCGACTGGCAGGCGAGCTGGACGTGCTCATGATTGTGGTTGGAACACGCGAATCCGGTATCCGGGGTGAAGCTGAAAGGTTTCTCAACGGTTCCGTCGCGGTGCATCTTGCCCACCACCAACACCGCCCGGTTGTAATGGTCCCTCAACACCCGGTCATCGACGATGCCGACCTACCCTGGAAAAGGGAGAAATAAATCAGAGACACTCATCCTGTTTCTCGGCACACCGAGTCGCGCTCAGAGGCTGCCCGAATGCAAAGGGAGCACAATCTGCCCGCAGGCCGGTCCTTCTACGCGGCACATGCAAGCGCACTTACTGGCATTGGCATGCCCGGATACCTGTTTGACCTCATGGTTCGCGTATACCCCGCCCGGGCATACGCCCGATGAAGGTAGCCCAATCGCTACATTCGCAACCATGAGTGCCCACATCGTCGGTTACGCCCGGGTGTCCACGAGTCAGCAGGACCTCACGGTCCAGCAGAACCAACTTGCAGCCCTCGGCGTCCCCTCGGACCTTGTTATACCGACCACGGGCTGACCGGCACCAACCGTGACCGGCCTGGGCTACGCCAGGCCTTGGCAGCGGTGCGTGACGGGGACACCCTGGTCATCACCAAACTCGACCGACTCGCCCGCTCTCTTCCCGACGCTCGCGACATCATCGAAGAACTCACGAAGAAAAACGTGAAGCTGAGTATCGGCGGGTCCGTCCATGATCCCTCGGACCCTGTCGGGCGGCTGCTTTCAACGTCCTCCCAATGGTCGCCGAGTTTGAATCCGACCTCATCCGTGCCCGAACCCGAGAAGGCATGCAGGTTGCCAAAGCCAAGGGCAGGCTTCGCGGTAAGCAGCCCAAACTCTCGAAGCTGCAGGAAGCACACGTGGTCTCCCTATGTAGCGCAGGGGAACATACCACCTCCGAGATCGCTGAACTCTTCAAAGTCGCTCGAAGTACGGTGTACCGCATTGTCCAACGAACACGCCCCACAGACAGCTAACGCACGACGCCGGCCCCACTCACCGTCCGTCCCTCCGCCACCCGCATGACTAGGCTGGGGGGATGGCAACAGTAATCCTCGTGCGGCACGGCCGCACCACAGCGAACGCCTCCGGTGTGCTGGCCGGCCGGACCCCCGGCGTCGAACTCGACCAGGTGGGCCGCGACCAGGCCACCGCGACCGGCGACCGGCTCGCCGTCGTACCCCTGGTCGGTGTGGTGTCGAGCCCGCTTGAGCGCTGCCGGCAGACCGCCCAGTTCATCCTGGACCGCCAGCCCGGCACCCCGCACACGCCGGTTGACGACGGCCTCACCGAGTGCGACTACGGCTCCTGGCAGGGCCGCACGCTCGAGGAGCTCGCGAAGGAGAAGCTGTGGGCGACGGTGCAGTCGCAGCCCTCCGCCGTCACATTTCCCGGCGGCGAGTCGATGGCCGCTATGCAGGCCCGCTCGGTGGCGGCCATCCGGCGCCACGATGCAGCCTTCGAGGCCGAGCACGGGCCGGGGGCCGTATGGGTGGCGGTAAGCCACGGGGACATCATCAAGTCGGTCCTCGCCGACGCGCTCGGCATGCACCTGGACATGTTCCAGCGCATCAATGTGGGTCCGGCCTCCGTGTCGATCGTGCACTACGGCACGGGGCGCCCCACCGTTCTCGCAACCAACACCGACGCCGGGGACCTGTCCTGGCTGGCGGCCAGGCCGACGTCGGACGACGCCCCGGTGGGCGGTGGTGCAGGTCACGCGGCACCGCCGGCCCGATGAGCCTAGAGTAGTTCTATGCCTACAACCGTTCACGATTTCGACTGGCCGGACCGCGTCGTCGTCGGCACTGTCGGCGTTCCGGGCCAGCGCACGTTCTACCTGCAGGTCCGCACCGGGAAGCAGATTGTCAGCATCGCCCTGGAGAAGCTGCAGTCGGCCCAGCTCGCCGAGAAGATCGACGAGATCCTCGACCAGCTCATGACCGTCGACGGCAACCCCTTCCACGTTCCCGCGAGCACTCCCCTGGAGCTCGTGGACAATGACGATCTCGAGGCCGTGCAGGAACAGTTCCGCGCCGGCGTGATGAGCCTGGGCTGGGACCCGACGACGGCGCAGGTCGTCATCGAGGCCTACCCCCTCGAAGAGGTGGATGAGGACGACGACGGCTTCCTCGAGGATGACGACGACGAGACGGACGACGCCGAAGAGGTGCTGCGGGTGCGGATGCCGGTCGGCACCGCCCGGGCCTTCGCGAAGCGCACGCGGGAAGTGGTGGGCGCCGGGCGTCCGATCTGCGTGATCTGCGGCCAGCCGATCGATCCCGACGGGCACACCTGCACCTTCCCCGAGTCCTGATGCCGGCACCGGACCTGGTCACCGCGGAGCTCACGCTCACCGGACGGCTGACGACGGCGTCCAACGCCACCTTCCTGGGCAGTATCGGCGACGCCGCCGTGGTCTACAAACCGATCGCCGGCGAAAAGCCGCTGTGGGATTTTCCCGACGGGTGCCTGGCGCACCGGGAAGTGGCCGCGTATCTGGTGTCGGAGGTGCTGGGCTGGAACATTGTGCCGCGCACCTGGCTGCGCGATGGCCGGTTCGGCGAGGGAATGGTGCAGCTCTGGCAGGAGACCGATCCGGAGCAGACTGCGGTGGACCTGGTACCGGAGGAGGACGTTCCGGACAGCGGCTGGAAAGAGGTCCTGCAGGGGCAGGACGAGAGCGGAGGGATCGTTTCCCTCATTCATGAGGACACCCCGGCGCTGCGGCGGATGGCCGTGTTCGACGTGCTGGTCAACAATGCCGACCGCAAAGGCGACCACATCCTGGCTATGAGCGGCGGGCACCGGTACGGGGTGGACCACGGGCTGACCTTCCACAGCGAGCACAAGCTGCGGACGGTGCTGTGGGGCTGGATCGGCGATGCGCTGAGTGCCGAGGAACTTGCGGGTGTTGACCGGGTTCTCTCGGGGTTGGAGGGTGAGTTGGGCTCGCAGCTGGCGAAGCTGCTCACTGCTGAGGAAGTTGCTTCGTTTGCTGCGCGGTGCGCCCGGTTGCGTTCGGCTGGGGTTTTCCCGGCTCCGAGCGGCGCCATGCCTGCGGTGCCCTGGCCGCTGTTCTAAGTCAGCGGCACTCGGGCACTACAAGTTGGGTGCAATTTCTTTGCCGGTTTCCCTAACTGGACGGCCGTTCCATTCGGTGCCGGCCCCAAGCTCCCCACACAGGTCACCTCGCGGTGCGCACCAGATAATCCAGAGCCCGGCAGGCCCGCCATCCAGTCCATATGGCAAAGATGCCTGCTCCTACAGCGGCAACAGCGGCAAAGACTGCCAGCAGCGACTGCTGCCCCGCGAATCCGTCGGCCGGGTCGATCCCAACCGTGAACGCGGCAAATAGTGTGCAGCCGACAGATACAAGCCACAGCACAAGTGTGGCGGCGAACATTCCGGCGACCGGGTGCGGACGGTTCATCAGTTTCCCCCTGAAGATGACAACCGGCACAGCCTATCCCACGGCCCATATGAAAAAGACGTTCAGGAAAGCGGGGTTTTCCAACTGAACCTAATGCCGGCGCGCCTTGCGGATCGAACCGTTGAAGTCTCCGCATAATAGACAAGCCTGCGCGGCGTTTAGCGTTTCAGCACACACCTGGATGAGTGTTCCAGATGCCGCTCGATCTAATTCTGTTCCCAGAATCGGGTCAGTACCCTGCGATTCAATTCGTGGCAGCCGCGCCAACGTAACCCCGCATATCGACGGTAAGGAATCCCGTGAAGGTAAGAGACATCGTTAAAAGCCACCAGCTCAACCCGGAGGATTTTGACCGCTGGATAAAGCAGTCGGAGTTCCAATTCAAATCCGGAATGACCGGCCTGAGCGTCGACGATGGCGTCGACACGAACGAAATGGTTCGCCAGTTCAACCAGTACCTTGCTCAGCAGAAGGTCCTGTTCGGCCAGGAGCAGGAACGCCTGGCATCCCTGCGGGCCGTCGAAGAGCAGGCTGCGTTAGCGAAGCAGTCCGCGATTGAGAAGATGTTCATCACCTCGGGCTTCAACTTTGAGGGGTACAGCATCACCAAGTACTCCGGCTACATTTCGGGTGACGGTGCGGTGTCCATGGACCGCCCTACACAGGGGTGGTTTAGCGGAGTAAACAAGGACGTTGGCGCGGATTTGCTCGCAGGGCTGTCAGATATCCGGCAAAAGGCCTTGGCGCAGTTGAAGGAAGCGGCATACGCTCTGGGCTGCAACGCTGTGATCGGAGTGGACTTCGACTACCTGACGCTGGACCCTGAGACTGCATCCAGCGCTGGCGGGACGCTCTATCTCCCGTTCCTCTTCGCAGTGACTGCAAACGGCAACGCAGTAGTAATCGAAAAGAACTAATGCAATTTCTTGTGCCTGACTGCTGGCAGGCTCAGAGCAGCTGCCGCGCGTTGGCCTTTGCCAGGTCGATGAGCTCGCGGCCGTTGCCGGCGAGCACCGTGCGCATCGCGTAGACCGCAAAGCCGGTGGCCTGCTTCGCGTTGATCTTCGGCGGCATGGAGAGCTCCTGCCGTTCCACCGCGACGGAGACGAGCGCGGGGCCGTCGTACGCGAAAGCACGGCGCAGGGCGCCTTCCAGGTCCTCCGGGCGCGTCACGCTCTCGCCGTGCATCCCCACCGCCTGCGCCACCGCACCGAAGTCCGGGTTCTCCAGCCCGGTGCCGAAATTGACGATGCCCGCCGCCTTCATCTCCACCTCAACAAAGCTGAGCGCCGCGTTGTCGAACACCACGATCTTGATCGGCAGCCGATGCTGCACCACCGTCAGCAGCTCGCCGAGCATCATCGCGAGGCCGCCGTCGCCGGCGAGGACCACCACTTGCCGGTTCCGGTCCACCGCCTGGACGCCGAGGCCCAGCGGGGTGGCCGCCGCCATGGTGCCGTGCCAGAAGGAGCCGATCAGGCGCCGTCGCGCGCCGATGTGCAGGTGCCGGGACGCCCAGATGACCGGAGTGCCGACGTCGGGCAGGAAGACCGCGTCATCGGCCGCGAGCTCGTCGATCAGGTGGGCCAGGTGCTGCGGATGGATGGTGCCCGGGCCCTGCTTCTCGAGGTCGTCGAGCTGCGCGCGGGTGCGGCGGTAGTGGTCCAGCGACTTCTCGAGGTGGGTGCGGTTCGACTTCCGCTCGAGCAGCGGCAGCAGCGCCGCCGCCGTCGCACGCACCCCGCCGACCATGCCCTGGGTCAGCGGCACGCGGCGGCCGAGCTGCTCGCCCCGGATGTCGACCTGCAGGATCTTCGCCTTCTTCGGGTAGAACTGCTGGTACGGGAAGTCGGTGCCGAGCATCAGCAGCGCGTCGCAGTCCTCCATCGCCCGGTATCCCGACGCGAAGCCGAGGAGCCCGGTCATGCCGACGTCGAACGGGTTGTCGTGTTCGATGACCTCCTTGCCGCGGAGGGCATGCACGATCGGCGCACCCAGGGCATCGGCGAGGGCGAGGACCTCCTCGCGCGCCCCCTCGACGCCGGCACCCGCCAGGATGGTCACGTTCCCGCAGGAGTTCAGGGTGGCTGCTGCCTCCTTCAGCTCCGCCGGGGAGGGCACGATGACCGGGTCGGTGCGGCGGACCGTGAAGACCCGCTCATCCGCGGCGTCTTCCAGCGCGGTGTCGCCCGCCATCACGAGCACGGCGACGCCCCTCTTCTCGATGGCCGTCCGCATGGCGATCTCCAGCAGCCGCGGCATCTGCTCGGGGCTCAGAACCATCTCGCAGAACACCGTGCAGTCACGGAACAGCTCGGTGGGTCGGGTCTCCTGGAAGTACTGGCTGCCGATCTCGTCGCTCGGGATGTGCGAGGCGATCGCGAGCACGGGGACCCGGCTTCGGTGCGCGTCGTAGAGCCCGTTGATGAGGTGCATGTTGCCGGGACCGCAGCTGCCCGCGCACACCGCGAGCTCGCCCGTCAGCGCAGCCTCTCCCGCGGCAGCGAACGCGGCCTCCTCCTCATGCCGGGTGAGCATCCACTCGATGCCCTTCTCCCGACGGATGGCCTCGGTCACCGCGTTCAGGGAGTCGCCGGGAACTCCCCAGATCCGCTGGATCCCATTGGCAGCGAGATTGTGGACAACGGTCTCGGCGATCGTGGGCATGCTGCTCCTCAGTTCGGCGCGCTCAGATGGCCGTCAGTCTAGGCGGCGGGATCGGGCTGTGCCAGAGGTGCGGCGATACATGCTTGTGCCCCGCCAGCCTGACGAGTCTGGGCTGGGGCTGAGGACGGCGGTGGTGGTCATCGTCCCCTGCGCGCTTGAAGAGGTGAATGAGGACGACGACGGCGTCCACCTTCCTGGGCAGCATCGACGAGGCCCGCCGTGGGAACGGATGGTCCGGCTCTGGCAGGAGACCGATCCGGAGCAGAACGCCGTGGACCCGGTGTTGCCCGACACGGTGCCGGCCTCAGACCGGAACGAGGTGCTCCATGGCCAGGACGGAAAACGGATCGTCTCTCTCGTCCACCAGGACACCCCGATGCTCGGGCGGGTGGCCGTATTCGACGTCCCGACAGACACTATGACCTAAATTGAATCGCGACGTTCATCGAAGTGGCATCATGGAGACCTGTGGATTTCGGGAGGTGGTAGCTAGGTGGCGGCCATATTTGTTGGCCTTTTCGGGCGTGAAGGATGGGTCTTGACGTACGCCGGACCCTACTGGCGCCTAATTGGCACCCATATCCTTGGTTTGAATTCATATTCGGAACTCTCGCACGCCCCCCGATTTCCTGTCAGCCGAAGGCTGCAGAGTTTCAGCTTCCCATCAGTGAGGTCCGTGACAGCCTCACGATGAGCGAGCCCGACCTTCTTCGCCCGAGTCGTGACGGCGACCAGTTTCACTACACGTGGGCAGCACGCCAATCCCTACGACTCCTCGACAAAGACTCCGGACTACATGCGCTCTTTGTCGAGGCCGTTGATCCCAGTGAACAAACGACAGGGACTGTCGCAGTCAGTGCCAGCGACAATGCGGTGAATCTTGACGACGATATCGGTACAGGCGACGAGGTCATCGACCTCGCGGAGTACTGGGGATCGAGCGACATTTCCCGCACAGAGCGTGTCGTGTATCGCCAGTTCAAACACTCCACGCGGCACGGCGATAGTCCTTGGACGCTTTCCTTTCTTACGAAAACGCTGATTGGTTTCGCTCGCAAATACCGAGACTTGAAGGCCAAGCACCAGACAGTTCTGGATCGTGTTCAGTTCGAGTTCGTCAGTAACCGACCCGCCGCTGTCTCCGCCATAGAGGCGCTCACCGACCTTCGAACCGGAGTCCCCTCGTCGGCGACTAGAACGATCCGCGAACGGCTCCTGGTGATTATTACCGCAGACGAAATCTCCGACCTGTGTCAAAGGTTGATAATCGACGAACGCGCACCCTCTCTCCTCAAGCTCCGTCACCTCCTTGACCTCGAAGTTGCGGACTTGCTGCCCGGCGCGCCGGGGGAACAAGCGCTGTTGCTGCGGGAGATGATCTCCAGTCGGGCAACCTCCATCGCCGGTGACAATCCTGCAGTGCGCCGCACCGATGTGTTAGCCTCCCTGAAGACTTCTGAGGACCAGCTCCTGCCCGCACCTAACCTCATTGCACCGCCTACACGTCCACTTGACAGGCGTCAGTTCGCAGACGTCGCTAGAAAGATACAGAAGTCCAACAACGCACTGACCGTTGTGCATGGCCCCGGCGGGGTAGGCAAGAGCGTCCTTGCCGGCGCATTGGGACGCAAGTTGCCGAACGGCTCTACCACCGTTGTGTTCGACTGCTTCGGCAACGGCTCGTATCGCCGTCCCAGCGCGCCGCGCCACCGAGCCAAACAGGGTTTTGTTCAGCTTGTTAACGAGCTCGCCGGACGCGCACTGTGTGATCCCCTAATTCCCTCCGCCAGCGCCGACGACGCCGACTACGCCCTCGCATTCATACGCAAGCTCACTAAGGCAGCCGAATCAGTCGCCACCACAGCCCCGGCCGCCCTACTCATGATCGTCATCGACGCCGCTGACAACGCCGCCATGATCGCCGACGAAATGGGCGAACACTCCTTCGTCCGCGGGCTTGTCCGCGAGTCGCTCCCCGAAAACGTCCGACTCGTCCTGACTTGCCGCACTGAACGTATCGGTTTATTAGGACTCCCGGCCGACTACCAGGACATACCTTTGCAAGGTTTCGACCTCAATGAGACCTTGTCCCATCTGAGAACGACCTACCCAAATGTCTCTGCCGCAGATGCCTCGGAGTTTCATACCCAAACTAGCCACAATCCTCGAGTGCAGGCAGCCGTTCTGGACGCGACTAACGATCTCCGCGAAGCCCTAGCATGGCTGGCACCACATCCGACCTCGCCCGGACAGGCACTTGACTCCTTTATCGAACGGCATGTCGCCGAGCTCCGCGACAGACAGCACGCCTCGTCCTCTGATATTGATGCGATTTGCGTTGGTCTCGCGTCCCTGCGGCCCATGATCCCCGTTCGCGTTCTAGCTGAACTGGCCAATATTCACCCGTCCGTCGTACTCAGCTTCATCTCGGATTTGGGGCGTCCGCTTCTCGTGGACGGCGATACGGTGCAGTTCCGTGATGAGCCTACCGAAACGTGGTTCCGTAATCATTACCGTCCTGCAGGGAAAGACCTCGACTCCTTCATCGAGCGACTTTCACCGATCGCTGACCAGGATGCCTATGTTGCCGCCTCGCTGCCCGCACTGCTCTTCGAGGCTAACCGGTTCGATGACCTCGTTCAGCTCGCCCTGTCTGACGACCGACTTCCTGACAATGACCTTCCCGCCCCACAACGGAACGAGATCCAGCGGAGTGAGATCGCTCAACAGCGCACCCATTTCGCTTTGGCAGCCGCGTTGCGGGCCGACCGTGACTTCGAAGCTGCGCAGCTCGCACTGCGCCTGGGAGCGCTAACCGCTGGACGCACACGCCGCCTCGATTTAATCCGCGAAAACACAGACCTGGCCGCACGGTTCCTGGATCCTGCGGTGCTTGAACAACTCATGGCGACCCGGAGCCTTACGGCAGGCTGGCCCAACTCTAATCTGCTTATAGAAGGCGCTCTTCTGGCCAGCGCCGCAGGGCAGACCGACCAGGCCCGAAACCGTTTGCGAAGCGCAATGTCCTGGATGCATGCTTGGATACGGCAAGCACACCGCGACGGCTCAAAATCAGGTGTACAAAACTCAGATTTCCTCCAAGTCAGCTGGGGGCTGCTCAATGCCGTTGGCCCTACCGCCTGTGTACAGTTCCTGCGAAGTTGGCGACCGCGTAGCCTCGCCTATGACGTGGGAGTGGACATTGCCCGGCGCTTGCTTGACGCGGGACGCCTTGCCGAGCTTGTCGAGCTGGCCCGCTCTGCCCGGGGGCTCCACCTCAAACTCGCGATTGCTCATGCCTGCGCCGAGCGTGATGTGGACATGGACGCTGCAACCGTGGCGCACCTCCTCCGGCCTTTCCTGAAAAGGAATAGAACGGCCAAGCTGAACGGTCTTGCAGATCGACGTTCCACATCGGACGATCCGTTTCACAACGGCCTAACCGCCATCATATGGCTAACCGGGCAAGCGGTCGCCCGCGAGGTTCTCGCTCCCACGGCAGCCGCCCAGCTCTTGCGCGGCTACCTCCCCGAGAACCTCGGGTATCAAACCGGATCGTGGCACGACCGGGACATATGGTCTCCAGTCCTTGGGCTGACCCTGTGCGCTCGTTTCGAAGGACGAGTGATCGACCCTATCGACATACAAGGTCCGCACATTCGGGAAGCCCGCGAACGTGAGAAATTCGAATCATCTCAAGATCTGCGCGCCTACCGGACAAACGTTGAGCCGCTAGTCTCTTGGGCCGCCGCGTGGGTCGATCTTATTCTCGATCAAACCCCCGAAAAAACTGAGGGCTTCAGCCAGCGCATATCCGAGTTCCTGCAGGAAGCACCTCCCGCCTGGCGCCAAGAACGGATTGACCAAACCAAAGTCAACACGGTCATGCTCCTCATCGGACGTGCACTTGCTCGGTTTCCAGGGATCGCCGATCCTGCGGCGGTGCTCGCCTACCATGCCGGGAATAAAGACATAATCATGCGACGGACTCTGATCAACCTTATTCGACAGACTGCCGCTGACCCCGCAAACCATGGGCTGTCTTTCGAACTTGCCAGGCGCTGCCATGAGGACCTTGCCAACGCGAGGGAGGACGCAGGTGAACTCGCATCCGACTTCGTTCAGCTCGCTCGGGCTACGCACCGAATATCCCCCGAAGAATCTATCGTCCATTTTCAGGCGGCTATCGACATCACGAATGCCATCGGCGACGACGCCTGGGTGCGTTGGAAGACGCTATTAGACATCGCAGGTCATGCCGGGCAGGGTACCCTTTCCCAACCTGCCCGTGCCTACCGGTTGTGCCAGATCGGCGAGAGTTTAGAGCCTTACCTCTACGATTATTTGTCGCATACTGATGCCCTTTCCGTCGCTGCCCGCCTCTCATTGCCCGAGGCTCTTGCAGCGGGGTCGCGGTGGCGCGACCGGCGTATATCTCCGATTCAGGACCTAGCCAACGCGATTACAACGAACCCTGCGCTGCTGTTGAACAGCGACCCTTTGGCCGCTCTTGTGTTGCTTCCTCTAGGGAGTTGCTACCCGGACCACACTGCTTTGGGATCGGCCCTAACCACCGTTCTGGACGACGCAACGCCAGTGATTGTCACCTACCTCCGGTTTCGACGGAACAATAAACTGACAACGGACGCCCTCGACGAGCTCCTCAACCTGTCATGCGTGCCGCGGACAGCCATCGCGCACATCGACCCCTCGCTGCTCCAGGCCTCCAGCGCTTCCGCATACCATTTCACAACCAACGATCACCCCGGCAAGGATGCAGAAACCTCCTTCGTGGACGTCGACCTCCTGACAGCGGCCGGTTGGACTGCTGCACTGCAACGCGACGATCAGGGGTACCTCCGACGAGACCTTTTCAGCTACGTAGCCGATATGGCGGGGTCGGTGCCTGGGATCCTGCGAGCGTTCATAGCGTGTCCGACAACCAAGTACCAGGATCTCTCCAGCCTGCTGGATTCGTTGCAAGGTCGGTCGGTTTCGATGGCCACACAGGCTGCACTAGATGAAGTTTTATCGACACAGGTCGCTCGTTTCGCTCCAGACCTACTTCTTGTTCCCTGGGACACTCTCGACTATCAGAGCGCACGAGTACTGAGTGGCCGCCATACCGACTACGAGCACATAGCAAGTCGAGCGTTGGCAGAACAACAGTCTTTCACCGCCGATCAGGCGTACGCGCTGGCCACGCATCTGGGGCGTCGCCTCACCGTTGATAAAGCCCTCGAGCTATTCGACGTTGCATCCTCATACTTCGACGACCCTTCGCCTTTAGATGCCCACGACGGACATCATCCTCACGGAATAACGACAGAGATCTGTGACACTGAGACAGCTCTCGCCACCGTCATATGGACCGCGCTCGGAGATCCCGCAGGGAAGACGCGATGGGAAGCCGCACATAGTGTCCATTTAGCTCTCACCCTCGGCCATACTGGCTTAGTTTCGTCCCTTCTGGACCTGGCCTCTGGGCTGATCGATCCCGGGCCTTTTCTCGACAGCCGCCTAGAGTTCTATGACAGACATGCACTCCAATGGCTGCTATTTGGGATCGGTCGCGCGACGGTCGAACCAATCGGGCTGGCCACGGCAGCACTTTGTGAGGACCTTCTGATGAAGGTCGTCGCCGGCACACCCCATGCTGTGAACACACCCTTGGCGCGTGATAGCCTACTTCGTCTTCACTCTGCTGGCCTGATCACGCTCGATTCCGCTGAAAAGAACCGAATTGAGCAAGCTGGCAGACCTATCGGCACGACCCGCCCCGACTCCATAGCGGAGGTCTCGTCCCAGAAAGAGGTCAAGACAAATTCCGAAACAAACACTCTTTCACGGCCAGAGCCTGCCCGAAACGAACCCGGACGAGGAGACTCCCGCCGCCTCATTCCTGGATTCCCCGCGGAAAAAGTCGCTAACGAGGTCTCAGCTACATTGGCAACCCAATCGGCTGCGGACGATGATGCGGACGATGATCGGTTCAGGTTCTTTTTCGATTTTCGTCAATACTGGTGCAATCCGCTCGGAGATGCCTTCGGGCTAAGCGAACGCTCGATCGAGCGCCTTGTCATGGAAGTGTTGGTCGAGCACTGGGCAGTGTCATCGCGTGGTCGCCGCGAGGATGACAACCGCCATTCACTCGGTCTGTATCCTGAAGGCGCCTACACCCACAAAGGGGAATGGCCAGAAGAAGAAGACCTCGACTTCTATCTGGCAATTCAGGGCCTATGCGAGGTCGCCGGCGTCCTCCTGCAGCATCGACCCGTCGTCCAGCGATACGACGAAGACGAAGAGACAGGAAGTTCCGAATACTCCCGGTTCCTTGAGTGGCACATCCCCAGCCGCGACGACGGACGTTGGCTATCTGATCGACGCGATGCCGCACCGGAGTATGCTCGACTCGAGTCAGAGGACCCTTCGGGGTTAGGGGCTGGGCGCCGCGACCCGTACTGGATATACCGGATCACTCCCGCTAGGTTCAGACAGGAATTATTCCTCGCGCCCGAACAGATTGTCGTGTGGGGATTCCGATCTGCTGCGCACTACTCGCAACGCGAAACAGTCAGTGTTCGTTCGGCTCTCGTGACCGCCAAAAGTGCCCCCGCCCTACTGAAAACGCTACAAACATCCCCTGACAAGCATGCCTATCGAATCCCTGATACCTCCGACAGCGAATTCCAGTCCAGCGTCCCTGGATTCGAACTCACTGGATGGATCGAGCCTAGCGGATATACCTCCGGACGTGATCGGCAGGATCCGTATGCGAAATCGGTCAGCTACCCGCCCATCCGTCCCACTAACGGAATACAGCCCCTCGAATCGCTGGCCCCGGACGCGGACCTCCGCCTCTGGCGAGAAGGTGAGAAAATCGTAATCGAGCAGACAACATGGGATGACCTAAGTGACGAGAGGAACGCTATTGGGTCTTCTGGCGATACCCTGACTGCCAACCTCTCCTGGCTCACTGGGGTGCTGGACAAGCTCGATCGATGGCTCATCGTGGAAGTCGAAATTATGAGGCGCTCGAATGATTCTGCGGTTCGCGGCTCAAAATATAACGATGACGAGGAACACTTTTCCCTCCTGCGCCCTTACACGAAATACTTCTTGATCGACACGACGGGAAATGTCCATGAGTTCTAACGCTGACCGCACTCTACAACTTGGACGTGACCTCGCGGAGGCCTTGGATCCCAGCGATGTCGTTGGCCGCTGGATGTCGCACCATCTAGCAGAACTAATTGCGCGCTGCGAGCAGGATCCCGAGGATCGTGAACTCGCTGCGTCCACGCGAGATGTAGTTCTGAAACTATGGGAACACAAAGCTGGCGCCCCCTTCCGGACCAAGCCATTCACATATGTGCAACCCGTTTTGCGAGCGATCGAACGGCTAGACCCCAACCCGGACCCTTGGGCTTTCTATCGGCCATTTGATCAGGAAGTGCCCAGCGTCCAAGCACTCTCCACCTATCCCCTCCTACAGGCGGCATGCGCTATGGATCGCGAAGCCGGGCGACTCATCCGTCTATGCGTAGCGGCCTCAGCTGAGGAGGCAATCTCATGCGAAGAGTCATGGGTAATAGCGGGTAAGGAAACAGCGAAAACAGAGGAGGATCGAGCTGTCCAAGCTCTTGAACAGCTAATCCGGCGCGTGAGGATGCGGCAGGCGCTTGACCCTCGCGATACACCAAGCCCGGACAGTGAAATAAGGATTATGCCCACATCCGCGAGCCCCGCCGGACTCGCAGCCGACGACGGTATGGGGAACGAATTCTTCAGTGTGGACGATCATAGGAGCAAGACAGACGGGTCTTTCGATTCCATAGACCCGCTCGCTTTAGCGCTTCGGACTGCAATCGCTGACTGCAATCGGCTGATCAATCAACTTGCAGACTTGGTGCAAGCTTCAGCAAGCAATGACGAGGAACGTCCAGGCTGATAAGTAGCTCGGAATGAGTAAGTCGGTTCGATCCTGATTAGACAGTCATTTCTGGAGCAACATCTCCACTTACTGCTTCGAGAGCACCTTCAAGAGTTCGCGAAGTGACATGGTTCATCAGCGTTATCGCCACGGCGGCGACACAACTCCTGCCCCATATGAAGCGCTGCCCAAACCCCTTGCTGTCCCGCGACGTGGCCACAGTGCCGTCCAACAGCGACCAGGCCTGAATACCGTGTTCTTCAAAGCGTTCCGGTACAGCATAGGAATTTCAAGGTGGGTACAACGGTTCGGGACGAGAAATGTCAGTGCTGCGTGGTTTGATGACGATATCGATCAAGGAACCTCAACCTAGCGAAAGGAAGGATCATGCACACCCCTTTTGTTCGAGTTCGTCACGCGGCAGCACCCGTCCCGAGCGGTTGTCGATGGTGCGGTCGCGATCAAGTGGCTCACGGCTTGTTCTTCACCCGCGCGGTCGGCAACCACTTCTACGTTGAGCCGACCTCCGAGCAGCGTCTCGCGCGCATGCGAGCGAGACGGCTTACTTTGCTAGGTTGACGAGCCTGTCGAATTTTTGGCGGAGGTCACGGGGGACATCCTCGGGCTCCTTTAAACTCAGGGCCAACGCCACAAGCATGTCGGGTTTGCCTGTAGGGGCGGGTGTTGCATGAGTACGGATCATTTCAAGCACACACTTACTGAACTTCCCGTCACGGTGTTCCTTGAAGTCAGCGGGGCACCAGAGACGCTCGTCAACGCGTGGCCAGTACAGATTTGCTGCAGTAGACCACTGCTCGTCGCTAAAGATGTCCTCAATCTCATTCGGATCTCCGACATAGAAACACTGTAGGTTTGGGTCGAGTCCCGCGTTGCGCAGCTTGTCCGGGTGAAAGACATGCTTGGCGTTCGCCTTAGAGTCTTCGTCGACGAGGAAGACGACGTTGCGTCCATGTCCGTGTAAAAATCCTGCAAAGTGCCTGGCCCCTTCATTGTTGTCACAGGGCCATATCGCGATACCAGAGGACTCAAGGTGACGGCCTGTGGCGAGTTTGAACAGCACGGGCAGTGCACGCGCCTCGGACTCACCCTCAACACCGACGAACAACCGCTCGTGAAGAAGGACTGTATTGCGGAGACCGACGCTTGCAGCGATAGCACCCAGATGTGACCCGACTTCAGAATCATCGGCAAGGCGTTCAATGACAGTACGGTGTTGTTCATGCTTGACATGCACTACGTCGCTGATGTCAGTACCATCAATTAGGTTCATGGAGTGGGATGCGATGACTACGGTAACTTTGGGATTCTTTGATTGCTCATGAATCAGAGTCATCAACTCACGCTGGTGCCCATAATCTAGATGAGTGTCTGGCTCGTCGTATAGCAAAACAATGTCTTCTCCTGAACGAGCGAGGAGTGTTGCGTTATACTCCCAAGTCGCCAGTGCGACGCGTCGTGCGCGTCCCGCACCGGAGAGCTGAAGGTTGATCTCTTCACCGGCTTGGTTGGTGACAGTGATGTCTGTCGATTTCAACCCGTTAGCGCCAACAAAGTTGACGGAGGGCCTAATTTGCACGTCACCGATGTCGCGTACATTTTGCGTGATATATATTCGGATTGCTTCGGCGTCTTTGACCAGTTGCGCCTCTAGTTGTTTCTCAACCCTGCGAATGCTGCCGCTAAATGCATCAGATTCCAAGTGCGACCTGTAAGCCGTGGTAAGGGTGTCTTTGATCGCTACCTCCGCGTCAACAGCGCTTGTCGCGTCGAATCGGCGTCCAGCAGGAAGAGCCTTGCCAAGCCCGGGATCAGCACTTATCCATTCATCCGTCTGCGGCGCACCCTCTGCCACTACCTTCAAACGTTCCAAGTAATCTGACTTGCTGCCTTTTGACTGATCCAGCCCAAGGGTCACCAGCCTGTCTTGGAGTTGCGGAATTGTGAGGGTATCCAGTTCCCTAAGACGAGCATCCTCAGGAACAGACCGAAGCACCTCTAAGGCTGCCTTGGGACCTTTGCGAAGAATTCGACGGACCTGCAGCTGCGATGCACCAAATTTACTTTCTTCAGCTTTATCGAGGTGAAATGTTCCCGCGACAAACGTTTCTTTCACACGCTCAACCACTCCATTCGAAGAGGCCGAAACGGTGCCATCATCACTACTTACGTACGTGCGATCTGACTCGGTAGGAGAGTAGCCGTCTAGGAGAAACAAGATTGCATGAATAATGGCGGACTTTCCGGCGTCGTTATGCCCGGCTAGAACAGTCGGAGATCCGAGGCTTAGTAAAGGAAGATCCTCGACAGATCGAAAACCCTGGATCGAAATACTCTGCAGCTGCACGTGCTCCCCCTCATAAGATGTTTCCTGAGTCTATGAGAAGTCTGGCACGTGCAACCCCCAGTAGCCTCTGGGTGTCTTTAGGTTTTTTGGGAAGCCCTATGGGCGATCGGTCCTTTGGCCAGATGTCAGGCAACATTGTCCAATAAGGCGAGGAGTTTTTGGGCGGCTGAGACCACCTAACACAATGAGCTGTGGATCTAGAAACACCTCCTAGTCCGCTTGCCCCCCGTCCCGCGCCCTTGACCCACCCCGCCCTCCCACCCGGCTAAAATCGAGGAGGCCCGTTTTCCCCCACCGAACGGGCGGAAAGCGCAGAATGTCCTTCATCGAGAATGCCGTTGCCCGCTGGGCCGAACTGCAGCGGCTCCAGGCCTCCCCCGGCTGGAAACTGACCAACGCCAACGCCTGGGTCCCGGCGCTCTTCCGCGAGGCCTTCACCCGCACCCGGCCGCGGGTTCCGCTGGACGACTTCCACGCCATGACGGACTCCTTCCTGAACCGCCTCCGTATGGACGGCGTGCAGCTGCGCGAAGACTGGACCGGACGCAACTACGCCGATGACTGGGTGGCCCGCCGCTTCCTGGCCCGCCCCCGCGCGGACGGAAAGTTCGTCTACGAACTCACCGAATCCTCCGCCCGCTTCCTCTCCTACCTGGACGGCTACACCAGCGACAAAACGTCGCTGAACTCCTCCCGGCTGGCCACCCTGCTGGACCGGGTGGAAAACCTCGCGCAGGAATCCAACCCAGATCCCGCAGCGCGCATCGCAGTCCTTAAAGAAGAGGTCGCCCGCCGCGAGGAAATGATCCGCGCCCTGGAATCCGGCGAGGCTCCCCCGCCCCTGCCGGACGACACCGCCGTCGAAGCCGCCCGCGATATCCTCGACCTCGCCGCCGCCCTGCCCGCCGACTTCAAACGGATGCGCGACGGCCTCGAAAAAATGCTCCATGACCTTCGCCAGGAAATGGTGGAATCGAACGCCGCCAAGGGCCTGACCATGGGCGAAATTCTCGAAGCGGACAAGAAGCTGCGCAGCACCGCCGAAGGCCGCACCTACGAGGGCTTCACCGCGTTCCTGAACGACGCCGACCAGCAGGCCCGCTTCCGCGCCGCCATTGCGGAGGTGCTGGAACGGGACTTCGCCGATGACATGAGCCCCGAAGACCGGCAGAGCCTCTACCGGCTGATCAGCGACATGCGGGACCAGGCCACCGAAATCCACCGCATCTACGGCCGGCTCTCCGAATCCATGCACACCTACGTGCAGAGCGACGAGTACCGCGAATCCGTCCAGCTGCGCCAGCTCATCCGCGCCGCCGAAACCGCGATCCACAAGGCTCCGCGCGGACGCCGCCGGGCCGCCGTCGTACCCGCACCGCAGCTGCACGGCTCGGGCTTCGAATCCCTCAGCATGGTCCGGGTCTACAACCCCGAAGACCACGCCGCCCCGCGCACCCTGCCCGAACCGCCGCAGTTCACCGAGGCGGACATCCACCGCTCGGTCCGCACCCCGCGCGCGGACCGGCGGGTACTGGCCGACGCCGTCTCCCGGGCGACGGCGACCCGCGCCAGCGCCACCGTGGCCCAGGTGTTCGAGCAGCTGCCGCCCGAACACCGGCACCTGAACAGCATCCGTGCCCTGCTTGCCGGCGGCGCTGCCGATTTCGATGCAAGCAAACCCCTTGAATCCGTCACCTTTACCCAGATCGACGGCAGCGAGCGCACCGCGCTGCTGCCCGCCGTCGCCGTCGCGAAAGCCCCCGAAAAATGAGCGAGACCACCGCAGAACTGTCAGCACCCCCGGAGGAATTCGACCCGGAGCTGGAAGAAGAGCAGGACGAGCCCGCCCCGCGGGACCTCCTCGTCGACGGCCCGGAACTGTTCCCCGGCGACACCGGCACCCTGCCGCTGAAGCTGCGCCAGGCCCTGATCCGGCTGCTGCGCGGCCCGTACCTGGACGCGAACTCGAGCGACAACGTGTACGAGACCGTGGTGGACAACCAGGAGCAGCTGCGCGTCCGGCTGAGCGAACTGTTCCTCACCCTGGTCATTGACGAGGACCGCAAGGTCGCCCTGCTGCGCCCGGTGGAAATGGCCGAGCCGCACACCTCCGCCCTGCAGCGCCAGCGCGAAATGACCCGCGAGGAAACCCTGCTGCTGCTGCGCATGCGCCTGATCCTGGACCGCCACACCGGCACCGGGAACGAGGCCACCATCGCCCGGCAGGACATCATCGAGGTGCTCGAGGGCTACGTGGATCCGGGCCAGCGCGACGCGAAGTCCGTGGAGGACCTGGCCGACGCCGCCATCCGCAAGCTCGTGCAGGACCGCAGGCTGCTGCTCCCCACGGAGCTGGACAACGTCTGGGTCATTTCCAACGCCCTGCCGCTGGCCCTGCCGTACAGCCAGATCGGCGACATCATCACCTTTATGCAGACCCTCGGAGGGGACGACGCAGACGGCACCCCCGCTGACGAAATGAACGACGGCGAGGAGCCGGCATGAGCATCGAAACCACCCTCCCCATGGGAGACCTGATCAACCCCGGCCAGAACCGGCTCGCCTCCGTGCAGATCGTCAACTGGGGCACCTTCGACGGCGCCCACACCATCAAGGTGGACCGCGCCGGCACCCTGCTCACCGGCGACTCCGGCGTCGGCAAATCCACCATCTTCGACGCCATGCTCCAGGTGATGGACGCACGCCCCCGGATGAACGAGGCCGCACAGAACAACTCCGGCACCAACGCCGAGGAAAAACGCAACGCGTTCTCCTACATGCGCGGACGCCTCGGCACCCAGGGAGCCGACGACGGCGCGGGCACCGCCTACCAGCGCCCCGGCGCCACCTGGTCCGCCGTCTGCCTGACCTTCGACAACGGTCTGGGCCAGATCACCAGCCTCTCTGTCGTCATGGACCTGCCCGCCACCGGCACCGAGCACAACCTAGGCCGCTACTACCTGGTGCACAACCGCCCGCTGGACCTTCAGGCCCTGCAGGCCGGCATGCGCGGCCGCTTCACCAAGGGAAGCCTGGAAACCCTGCTGCCCGGCGCGGCCGTGTTCGATTCGCACAAGATGTTCGCCGAACGCTACCGCCACGCCCTGGGTGTGGAGGACGAGAAGGCCTTCAACCTGCTGCGCATCCTGCAGACGGGGAAGGGCCTGGGCGGCACCGTCAATGACTTCTTCCGCAACAACGTGCTGGACACTCCGCGCACCCTGACCGCCGCCGAAGAGGCTGTGGAGGACTTCAGCCACCTGCGCAGCATCCGCCGCCAGCTAGAACGCGCCCGGCAGCAGCGCGACCACCTGCAGTCCGTCCCCGAACTGCACACCCGCTACCGCGAAGCGGCCGACGCCCTGGCGCACAACCGCGCCCTGGCGAAGGAAGGCCTGCCCGCCTACCGGCAGCGCCTCGCCCTCGAAGGCGCGCAGCGCACCGCCGAGAAGCTGGAGCAGGCCGCAACGGAAGCCCGCTCCGAACTCTCCGCCGCCGAAACCCGCCGGGCCACGCTGAAAGACCAGCGCGACGCGCTCAGCACCCGGTACACCGAGGAGGGCGGCGGAGCCATTGCCACCCTGGAACGGGAACTCGCCGCCGCTGCCGCGCAGCTGCGTTCCCGGGAAACCGTGGAGAACGCCGCGAAGGACGAGCTTGCCGCCGCGGGCATCGACGTCGACTTCTCCCCCGCCGGCCTGGTCACCGCCCGCAGCCGTGCCGCGGAGCTGGTGAAGTCGCTCGGCACCGAGCTCGACGCCGCCCGCGAGCGCAGCAGCAACGCGCACGGCGAGGCGTGGTCCCTCAAGGGGCAGATCGCGAAGCTGGAAAACGAGATCGGCTCCTTCCGCCGCCGCACCTCCAACATCCGGCAGGACTCCCTGGACCAGCGGACCCGGATCTGCGCCGCCACCGGCATCGACGAAGCGGATATGCCGTTCGCCGGTGAACTGATCGACCTGCCCAACGAGCACGTCCAGTGGCGTCCGGCCGCCGAGCGCACCCTGCGCTCCCTCGCCACCGCCCTGCTGGTGCCGGGCGAGCACATGGCCGCCGTGACCCGCTACCTCAGCGAGAACGACATGCACGGGTACGTCCGCTGCATCGACGTCTCGGTTCCCGTGGACGGCCCCACCGAGCCGGGCCCGGATGACCTGATCACCAAGCTGCTCACCCACGACTCCGCCATGGGCGACTGGGTGCGCCGGAAGATCACCGCGCACTACGACTTCGTCTGCGTCGAGGACCCGGCCGGGCTGGCCGACGTCGCCAAGGGTGTGAGCCTGGGCGGTGCGGTTAAGCGCAACCGCAGCACCACGGAAAAGGATGACCGGCACACCAAGGCCTCGGACAACGTCCTGGGCTTTGACAACAAGGACACCGTCGCGGCGCTCGGCAACGAGCTGCTGGCCCTGCGCGGCGTCTTCGAGGAAGCGGACAACCTCTCCCGGCAGCACGCCCAGGAGCAGGACGAGCTGGTCCGCCGGCTCGCCGCCGTGCGTGCCATTGCCGCCGATGACCGCACCTGGGAGGACCTGTCGGCCGACGCCGCACGGGCCGCCGTCGCCGTCGCCAATGACCGGCTGGAGTCGGCCCGGGATGCCAACGCCGACCTGGAGCAGATCCGCTTCGAACTCGACACCGCCGAGCTGGACCTCACCGCAGCCACCGAGAAGGTCGGGGTGCTCAAGGGCGACGCCGCGAGGCTCGACGCCGACAGAGCCGCCGCCGTCGAGCGCCGCACCGCGCTCTCGGCGAAGGCACCCGAGGCCCTGTCCGAGGGCCTGCGTTCTGCGCTGGCCGAACTGTTCGAACCCTTCGGGGAACTGACCGACCCGGCCCGCCTGAAGGAGGCCGCCGGCGAGGTGGAACGGTCCCTGATCACCGAGCAGGCCCGGCTGGAGAAGACCCTGCTGGAAACCCGCGCGAAGCTGGAACGCACGTTCGAGACCTTCAGCGACAAGTGGGGTTCGGACTTCGGCACCTCCGTGGAGTCCGCCGGCGCCTACGAGGACCGGTTCGAGGACATCATTTCCGAGGGCCTGCCGCAGCGCGAGGCCGAATTCCGCGAATACTTCAACAACCGCACCTACGAGCGTTTCAGCGACCTGCTGCAGCTCCTCGATGAGGAACGCCGCAGCATCTCCTCACGCCTGCTGCCCCTGAACTCCGTGCTGCGCCGGGTGGAATACTCCGCCGGCAGCCACCTGGAGATCGAGGTCGCCACTACCGTTCCGGACGCCGCGCACAAGTTCCGCACGGAACTGAAGAACGCGCTGCCCATGATGGGCTCGCGGCAGGATAAGGCGGACATGGACGCCCGGTATGCCGCGCTCGAGGGCCTGGTGGACCGGCTGAAGGATCCCGAGGAGAAGCGCTGGCGGGCCGAGGTGCTCGATGTCCGCTCGCACGTGACCATCACCTGCACCCACCGCCTCGCCAGCGGGCACACCTTCACCAACCTGCAGGCGTCGCTGATGTCCGGCGGCGAGGGCCAGCGGTTCACCGCGTTCATCATGGCGTCCGCGCTGGCCTACCAGCTGGGCATTGTGTCCCAGGGCTTCAGCACCTACGGCACCGTGATGATGGACGAGGCGTTCGTGAAGTCGTCGCTGTCCTTTGCCGAGGCGTCCATCAACGCTCTGCATGAGTTCGGCTTCCAGCTGCTGCTCGCGGCGCCGGAGGACAAGGTGGACCTGTCCCGCTTCCTGGGGTCGGTCACGGAAATCCTGCGCGACGACGTCAGCAACCGTTCCGGCGTGATGGAACGGGCCATGGGCAACTCCCGGTCGGTGGACATCCTGCTGCGCTAGGTTCCCGGCTGCGCTAGGCGAGTTCCGGCGTCGGGCCCCTCTGGCACGACGTCGGCGGCGGGACGAGACTGGGGAAGATGAGCGCTCTTTCCCTTCCCCGGTTCATCGATTCCTGGCGCCGCCAGCTGATCGGCACGTTCAGCAACAACGCCGTCGAGATTCCGCAGTGGGAGCTCGAGCTGGCGAAGGGCGACGACGCCGGCCACTTCGGTCCGGACTCCGCGGTCTGGGCGGTGCACGGTTCCATGACGACGATCATCGCCGGGGTGCGGGCCTTGCTGCTGCAGGCGCTGCATCCCGGGGCGATGGCCGGGGTGCACGATTTCTCCGACTATAAGGAGGATCCGCTGGGCAGGCTCGCCGGGACCATCCGCTGGATCTTCACCGTGACCTACGGGGACACGGCCGCCGCCAAGGCGGGCTCGGACTGGGTGCTGCGGCTGCACGAACGTGTGCACGGTACCTACGTTGACGCCGACGGGGCGGTGCGGCCGTATTCCGCCAACGATCCCGAGATTGCCCGCTGGGTCCACCTGGCCTTCACCGATGCGTTCCTCTCCTCGCACCAGCGCTACGGCGGACCCATTCCGGGCGGTGCTGATGCCTATGTGGCGGAGTGGGCGGTGGCGGGTGAGCTGATGGGCATTCCGGATCCGCCGCGCTCCGAAGCCGAACTGCGCAAGCAGATGGCCGGCTACGATACGCAGCTGCGCAACAGCGACTACGTGCGGGAGGCGTTGGGGTTCCTGCAGCGTCCTCCCCTGCCGCGCAACCAGCTGCCCGGCTACAAGGTGCTCTTCGCCGGGGCGGTTGCCAGCCTGGAACCCCGGCACCGGAAGCTGCTGGGGCTGCGGGCTCCGCACCTTGGTCCGGTTCCTCTGCCGATGAAGTTTCCCGTGAAACTTGTTTTGGGTGTTATCCGGTTTGGTTTGGGCCGGCAGGGTCCCAGCGAGCGCTCTGCCCGCGAGCGTATTGCGCGGCTGGCGGACGGGCGGTAGGGCGGCGCACCCGGGGTCGTCTGAGAGCAAGTAGTGGTCGTAAAAAGACAGGTATCAGAGGAGGCGCCGACCACCGGGTTTTGGCACTTTTGGGGCCCGGAAATGTCAGTGCCGGATGAAATCCTTAAGCATGGATCAGGTCGGGGATACCGGGCAGAGCACCGGACCGAAAACTGAAGAGCAAGGCAATGGCGGTCGGCAGGCGTCGCTCGCCGTGTACCGGGCGTCGGTTCCGGTGCCTACTCCGGAACCAGTTACCCATGAACCTCCTCGCGAGGCGGGCAGCAGCGAATTTGCGGATGGTTTCACTGGAACCTTGGCGCTGCAGAACCCGGAATCCTTCGACGAAGAAGCCACCGGCGAAACCCTGGTCCAGGTGGCACACCTGATCGCGTGGGCGCAGGCGCAGCAGGCTCGGCTGCTCACCCGAATGCACACCATCTTCCTGGACAGTTATGCCGCCGCGTCGGGGCAGGTGGAACCCGGCATGGCCTTTAGCCTTGCATCCTCCGAATGCGCGGCCATCCTTCACGTTCCGCAGGTAACCGCCCAGCGGATGATGTTCGAGGCCAACCGCCTGACCGGCAGCCATACCGCCACGCTGAAGGCCTTGGAAGACGGACGGCTCAGCTACCCGCACGCGCAGGTGGTGCTTGAGCAGTGCGAAGGTGCTCCCGCCGCCGGGCTGGCGGAGTTCGAAGCGGACCTGATTGCCGCGGCCGAGGGCCGCACGAGGGCACAGTTCTCCTGCAAGGCCCGCAGGCTGCGCGAGGCAAAGTATCCGGAGACCGTTCCTGAACGGCACCGGAGCGCGTTCGAGCAGCGCAAGGTCACCCTGCACCGGGATGAGGACGGAATGTCCTGGCTGTCGGCGCACTTGGCCGCAGCGGAAGCGCAGCAAATCTACACCGCCCTGAGTACTGCTGCCCGGGGTGAACAATCAGCAGGGGATCCCCGGACCCGGGACCAGTTACGTGCGGACATTCTGGCGCAGCTGCTGCTGGGAGGCTTCAGCGGGAAGCAGGGAAGGCCCACGGCTTCAGGGGCGGGCGGCAGCAGCGCGGGCGGCGGCGGCGATCTCTCCGACAGCGGTCCAGATCCCCTCGGCGTCCTGCCGAGGGCAGAGATCATGGTCCTGATCAACGCAGAGACCCTCTTCGGAGCCGACGAGCAGCCCGCCGAACTGCACGGCTACGGACCCATCAGCGCTGAAGCCGCCCGCCGGCTCGCACGTAACGCCACGCGCTGGACCGGACTCGTCCAGGACCCTCGAACCGGCGAGATCCTTGGTGTCGGACGACGCCGGAAAGTCCCGGCAGGATTGGCCAGATGGCTGCGTGCCCGGGACGGGACCTGCAGGTTCCCCGGGTGCCGGGTCAGCACCGCAAATTCGGACATCGACCACACCATCGACTGGGCCAAGGGTGGACCCACCGACCACGGGAACCTGGAACACCTCTGCCGGCGGCACCACCGGTTCAAGACCCTGGGCTACTGGAAAGCCTGTCAGCCCACACCTGGAGCCATCGAATGGACTTCTCCTACTGGCCGCATTTACCGCACGGAGCCCTTCTTGGAACTGGGCCCGCCGAATCCGGCGCCAGAACTGCATGCAGACCATCAGGAGAAGGAACCCCTGCAGGAACCGGCACCGCCGTTCTAGGCAGGCCCGGTCCTTGCCGCCAGCAAGGTGAACAGCTCGGTCCACAAGAGCCCGCGCCCCTGAACACCTCGCCTATCTCCTTCCTCGTGCTCGTCCCTTCGCAGAAAGAGGTCAACGCGACCGTCTCCAATACACCAGGCGGATTTTCCTTGTAGATGCATTCGACGTCGGATTTACTGTTCGCACACGCACAGGAGGCACTCAGAAATGACGAGCTCGAACGCTGCAGCTGAATCACGCATCAAATCACGGAACAGAGACATGCTGTCGGGTCAGGTGATCGCCAAGGCCAAACTGACCGACTGGCGCAAGTTGGCCCAGGGGCTGCACGCCCGCTACCTGATCAATGACTTCGGCACTGGCGCACGGTTCGTAACCGCAGTAGGTGAAGCGGGCAATGCGCTCGGACACTACCCGAGCGTGTCGATCGGCAACGGGTACGTAGACCTCAAATTGGTCAGCCCTGACGCCATCTACCGCGACGGCGAAGGCACCGAACACGTCGTCGAATGGGTCACCCAGCAGGATGTCGACCTCGCGAGGCTGATCACCGGGATCGCCGCGGAGCACCAGATCGACGCCGACCCGGCCTCCGTCAGCGTCCTCGAACTCGGCCTCGACACCGCAGACTCCGCGACCATCGCCCCGGTGTGGGCAGCCCTGCTGACAGGCAACGCAGACGCCCAGGGCCACGGGTCACCCAGCGACGAGATCCGGGACTCCACGGGGCGGATACCGAACCTGTGGTTCGGCGACGCCAACGAACACGGGAGCCAGCGGTTCCACGTCGAGGTCTACGTGGCGCCCGAGGTGGCCGGGCAACGAATCAACGCCGCCGTCGCCGCAGGGGGAACCGTCGTGGATGACACTAGTTCGCCGTCGCTCACTGTGATTGCCGACCAGAACGGCAACACTGCGGTCCTGTGCGTCGCCGAGATGCCTGAGGCGGAGGCTGGATCTTGACCTTCTCGAACCCGTGACAGGACGGACATGGCTATGCCACACGTAATTCAGCCACTCACTCCGGCAACCTTTCCAGCGTGGCTGGCACTCGCGCAGAAACACAACGGGGTCTGGGGCGGGTGCTACTGCTCGTATTTCCACAGCGACACTGAGAACACCGTCAAGAGCGAGTACGACGGGCCGACCTTCAAGCAGCGACTCGTGGCGGAAGGCGCAGCACACGCCGCACTCGTTTTCGACGGCGACAACGCAATCGCGTGGTGCCAGTACGGCAGTCCGCTCGAGCTGCCGGGGATCTACCACCGCAAGCAGTACGACGCCGGCGAGACCAGGCCGGCGCCGTGGCGCATCACGTGCTTCTTCGTCGACCGCGACCACCGACGGTCCGGTGTGGCACGGGAGGCACTGGACGGCGCGCTCGAATTGATCGCGCAGGCAGGCGGAGGCGAGGTGGTCTCGTTCCCCAATGAACTCGCCCCCGACAAGAGAACATCGTCCTCATTCCTTCACAACGGAACGCGCGCCATGTTCGAGAAGGCAGGATTCACGTTCGAGCGCCGTATCGGTAAGAACAAGACCGTGATGCGCAAGACCGTCCAACCGGCCCTGCGGCTGACGCCGGGTTGAACCTATGTTCTCCCCGCCGCCACCGCCACCAGCTCGGCCGCGACTCCGGTCAACCGGCGGGGACCGGACCAGATGGCCGTCAAAGGACGCGTGATTCCCTCGCCTTCGAAGGGAACCCGCAGCAGTTCTCCGCTGGCGAGCTGGTCGCGAACCACCAGTTCGCTCAACACGGCAGGGCCGGCCCCGGCAGCAACAGCAACCCGCACCGCAGCATTGCTGCTGAGCACCTGGGCCGGCTCGACGACGTCGTACCCGGCGAGAACTTCCTGCAGCGCTTCGCGGGTACCGGACCCGGATTCCCGAACCACCAGTGGGGTTTCCGCCAGTTCCTGCAAAGTGATCCGGGTCCGGTTGGCCCATTCGTGATTCGGATCAACCACCACCACCAGCTCGTCCTCGCGGACCACCAGGGCGTTCAGCCGCACCGGAAGATTCGGAGTCTCCACAAACCCCAGTTGGAGGGTGCCCCGCTGCACCTCCTCGATGACCTGCGCCGAATTTTCCACCCGCACATCAATGCGGGCCTGCGGCAGCCGGCGCTTCAGCTCGGCAAGCCAGGCCGGCAACAGCATGTCGGCGATGGTGAGGCTCGCCCCCACCCGGAGTTCCAATGTCTCGCCGCTACGGCCGCTCCGCACCACGCTGTTGAAGCGCTGCGCCGCCTCCAACAGTTCCCGGGCCGAGTCCGCCAGCAGGAGTCCCATTGCCGTGGGCGCCGAGCCGCGTGGGCTGCGTTCAAGCAGGGGAGTTTTCAGATCCGCTTCCAACTCGGCAATGGCCCGGCTCGCATTGGGCTGGGCCATGCCCAGTTTCCGCGCCCCGGAAGCCACGCTGCCCTCATCCACCACGGCAACGAACAGTTCCAGCACCGAAAGGTTCGGCCACGTATGAGCCATATCAAAAGCATATAAACCCATGCCGGATTGCAGGCTACCGGACGGTTCGATCCGGTGGGACCATCAAAATTAGTGGGCGCAGCCTGGGCCTCACGGGTGGACATCGCCTCGCGGGTGGGACATCGCCTCATGCCGGCACCGCCGTTGGAGGGCTTCAGAGCGCGCCGAACCGCGAACCCTGACACCTCACACCGGAAGGAACTATGCGCAAGAGCATCCTCGCCCTGCTGATTGCCTGGCTGCTCGCAGTCGGCACCCTGGTCTCCTGTGCGGCGTCGGATTCCGAGTCATCGGGAGGCACCGCCACGGCAGAAGCATCAGCCAGCCCGTCGGCGGAAACTTCCATCCCGGCTGACCGCATGGAGCAGGTGGCTCCCGCGGATGCGAGGGCAATCACCGACCCCGCAGACCCCAAAGCCACCCTGGTGCTGTTTACCGACTACCAGTGCCCCTACTGCGCCCAGATGGACACGCTGATCCAGCAGGCCAAGAACGATTACGGAGATGAGGTCCGCATCCTTGTGCGGAACTACCCGCTGCCCAAGCACCAGAACGCAGCGCCGGCTGCCCGGGCCGTGGAAGCCGCCGCGGAACAGGGCGCCCAGGAGGCGATGGCTGCGTCCATCTTTGAGCACCAGCAGGACTGGAAGAACCAGAGCGACGTCGATGACCTCTTCGTCTCCTACGCGGAGGACCTGGGCCTGGACACCGAGAAGTTCCAGGCCGACTACACGTCGGACGCTATTAGGGATCGGGTGGTCCAGGACCTGGAAGACGCCCAGGACCTCCAGCTTCGCGGCACCCCGTCGCTGATCCTCGATGACCGCATCCTGGAGCTGGACTCCGTGGATTACGGCGCCATCCAGGAACAGCTGGACGCAGCTCTGAACAAGTAGGGCCGGGTCCCCGGCGCCGGCCGGGTGCAGGCTCCCGGGTCAGGCAGGACGGAAACACGGCCCCGGTGTGATCGAAAGCATACTGAGGGTGGGGGTCCTTCGATAACAGGTTTATACCAATCTTGGGATAAAAATGTCTCATGACTATCGAAGCCGGCTCCGTCCGCCCTGCCTGGCGCCGCCTCTTCGGCGTCCCCCTGATTGTGTCGGTCCTCTTTACCGTGGTCATGCTGGTGACCGCCGTGGTGACGGGTCTGCCCGTCCGGGATCCGGAAGGATTCCTGGGCCCGAGTTACGTGCGCCTGCCGCTGATGGTGCTCCTGATGATCGCCGCCGACGTCGTGCCTCGGGTATTCGCTCGACGCCGGGAGCTGGGCGGCGTAGGAGCCGCGACGTCCGATGTGCTGCGGACGCGCTGGTCCGGCCCCCGGCTGGCTGTGGCCGTGGCGGGACTGATCACCTTCTACCTCGCGTACATGTCCTACCGGAACCTCAAGAGCTTCCTGCCGTTCCTGCAGGACCACCTGACGGACCGGCTGCTGGAGGAATCGGACAAATGGCTGGCCGGCGGAAGCTACCCCGGCGATGTCCTGCATGAACTGCTGGGCACCGGCTTCAGCGCCGATCTCCTCTCCGGCGTCTACATGCTTTTTATGGTCTTCGTTCCGGTCTCCCTCGCCGCGGCGCTGGTGTGGTCCAACAACCTGCAGCGCGGGGCCTGGTATGCCACAGCCCTGTCCTTCAACTGGATCCTCGGCACCGTCAGCTACTACGCCCTGCCGTCCCTGGGTCCGGTCTACTACGATGCCGCACCGTTCAGCGACCTGCCGGAAACCGCCGTCTCAGGCCTGCAGGACAGCCTGTATGAAAACCGGATCGAGGTGCTGGCGAATCCGCTGGCCACCGACGCGGTCCACGGCATTGCAGCCTTCGCTTCCCTGCATACATCCATCGTCTTTACGGCAGCACTGGTGGCGCACCTGACCCGCCTGCCGAAGGTGGCGCGGTGGGTTATGTGGATCTACCTACTCCTGACCACCCTGGCCACGGTCTACTTCGGCTGGCATTACGTCCTCGATGTGTTCGCCGGACTTGCCCTCGGCGCTGTGTCGGTGTGGCTGGCCGCGAAGGCCGTAAACGCCGGGAACCGGAAGGCGCCGGCAACACCCGACGTCGAGCCGGAGCTCGCCTCGTCTGTGCGGTAGGCTTCGTCAGCGGGAACCACCCCTACTGAGAGGCGGCACGTTGAGCCAACATCCAATCGTGCTGCCTGGCTACCTGGCTCCCAAGCCACGCAGGTTCAGCCCGCTCAAGGTGGCAGTCGTAACCTTTGTGAGCCTGTTTGTGGTGGTCACCCTTGTTGCCGCCTATCTTTGGGTCGAGTACTTGACGTATACCGAGGCCGCCGAGGATTCCCGAGCGGAAGGCTACATAGTGGTGACCTCACGCAGCACTGTGCATTACGCGTCGGACCCGCTCCCCGCAGACATCAGCGAGGAAGACTACGCGTCCTTCTGGGCTGAACCTGCCCTGAACACCCCGGACGCCCTTGCACTGCTGGACGTCATCAACGAGGGATGGAAGGCGCGTCTCCAAGAGGACGTGAAGCACATGGAGTACAGGGTGGACGGGATCGTAGACCCAGCCAAACGTGCCAACGCCCAGGCCGCCGTGGACGAGATAGCCGAGCTCGCCTCACACGGCACGGTCCAGGGTGCGAAGAGTGCGGTTTATGGCGACTTGGCACAGCTGTCCAGAAAGACCTGCCACCGCTGGGACACGGACGACGTCTCCTACCAGGCCAACGGGCATCCCATTCGAAACTGGACTACCACCCAGCCCCAGATCCTGTCGCTGCTGGAATCGGAGGACTCTACAAGGCAGGCAACCAGCCTGGTGGCCAAGGTCTACCCGGCTGCCTTTGAAGCCGCCCACCCCCGTTTCTGCAAGTTACCGATACCGCCGGAGAGCAGCCATCCGGGCGATATGAACCTCCTGTTCTCGGTTACCCATGAGGCAGATATGCTGCTGGAATCCCTGGAGACGCACCCCAACGCCGCGGGGCAGCTGACGGCGGAGGATTACGAGGCCTTCTGGAACAGCCCGATAATGACGTCACCGGAAGTCCAGGCCTACCTGGACCGGGTGGGGGAAAAAGCCGTCATCGACCACCGCGGGGCGGCGGCCTACAGGCAAAAGCGCGAGACCGATCAAATCGTGGATCCCGGCGTGCGGGATCATGCCCAGCAGTACACCGACTGGGTTCTCGATGAGGCCGCGAAGGATAACGGCAGAAGGCTGGCCGTCGGTATGGTCTATGCAGATCTCGTGGAGTACTGGGATGCCGCCTGCACCGGGGAACCGGACCGTTGGCTGCATCCGTCACCGGTAAAACGGAACATCTGGAACTCTCGCCTGGAACCCGACTTCAATACGGGCTACGTGTCGTCGGCCTGGAGTAGCCGGGACAGCGAGTGGAGTGACGCAACCTTCAAGTTGGCCGTGGAGTTCTATCCGGAGGCTTACGCGGCCGGCGTCGACTCCTACTGCAAGTAGCTCCTGCGGGAGGAACGTCAGGTCACAGGACCGAAGGCCGCCACAGCGTTTTGGCCGCCGAAACCGAATGCGTTGGTGAGCGCGTAGCGGACGGGAGCCTCACGGGCGGCACCGGGGACATAGTCCAGGTCGCACTCCGGGTCTTCAGTGGCGTAGTTCAGCGTGGGCGGAATGATGCCCTCACGGATGGCCATCACGCAGAGCAGGGATCCGAGGGTGCCCGCAGCACCGATGAGGTGTCCGGTCATGGACTTGGGTGCCGTGACCGCAAGCGACGACGCGTGCTCGCCGAAAGCCGTGTGCAGTGCAAGGGTTTCGGTCCGGTCATTGGCCTGCGTGGAGGTCCCGTGGGCGCAGATCAGGTCCACATCCTCGGGGTTCAGCCGGGACCGGTCCAGGGTGCGGCATATAGCTTGGGCCGCATACTGTCCGCCGGGTTCCGGGGCCACAATGTGGAACGCGTCGGACGTCAGTGCGCCGCCCAGCAGCTCCGCGTACACCTCGGCACCACGGGCACGGGCATGGCTGAGCAGTTCCAGCACGCACACCACGGCTCCCTCGGCAAAGACAAAACCGTCCCGGTCCGCATCGAAGGGACGGCTGGCTTCCTGGGGAGAATCGTTGTTCCGGGACAGCCCCCGCATGGCGCTGAGCCCGGCGAACATCACGGACGTAATGGCTGCATCGGTTCCGCCGGCCACCACCACGTCCGCTTCGCCGGCAAGCAGGGTGCGGCGTGCCTCCAGCAAAGCCTGGGTACCGCTGGCACACGCCAGGGCGCTGGCATTCACGGGACCATGAACCACCAGATCGATGGCCACCTCGCAGGCCGGCATATTCGTCAGCGACGACGCCACGAAACTGGGGCTGATGGGCCGCAGCCCGTCACGGCCGAAGATCTCCGTGGCGGCCTGGATTTCCGGATACCCGGAGACAGCACTGTTGATGATCACCGCCGCGTCGGTGTCTGCCAGCGATGGTCCCAGTCCGGCGTCGGCCACCGCCTCGCGTGAGGCCGCCACTGCCAGCTGGGAGGCGCGGGAGGACCGGCGCAGCCGCTTGACCGGCAGGTACTGCGCCGGATCAAAGTTCTTCACCTCCCCGGCAATCCGGGTGGGAAACTCAGAGGCATCGAAGGCAGTGATCTTGTCGATCCCGCTGCGCCCGTCCTTCAATCCCGCCCAGGTTTCGCCCCAGGTACCGCCGAGCGGCGTCACCGCCCCCATGCCGGTGATGACCACGCGCTCGTCCATCTACTCCGCCTTCCGGACCGGCGCCGGTACGTGCATCCGGCCGTCCAGCCAGTCCTGCGCCGCGGAATCCGCCACCTTGTAGTGCATCTTCTTTCCGGTGGCGGTCATCGGCACTTCGTCGACAAAACGGTAGCCACGGGGCCGCTTGAAATCGGCCAGCCCGGGATGGGCCAGGCAGAACGCATCCAGCCCGTCGGCGTCGAGCTCCGCGTCCCGGCGCACCACGTACGCCACCACGCGCTGGCCCCACCGGTCATCCGGCACTCCCACCACCACGGATTCAAGGACGCCTGGATGGTCTGCGAGCGCGGCTTCCACCTGCACGGGATGGATGTTCTCCCCGCCGGAAATGATCATGTCATCGGTCCGGCCCATGATGGTCAGGTAACCTTCCGCATCCCAGGTGGCCATGTCCCCGGGG
Source organism: Arthrobacter sp. zg-Y1116 (assembly GCF_024385485.1). NCBI lineage: Bacteria > Bacillati > Actinomycetota > Actinomycetes > Micrococcales > Micrococcaceae > Arthrobacter > Arthrobacter sp. zg-Y1116. Next base: position 9,047 of record NZ_JANFLR010000005.1, on the reverse strand, counting down.
TAAAGCCACCCGTCGTGGAACTTCTCCTCCTCCACATGCGGCAGGTTGGCGTAGCTGAACCCGGATTTCGGCGAGCGCATGATCACCTCGCCGATTTCGCTGCCGTCCCGGGCGGCCAGTTCGTGCGGCTGCCCGCGGCGGCCTTCAAACACGCGGACGACGGCGACGTCGTCGTCCGTGCACGCCCGCCCGGCACTGCCGGCATGGGCGGGGAGGTCCTCGGGCCGCAGGAAGGTGTTCCAGAAACCCTCGGTGGTCCCGTAGCCGTTGAAGATCCGGGGCGTGAGCAGTTCCTGGTACCGGATCGCTGCGGCGCGGTCCAACGGTGCACCCATGGTGACGATGCCCCGCAGGGTCTCCAGGTTCCGCGGATTCTTTTCCTGCTCGACGGCGATCATCTCCAGCGTGGTCGGGGCGCCGATCAGATACGTCAGCCCCTGCTCCCCCACCCAGTCCAGTACCGTGGCCGGGTTGAAGCTGCGCAGCGGCACCACGGACCCGCCGATGTAGAACACCGGGTTGGGCCCGCCGGAGTGCAGGCCGCCGCGGTGGAACCACGGGGTCATGTTCAGGGTGCGGTCCTGCGGGCTGAGCGGAAAGTGCATGATGACGTCGTGCGCGCTCATCAGCTCGGCGATGGACGGCAGCGGCACCCCCTTGGGCATGCCCGTGGTGCCCGAGGTGTAGAAGCGGGTGCTTTCCTCGAAGGTGGAAAAGTCCTCGGGGAGGTCCGGCAGGTCCCCGGCGGCCTGCTCGACGGCGGTGTCGAAGTCCTGCCCCAAATGCCCGGAGCCCAGTCCCCAGGCCCCGGAGTCGGGAGCGCCAGCCACCAGGACCAGCGGCGACACCCCGGCAAGCTCCAGCGCCTGCGCAGCCGTCTCGGTGTGCTCGGCGTCCACAACGAACACCGCCGGATCACTGTCCCGCAGGATATGCGCCGTCTCCGCGGGCGCCAGCCGGTAGTTCACCGGAACGCTGACAGCCCCCAGCCGCTGGGTCGCCAGGTACAGGAGGGCGAATTCGATGCCGTTGTAGAGCTGGTAGAGCACCCGGTCCCCGCGGCCCACGCCGCGCTCGGCCAGGGCGCGCGCCACGGAGTTCACGGCGTCGCCCAGCTGGGCGTACGTGAATTCCCGGCCCGACGGCGGATCGGCGAGGGCAACGCGGTCAGCGTACCGGGCCACATTGCGTGCGAAGCCGGCCGCGTAGGTCAGGGAGTGTTCGAAGTAGTTCCGGTAACGGGCGGGATCGTAGCTCACTGATGCTTCCTTTCAGTCCGGACGGCGCCCTTACCGGCTGCCGCCTCGGGTGGGCCGGGTTGGCCGGTCCGGCAGGGCGACCGGCGGGCCGGACGCGTCGGAATGGAACGGCGGGGCAATGACCGAGAGGCCGCCGTCGACCGCCAGGACCTGGCCGGTGATGTACTCCGCACCCGGGGAGAGCAGGAACTCCACCGCGGCGGCCATTTCATCCACGGTGCCGGGACGGCGTTTGGGCAGGCGGGAAATGACGCTGTCCATGGGCGCCATGCCGTCCATGGAGTAGAAGTAGTCCAGCGAATCGGAATCGATCAGCCCGCCGTTCACCGCGTTGACGTTGATGCCGTAGGGGCCGAATTCCACCGCCATGAACCGGACAAAGGACTCCACTGCGGCCTTGTAGGAGCCGAGGGCGGCATAGGTCGGGAAGGCCCGGGTACTGCCGTAACTGGTGAGCGCGACTATCCGGCCGCCGTCGTCCATCAGTTTCACCGCTTCCTGCGCGCCGAGGACAAACGGCCGCACGTTCACGGCGTATGCACGGTCCAGATGATGGGTTTTCAAGTCCAACACGTTCTTGAACGCGGCGGCAGCGGCGTTGTTGATGAAGTAGTCCAGCCGGCCGTATTCGTCCGCTGCGGCATCGAAGAGCCGGACAATGTCTTCGGGGTTCTCCACATCGGCCTGCACCGCTATGCCGCTGCCGCCGAGTTCCTGCAGCGTGGTGACCACTTCCTTGGCCAGCCCGGCATTTCGGCGGTAACTGACGACGACGGCGGTCCCCTGCGCCGCGAGCCGCTCCGCCACGCGCCGGCCGATTCCCCGCGAAGCACCGGTGATCAGCGCAACCTTTCCGCCGCCATGTCCCACGTGTGTCCTCCTGCGCCCGGCTGTAGTGCATCACACCTTGTCACCGGTGCCGTCCGGGAAACAAGACCCGCAACGAAACCTGCGCTACACGAGTGCCCGACCCGGCTACGTACCCTGCGGCACCCGCCGGTCAGGAGCGGAGATAGGCCAGAGTCGCCAGCACCCTGCGGTGGCCGCTGTCCGACTGGGCAAGCCCGAGCTTCGCGAAGATATTGCCGATGTGTTTGCTGACCGCGGTTTCGGAGACGGAAATGGCCGAGGCAATGGCGGTGTTGCCCAGCCCTTCGGCCACCAGCCCCAGCACTTCGAACTCGCGCGGGGTCAGCGACCGGATGGGATCCTGGTTGCTGCGCCGGCTGAACAGCTGGGCGATGACCTCCGGGTCCATGACGGTGCCGCCGTCAGCCACGCGCCGCAGTCCGTCCACGAATTCGCCGACGTTGCCCACCCGCTCCTTCAGCAGGTAGCCCACGCCCTGGGCGCCGGAGGCCAGCAGCCGGCTGGCGTACCGGTCCTCCACATACGCGGAGAGAACCAGCACCGGGAACTCAGGAACCCGGGACCTCAGTTCCAGGGCGGCCCGCAGACCCTCGTTGGTGAAGGTCGGCGGCATCCGGACGTCCAGCACGGCGCCGTCGGCGCTGCCGGGTTCGAAGGCCGCGAGCAGGTCATCGGCGTTGTCCCAGGAACCCACCACGTCGAACCCTTCGCTCTCGAGCAGCAGTTTCAGCCCGGCGCGCAGCAGGGCATCATCTTCGGCGATTAGAAGGCGCATGGCAGTTCCACCCTTATGTTTGTTGGTCCGCCCTCGGGGCTGTTCAGCACCAGCCTGCCGCCGAACGCGGCGGCACGGCGGGCAATCCCAGCCAGACCTGTGCCGGAGCCGTTGGCATCAGCCGTAGCCTGCGCGCCGGCGGCCGGATCCACCCTCGCGCCGCCGCGGCCGTCGTCGTTCACCAGGATCACCAAGACGTCCTCCCGAGCCGTTGATTCCGTGCGGAGCACCACGTCGATCCGAGAGGCGCCGGAGTGTTTCGCAGCATTGGTCAGGGCTTCGGCCAGGACGAAATATGCCGCCGATTCCACTGCTGCCGGCGCGCGCAGCAGACCCTCCACGTCCAGGGAGCAGGGTATGGGCGAGCGGCTGGTGAGGGCCGAGGCCGCACCGCCCAGGCCGAGTTCGTCCAGGACCGGCGGATAAATATCGTGTACCGCGGCGCGCAGTCCGGCGAGTGCTTCCGACGCGGCATCCTGTGCCCGCCCGATGAACGGTACGGCGGCCGCCGGGTCGGTTTCGGCCGCGCGCTGGGCCAGTCCCAGCATCATCACGACGCCGACCAGCCGGTTCTGCGCGCCGTCGTGCAGTTCGCGTTCAATCCGGCGCAGCTCCGCCGCATGGGCGGCCAGGGCACTGGCCCGGGCCGCCGAGAGGTCGGAAATGCGGCGGGCCAGATCCGCATACCGGCGCGGGGAAAGGATCCCCAGGGTCGCCGCACTGAACCGCCGTGCCAGCCAGGGCAGCAGCAGCCATGCCCCGGCGGCGTATATGAGTCCCAGCAGCATCATCAGGACGGCATCGCCCCAGCTGCGGACGAAGATGGTCAGTTCCAGCGGTGCGTCCGGCGGGAACAGCTGCCACAGGGGCGCCGCCGCTACATAGAGCACGGCGCCGAAGGGAAGCGCCAGGGCCAGCGCCGCTGCCAGTACGGCAAATGCGCAGTGGAAAAGCAGCCAGGAGAGGTCCCGCTTCGTTTCCGGAGCACTCAGCAGGGCGGCCAGCTCGGTGAACGAATACCTACCGGTGAGGCGGCGCCGGTCAAAGGGAATGACAGCAGAGGAGAACGCCGCCGAACGGGCCTGCGCCCTGGCGGCCAAACGGTTCAGGAGGTCCAGGAGGGTAGGCACCGCATACAGGCCCACCCCCAGGGCCACGAACGGAAGCAGCCCAATACCGGCCACCAGAACGGTCAGGGACGCCAGCCAGTACCAGCCCTCGCGCACTAGGAAGGCCGCATCCCGGAGACGGGTCTTGGCGCGGCTGGGAAGTCTCACCCGTTGAATTATGCCCGACCCCCATCGGGCTGTCGGTATAGCCAGCTATACCCCAAACCGGGCTATTGGCTGTATCGGATCCGGTTTCCGGAATCCGTAGCGTCGAAGTCAGCAGGTCAGCTCACCCCACGAACCCGCACCCCTCGACCAAAGGATGACCCGATGTACTCCGACGCCTCCGAATTCTCCGGCCCCGCAGCCCTCCAGCTGCAGGGCGTGTCCAAGAGCTACCGGTCCGGCAACACCAGCGTGCCGGCTCTTCGCGATGTGTCCCTGGCGGTTCCGGCCGGCACCTTCACCGCCATCATGGGACCCTCCGGTTCCGGCAAAAGCACGCTGCTGCAGTGCGCAGCCGGACTGGACGCCCCGGACAGCGGCCGGGTGCTGCTGGGCACCACCGAAATCTCGAAGCTGCACAGCAAGGCCCTGACCCGCTTCCGCCGGGACCACGTCGGTTTTGTATTCCAGTCCTACAACCTGCTCCCCCAGCTGACCGTCGCGCGGAACGTGACACTGCCGCTGCTGCTGGCCGGACGGGGCACGGACAAGGCCTGGCTGGACTATGTGCTGGAGGCAGTCGGGCTGTCCGGACTGGGTGAGCGGAAGCCGCAGGAACTCTCCGGCGGCCAGCAGCAGCGGGCGGCCATCGCCCGGGCACTGATCACCCGCCCGGATGCCGTCTTTGCGGACGAACCCACCGGCGCCCTGGACTCGGGCACTGCACGCCAGGTGCTGGACCTGCTGCGGCACACCGTCTCCGCGCTGGGCCAGACGGTGGTGATGGTGACCCACGACCCGGTGGCAGCCGGGCACGCAGACACGGTCATTTTCCTTGCGGACGGGCGCCTCGACGGCAGCATGACCGGCGCCACCGCCCACGACGTCAGCGAACGCATGGCCAACCTCGGGGAGCGCTAACATGTTTTCCCTTGCCAGAGCATCCATCCGGCACCACCGCGGCGGATTCGCCGGGGTTTTCGTAGCCGTGTTCCTGTGCGCCGCGCTCATCACCGCGATGGGCGTCCTCATTGAGTCCGGAACCCGCGGCGGCATTGCCCCGCAGCGCCTGCAGGGGGCCGACGTCGTTGTAGGTGCGCCGCAGGCCCATCCCGTGGTCGAAGACATGGACGCTCCGTTCGCCGAGCGCGTCCTGCTTCCCGCCGAAGCGGTGAACGAAATCGCAGCCGTTCCCGGCGTCGAACGCGCCGTGGGCAGCATCGAGCTTCCCCTGGCCACCACCGACGGTACGGCGGTTTCCGCCGCCGCCTGGGACTCCGCGGCCCTGACTCCCTACACACTGACCTCGGGGGAAGCTCCCGAACGGGCAACCGAAGTGGTGGTGGATGAATCCTTCGGAGTAACTCCGGGCACCTCGCTTACCCTTACCCACGGCGGGGAGCCCACCGAGTACACGGTGTCCGGCGTCGCCGCTCCCGAGTCGGGGGTGGACACCGGCCCTGCCGCGTTCCTGAGCACCGCCGGCGCCCAGGCCCTGTGGCCGCACGGCGACACCGTGGCCACCGTCGGCGTGATCGCCGAACCCGGCATCCGGCCGGAGCAGCTCTCCGCCGATATCGAGGCGCAGGTGGCCGACGTCGTCGGCTATACCGGGGACCGCCGCGGAGACGTAGAGAATCTCGGCGGGTCCGCCGCCCGCTCCACGCTGCTGCTGCTCAGCGGGTCGCTGGCAGGTGTGGCCGTGATGACCGCGGTCTTTGTGACTGCAGGAACCCTGTCCCTGTCCATCATGGCGCGGCGCCGGGAATTCGCGATGCTGCGCGCAGTGGGCGCCGGAGCGAACCAGACCCTGGGCCTCGTGATGCGTGAAGTCCTGCTGGTGTCCAGCGCTGCCGCCGTGCTGGGCGCGGCACCCGGTTTCCTGCTGGCATGGTTCCTGGGCAACCAGTTCGTTGCCGGCGGCGTGCTTCCGGAATCCTTCCTCCTGGCCTACAGCCCGCTGCCGGCCCTGGCAGCAGTGGCCATCAGTGTCGCCGCAGCAGTGGGAGCCTCGCTCGTCTCGGCGCGGGGCACGGTCCGTGCGGCGCCCACGGATGCCCTGCGGGACTCCGTGACGGAGGCTTCCCGGCTGGGCCGCGGACGCGTCATCACCGGGCTGTCCCTGCTGGCGGCCGGTCTGGTTGCGGCTTTGGTACCGATTGCGGTTCCGGGCACTGCGGGCCTGGCGTCGGCAGCCTCCAGCATCCTGCTCCTGATGATCGGCGCGGGCCTCCTGGGACCGTGGCTCGTGACGGGTGCCTTGAGACTGGTTCGGCCGCTGGTCCGCCGCAGTCCCTCCGCGTCGCTGGCCCTGGCGGAGGCCAACGCCAGCGCCTTCCCGCGGCGGCTGGCCTCGGGAATCGTTCCACTGGCGCTGGCCATTGCGCTCGGGTCCGTGCAGTTCTTTATGCCGGCCACCGTGGCAACGGAAGCCGGGCGGCAGTCCCGTGACGGGGTGGTGGCCGGGTATCTGGTCAACGCTCCGGGGTCAGGAGTGTCCGAGGATCTCGCCGACCAGGTGGCTGAGGTTCCCGGGGTGGAATCCACCTCGCCGGTGGCCCGTTCCGCGGTCCTGGCCAAGGCCGGCTTCGCGGGGATGGAGGATGGCGTGCAGCCCTATGCCATTCAGGGCCTGGCCTCTGAAAACCTGAACGGAACCCTGGACCTCGACGTCAACGAAGGGTCACTGGACCGGCTGGGGGACGCCGACACCGTGGCACTGAGCGTGGACCTGGCCCGGGAATCCGGTACGGCTGTGGGTGAGGACTTCGACTTCTACTACGGGGACGGCACCGAGGCGACCGCCGTCGTCGTCGCCACCTACGAACGGGGGCTGGGATTCGGGGATGTGGCGGTGGCGAATGAGACACTGCGCAGCCACACCACTACCGGGTTGAACGACTACCTGCTGGTCAGCACGGCGGCGGATACCGATCCGGGAGAACTGGCCTCTGCCGTGGACGGACTGGGGCTGACGCTCCTGGATAAGGAGGAGTTCGGGGCGGCCGGAGCCGCGCAACGGGATGCCGACTCATGGGTTTCGGTAATCGCCATGCTGGTCCTGCTTGGGTACCTTGCCGTCTCCGTGGTCAACACGTTGGTGATGGCGACGGCGCGGCGCCGGCCGGAGATGCTGCTGCTGCGGACCCTGGGGGCGTCGGATACCCAGCTGCGGCGGATGATGGGAGCCGAGTCCCTGCTGATAGTCGCGGCCGCCGTCGTCATCGGCACCGTCCTGGCCCTGCCGCCGCTGATGGGAATCGCCGTGAGTATCTCGGGGGTGCCGCTGCCCACGATCGTGCCGACCGTGTACCTCGGCCTGGCCGGTGCGACGGCGGCACTCGGGCTGGGCTCTATTGCGGTAGCCACGCGTGCCGCGCTGCGGGCCGAGCGGTAGCTGTTCGGGCAAAAAGAAATACCCCGGTCCGAAGACCGGGGTATTTCTTTGTCCTGGCGGAGGATGGGGGATTTGAACCCCCGAGGGCGTTAACCCAACACGCGTTCCAGGCGTGCGCCATAGGCCGCTAGGCGAATCCTCCAGGCTTGCTCCCGTAGAAGCAGATATAAGACTACCCGACACAGGCCCAAACCAACGAATCGACGTCATTGAGGGGCAGCTTACGCCGAGCCGGTTCGTCTGCGGCCGAGGCCGTGGAGCAAGGCATTGATAATGACAATTCCCAGCCAAGACCAGATCGCCGCTTCCGGACTCCACAGGATGGCAATGGGAATCGAGGCCAGGAAAACCGCAGGGGTGACCGGGGCGCGGACCTGCGCGAATGCCGGAAGCCGGGGATCCACGTCATCCCGGAAAAGGCCCGTGCGGCTGCAGTAGATCCACAGCCCGGTATTCGCGGTGCCGATAAGCCCCAGGGCCGCCGCATAAATCACGACGCCGAGCACCTGGTCTCCGTAAAACGCCAGCATGTCGGTGGCGTACCCCAGCAGTGCGACGAACAGCAGCAGCACCAGGTTCAACTGCTGCAGCCGGCCGGTGAATCCCCGAAGGAGCCGGAAGAGCCGGTGGTGGCTCAGCCAATAGGCGGCGGTCACCACAAAGGACAGGACGTAAGCGCCGAACTCCGGAAGCTGCGCGGCCACGGCCTCCCCAAGCTCGTTTGCCGGCACCTGGGGCACCCGGATATCCACGGCCAGCAGCGTCATGGCGATAGCGAAGACGGCGTCGCTGAAGAACATGGTGCGGTCCAGGTCCGGACCCGAATTCACTCGCGCAAAGCCTTTGCTGTTGCTGTTTTCGCCGGCCACCGGACCATGCTTGCGCACATCCCTCAGCGGGTCGAGCCTCGGCTGGAGAAAAACGGCCCGGGAGGTGGAGTTAAACAGATAAGGACCCGCACATCCTTGTGCGGATCCTTATCCCAACGTATGTCCGGCGGTGACCTACTCTCCCACATCCTCCCGGATGCAGTACCATCGGCGCTGTGGGTCTTAGCTTCCGGGTTCGGAATGGGACCGGGCGTTTCCCCCACGCTATGACCGCCGTAACCCTAGCCCCGACGGCAATGCGTCGGGAAGTCTGATTACAGGCTGCCCTTTCGGGTTCTGCTCGTTAATCTTACCGCGTCTTCCATACGGTTTTGACCACGGCGGGGCAACCGGGCTTGTCCTGGATGTCGGAAGAAACACAGTACTGAACAACAGAGTGCGGAACCCAGCAGGCCCCTGTGCCGGCGGGTTCTGCCTGGCCCGTTAAAGAGGAAGAGCCCGTACCAGCACTGGTACGGGCTCAACCTGTATTCAAATATTGTCCGGCGGTGACCTACTCTCCCACATCCTCCCGGATGCAGTACCATCGGCGCTGTGGGTCTTAGCTTCCGGGTTCGGAATGGGACCGGGCGTTTCCCCCAC
>NZ_JANFLR010000004.1:0-736564 GCF_024385485.1 Arthrobacter sp. zg-Y1116 | reverse complement strand
ACTGGTTGGACTCTGTTTTTTGTTGGGGTTTGGCCGCCATGCTCGGGCGCTTTTCCAGCGTCCCGGCCGCGGCGACTCATGTAACTCTACACATCGCTTCCGGTCCTTGCAAACCGGATTGAAGTGATCCGCCGCACAAGCTTCCACACCCCATATCCAGGGTCGGCAGCCTCGCCTTTGACCGGCGAGGACTGCCCCCAAGTCCTGCAGGGTTTCGCCGAAGCGGCCCCCATTGCTTCCCTGGAAGTCTCCTATGGAAGTCCCCCGTGGAAGTCCCCGTGGAGGCCCTCCCCTAAGGAAGCATTAAAACTATACGGCGGAGACCTCAACGCTTGCAAGGGTCCGCTTTCCACGCCGGAGTACCAGGTACCGGCCGTGCAGCAGGTCCTTCGAATCCACTACGGCGTCGGCGTCGGTGACCTTGTTGTTGTTCACGTAGGCACCGCCCTCGGACACCGTGCGGCGTGCTTCGGACTTGGTCTTGGAAAGCTCCGACGCAACAAGCAGGTCGATGATGCCCAGCGAATCCGGGGACACCACGGCCGTCGGCAGCTGTTCTGTCGCGGCCTTCAAGGTGGCTTCGTCGAGTTCGGTCAGGTCCCCCTGCCCGAACAATGCGGCAGAAGCAGCGATGGCCTTGTCGGTTGCCTCGGTGCCGTGAATCAGTGTAGTCACGTCGTAGGCCAGGGCCCGCTGTGCCTCCCGCTTATGCGGCGCTTCCTTCACGGCTCGCGCCAGCTCTTCGATCCGTGCCCGGCTCATGAAGGTAAAGACCTTGAGCCGGTCAACCACGTCGGTATCGGAGGTGTTGAGCCAGAACTGGTACATGGCGTACGGGCTGGTCATGTTGCCGTCCAGCCAGACCGCATTGCCTTCGCTCTTGCCGAACTTGGTGCCGTCACTGTTGGTGATCAGCGGGGTGCCCAGTGCGTGGACCGTCTTGCCCTCCACCTTGCGCACCAGTTCGGTGCCGCTGGTGAGGTTGCCCCACTGGTCGGACCCGCCGGTCTCGAGCACGCAGTTGTACTGGCGGAAGAGCTCGAGGTAGTCCATACCCTGCAGGACCTGGTAGCTGAACTCCGCGTAGCTGATGCCTTCGTCGGAGTTCAGGCGCGAGGAGACGATTTCCTTCTTGATCATCGTGCCCACCCGGAAGTGCTTGCCGACGTCGCGCAGGAAATCGATGGCGCTCATCGGAGCGGTCCAGTCGAGGTTGTTCACCATACGGGCGGCGTTGTCGCCCTCGAAGCTAAGGAAGCGCTGCACCTGTCCCTGGAGGTACCCGACCCACTCGCCAACGGTTTCCTTGGTATTCATGGTGCGTTCCGCCGTCGGGCGCGGATCTCCGACCAGTCCGGTGGAACCCCCGACCAGGGCCAGCGGCCGGTGGCCGGCAAGCTGCAGGCGCCGCATGGTGAGCAGCTGCACCAGGTTGCCAAGGTGCAGGCTCGGTGCCGTCGGGTCGAAGCCGCAGTAATACGTGATCGGTCCCCCGGCGAGGAGTTTTTCCAGTTCCGCCTCATCGGTGGAGACGTGCACAAGGCCTCGCCACTGGAGTTCCTGCCAGATGTTGGCGAAGGAGGAATCATTCTGCTGGGCGCCGAGGCCCTCGGAGTTCACGATATTGTCTGACACGCCTTCTAAATTATCAGTCTTCGGGAATGCCTGCCGGGATCCCGTTTGCAGCGATCAGGCGCAGCCGCTGCGTGGGGCGGGTCATGGCAACGTACAGGTCCCCGACCTTGCCGGCTGCTGCGGTGAGCAGTTCGGACGGTTCCAGGATGACGACGCCGTCGAACTCCAGGCCCTTCGCCTCGCGCGGCGAGGTCACCACGATGTCCTGCTCCAGGCCGCCGGCGCCGGATCCCACGCGGGCTCCGTACACCCCGGCCAGCGCGCGGCGGACCGCGGAGAGCCGGTGGTCCTCGGCGATGACGGCGAGCAGGCCGCCGTCGAGCGCGTCCAGGTCCTCGGGCAGGGTGTCCAGCAGGCGCTGGATCTGGCCGCCCTCGGGCACTTCGTCGATGAACGGCGCCCAGCGGCCTTCCCGCACGGCCTTCGGCGCGGACACCACGAGGCCGGCGGCGTTGGCCATGCGCACCGCGGCCTCGGCGATCTGCGCCGGGGTGCGGTAATTCACGGTGAGCTCTTCGAGCGTCCAGCGCTCCCCCACGAACGGGTCCAGTGCCGCCTGCCATGACGTTGCCCCGGCAGCCGAGCTGGTCTGGGCAATGTCGCCCACCACGGTGAAGGACTTCAGCGGGCAGCGGCGCATCAGCAGCCGCCACTGCATGGCGGACAGCTCCTGCGCTTCATCGACCACGATGTGCCCGAAGGCCCAGGTGCGGTCGACGGCGGCACGGTCGGCAGCGGTCAGGCGCTGCTCCCCCACCGCGTTGTGGTCTGCCAGGTCTTCCGCGGACAGGATGCCGTGGGCGCCGGAGTCCTCGAGGAAGCCCTCCGTATTGGCAATGGCGCTTTCGGCATTGGCGAGGTCGCGCTTGCGCTGTTCCTCACGGAGCGCGTTCTCGCGGCCGGCGGAGGCGTCAAGCTCGCCGAGGAGTTCGGCGGCTTCGTCCAGCAGCGGCACATCGGATTCGGTCCACGGCGCATCGGGGCTGCGGCGCAGCAGGTCCAGCTCCGCGTCGGAGAGGTCCGGGGCGGCCGCTTCCAGGTGTCCGGGCTTGCTGTACAGCTCGCTGATGAGCTTTTCCGGGGTCAGCGGCATCCAGCACAGGTTCAGCGCCACGCGCACGTCGCGGGCACTGCGGACGTCCTCCGCGAGGTAGGCCCGGTCGGTGCTGTTCCCGGCGCCGGCCGATTCCTCAAGCTGTTCGGTCAACTGCTCGGTCAGTTCGCGCAGCAGGATCTTCACGAAGGTGACGCGGGCTTCGTTGTGCGGCTTGCCGGTGGCGCGGGCCTTGTCACGGGCGCGCTGCACCTGCTTGGGGGTCAGCGTGAGGATGGTGCCTTCGACGTTCAGCTTCCGCGGACCGGCGGGCAGCCGCTGCCGGTTGGCAACCGCACGCGCGACGACGTCGGCCATGTACAGCCGCCCCTTGACCTCGGCCGTGGCCGGGTCCTCTTCATGCGCGGCGGTGATGCCGGGCATCAACTGGCCCAGGCTGGACATCACGACGCCGGTCTCGCCCAGGGAGGGCAGCACGCGTTCGATGTACCGGATGAAGGCATTGGACGGCCCCACCAGCAGCACACCGGCGGACTTCAGCCGTTCCCGGTGGGTGTAGAGCAGGTATGCGGCGCGGTGCAGCGCCACGGCGGTCTTGCCGGTACCGGGGCCGCCCTGGACCACCAGGGTGCCGGACAGCGGAGCCCGGATGATGCGGTCCTGTTCCGCCTGGATGGTGCCCACGATGTCGGACATCTGCCCGGTCCGCTTGGAGTTCAGCGCCGCGAGTAGCGCACCTTCGCCCTGGAGGGCTTCGCCTTCTTCCAGCATGGAGTAGTCCAGCACGTCATCCTCGATGGCCTGCACGTCGCGGCCCTTCAGGATCAGGTGCCGGCGGCGTCGTACGCCCTGGCGCTCGAAAGCGGTTGCCTGGTAGAACGTACCGGCTTCGGGTGCGCGCCAATCGACCATCAGGCGCTGCAGCTCCGCCGTCGAAAGGCCGATGCGCCCGATGTAGCGTTCCTCGCCGTCGTCGAGGTCCAGCCGGCCGAAAACGAGCCGGTCGTCGACGGCGTTCAGCTGCGCCAGGCGGTCCTCGTACATGGTGGCAAAGGCGTCCCGCTCGGAACGGTTCTGGTGCGAACCCGAGGCGTGGCTGCGCCGGATTGCGGCCAGCTGTTCCCGCTTTTCCTCACGCAGCTCATCGAGGCGTGAGTACAGTCCGGCGACGTACTGACGCTCGTGTTCCAGCTCGTTCGAAGCTGAAGGTGTTTCAGGCATGTTCGCGTTCCCTCTCGCAAAGGCAGAGCGTCAATCTTACAGTGCATTTGGACTTTTGCAGGTCCCTAATGTATGCGGTTTCTCTCTCAGCTGCTGCCTGCGAGGAACGCGTGTCGTGCGGGCCCTTCCCCTCGTTGAGGGGACCGGCCTAGTAGCGGATCAGAGCGGTAACCGGGGTGTCGCCGAGGCGGTCCCTGCCGCCGAGGTCGCCCAGTTCCAGCACGACGCCGAATCCGGCCACTTCCGCGCCTGCCTTGCGGATCAGGCGCGCTGCGGCACCGAGGGTTCCACCGGTGGCCAGCACGTCGTCAAGGATCAGGACGCGCGAGCCCACGGGCATGTCGTCGCGGTGCAGTTCCAGGGTGCTCTCGCCGTACTCCATCGAGTAGCTTTCGGAGAACACTTCGCGGGGCAGCTTACCGGGCTTGCGCACGGTGATGACTCCCTTGCCGGAAGCGTAGGCAGCGGCGGCGGCAAGCAGGAAGCCGCGTGCTTCCACCCCTGCCACGAAATCGAACTGTCCCTCGAAGGGGGCAATGAGGGCATCTACTACGCGCCGGAGGGCGGGCCCGTCAGCAAAGACCGGGGTCAGATCCCGGAAAACGATCCCGGGCTTGGGGTAATCAGGGATTACAGCGCCCAGGCGTTCGATGGTTTGTTCAATGGACTCGTGGTTATCCGGTTCTGCCGGGGCATCTTTCACCCGTCTACCTTACCCGTTCCACCCGGTTTGACCGGAGCCGCACGGGCTCCTGTGGCACTTCTCTCCCGGGCTATCCGGCGCTGTCGGTCCGGGCCGGCGGAGGAATAAAGGGTCGCCGACGGCGGTTGCCATGTCTCGGCCCCTTCGCACGGGACCGGAACCTACCCGCACAACAGTCAAGGACTGCACCACATATGGCTAACCTGCACGACGTGCTCAAGAACAAGATCGGCTTCGGCACAGCTCCCCTGGGAAACATGTTCCGCGACATTCCCCAGGAAGAGGCGCTGGCAACGGTTGAAGCGGCCTGGAACGCAGGCATCCGCTACTTCGACACCGCTCCCTTCTACGGAGCCGGCCTGGCGGAATCCCGCCTGGGCGAGGTCCTCTCGCAGCACAACCGCGATGAGTATGTGCTCAGCACCAAAGTAGGACGGCTGATCCTGGATGAGGAAGAAGAAAAGGGCTCCGGCCTCTTCACCCACGGGCGTTCAAACAAGATCGCCACGGATTACAGCACGGACGCCACGCTGCGGTCCATCGAGGAGAGCCTGAACCGGCTCAAGACGGACCGCCTGGACTTTGTGTTCATCCACGACACGTCCCGGGACTTCCTCGGTGATGAGTGGATCTCCAAGTTCGACGAGGCGCGGACCGGCGCGTTCCGGGTACTCGCCCGCCTGCAGGACGAGGGCGTCATCAACGGCTGGGGCCTGGGCGTCAACACCACCGAGCCCATCGAGCTGGCCATGGCCATGGACGAGGCCGCGCCGACCATGAGCCTCTCCGCCACCCAGTACACCCTGCTGCAGCACGAGCGTGCGCTGCAGCGCATGATGCCCATGGCGCAGGAAAAGGGAGTGGGCATCGTCGTCGGCGGCCCCTTCAACTCCGGCGCCCTGCTGGGCGGCGACTACTTCGATTACGCCGAGATCCCTCCGCAGGTTAAGGCACGGATCGCCGAGCTGACCTCGGTTGCCTCTCGGCACGACGTGAGCCTGAAGGCCGCTGCCCTGCAGTTCTCCACTGCTCACCCCGCCGTGGCGGCGGTCATCCCGGGCTCCAGCCGGCCTGAACGCGTCGCGGAGGATATTGCGGCGATGAAGGCCGAGATTCCGGCTGCCTTCTGGGACGAGCTGCTGGAAAAGAAGCTCATTTCCGCGCAGGCACCGCTTCCTCGCTCCTAGCAGCAGCTTCGCAGAACGGCGTTCCGGGTAACAGTTACCCGGAACGCCGTTCTGCGTTTCACTGCCGCAGGGCCGCAGCTGCCGCGGACGCCGGCTGCCTGCGCGGCTGGGCGGGACGGTACTTAGACACTGTCGGGTCCCCGGTGAGCCAGTACCGCCACGGATATTCGTCCGAGCCGCCGGGGCCGCTGACTCCCACCCTCGGTCCGGTTGACAGGAGTTCCCCGCCCACCGGATCGGCGGGCAATGCCAGGTGCAGGGGGTGAGCGAACACATCTGCCCCGTCCAGCGGCCGGGAAATGCCCAGCGCCTGGGCAAGGCGTGCCGGACCGCGCGCCAGGTCCAGCGGGTTGCGCGGGTTTCCACGCCGCACGGCGGCGATGTCGGCCCCCTCGACGATCTCGCCGGCGCGCAGCAGCAGCCCGGTGGCATCGCCTTCCGTTCCGCAGACTATGTTGGCGCAGTAGTGCATGCCGTAGGTGAAGTACACATAGAGGTGTCCCGCCGGCCCGAACATGGTGGCGTTCCGTGCCGTCTGGCCGCGGAACGCGTGGGAGCCGGGATCGGCGTCGCCCATGTAGGCCTCCACCTCGGTGATCCGCACACTGACGCGTTCGCCGTCGACGTCGTGGGTCAGGACCGCACCCAACAGCTGGGGTGCGGCGGAGGTGGCCGGGACGGCAAGACGTTCTCGTTCACTCGCAAAAGCCATACTCCGACGGTAGCAAGGTTCATTGGGGAGATTTTCCGTGCTGCCGTTCAGCTGCTCCCGGCAGAGGCTCCGTAGAACTCCTTCAGGGCCGCCAGCCTGCGGGAGCTGGGATGCCAGGGGTTTCCGGCAACGTGGTCGCCGGCGGCGTCCAGTGCCTGGTGCCACGCGGCGAGCAGGCCGGCCGCCTCGTCTGATCCGCCGTTTCCGCCGCTCAGCGGTTGCCGGACGACGACGCGGGTCCGGCCGCCGTCGTCCGTGATGTCGACCGAGGCCTCCGCACCGATGCCGAGTTCCGACGTCGCACGGTCCAGTGCGCTGCCGACGTCGCCGGCGGCTGCGTTGAACCAGCGTTGGAAGACGATCCCGGCGGCATCCGTTTGCCCCATCGTGGGTGAGACGTCGAATTCCTCCGCGTACGCGTCGCGGAGGGCCTGCCACTGGTCCATGGACGCGCGGGAAGGTTCCCTGCCCGCGGCGACGTCGTCGAACACGTCCAGGATCCCCTGCCACCCTGCGGCGCCTTCGGTGAGGAAATCCGCGCTGGGCTCATGCGTGCGGAACTGCAGCAGGGAACCGTCGGGGGTTTCCAGCACCTGCCAGTCGAGGACGGATTCATCCCCCAGCGGGTCCTCCCAGGTGAACTGCAGGCTTAGACCGGGACTCATCTGCAGTACGGTTCCGGTTACCTCCACATTGCCCATGTCCAGCCGGTATTCCTTGCCGAGCTGCCAGCCGGGAGTCACCGTGCCGAGCCACTGGGCCACCTTGTCCCCGTTGGTCAGCACCTCCCAGATGTAGCCCGCGGGAAAATCGAATAGGCGCTCAAAGACCAGGGTGTAGCCGTCGGGGCGGCGCTCGATTCTTCCGGCGGGAACCGGGGTTTCGAGGGGGCTGGACTCGGTCATGGCGCGTCCTCCTGGGGTTCTTCCAAGGGTAGCTTCGGCGGGGGCGCCGCCGGGAGGGGCGGACAGGTAGTCGAACCGGAAAGACGGGTATCCGGGGTGCCGGCTTGGAGCCGAGCGAGCCTCAGAAGACCATCCGGTGCCGGATGTGATGCCGGTCGGCACGTGCCTGCCAGAATTCGATCTCCCTCGGCTTCAGCGCATACAGCTGCCACTGCGGGTTCGCACTCCCGTCCGATGCCGGCCTGGCATCCCAGTCGGCGGCCGAAGCCTGCCGGGAGAGTTCCACTACGGCTCCGGCCACTCGAATCTGGCGGCCAAGTTCCGGCCAGTAGAAGTTCATTGCCGCATTCGGGTTCTCGGCCAGCTCTCCGCCTTTGCGCGAGGTAAGGGACGTGGCAAACTGCCAGCCGCCGTCGTCGTCAATGTCCTTGAGGATGAGCATCCGGGAGGAGACGTGCCCGCCTCCGTCGGCCGTGGCAAGGGAAAATGCATGCGGCTGCCTTACCCCGGCGGCCAGCGCATCGGAAAGCCACTGGCGGAAAAGCTCCGCGGGGTCCTGAGGCGCTGCGGCCGGATCGAAGTCGGGCAGATTCTCGGGAAAGTCCGGAAGGGCACGCAGCCGGGCCCGGAAGGAATCACTCATGCCGCCCAGCGTAGCTGTGTGCCGGTGCCGCTGCCCCGCAGCCCGGCACCAAAAAGAACGGACCCCGGGGAGGTGCACTCCATCGGGGTCCGTCTCAGGTCGGGCAGATTCAGCCTGCGTAGCCGCGCACGTCGCCGACCTGGCGGATCAGCTCCGCCAGCTGCAGCTCGACAGCGGACCGGGCGGTGCCGCCCTGGGAGCTGCGGCTGTCCAGGGAGCCTTCGGTGCTGAGCACGGTGCGTACCTCGGGCGTCAGGTGCGGCGAGATTCCGGCATAGTCTTCATCGGTCAGGTCCCAGAGTTCGACGCCGCGCCCCTCGGCCAGCTGCACAGCGGCTCCGGAGAGCTCATGCGCCTCACGGAAGGGCACACCCTGGCGGACCAGCCACTCGGCAATGTCGGTGGCCAGGGCAAAGCCCTGCGGTGCCAGGGACTGCATCCGCTCGGTGTTGAACTTCAGGGTCGCGATCATCCCGGACACCGCCGGAAGCAGTACCTCGAGGGTGTCGGCAGCATCGAAGACCGGTTCCTTGTCCTCCTGCAGGTCACGGTTGTAGGCCAGCGGAAGGCCCTTCAGGGTGGCCAGCAGCCCGGCAAGGTCGCCGATCAGCCGTCCGGCCTTGCCGCGGGCAAGTTCGGCAACATCGGGATTCTTCTTCTGCGGCATGATCGAGGACCCGGTGGAGTACGCGTCGTCGAGCGTCACGAAGGAGAACTCCTTCGTGGCCCACAGGATGATGTCTTCGCTGACGCGGGACAGGTCGACGCCGATCATGGCGGCCACCCAGGAGAATTCGGCGTACACGTCACGCGCGGCAGTCCCGTCCAGGGAGTTCCAGACAGCCGAATCGAACCCCAGGTCCTTCGCCACGGCATTCGGGTCAAGGCCCAGCGAGGAGCCGGCCAGGGCACCGGAACCGTAGGGAGACACTGCCGCACGCTTATCCCAGTCGGCCAGCCGCTGCACATCGCGCAGCAGGGACCAGGCGTGCGCCAGCAGGTGATGGCTGAGCAGGATGGGCTGGGCATGCTGCAGGTGGGTGCGTCCGGGCATCGCCACTCCGAGGTGTGCCTGGGCCTGGCCCACCAGGGCGTCGATGACCGACAGCACGCCGGCGCCGATGATGCGGGCATGGTCCCGCAGGTACATCCGGCCCAACGTGGCGATCTGGTCATTGCGGGACCGGCCGGCCCGGAGCTTTCCGCCCAGCTGGGTGCCGGCCCGTTCAATCAATCCGCGTTCCAGTGAACCGTGCACGTCCTCGTCGGACGCCGCGGGCACGTAGGCACCCGACTTCACATCGGCGTCGAGCTGGTCCAGGGCCGCAAGCATTCCTTCCAACTCGCCGTCGTCGAGCAGGCCGGCCTTGTGCAGCACGCGGGCGTGGGCACGCGAGCCGGCAATGTCGTAGCCGGCAAGCCGCCAGTCGAAGTGGGTGGATTTGCTCAGCTCCGCAAGGGCGTCCGCAGGGCCGCCGGCGAACCGGCCGCCCCACAGGGCACCTTGGACGGTTGAACCGGAGGTCCCGGCACCCGCTGCTTCTTCTGGCGACTTGCCGTCTGTCATCTGCTTACTTACCTTCTGCTAGGCGCTGGTCGCGGCCGGAGGCCACCTTGGAGGACATCCCGAACAACTCGATGAAGCCGCGGGCCATCGACTGGTCGAAGCTGTCACCGGTGTCGTAGGTGGCCAGGTTGAAGTCATACAGGGATGACTCGGAGCGGCGTCCCGTAACCACCGGGCGTCCGGCGTCGAGGGTCATGCGGATGTCGCCGGAGACGTACCGCTGGGTGTCGCCGATGAAGGCGTCCAGGGACTGCTTCAGCGGAGAGAACCACTGGCCGTCATAGACCAGCTCGGTCCAGCGCTGGCCGACCGTCTTCTTGAAGCGGGCCTGCTCGCGCTCCACAGTGACGTTTTCCAGCTCGCGGTGCGCAGCCATCAGCGCCATGGCGCCGGGGGCTTCGTAGATTTCGCGGCTCTTGATGCCCACGAGGCGGTCCTCGACAATGTCGATCCGGCCGATGCCCTGGGCACCGGCGCGGCGGTTCATTTCCTCGATGGCCTGCAGCGGGGTGACCGGCTTGCCGTCAATCGCGACCGGCACGCCTTCCTTAAAGGTGATGACGACTTCATCCGGGGCGGAAGCCGACGCCGGATCGGAGGTGTACTCGTACACGTCCGGAGTGGGGCCGTTCCAGATGTCTTCGAGGAAGCCTGTCTCCACGGCACGTCCCCAGACGTTGGCGTCAATGGAGAAGGGGTTCTTCTTCGTGGTGACGATCGGCAGGTTCTTCTCCTCGGCGAAGGCGATGGCCTTGTCGCGGGTCAGGGCCAGGTCGCGGACCGGTGCGATGCACTTCAGGTCCGGGCCCAGGGTCTGGATGCCGACTTCGAAGCGCACCTGGTCGTTGCCCTTGCCGGTGCAGCCGTGGGAGACGGTGGTGGCACCGAACTGGCGGGCAGCGGCCACCAGGTGCTTCACGATGACGGGACGCGAGAGGGCCGAGACCAGCGGGTAGGCGTCCATGTAGAGGGCATTGGCCTTCAGTGCCGGCATGCAGTACTCGGTGGCGAATTCCTCGCGGGCGTCGGCCACGTAGGCTTCGACGGCGCCGCAGTCCAGGGCTCGCTGGCGGACGGTCTCCAGGGACTCGCCGCCCTGTCCTACGTCCACGGCAACGGCAATAACTTCAGCGCCGGTTGCCTCGGCAATCCAGCCAATGGCTACTGACGTATCCAGGCCACCGGAATAGGCCAGAACAATACGTTCGCTCACGGATTTCGCTCCTCTTGCATTGGTTGCGGCCCGATCGGGGCCGCTGGTTGGTTCAGGATGAAAGTCTTGGGTTGTGGTTCAACGGGCCGGGGACCGGTTACAGGATCCGGCTTTCGGGTGCGGAGCCGTTGTTGCTGGCTTCGTCTGCGATCCGCAGGAAGCGGGCCGCGAGGTCGGGGCCGCCCTCGGGGTCCCGGGTCACCATCATCACCGTGTCGTCGCCGGCGATGGTGCCCAGTACGGACGGCAGCACGGAATGGTCGATGGCCAGTGCCAGGAAGTTCGCGGCTCCGGGCGGAGTCCGCAGCACCACGATATTCGCTGACGCCTCGGCGGTAACCAGCAGTTCACCGCAGAGCCGGGCCAGCCGTGCATCCAGCACTTCCTGGGTGACGCCGGACTTGGGCGCCCGTTCCCCGCCCTCGGACGGAACGGCATACACCAGGGCACCGTCCTTGCCGCGCATGCGCACGGCGCCGAGTTCCACCAGGTCGCGGGAGAGCGTCGCCTGCGTAACCTGCACGCCGTCGTCGGCCAGCAGTGCCGCGAGCTCGGCCTGGGAACGGATGGAAAGACCCGTCAGCAGGGTGCGGATGCGCGCCTGGCGCGCCGTCTTCGTTGCCGGCATGGTCATGCCCGTGCCTCCGGAATTCCCGTGAGGCCGGAATGCGCCGTGAGCCAGACCATCAGGGCCTTCTGCGCATGCAGCCGGTTCTCCGCTTCGTCCCAGACCACTGACTGCGGTCCGTCAAGCACGTCGGCGGAGATTTCGTAGCCGCGGTAGGCGGGCAGGCAATGGAGCACGACGGCGTCGTCCGCCGCCTGCGCCATCGCGTCGGCGTCCACGGCGTAGCTGCGGAACAGTTCCTGCCGGGCGGCCTTTTCGGCTTCCTGCCCCATGGACACCCAGGTATCGGTGGCGACGACGTCGGCTCCGGCCAGCGCTTCGGCGGCGTCGGTTGTGATGGTCACGGAGCCGCCGGTTTCTTCCGCACGGGCCGCAGCGGCGTCGACAATCCGGGGATCGGGCAGATAGCCCAGCGGACCGGCTACCCGGACGTGCATTCCGGCGGTCACACCGGCGAGCAGGTAGGAGTTGGCCATGTTGTTGGCGCAGTCACCGAGATACGCCAGGGTGAGGCCGGCGAGCCGGCCCTTGTGCTCGCGGATGGTCATCAGGTCCGCCAGGAGCTGGCAGGGGTGGTAGTCGTCCGACAGCGCGTTGATGACCGGAACCGAGGAGTTGGCAGCCATTTCCTCCAGGCCGGCCTGCGCGTAGGTCCGCCAGACGATGGTGGAAACCATGCGTTCCAGCACCTTGGTGGTGTCCGCAACGCTCTCCTTGTGTCCCAGCTGGGACTCCCCCGCACCGATGATCAGCGGAACGCCGCCCAGATCGGAGATGCCGGCCGCAAAGGACACCCGGGTCCGGGTGGAGGTCTTGTCGAAGATGACGGCCACGGTCTTGCGGCCGGTGGATTCGCCCGCGAACGGCTGGTGTTTGTAGCGGTCCTTCTTGAGCGCATCGGCCAGATCCAGGACTTCGGCCTGTTCCGCCTGCGTGAGGTCGGTGTCGACCAGGAAATGACGGGTCATGGTTTTCCTTCAGTGGTTGTGCCGGTGGCACCGGGTACAGAGTCTGGAGTGGTCTCGGCGGCGGGACCGGCGGCGGCGCTTCGGGCGGAGGCGGCGCCTCCGGCTGAAGCGGCACCGGAGGCCGTTCGCAGGATACCCGGTAGTGCGTCCAGGAAGGTGCCGGCCTGCTCCGGAGTGAGGATCAGCGGCGGGGCCAGCCGCAGCGTTGCCGGGCCGGTGCTGTTGATGATGTACCCCGCCTCCAGCGCAGCCGCGACCACGGCGGGAGCAACGTCGTCGACCAGGTCGAGGCCGATGAGGAGGCCCTCCCCGCGCACCTCGGCCACGAAGTCCAGAGCTGCCAGTTCCCGGCGCAGGTACTCCCCGGTGCCGCGCACATTGGCCAGCACGTCGGAGGATTCCAGCACGGAGAGGGTCGCCAGGGCTGCGGCGGCAGCCACGGGGTTCCCGCCGAAGGTGGTGCCGTGCATTCCGGCCGCCAGCAACCCGGAGGTCCGCTCGCCGAAGGTGATCATGGCGCCGACGGGGAAGCCGCCGCCGAGTCCCTTGGCCAGGGTCATGGCATCCGGAAGGACGCCTTCGGAGGCGAACCACTTGCCCGTCCGGCCAATGCCGGTCTGCACCTCGTCAATCACCAGCAGCGCGCCCGCGGCCCGGGTGGCCTCGCGGGCGGCCTGCAGGTAGCC
Source organism: Arthrobacter sp. zg-Y1116 (assembly GCF_024385485.1). Classification (NCBI taxonomy): domain Bacteria; kingdom Bacillati; phylum Actinomycetota; class Actinomycetes; order Micrococcales; family Micrococcaceae; genus Arthrobacter; species Arthrobacter sp. zg-Y1116. The sequence goes on along the minus strand of NZ_JANFLR010000004.1, from coordinate 723,442 downwards.
CGCGGGAAGCATCCGCACTCCTGCCTCGCCCTGGATCGGTTCCAGGAAGACGGCGGCTACGGTCTCATCTACTGCGGCCAGCAGCGCATCGATGTCCCCGAACGGAAGGTGTTCCACTCCCCCGGGCAACGGTTCGAAGGGTTCCCGGTAGGCAGGTTTGGCCGTGAGGGCCAGCGCTCCCATGGTCCTGCCGTGGAATGCTCCTTCGAGCGCCAGGATCCGGGTGCGTCCGGCAGCGGGATCGGAGTTCCGCCGGGCCAGCTTGAAGGCCGCCTCGTTGGCTTCGGCACCGGAGTTCGCAAAGAACACCTTGGAACCCTGCGGAGCGTCGGCGAGCGCGAGCAGCCGTTCGGCCAGCTCCACCTGGGGAGGGCTGGTGAAGAAGTTGGACACGTGGCCGAGGGTGGCAAGCTGATCGGCCACCGCCGCCACGAGCGCCGGATGGGCGTGGCCCAGCGAATTGACCGCAATGCCGCCCAGCAAGTCGAGGTACCGCTTTCCATCGGCGTCTTCCACATAGCAGCCGCTCCCGCGGACGAGCGCCCGCTGCGGAGCACCGAAGACGCCCATCAGGGAGGAGCCATAGCGGTTCAGCCAGTCCTCCTGCGCGTCTGGAGCTGCCATCCCGGGGATGGTGCCCTGGGTATCCGGGTTATGCATCTTCGTCCTCCGGTACTACCTGGGTGCCGATTCCGGCTTCGGTGAAGATTTCCAGCAGCATGGAGTGCGCCATCCGGCCGTCAACCACTGCGGCACGGTCAACACCGCCGTCTACGGCGGCGAGGCAGGCCTGCATCTTGGGGATCATGCCCGCTTCGAGGCCGGGCAGCATGGCCCGCAGTTCCCCGGCAGTCAGTGAGGAGATCAGCGAGGACTTGTCGGGCCAATCCCCGTAAAGGCCTTCCACGTCCGTGAGGACCACCAGCCGCGAGGCACCCAGGGCTACGGCCAGGGCGGACGCGGCCGTATCGGCGTTGACGTTGAGCACCTGGCCGGTGGGGCCGCCGTCGGCGTTCACTTCCGGTGCCACGGTACTGATCACCGGGATCCGTCCGGCGGCAATGATGTCCAGGATCGCGCCGGGGTTGACCCCCGTCACTTCCCCGACCAGGCCGAGGTCCAGTTCCTCTCCGTCCACCACGACGCCGGTCCGTACGGCCTCCAGCAGGCCGCCGTCCTCGCCGGAGAGTCCGACGGCGTAGGGACCGTGCGCGTTAACGAGGCCGACGAGCTCTCGGCCCACCTGGCCGGTCAGGACCATGCGCACGGCGTCCATCGCCTCGGGTGTAGTCACCCGCAGTCCGCCGCGGAATTCGGAGGCAATACCGAGCCGGTCCAGCATGGCACTGATCTGCGGGCCGCCGCCGTGGACGACCACCGGGTGCACCCCGGCGTGATGGAGGAACACGATGTCCTCGGCAAACGCCCGCCGAAGGTCGTCGTTCACCATGGCGTTGCCGCCGTACTTGATGACCATGGTGGTGCCTGCAAAGCGCTGGATCCAGGGCAGCGCTTCGATCAGCGTTGCCGCTTTGTCCTGTGCCCGCAGCCGTTCGCCGGCTTCTGCTGGTGTGATCATGCCTGTCCCCCGGTCAGCTGCTGTACGCAGAGTTCTCGTGGACGTAATCCGTGGTGAGATCGTTCGTCCAGATGGTGGCGCTTTCCGTGCCCGCGTGCAGGTCGATTTCCACCGTCACGGCGCGCGGCGCCAGGTCCACGCCTTCCCGCGGATCTCCGATGCCGCCGTTCCGGCAGACCTGCACGCCGTTGATTACGACGTCGATCCGGTCCGGTTCAAACGCCGCGTCGGTGGTGCCGACCGCGGACAGCACCCGGCCCCAGTTCGGGTCGTTGCCGAAAATGGCGGTCTTGAACAGATTGGAACGGGCGACGGCGCGGGCAGCTGTTTCCGCGTCGGCCACCGTGGCGGCGTTGACCGTGGTGATGGCGATGTCATGGCTGGCGCCTTCGGCATCGGTGATCAGCTGCTGGGCGAGCGAGAAGCAGACCTCCGTGAGTCCGCCCGCGAAATCCCCTGCCTCGGGTGCCGCGCCTGAGGCACCGGACGCCATCAGGATCACGGTGTCGTTGGTGGACATGCAGCCGTCCGAATCGGTCCGGTCGAACGTCACCGCGGTTGCGGCCCGCAGTGCCGAGTCCAGGGCGGGTGCCGGGAGATCCGCGTCGGTGGTCAGAACCACCAGCATTGTGGCCAGTCCGGGGGCGAGCATTCCGGCTCCCTTGGCCATGCCGCCGATGCGGTAGGTCCGGCCCGCGCTGTCCGTGCCGGTGAAGACCGCCTGCTTGGCGACGCTGTCAGTGGTCATGATGGCATGCGCCGCGTCCGCGCCGGCGTCGGCGGACAGGATCCCGGCTGCCGCTTCGATGCCCGGAAGCAGTTTGTCCATGGGCAGCTGGACGCCGATCAGGCCGGTGGAGCAGACAAGCACGTCGGAAGCGCTGAGACCCAGGAGTTCCGCGGTCTTTTCGGCGGTGGTGTGGGTGTTCCGGAATCCCTCGCTGCCGGTGCAGGCGTTGGCGCCGCCGGAGTTCAGGATGACGGCGTCTGCCCGTCCATCGGACACTGCCTGCCGGGACCACAGCACCGGAGCGGCCGCGATGCGGTTCCGGGTGAAGACGGCCGCGGCAGCCTTCGACGGACCGTCGTTGACGACCAGGGCGACGTCGCGTCCCCCGGAATCCTTCAGGCCTGCGGCCACACCCGCGGCACGGAAACCCGCCGGGGCGGTGATGCCGGTGACGGCGCCGGTGGTGCTGTCGGTGGTCAGTGATTCGGCGCTCATTACGGTGCCACTCCCTGCTGGGTCAGTCCCGCGGTTTCATCCAGGCCGAGGGCAATATTCATGGACTGCACGGCGCCGCCGGCTGTTCCCTTGTTGAGGTTGTCAATGACGCAGCTGACAATCACCCGGTTGGCGTGGGCGTCGTACGCCAGCTGCATCACGGCGTAGTTGGAGCCGACCACCATCTTGGTGGCGGGCCACTGGCCTTCCGGCAGCACCCGGACGAAATGTTCCGAAGCGTAGGCCTGTTCCCAGGCTGTGCGCAGGGCCGCGGGGTCGACGCCGGGACGGACCTTCGCGGTGGCAGTGGTCAGGATGCCGCGGGCCATCGGAGCCAGCGTGGGCGTGAAGGACACGGCCACGGGCTCTCCGGCGGCGGCGGAGAGGCCCTGCTCGATTTCAGGGGTGTGCCGGTGGGTGCCGCCCACGCCGTAGGGACTCATGCCGCCCAGGACTTCCGAGCCCAGCAGGTGGGGCTTGGCGGCCTTGCCGGCGCCCGAGGTGCCGGAGGCCGACACGATGACGACATCCTGCGGCTCCAGCAGGCCGGCGGCAAAGCCGGGTGTCAGGGCGAGCAGGGAGCTTGTCGGGTAGCAGCCCGGAACGGCAATCCGGCGGGCCCCCTTGAGCCGGTCGCGGTGTCCGGGCAGTTCGGGCAGTCCGTAGGGCCAGGTTCCCGCGTGCGGAGAACCGTAGAACTTTTCCCAGGCCATGGGATCCTCGAGCCGGTGGTCGGCACCGGCGTCGATCACCAGGGTGTCCGGATCCAGCTGCGCGGCAATCCCCGCACTGGCGCCGTGCGGCAGGGCGAGGAAAACGACGTCGTGTCCCGACAGCGTCTCGACGGTGGTGTCCTCCAGTACCCGGTCGGCGAGGGAATGCAGGTGCGGCTGCAGCTCCCCCAGCCGGCTGCCGGCGTTGCTGTGGGCCGTGATGGCACCGATGGATACCTCCGGGTGGCCGGCCAGCAGGCGCAGCACTTCGCCCCCGGCATAGCCGCTGGCGCCCGAGACTGCTACGGAAATCGTCATGCCCCCACCCTACAGCACACTTATGCACTGTCTCCAATATTTATGCAAACCGTATGATGGGGACCATATCGAGCCAGTACGTTCCAGCCAGCAAAAGAGGCCATGCCATGCACAAAGCCATTGTCGTCCCGCAGCCGGGCGGACCGGAAATCCTGCGCTATGAAGACGTTGACCTGCCGCAGCCCGGCCCTCGGCAGGTGCTGGTCAAGGTAGCCGCAACCGGCGTGAACTTCATCGACACCTATCAGCGTGCCGGCGTCTATCCCATGTCATATCCCTTCATACCCGGTTCGGAGGCCGCCGGGACCGTCGTGTCCGCCGGGCTTGAATCCGGCTTCCGGGAGGGTGACCGGGTAGCCACGGCGGAGGGCGGCGGGGCCTATGCGCAGTACATGCTGTTGGACGCGGACGTGGCGCTGCCGGTACCCGCCGGCATCCGGGACGACACCGCGGCGGCGCTGCTGCTGCAGGGGGTTACCGCGCATTACCTGTGCAACTCCACGTTTCCGGTGCAGGAAGGACAGACGGCGCTGGTGCATGCCGGTGCCGGCGGCGTCGGGCTGTTGCTGATCCAGTTGCTCAAGGCCAAGGGCGCGACGGTGATCACCACCGTATCCACCGAGGAGAAGGAGCTCCTTGCCCGCGGCGCCGGCGCCGACCAGGTGCTGCGCTACGACGGTTTCACCGGGCAGGTGCGTGCCCTCACCGGCGGGCAGGGCGTGGACGTGGTGTACGACGGCGTCGGGCAGGCCACCTTCGACGGCTCGCTCGCCAGCCTGCGCACCCGGGGCATGATGGTGCTCTTCGGCGCCGCCTCCGGACAGGTCCCGCCCTTCGACATCCAGCGGCTGAACTCCTCCGGTTCCCTGTTCCTGACCCGGCCCACGATTGCGCATTACCTCCTCACACCCGAAGAACGCCGGTGGCGGGCCCGCGAACTGTTTGACGCGGTCCTGGCCGGCAACCTGGACGTGCGGATCGGACAGACCTATCCGCTGGCCGAGGCCTCCCGTGCGCACGCTGACCTTGAAGGGCGGAAGACCACCGGGAAGGTACTGCTGGTTCCGTGAGCCGGAAGCGGCTCCGCCCGGTACTGCCGGATCACCCGGTGCTGCCGGCGGAGCCCGCTCCTACCGCCCGCGCCCGGCAAGCTCCGCCCGAAGGTCCGTCCCGCTGCGGTGGAGCACCGTGTGGAACCCCAGTTCCCGCGCCGTCGAAATGTTCTGCGGGTTGTCGTCAATGAAGACGATGCCCTCCGGCGCAGCACCAAGGCCGGCAACCACCCGGTCGAAGATCCTCCGGTCCGGTTTCACCAGACCCATCTGCCCGCTGAAGTACAGCTTGGAGAAGTAGTGTGCCCAGGACGATTCGGTGGAATACCTCCGCGACATGCCCTCCGGCATGTTGGAGAGCAGGGCAAGGTTGGCGCCCTCGCCGTGCAGCGTCTCCAAAACCTCCAGAGTCCGGGGATTCAGATGCGCCCACTGCGCGGCGTCCAGTTCCTCCAGGGCTTCCACCTCTGCCGGGACCGGATCCCGGCCAAGCACGCTTCCCCAGTACTGCGCCGGGGTTAGCCGGCCGGCGTCAAAGTCTTCGCGCCTTTCCCAATACGGGCTCGTTCCGGCCGCCAGCTCCCGGAGGCCGGTGGCCTGTTCCAGCACCCGCCAGTCCTCCGGGGCGGGAGCGGTGGAAATCACCATGCCGTAATCGAAGAGGTACCAGTGCGGGCCGGAGGATGTCATCGCCACAGCTTAGCGAACGGTCCGGAGCGCGGCAGCCGTGTTCGGTTCCCGCCGGGATCCGGACACGACAGGGCTTAAACGCAGCAGGCCCCGCCGGATAACGACATCCGGCGGTGCCTGCTGGTTGTTGGATAAACCTAGCGCTGAACGGCACCGAACCGTTCGGCGGCCAGCGCGACGGCTGCGGCACGGGCCTCGGAGGCTTCGTCCGCGGTCAAGGTCCGGTCCGGCGCGCGGAAGCGCAGCGCGAACGCGAGCGACTTATGCCCGGACTCAATGCCCTGGCCTGCGTAGACGTCGAACAGGGCCACGTCTTCGAGCAGTTCCCCGGCTCCCTCGCGCAGTGCCTCGCGGACCTGCTCGGCGGGAACGTCCTCTGCCACCACCAGCGCCACATCCTGCGTGGAAATGGGGAAGCTGGAAATCGGACGGGCAACGATGACGTCGGGGGCGGCGTCGAAAACCGCATCCACGTTCAGTTCCGCAGCCACCGTGCGGGCAGGCATGTCCCGTGCGGCCAGGAGCTTGGGGTGCAGTTCGCCGGCGTAGCCCACGGTCTCGCCGCTGCGCAGTGCGATGCGCGCGGTGCGGCCGGGGTGGAACGCCTGATGGGTACCCTGTTCCACCACGAGTTCCACGCCGAGGACGTCGCCCATCAACCGGGCGTAATCGACGGCGTCGGCCCAGTCCCAGGCGCGCGGCGTGTTGCCGGCACCGGGAGCGGACTCGTGACCGGCCAGCAGGACGCCCACGTGCAGCGGCTGGTCCGGAATTCCGGCGTAGAGCTCGTCGAGGACTTCCTCGGACGGCTTGGCGCCCAGCGGCGGGATGCTCTCCGTACCCAGGTGCTCACCGGGAAGGAAGACCGTGCCCGATTCGAACAGGGCCAGATCCCGGAAGCCGCGGGACATGTTGCGCTTGGCAACCTCGAACAGGCCGGGCAGCACCGAGGTCCGCAGGTAGCCGTACTCGGCGCTGAGCGGATTGGCCAGCTTCAGGGCCGGGCGGGTGCCCGGTTCCGGAGCGCCGAAGGTGTTGTTGTCCGCCTCGGTCACGAACGGGTAGGCCAGCACCTCCGTGAGGCCGGCTGCTGCAAGTGACTGCATGAGCCGGCGGCGCTGCTGCTGCAGGCGGGTCAGGCCGCGCCCGGGAGGGGCGACCGGCAGGGTGGACGGAATCTTGTCATAGCCCACCAGGCGGATGATTTCCTCAGTGAGGTCCTCGCGCGTCTCCAGGTCCGGGCGCCAGCTCGGCGGCGTCACCAGGTAGCCGTCGTCGGTCTTCTCGACCGTAGCGCCCAGGTCCTCCAGCGTCCCGGTGATCTGGGACTCGGTGAAATCCAGGCCGATCAGCTGGGCCGGGAACTGTGCGGGCAGTTCGATCCGACGCGGCGCGGGGGCCGTGCCGACGTCGGTAATGGACTCCTCGGCCGTGCCGCCGGCGAGTTCCACCAGCAGGTCCACTGCACGCTGCGCGGCGACGTCCGCGATGTTCCAGTCCACGCCGCGTTCGAAGCGCTTGGATGCCTCGGAGGGCAGCCGATGCCGGCGGCGGGAGCGGGCAATGCTGACTTCCTCGAAGTGGGCGGCTTCAACCAGGACGTTCTGCGTTCCGTCGGCAACCTCGGTGGCGGCTCCGCCCATCACGCCGGCGATGCCGATGGCACCGGTTCCGTCGGTGATCAGCAGGTCCTCCGGGGAGAGCCGGCGTTCCTTCTCGTCCAGGGTCTTCAGGGTTTCGCCCTCGGCGGCGCGGCGGACCACGATCTCGCCGGTGAGCTTATCCAGGTCGTAGAAGTGCAGCGGCTGGCCGAGTTCGAGCATCACGTAGTTGGAAATGTCGACTACCAGCGAGATTGACCGCATGCCGGCCAGGCGCAGGCGCGAGGACATCCACGGCGGGGTGGGCCGGGAGGTATCGACGCCGCGGACGGTCCGGGCAACGAACCGGTCGCAGCCGGGCTTGCCGTAAATGGGCGCGGCGTCGTCGAGCCGCACCGGGTAGCCCTTGCCGTCGGCCTGTGGAACAACGACGGCGGCAGCCGGGTCGGTGAACTTGGTGCCCGTGGCGTGGGCGTATTCACGGGCGGCGCCGCGGATGGAGAAAACGTAGCCGCGGTCCGGGGTGACGTTGATTTCCGCCGCCTGGTCGTACAGCCCCAGGAGCTCCATCGCATCGGTGCCCACCTCGGGGTCCAGCCCCAGGGTGGAGAGCACCAGGATGCCGTCATGGTCCTCGCCGATGCCGAGTTCACGCACGGAGGCAATCATGCCGGCCGAGACGTGGCCGTAGGTCTTGCGCGGGCTGATGCGGAAGTCTCCGGGCAGCACGGCACCGGGCAGGGTGACGACGACCTTGTCCCCTACCTTGAAGTTGTGCGCGCCGCAGACGATGCCCTGCACGCCGGAGGGCTCGATGCCCTTGCCAGTCAGGGTCTGCTCAGCACCTTCCGGCACCACGCGGACCGTGCACCAGTTGATGGTCTTGCCGTTGCTCTGCGGCTCCGGTTCCATGCTGAGCACCTGGCCCACCACGATCGGCCCCTGCAGGTCATCGGTGGGACGGTGGACGTCTTCTTCTTCCAGACCAACGCGCACGAGGTCTTCCATCACGTCTTCGGCGGTTGCTTCCGCCGGTACCTGGGCATACTCGCGCAGCCAGGAAAGTGGGATTCTCACTTAGATCTCCATCCCGAAGTGTTCGCTGAAACGTACGTCGCCTTCAATCATTTCGTGCATGTCCGAAACCTCGTTGCGGAACATGAGGGCACGGTCAATGCCCATGCCGAAGGCAAAACCTGAATAGACCTCGGGGTCGATCCCGGCGGCGCGGAGCACGTTGGGGTTGACCATGCCGCAGCCGCCCCATTCGATCCAGCGCGGGCCGCCCTTGGCACCCGGGTGCCAGATGTCCAGCTCGGCGCTGGGTTCGGTGAAGGGGAAGTAGTTCGGCCGCAGCCGGACCTTCGCCTCATCGCCGAAAAGAACACGGGTGAAGTGCTCCAGGGTGCCGACCAGGTCTGCCATGGTCAGGCCCTTGTCGATGGCCAGGCCCTCGAACTGGTGGAAGACCGGGGTGTGCGTGGCGTCCAGCTCGTCGGTGCGGAACACCTTGCCGGGGCAGAGCACGTAGATCGGCAGGTCGCGCTCAAGCATGGAGCGGACCTGCACCGGGGAGGTGTGCGTCCGCATGACCAGGTGCGCCTCGGGCGGTTCCACGAAGAAGGTGTCCTGCATTTCGCGGGCCGGGTGGTCCGGCTTGAAGTTCAGCGCGTCGAAGTTGAACCACTCGGATTCCACTTCGGGGCCTTCCGCGATTTCCCAGCCCATGCCGACGAACACATCCGCCACCCGGTCCTGCAGGGTGGAGATGGGATGCCGGCCGCCGATGTGCCGGCGGCGGGGAGCTGCGGTGACGTCCACGGCCTCTTCGACAAGGATCCGGGCGTCGCGCTCCGCTTCGAGCTCAACGGTGCGGGCGGCGAGCGCGGAGTTGATCCGGCCGCGGGCGGGGCCCACGAGCTTGCCGGCGGCGGCCTTCTGGTCCTTGGGGAGCTTGCCGATGGTCCGGTTCGCTCCGCTCAGCGGCGACTTCTCGCCGGTGACGGCGATCCGGACTTCCTTGAGCTCACTCAGGTCCGCGGCAGCGGCGATGGCGGCGAGCGCCTGCTCGACGGCGGCGGCTATGGCGGCTTCATCCAGCGGATTCGGCGGCTCGGGCTGGGTGCCCTCAGGGGAAGTATCTGGGGAACCGGTCCCCGGTGTGGAGTTAGACATGTACTGTTCTTACCTGTTTCCGGCCCTAGTTGGGTTCTGGCTTATCATTTGCAAGTCTAGTAGACGCCCCCGACCGGGCCGTCATACTGCCGCTGGGAGGTTCCATGCCGTCCGTACCGATCGTTCTCCGACCGCGTGCAGCCTCCATCCGCCGCTGGATCAATCTGCTGAATCTCTCCACCCCTGCGGGGATGCTGCTGGCGCGTGCCACCGGGTGCAGCATCACCCCGGGGCCGCAGAAGATCACCCTCGCCGAGGGCTATCCGCTGCCGTTCCCCCGTGCGGCCGCGTTCACCGTCGGCAACGTGGTCCTCTACCGTTCCTCCTCGGCCCGCCGCATCCACGCGCCGGACAGCCCGCTGCTGCGCCACGAGACGCGCCACAGCACGCAGTACGCACTCCTGGGTCCGCTCTTCCTGCCCGCGTACTCTGCGGCGGCGGCTCTTTCGCGCGTGATTGCCGGCGATCCGGCGTCGGCGAATCCGTTTGAGCGGCTGGCCGGCCTCCGTGACGGCGGGTACCGGCCGCACCCCGGAAGGCCGCGGCGGCGCCCCCGGGTCCGCGTTTCGCCGGCAGTCCGGCATCGCCGCCCGCCCCGCGGCACTACCCCGTGATTCGAACATATGTTCTAATGATGGGATGAGGTGGCAAGGTCAGGAACTGAAGGCATCACCCGCGAAGGGCAACGAACCCGGAACCGCCCAGGGGGAGCCCGGCCCTGCTACGGCACCCGGTTCGCTCCAGGCCCCTTCGGCAGCGCCCCCTGCAGCACTGCCCCTTACCGCAGTGTCGGGCACCACGGATCCGCTGATCCCGCTGCAGGGCCTGGTCCGCTCCGTGCGTACGCCGGACTTTGCCGGGGTGACCTTCCATGAGGTCGTGGCCAAATCGGTGCTGAACAAGGTGGGCGGCGGCTCGAACATGCCCTTCGAATGGACCGTCAATCCATACCGCGGCTGCAGCCATGCCTGTGTTTACTGCTTCGCCCGCAAGACCCACACCTACCTGGATATGGACAGCGGCGCCGATTTCGACAGCCAGCTGGTGGTCAAGGTCAATGCTGCCGAGGTCCTGCGGCGGGAACTCTCACGGCCCTCCTGGCAGCACCACCATGTGGCCATGGGCACCAATACGGACCCGTACCAGCGGGCCGAGGGCCGCTACCAGCTGATGCCCGGCGTCATCCGTGCGCTGGCAGACAGCGGCACGCCTTTCTCCATCCTGACGAAGGGCACCCTGCTGGCCCGCGATATCCCGCTCCTGAAGGAAGCCTCCGCGCAGACCGACATCGGCATGGGTATTTCGCTGGCGCTGGTAGACCCCGAACTGGCTAAGCGGGCAGAACCGGGAACGCCCACACCCCGTGCACGGCTGGAGCTGATCAGCCGGCTGCGGGATGCCGGACTCCCCTGTTCGGTCATGGCCATGCCGATCCTGCCCTGGCTTACCGACGGCGACGAATCCCTCGATGCCCTGTTCTCCGCGCTCGCATCGGCCGGCGCCACGGGGGTCACGGCGGGTGCACTGCATCTGCGACCCGGTGCCCGCGAGTGGTACCTCGAGTTCATTGCCCGGCACTACCCGCAGCTCTCCGGCAAATACGCCGACCTGTACGGCAAGGGAACGTATGCGTCGAAGGAATACCGGGACTGGCTCGCCGGGCGGATCCGGTTCTTCAAGGCCAAGTACGGCTTCACCGGCGGCGCACGGTTCCTGCGGCCCGCCGGCACCCAGGCCGCCCGCGCCGCGAACGGGAAGGAGACCGTCACTGCGGCTGCCCAGGACGCTCTGTTCTAGCACGTTCCCGGACAATCCCTTGGCGCACCACCGTGGCTAAACCGCCTCGACAGCCTCCAGCAGCGCAGTGACAATCGGCAGGTCCGCCGGTATCCAGGCGAGGTCCATCAGTGCATCTGCGTTGAGATCAACCCAGCGGAGCTCGCTGTGGTCTTCGAGCGGCTCGGCTGTGCCTTCGGTGATCTCCGCTAGCCAGACCCGCATGGCAGCGACGTCGTTCAGTCTCCACCCTTCGTCCAGGGGCCCCGTGATTTCAGCCCCCAGCTGAACCCGGACACCCAGCTCTTCGGCGAGCTCGCGGTGCAGGGCCTGCGTGCAGCTTTCTCCGGGTTCCACTTTTCCGCCCGGAAATTCCCACAACCCGGCAAGCGCTTCCGGGGCGCTCCGGCGCGCCGCCAATATCCGGGAAGGCTGCCGGAGGCTGTCCACCAGCGCACCGCCCACAACCTGTTTGGTGATTTGCGTTGATTCAATGACCACGAAAGAAGTCTATGCGGACGTTCCCTAGGGCAGGCCGCCTGTGCCTGCCCGTAGCGGAATGTTCCGTCGCACAGGTCGGCGCCGGGGGCGCCCCTGCACTAGGCTGGAGGGGACGAAGCCGTCCCGGCGTCCGGCAGGAGCATTTCCTGCTCGTTGACCGTGAACGCCGTCCGCAGCGGCACAGCCGCACCCCCACTCGGAAAGCGAACATGTCCCGGAGCACCACCGCGCCCATTTCATTGTCCGGCAAGCGCACACCCGACACGCGCCATACCACCGCCGCCAAGGCCATAGTCGCCTTGGCCGTGGGCAGTTTCGCGATCGGCACCACTGAGTTCAGCATTATGGGCCTGCTGCAGGAAATGGTCGAAGACCTGGGCATCTCCGTCCCCGCAGGCGGCCATGTGATCTCTGCCTACGCAATGGGCGTTGTGGTGGGGGCTCCCGTGCTTGCCGCTCTCGGAGCCCGGATGCCCCGCAAGACCCTGGTACTGGGCCTGATGCTCTTCTTCGCCCTGAGCAACTTGTCTTCGTTCTTTGCCGGGGATTACTCCTGGCTGCTCTTCACCCGGTTCCTGTCGGGGCTTCCGCACGGTGCCTTCTTCGGCGTTGCAGCGGTCATTGCCGCGTCGCTGGTGGCACCGACGCGCCGGGCCTGGGCCATCTCAATGGTCATGCTCGGACTGAGCATCGCCAACGTCGTAGGAGTCCCTTTTGCGACCTGGCTGGGACAGCAGGCCGGGTGGCGGTGGATGTTCGTCCTGGTGGCGGCCATCGGCCTCCTGAGCGTTGCCATGGTGGCCCGTTTCGTCCCGTACCAGGCGCCCCTGGCCGGTGCCAGCATCAAGGGCGAGCTTAGCGCCCTCGGGCGGGCCCAGGTCTGGCTGGCCTTGCTGGTGGGAACTGTCGGTTTCGGCGGATTCTTTGCCGTGTATTCCTACATCGCGCCCACCATGACCGAGGTGGCGGGCATCTCCGAGAACGTGCTGCCCGTCGTCGTCGGGCTCTACGGCGTGGGCCAGGTGATCGGCAACGTGGCCGGCGGACGGCTGGCCGATATCAATGTCATGGGCAGCATCTACGCGATCCTGGGCGGCACAGTGGTAATCCTGCTGGCCTACGCGTGGGCGGTGCAGTACGCGGCGACCGCCATGGTGCTGGTTTTCCTGGTGGGCGTGATCGGCTCAATGCTGACGCCTCCGCTGCAGACCAGGCTGCTGGATGTTTCGCCGGGTGCCGAGTCACTGGCGTCTTCACTGAACCATGCGGCCCTGAACCTGGCCAATGCGCTGGGAGCGCTGCTGGGCGGCGTCGTTATCGCCTGGGGCTGGGGGTACCGCTCCCCCGCTGTGGTGGGAGCGGTACTCGCCCTGCTTGGTTTGGCTATTGCGCTGATCAGCGGGTCACTTGACCGGCGTCCTGCGCGTTCTTCGAAGCAAACACATCAGGCTCCGGGTAAATAGCGGTAGCGATCGGCTGCGGCACGGAACTGCGCTTCAGGAGCGTTGATGCCGTCGGCGATCTCCTGCCCGGTTTGCTGTCAGCGCGGTCTGCGGGCAGAACCTGCCGGTTTACCTGTTCTGCGCGCGGGCCGAGGCATAGAGGCAGACGGTTGCCGCGGTCCCGACGTTCAGGCTCTCGGCCCGGCCGTAGAGCGGGACGGCCACGCGGTGGTCGGCTGCGGCCAACTCTGCATCGGACAGGCCCTGGGCTTCGTTACCGAACAGCCACGCTGTGGGCAGCTCGAGCTGCGGAAGGGCGGCCTCTGCGGATCCGTCCGCCCCGTCGGGGCGGGAACTGCCGGTCTCCGAGGCACCGCCGAAGCGGCGCACAGCGCTGAGGTCCTGGAGCCGGTCCAGGTTGACGTTGCCGTAGCCGTCGGCGGCCAGGACCGTGACGCCTGCGGTATGCAGGGCGTGGATGACATCGGCGAAGTCGGCGCCGGTAACCACCGGCAGGTGGAAGAGCGACCCGGCGGTGGAACGCACCGCTTTGGGGTTGTAGATGTCCACGCTGGACGCCGTGAGCACTACGGCGTCGGCGCCGGCGGAATCCGCTGCGCGCAGCACGGTCCCCGCATTGCCCGGATCCCGCACCTCGCACAACACGGCAACGAGCTTCGCCCCTGAGGCGAGGACTTCCTCGAGAGTGGCGGTGGAGGTGTGGCAGACCGCCACGATGCCCTGCGGGGAAACGGTGTCGGCCATGGCGGCCAGGACTTCATCGGTGGCCAGGCGGAGCGTCACGCCGGAGGCCAGATCGGCCAGCTCGGGCAGCCGGTCCAGGCAGGCCTCTGTGGCATAGACCTCGTGGACGACGGCGGGGCCGCCGTCGACCGCGGCCGCACGGTGCGCGGAAAGCGCCTCCCGCACGGCCTGCGGCCCTTCGGCCAGGAAACGGCCGGATTTTAAGCGCGAAGAGCGCCCGGCAAGCTTCGCTACATCACGGACCCGATCGGCTCGGGGGTTGGACATAAGCGGTGCCTGCGGGCGCCCTTCAAGGTTCATCAGCTTTTAGGAACCGACTTAGCCCTGGAACTTCTGGCGGGATTCTCCGCCAGCGGGCTCCAGGCCTGCAGCCTTGGCTGCTTCAACGGAGTTGAACCAGTACTCGGCAACGGTCTGCTCGTACCAGGTGGAACCCGGGACGTGGTACTTGCCCGAACCCAGGTTGCCCTTGATAACGAAGCCTTCCGGGGCGTCGCCCTCGGAAGCCTTGAAGCCGCCCTGAGCGGAGGCAACGGCAGCAGCCGGCTTTTCGGCGGCGGCGGGAGCGGCAGCCTTGGCAACCGGAGCGGCCGCGACGGCCGGAGCGGAGGTGTCGGACGGCAGTGCGTCCTTGGCGAGCTGGACCAGTGCGGCGAAGGCGGCAGCGTCATTGACGGCCAGTTCGGCCAGCATGCGGCGGTCAACCTGGATCTCTGCCAGCTTCAGGCCCTGGATCAGGCGGTTGTAGGTCAGGCCGTTGGCGCGGGAAGCAGCGTTGATGCGCTGGATCCACAGGCGGCGGAAGTCGCCCTTACGCTTGCGGCGGTCACCGTAGCTGTACACAAACGAGTGCAGCAGCTGCTCTTTGGCCTTACGGACCAGGCGCGAACGCTGTCCGCGGTAACCCTTGGCGCGCTCGAGAATAACCCGACGCTTCTTGTGGGCGTTAAGCGCCCGCTTCACACGTGCCACGTGCGTACTCCTTTTGGTAAATCTCCCCGACTTCAAAAAAGTCTCTGCACCTGTTGATCCCAGGCGGGGAAAGCTTGATGGGTGATGCCGGCCCGGACGGGACGGCTATCGGGGACTGGCTAGATGCCGAGCATCTTCTTGATGACCTTGGCGTCCGCCGGTGCCACGAGCTTGTCGTTGGCGAGGCGGCGGGTCAGCGTGGAGGGCTTGTGCTCCAGGTAGTGGCGGCGGTTAGCCTGCTGGCGCTTGAGCTTGCCGGTACCGGTCAGCTTGAAGCGCTTCTTGGCGCCACTGTGGGTCTTCATCTTCGGCATGTCTACCGATCTCCTTTAGGTTTCCGCGGGCAGGCCCGCGGGGCTTCGGACACCTTGCGGGTGCCAGGGCTTATTACTGGACGCCGGAACGAGGCGCAGTGCAGTGAAACTACTCTGCAGTTCCGGGCTTGTTCTGGCCGGTGGTCCCCCGCGAGGAGGACGGCTTGCCGGCAGGCTTCGGTGCTGCGGCAGGCTTGGGCCGGGCTGCAGGCTTGGGCGCAGGCTTTGCCGCCGTCGGCTTCGGAACCGCTGCAGGCTTAGGCGCTGCGGCAGGCTTCGCTGCTTCTGCCGGCTTCGCGGGCTCCGCCGGAGCGGCGGGAGCGGCGGGAGCGGCAGCTTCAGCGGCAGGCACTGCGGCCGGCTTGCTGGCTGCAGCCACACGGCGTGCCTCGGTTGCAGCCTTTTCGGCAGCTGCAGCCCTGGCCCGCTTTGCGGCCTGTTCCTTTTCAGCCTGCTCCTGCTCGGCGCGGGCCTTGTCGGCAGCTTCAGCGGAGGAACCCAAACGCAGTCCATCCGGAAGCAGGTCCGCGAGGCTCTGCGTCATGGGAGCAGCCTTCTCCGAGGTGTTCACCCGTTCGGGTGCCTCCCCGTTTCGAACTGCCTCGTTCGCTGCCTTGGCGTCGGCGCGCTGGGTAGCCCGTCGCGCTTCGGCCTTGGCCTCGGCCTTGTTCTTCACCGGCCCAATGACCATAACCATGTTGCGGCCGTCAATACGCGGGGTGGACTCAACCACACCCACCTCGGCAACATCCTCAGCGAACTTGTTCAGCAGCTTCATGCCCATTTCCGGGCGCTGCTGTTCACGTCCACGGAACTGGATCATGGCCTTGACCTTGTCACCGGCGGCCAGGAAGCGCATGGCGTGTCCGCGCTTGGTTTCGTAGTCGTGGGTGTCGATTTTCAGGCGGAAGCGGATTTCCTTCAGAACGGTGTTCGTCTGGTTCTTCCGGGCTTCGCGTGCCTTGACGGCGGCTTCGTACTTGTACTTGCCGAAGTCCATTAGTTTGCACACCGGAGGCTTGGCCTGCGGTGCTACCTCAACAAGATCCAGGTCAGACTCGGCAGCCAGACGAAGCGCGTCCTCAATCCGGACCACTCCGACCTGCTCACCTGCCGGACCTACCAGCCGCACCTCGGGGACGCGGATCCGATCATTGATTCTTGGCTCGCTAATGTTGCAGCTCCTGTGCTCTTCAAAACGGCTACCGCCTGCAAATGAAGAAGGCCTCCAATTGCAAGCGCAATCGAAGGCCCTGTAGGGGGTCGGCAGCAACTGCTCCGAAGCCAGTTCGAAGGCAGTTAGCTCCCGGAATAAACCGCAGTAATACTGCAGCCCGTCCGGGGCCGACCTGAACCCGGCAACTCTGCCGCCAACGAGGGCGGTCAGGCTGACGCGGGTGGGAGGGGTCTCCGCTTGCATACCGGCGCCGTAGGCTTCCAGGAGGAAAGTGTGATTTTCATCCCGCCCGTGATGGGCATTGAAAGTAACGACAACCAGTCGGTCTGTGACAAGCTTACCAGTATGAGTACCCCACAGAGCAATCCGGCAGGCGAGGCAACCCGCCACTCCTTCCCGGGAACATCAGCAGAGTCCGAATCTGCGGCAGCAGCACAGCAGGAAGTCGTCGAGCAGATGCGCGACATCGCCGAG
This sequence comes from Arthrobacter sp. zg-Y1116, assembly GCF_024385485.1. Classification (NCBI taxonomy): domain Bacteria; kingdom Bacillati; phylum Actinomycetota; class Actinomycetes; order Micrococcales; family Micrococcaceae; genus Arthrobacter; species Arthrobacter sp. zg-Y1116. The sequence continues at coordinate 706,668 of NZ_JANFLR010000004.1, read as the reverse complement.
GTGCCGGCCATCGAAGTCATTACGACGGCGGCCGTGCACCTGATGAGCGCAGCAGCCGTGAAGTGCGGCCTGGCCGAAGGCGATGACGCCGAGGAGCTCAAGGACCTGGACGAGGCCCGCAAGCTGATTACCGCCCTTGCCGGTTTCGTCACCGCCGCCGCTCCGGAGATCGGCAGCCAGCATGCCGGTCCGTTGCGCGATGGACTGCGTTCCCTGCAGCTGGCCTTCCGGGAAGCCTCCGTTATCCAGGATGCCCCGGGCAAGGGTCCGGGCGAAAAGTTCACCGGTCCCGTCAGCTAGGACTTCCCTCCTCCCCCACACCATTGAATGCCCGAAGGGCCTGATGCCGGCAGCTGCCGGTACCGCGGAATCCGCGGCAGGCCCTTCGGGCTTTTTCGTGCCCGGAAGCTAGCTGACCGGAGCCGTGCGCCGGGCGAACCATCGGACCGTAAGCGTCACCAGCACCAGCACCGATGCGGCGCCGCCGGCCATCAGGAAGCCGGACCAGGGGCCTATGACGTCGATGGCCAGGCCTGCCACCGGCGCACCCAGTGCGGTGCCGGCGGTCATTGACGAGCCGTACCAACCCATCGCTTCGCCCCGCCGTTCCTCCGACACGAGGTCGGCAACCCGCTCGGATGCCGAGGACAGCACCGGTGCGCAGAGCAGGCCTGCGGGGATGGAAAGCAGCGCCAGGCTGAGGGTGCTGGTGGCAAAAGCCATCGGCATGGTCAGGACGGCCATGGCCAGCAGAAGCAGCATCGGCGAGATCCGCCGGTTCATGGCACCGTAGAGAATCCCGCCGACAGCGGAGGCTGCGCACCACGCCACGAACACGATGCCGACCTCTGACGGGTTTCCGCCTGCTTCCACCAGCGCCACCATGCCGACGTCGGTGCTCGACAGCAGCAGGCCGGCGCCGACGGCGACGGCAAAGACCACGGCCACGCTCGGGGTGAACCAGCCGAAGTTCCCCGCGAGGCCGTTTCGCAGCCTGCCGAACAGGTTCTGCGGCCCGTCCGGCAGCCCCGCACCGGTGAGCTCCATCGGTGCTTCCTGCACGTTTGCCGGGGCCACGGCGACCGCGGCGGCCGCAGCGGCATCCTGCTCGTCTGCGGCGGTCACGGCGTTCCGGGGTTCCGCGGTCCGGGTGGGCGGGTTGAACCAGATCAGCAGCAGTCCCGCTACTGCGGCGGACACCCCTACTGCGGTCAGTCCGATGACGGACGAGCGCGTTGCTATTACCGCGCCCAGGGCAGGGCCCATCATGAAAATAAGCTCGGTGGCGATGGAATCCAGCGCAAACGCGGTGCGCCGCTGTTCGCCGGTGGCCAGGACGCCCAGCGACTGCCGCACCACGCTGAAGACCGGAAGCGTGAACACACCGCCGATCAGCGCCAGAACCAGCAGCCATTCGAAGCTGGCGTGCGGAGCAAGGCTCCAGATGACAGCTTCGGCAATAACCGAGGGAATCAGGGCACGCCTCAGGCCCACGGTGTCCACGCGGCGGCCCCGCCAGGGGGCACCCACTGCGATGCCGATGGTGACGACGGCGGCTACCGCGCCGGCGGCCGCGTAGCCCTTGTCCATGGTGTTGACCACGTGCAGGGTCAGCAGCACGCCGGCGGCGGAATGCGGGAAACGGGCGATCATCCCGATGAGCAGGACACGGCGGATAGGAGCTATCCGCAGCATCTCGCGGTACAGGCCAAAATTCACGGCAGTTCTCTTCTGGCGGCTACGCCGGACGGGTCAGCGCGTGATCTTCAGGTCAAGTGAATCCACGCGCTCAACAAACTCGGGGTTGGCAGTCAGGCGCTGCTGCAGTCCGGCCGCCAGGGCAGAAACGTCCTGCGGATCAAGTCCGGGCGCTAGCTGAAGCACCATTCTAAGCTCAGGACCGGCCCCTCCCCCGGCCACCGGAGTACCGGCGGCGGTCCGCGACGCGGTCCCCGGCCCCTGTTGGAGGGTGACGGCCAGGATCCGCGGGTCCGGCCCGGCGGCGGCTTCGGCCGCCGCGACGAGGCCGGCGTCGGCATAGGAGGGCACCCACTCCTGTTGCCGGGCCAGGGCCCACATGGCCGGGCGCCGCACCACGAAGGTGAACTCGGCTCCCGGGTCGATAACCAGCAGCTGGGCGTCTTCGGCGACGGCTGAGAGTGCGGCACGGTTGGCGTAGACCGCAACCGGCCGGGCTTCGGGATGCCAGTGTTCCAAAGCGTCCACCGAGGTGAACACCGGCAGCGCCTTGCGGCCGTCCGGGGCGTTGAGCGTCACAAGCGCCATATCGGCCTGCTTGTCCGCGGTCAGCCCGTGGTCGGATTCGGCTTCCTCCCCCAGCACGGCGATGATCGGCACGAAGACGCGGGCCGTGGCCAGGGAGGCTACGACTTCCGCTTCGCTTCCGCTCCCGGCAATCAGTTTCGCCAGGGCCGCCGCGTACCCTGCGTCGGTCTGCCCGTTGTCTGAGTCGAAGTTGTGCAGCGGGTTTCCCTCGCCGGCCAGGTCCCGTCCGGACCACGGCCGGCCCGCCGAATCGGTGGGGCCGCCGGCGCCGGCAAGGGCCGCCGCAATGTGGCCCGGTAGTTCGCGTGCTGCCATACCTAGCGTTCCGGGTGCCCGGCGACGTCGAAGGCCTGGGGCAAAGTGAACGCGCCGGCGTAGAGCGCCTTGCCAACAATGGTGCCCTCGAGCCCCAGCGGAACCAGTTCCCGGAGCGCGGCCAGGTCATCGAGGCTGGAGATGCCGCCGGAGGCGACCACCGGACGGTCGGTGCGTTTCAGTACCTCGCGGAGCAGTTCCAGGTTGGGTCCGCGCAGCGTGCCGTCCTTCGTCACATCGGTAACCACGTAGCGGGCACAGCCGGCCTCTTCCAGCCGGGCCAGGACCTCCCAGAGGTCCCCGCCTTCCTGGGTCCAGCCGCGTGCGGCGAGGGTGGTGCCGCGCACGTCAAGGCCGACGGCGATGGCCTGGCCGTAGCGGGCAATGGCGCTGGCGGTCCACCCCGGGTTCTCCAGTGCCGCGGTTCCCAGATTGACCCGGGCGGCACCGAGCTCCAGTGCCTTTTCCAGCGACTCGTCGTCCCGGATCCCGCCGGACAGTTCCACCTTGATGTCCAGGGACTTCACCACACGGCTGAGCAGGTCGAGATTCGAGCCGCGCCCGAACGCCGCGTCGAGGTCCACGAGATGGACCCATTCGGCGCCGTCGTTCTGCCAGGCCAGGGCTGCGTCCAGCGGATCGCCGTAGCTGGTCTCGCTGCCTGCCTCGCCCTGCACCAGTCGCACGGCTTGGCCGTCCGCTACGTCTACGGCGGGCAGCAGTTCAAGGACAGGGGTTTCGCTGAAGGGCATTTGGATGCTTTCGGTGGTGGGGTCAGGAGAGGTCGAGGGTCAGCAGGTACGCGCCCAGCAGGGCCATTCCGGCCAGGACCCAGAAACTGATAACGATGATTTTGGACATGCCCTGGCTGCGGAAGGAAACCGCACCTCCGATGAGCAGTCCGGCCAGGCCCATGAGGATAACGCTCCACATATCGGTGCCTAGCCCAGGGTCTTCAGCCAGTTGTTCAGCAGCGCCGCACCGGCGTCACCGGACTTTTCCGGATGGAACTGGGTGGCCGACAGGGCGCCGTTCTCCACCGCGGCGATGAACGGGCCGCCGTGGTCCGCCCAGGTCACCTGCGGCGGGCGCATGGCCGGCTGGGTGACGTCGAAGTCCCATTTCTGCACCCCGTAGCTGTGTACAAAGTAGAACCGCTCGTTCTCGATGCCCTCAAACAGTGCCGATCCTTCGGGCGGAGTCACGGTGTTCCAGCCCATGTGGGGTACGACGTCGGCGGCCAGCCGCTCGACCACGCCGGGCCATTCGCCCATCCCCTTGGTCCGGACACCGTGTTCCACGCCTTCGTCAAAGAGGACCTGCAGGCCTACGCAGATACCCAGGACCGGCCGGCCGCCGGCTACGCGGCGCCCGATCATGCGGATCGCGTCCACGTCCTTGAGGCCCTGCATTACCGCCGCGAAGGCTCCAACACCGGGCACCACCAACCCATCGGCGTTCAGCACATCGTCAGGCTTGGCGCTGAGCGTGACGTTGGCGCCGGCGTGCTCCAGGGCGCGGACAGCCGACCGGATGTTGCCGGATCCGTAGTCCAGGACAGTGACGTTGCGGGGACTCACAGTGCTCCCTTTGTGGAGGGGATGCCCTCGACGCGCGGATCGGATTCGACGGCTGCACGCAGGGCGCGGGCGAAGGCCTTGAACTGGGCCTCGACGATGTGGTGCGGATCGCGTCCGCCAAGGACCCGCATGTGAAGGCAGATCTGGGCGTGCAGGGTGATGGCTTCGAACACGTGGCGGGTCAGGGATCCGGTGAAGTGTCCGCCGATCAGGTGGTATTCCTGGCCGGCGGGTTCCCCGGAGTGCACCAGGTAGGGACGCCCGGAAATATCGACGACGGCGTTTGCCAGCGCCTCGTCCAAGGGTACCGTGGCTTCGCCGAAGCGGCGGATGCCGGCCTTGGTGCCCAGGGCAGTCTTCAGCGCCTCGCCGATGCTGATCGCGACGTCCTCGACCGTGTGGTGGACGTCGATGTGGGTGTCGCCGGTGGCCCGGACGGTGAGGTCCATCAGCGAGTGCTTGGCCAGCGCCGTCAGCATGTGGTCATAGAACGGCACCGAGGTGCTGATATCGGCGCGGCCGGTGCCGTCCAGGTCCAGCTCGACGAAGACAGACGATTCGCTGGTGGTCCGCTCAAGGCGGGCGGTGCGTCCGGTGGCGGTCTCCACAGTCATGGGGTTCCTTCACGAAGATTGGAAGCGGGGCAATAGGCAAAGCCCCGGCAGGTCATCAGTTTAGTCCCGAACGCCCCGACTCACTGAAACCGGGGTCATCCTGGGTGCCCGGCTTCCGCTCAGGCAGCGAGCAGTTCCCGCAGCCGCGTCAGGAACGCAGTGGTTTCGGCTTCGGTGCCGGCGGTGACCCTCAGGTGGCCCTCGATGCCGATGTCACGGACGAGGACCCCGGCTTCGAGCAGGCCTTCCCATACCGCCCGGGGATTCTCCATACCGCTGAACAGCACGAAATTGGCGTCCGACGGCGCCGGTTCCAGTCCGAGCGCACGCAGTTCTTTCACGATGCGGTCCCGCTGGCCCTTGATGTCTTCCACATTGGAGAGGAGCGCATCGGCGTGCGTGAGGGCAGCATTCGCCGTCGCCTGAGTGATGGCGGAGAGGTGGTAGGGCAGGCGGACCAGCCGCAGGGCGTCCGCAATCTGCGGCGCTGCGGCAAGGTAGCCGATCCGGGCCCCGGCGAGTGCGAAGGCCTTCGACATGGTCCGGGAGATAATCAGCCGCTCCCGGCCAGGGAGCAGCTGCAGCGCACTGGGGGTATCGGCGTGGGAAAACTCTGCATACGCCTCATCAACGACGACGATGGCGTTCGAAGCTTCTCCCGCTTCATAGGCGGCTTCGATCACGTCCAGTTCCAGGGCGGTACCCGTGGGATTGTTCGGGGTGCACAGGATCACGATATTGGGTGCCTGCGCCCGGATCTGCTCCGCAGCCGATTCGGGGGTCAGGGAGAAGTCCCGCTCCCGCGAGCCGGTGACGTACGCGGTGCCGGTGCCGCTGGCGAGCAGCGGGTACATGGAGTAGGTGGGCGGGAAGCTCATGGCCGTCCGCCCGGGTCCGCCGAACGCCTGCAGGATCTGCTGGAGAACCTCGTTGGAACCGTTCCCGGCCCAGATATTCTCCGCAGCCAGTCCGTGGCCGAGATATTTGGCCAGGTTTTCCCGCAGCAGGGTGAATTCGCGGTCGGGATATCGGTTCAGGCCGGCGACCACTGATTCAATCTCGGCCAGAATGGCCCGGCGCACATGCTCCGGAAGTCCGTGGGTATTTTCGTTGACGTTCAGCAGGATGGGCACATCCAGCTGAGGGGCGCCGTACGGGGTCAGGCCCCGCAGATCATCGCGCAGGGGAAGTCTGTTCAGGTTTTCCAGCTGTTCGTTCACTTCTACAGCTTAGGACGGACTGCGGTGACGTTGTATTTGAGGGACTTCCAGCACCCCTCTGTTACGGGCACGCAGGTAAGGATCACCGGAGCGCGCTGGCCGGTGGATCAGCGTGAGACCGGGATATAAATCTGGCTGCCGGCAGGGACGGTGGCGTCCGCCAGGTTGTTGAGTTCCACGATGTCGGCGACCACGGTGCGGGGATCCCGGTCCGGAGCGAACTCGGTGGCGAGCGACCACAGTGAATCCCCGGCGGATACACCCACCTGGATGGTGCGTGTCTGTTCCGGGGAGTCCCCCGAGGCCATGGCCGGTGCGGTGAAGAATCCGATGAAGGCCAGCAGTGCGGCGGCCACGATCATCAGCGGGGCGCCGACCAGGACGAGCCGGCCACGGCGAGTCAGGCGCAGCGGGACAGATGCCTGGGCGTCCGCGGTGGTGGCCATGCGGGCGGGGCCGGCCGCCCGGTCGGGGGAAGATCCGGTGATGCTCTGTGCAGTGATGCTCTGTGCAGTGAGGGGAAGTACGTGTACTGACATGTCAATACCTTTCCGGTCCGAAGAGCAGCTCCGCCGATTCCCCCGCCTCCCGTAAAAAGCACCGGGAAAACAGTGTGGCTCGAAACTGCATTCGAACATCTGGTGGGTCCGCCGAGGTGTCGGTGGACCGTTTTCTACTCAGGGTCGAACATATGTTCGAAGCTGTACTCGAACATTTCTAGCACTTATCTACGAACATTGTCGAGACTCGCTCGAATATATGTTTGAAAATATGCCTGCGCTCCCCTAGCGTTGAACCTGTTGGAAGCGGCTGGGACCAACTAACCATCCGGCACTGACAAAACGGCTTGGCGGGATAGACCACCGCATCCAACCACTGCATCGAATCAACGCACCGCAGCACCTCAGCAACGCAGCACCGCAGCACCGCAGCACCAACCAGATACACCGCTAGAACCATCCGGCCCGCATCCACGGGCCGACTGTGAAGGGAAGCCGACGTGGCCCGTGTTACCAATGGCAGCACCCCCTCCCCTGCCGCGCCCGCGCCGGCAGGACGTACCAAGGGCCTTACCGCCCGGCAGACGAAGATCCTGGAGACCATCCAGCGTTCGGTGAACGCGAACGGCTATCCCCCGTCCATGCGGGAGATCGGCGACATAGTGGGGCTGGCCAGCCTTTCCAGCGTTACGCACCAGCTGAGCCAGTTGGAGAAGCTGGGCTACATCCGCCGGGACCCCAAGCGCCCGCGCGCCATGGAGATACTGGTTCCGCTTCTGCTCCGCGATGCTCCTGTGCGCCGAGGCAAAGGCAACGCGGGCGGCGACGGGAACACCGTGGAGGCTGCTGAGGGTGCAGCAAAGGGCGGCTCCGGCGGCGGCAGCCCACGCACGCAACGTTCCGGCAGCGTCTCCGACCTCACCACCGCAATCGACACCGCGATGGTTCCGCTGGTCGGGCGGATCGCCGCAGGCGGACCCATCCTGGCCGACCAGCAGGTCGAAGAGATGGTCCCCCTTCCGCGCCAGCTCGTAGGTCACGGCGACCTGTTTATGCTTCGCGTGGCGGGCGATTCCATGGTGGATGCGGCCATCTGCGACGGTGACTGGGTGGTTGTCCGCCGCCAGCCCACCGCCGAAAACGGTGACATTGTCGCGGCCCTGCTCGAAGACGAGGCAACCGTGAAGACCTTCCGGCAGCGCAACGGACACACCTGGCTGCTGCCCCAGAACACCCGCTACGAGCCGATCCTCGGTGACGAAGCCACCATTATGGGCAAAGTCGTCTCGGTGATGCGTTCGCTCTAGGCACAAGCTGACCGTCCTGGCCGGACGTGAAAAAGGACCATGCAAAAGCAGCGCCGCCGGTACACGGCAGCGCTGTTTTTTGCTTCCCGGGATCCCCTTTCCCGGGCGGAGTTTACTTCTTCGCGCCCGCGGGTTCCGCGGCGAGCCGCTTCAGTGCCTGAAGCACCACGGAACGGTCGGTGGTGGACCAGAACGGCGGCAGGGCGGCCCGCAGGAAACTGCCGTAGCGCGCGGTTGCCAGGCGTGAGTCAAGCACAGCCACCACTCCCTTATCCCCGGAGGCGCGGATCAGCCGGCCGGCACCCTGGGCGAGCCGGACGGCTGCGTGGGTGGCCGAGACGCTCATGAAGCCGTTGCCCCCGGCCTTGGCAACCGCCCGGGTGCGGGCGGTCATCAACGGATCGTCCGGGCGCGGGAACGGAATCCGGTCAATGATGACCAGCCGGCAGGAGGCGCCGGGGACGTCCACGCCCTGCCAGAGGGACATGGTGCCGAACAGGCAGGTCTCGTCCTCGTCGGCAAACTGCTGGACCAGGGCGGACATGGTGGATTCCCCTTGGCAGAGGATCGGAAAGTCCACCCGCTTCCGCAGGGCTTCCGCGGCTTCCTCCGCTGCACGGCGGGAGGAGAAAAGCCCCAAGGCGCCGCCGCCTGAGGCCTTGATCAGCGCCTCCAGTTCATCCAGCTGCTCCGGGGAGGTGCCGCGTCCCGGTTTCGGCAGGTCCTTGGCTACGTACAGGACACCCTGCCGCGGGTAGTCGAAGGGGCTGCCGACGTCGGTCCCCGTCCACTTCGGTGCACCGGCACCCAGCAGCCCCAGGGCTCCGGCCACCGGGCCGAACTCCGCCCCGATGGCGAGGGTGGCCGAGGTCAGCACCACGGTGTGCCCGTCGAACAGGCCTTCGCGCAGCCGGCCGGCCACGGACAGCGGTGCAACGTTGATGGTGGGTGGTGCGTCTTCTTCCGGGGCGGTGTAGCCGGTGCCCGGCGAGAAGGTGCTGGCACGCGACGCCCACAGCACCTCCCCTGAATTCACTGCGTCAAGGATCCGTTCGCACAGTTCCAGGACAGCCATCAGGCGCGAGCGTGCCATCTGGCGGCCGCCGTCGACGGCGTCGGAGCCTTCGGGCTTGGAGTCGGACAGCGCCGTGCGGCAGGCTTCACGCACGGATCCCAGGACCAGCTCCTGGTCTTCGGACAGCCCCGCGGCCAGCAGGCCGGAGGGCACCGGGGCAAACACCGAGTCGAAGGCCCGGCCGGCAGCGGCAAGCGGCTCCATGGTGGCGGACGTGTGTTTGCGTGCTGCGGAGACCGCCGCGGCAATGACTGTTCCGGAGAGTTGTCCGGTAACCGCTCCGGTAACCCGGTCCTGCAGCTCGTGGGCCTCATCGATCACCACTACGTCATAGTCCGGCAGGACGGCCAGTCCCTCGAACGCACTGATGGCCAGCATCGCGTGGTTGGTGATCACCAGATCGGCGACGGCGGCCTTGGCCCGTGCCCGTTCGCTGAAACAGGCCTCCGCCACCGGGCACTTCTGCGCCCCCAGGCACTCCATGGAGGTGACGGACACCTGACGCCAGGCACGGTCGCTGACGCCGGGAAGCAACTCATCCCGGTCACCGGTTTCCGTTTCCTGCGCCCATTCCTGCAGGCGGACGACGTCGCGCCCCAGGGCGGAGGTGGGCCCGCCGGCGGGAGCGGGATGGGAGACAGCCTGCTCGTCACCAAGCAGGAACAGTGTTCCGGCTTCGTCTTCCTCGGGGAATCCGCCGCCGGTCTTGTGGACGCAGACGTAGTTGCTGCGGCCCTTGAGCAGGGCAACATCCACCTCCCGCGGAAGCTTCGGTTCCAGGGTCTTCAGCAGGCGCGGGAGGTCACGCCCGACGATCTGGGACTGCAGGGCCAACGTGGCAGTGGAGACCAGCGCGGGTTTGCTGCTTTCCAAGGCGTGCGCAATCAGCGGGACCAGGTAGGCAAGCGACTTGCCCGTACCCGTTCCCGCCTGCACCAGCAGGTGGTCGCCGGACTCGATGGCCTCGGCCACCTGCCGGGCCATCTCGTGCTGGCCGGGCCGGTTCTGCCCGCCCATGGCCGCCACCGCAGTGTCAAGCAGATCCAGGACCTGGTCCGGCCCCTGTGGCGCTTTCCTACCCATGGGTCACGAACTGCTCCAGCTCTGCTGCCAGCCCTTCACGAACCTTCACATGCAGCTGGGTACCGGCTTCGCCGTGCTCCACGGAGAGGATCTCGGCGTCTTCCTGGTGCAGGCGCGAGACGATGTCGCCGCGCTCGTAGGGCACCAGGAGTTCCAGGTCCACGCCGGGGCGCGGAATGCCCTCGGAAATCGCCTGCAGCAGCTCGGGGATGCCCTCGCCCGTGCGGGCCGAGACGACCACGTGCCGGGGCTCGCGCTGGCGCAGCCGCTCAAGCACGAACGGATCCGCTGCGTCGGCCTTGTTCAGCACGATGATTTCGGGCACCTTGCGGGCGTCGACTTCGGTGAGGACGGTCCGGACGGCCGCGATCTGGCCCTCCGGGTCCGGGTGCGAAGCGTCAACCACGTGCAGGATCAGGTCTGCGTCGGCTACTTCCTCCAGGGTGGAGCGGAAGGCTTCCACCAGCTGGGTGGGCAGCGACCGGACAAACCCCACGGTGTCAGCGAGCGTGTAGCCGATTCCGTCTTCGGTCTGGGCCTTGCGGATGGTGGGATCCAGGGTGGCGAACAGTGCGTTCTCCACCAGTACCCCGGCATCGGTGAGCCGGTTCAGCAGCGAGGACTTTCCTGCATTGGTGTAGCCGGCAATGGCGACGGAGGGCACGGAGTTGCGGTGCCGGTTGGCCCGCTTGGTTTCGCGCGCCGGCTTCATGCCCGCGATTTCGCGGCGGAGCTTGGCCATCCGCGTGCGGATCTTCCGGCGGTCCAATTCGATCTTGGTTTCACCGGGGCCGCGCGAACCCATGCCCGCGCTGGCGCTGCCGACCTGGCCGCCTGCCTGCCGGGACATCGATTCGCCCCAGCCACGCAGGCGCGGCAGCAGGTATTCCAGCTGCGCCAGTTCCACCTGGGCCTTGCCCTCGCGGGACTTGGCATGCTGGGCGAAGATGTCCAGGATCAGCGCTGTCCGGTCGATGACCTTGACCTTGACGATGTCTTCCAGCCCGCGGCGCTGGGACGGAGCCAGCTCACTGTCCACGATGACCGTGTCTGCACCGGTGGCCGTCACAATGTCCTTGAGTTCCTGGGCCTTGCCGGACCCGAGGAAGGTGCCGGGGTCCGGCTTGAGCCGGCGCTGGATGATGCCGTCCAGGACTTCGGATCCCGCAGTCTCAGCCAGTGCGGCCAGTTCCTTCAACGAGTTTTCGGCGTCGGCAGCAGTGCCCTCGCTCCAGAGCCCGGCAAGGACAACCCGTTCCAGCCGCAGCTGGCGGTATTCGACCTCGGTAACGTCCTCGAGTTCGGTGGAAAGCCCGGCAACGCGGCGCAGTGCGCGGCGTTCCTCCAGGTCCTGCTGCTCGCCGTCGTGGACGGAATGCCCGCTATCGCTGTCGGAGAGCGCGAGGGCGCGGCCTCGCTGCTTGTCGCCGGGGGCCTTCGCTTCGACCGCGCTGTCCTTGGCGAGAATCCTGTCGATGACACCCTGGATATCCGAAGGACTCAGTTCGGGTGTGGAACTGTCCGTCGAATTCACAGGACGGGAGTTGTTGATCGTCATAATCTCCTTATTGGAACGTACTTTCCATGGTAGGCCAGTGAACCGACAAATCCTCAGGAAAACAACCTTCTCCGCAATGGATCCCTACCGCGCCAGCTGTCCCTTACAACCCGTACGGCCACCCATAAATTCCATGCCACACGCCTGCAGCGACTAATCTGGACTGTTATGGGTTCAGACCACTACTTCTCCTCCACACCGTCCGGGCCCGAGGTCCGCAAACCGCTGCGCGTCAGCCTCAACGGGACCGAACGGACCCTGCAGACAGCGGGCGGGATCTTCAGCCCCGACGGGATCGACAAGGGCACGATGGTTCTGCTGGAGGAAGTTCCCGCGCCGCCGGAAACCGGCAACCTGTTGGACATCGGCTGCGGCTGGGGACCCATCGCCCTCACCCTGGCGCTGAAATCCCCCGCGGCCCGGGTCTACGCGGTCGATGTCAACGAACGCTGCATCGCGCTGACCCGGGACAACGCAGCGGCGTTGGGCTGCGGCAACGTCACGGCCTCGCTGCCGGAGGAGGTGGACCCCGAAGTACGCTTCGACACCATCTGGTCCAACCCGCCCATCCGGATCGGCAAAGAGGAACTGCATGCCCTGTTGCTGCTCTGGCTGCCGCGCCTGGCGCCGGGCGGCACTGCCTGGCTGGTGGTGCAGAAAAACCTGGGCTCGGATTCCCTGCAGCGCTGGCTGGCGGAGACGCTGCCGTCCGGATTCACCGTCTCCCGCCACAGCACCGCGAAGTCCTTCCGGACCCTGAAGGTGGAACGCAGCGCCTAGAGCAGGGTGCCGCGTGCCACCAGGACGGCCGGTCCGCTGAGCTCCACATGTTCGCGGCCGTCGGGTCCGGTCAGGAAACGGACGCCGACGACGCCGCCCGGCACAGTCACCGCCCAGTCATCGGGTGCGTCGGCTCCGGCCCAGAACCGGGTGGCTACGGCGGCCGCACAGGCGCCGGTACCGCAGGAGAGGGTTTCGCCGACGCCGCGCTCGTGGACGCGCATGGTGAGAAGCCCCACCCCGTCTTCTACGAGCGGCTCGGCCGGGACCACGAACTCCACGTTGGTGCCGTGCTCCGGCTCCGGCTGCACGGACGGAGCTGCCGTCAGGTTGGTCGCGGCCAGTTCATCCAGTTCCGCGAGGGCCACGACGGTGTGCGGGTTGCCCATGCTGACGGACAGGCCCGGGCGGGGCACCTCCAGTCCGTCTGCGTTGACCACCGTGTCCATGGATTTGGCAGCCGCGTGGTCGGGGTAAATGAACTCCCAGGGCCCCATGTCCACCGCATAGCCGCCGGCCATCCGGGTTACGGTCTTGACCCCGGCGCGGGTACCGATCACCAGGGACGCGCCTTCGGCCAGTTCCACCAGCTGCTCTTCCAGCAGGAAGTGCACGAAGACGCGCACCCCGTTCCCGCACATTTCCGAGATGCTGCCGTCCGAGTTCCGGTAGTCCATGAACCACCCGGCGTCCGGAGCTGTCTGCAGCAGGGCACGGCCTTCAGGGAGATGCTCGGACCGGACAGCCCGGATGAAACCGTCGCCGCCCACTCCGCGGTGCCGGTCGCAGACAGCGGCTACTTCGTCGGCGGCAAGATCATGCGCAGCGTCGGGATCGGCCACCAGCACAAAGTCGTTGCCGGTGCCGTGACCCTTCGCGAAGGGCAGTCCCGCAACGGAGGAGGGCAGGCCGGAGGCGGACAGGGATGCGGCGGAGGAAGCAGAAGTATTGGTCACTTACCAAGGATACTGGGCGGGTGCCCTTCCCGGACGGCCGCGGCCGCCCGGGCCACCAGCCGGGGGTCGTTGTGCTCCAGCCAGGTGATCCGGGGATCCGCACGGAACCAGGTCAGCTGCCGGCGGGCGAACTGGCGGGTAGCCACCACTGTTGCAGCCGAGGCTTCCGCCACGGACGATTTCCCGTCCAGGACGGCCAGGAACTGTGCGTATCCCAGGGCGCGCGAAGCGGTCCGGCCGGTGCGCAGTCCTGCCGGCTCCAGCCGCCGGACTTCTTCGAGCAGCCCTTGTTCCACCATCCTGTCCACCCGACGGGCCAGGCGTTCGTGCAGCACCGGGCGTTCCACGCCCAGGCCGATCTGCACGGCCGGCGAGACGTACTGGCGCACCGGCATGAAGGAACTGAAGGGGCGTCCGGTCAACTCGAAGACCTCCAGCGCGCGTACCACCCGGCGCGCATCGGAGATCCGTTCGGCTGAGACGGGGTCCACTTCCCGCAGCCGGTCCTGCAGCGCGGGCAGGCCCCGGGTTTCCAGCTCGGCTTCGATCCCGGCGCGGACCGCCGGGTCGGTACCCGGGAAGTCCAGGACGTCCAGTGCGGCCCGGACGTACAGGCCGGAACCCCCGACCAGGATGGGGTACCTGCCCCGCGCCCGGATCTCAGAAATCAGCTCCCGTGCCTGCGCCTGGAAGGCCGAGACGCTTGCCTCTTCGGTCACGTCCATGATGTCCAGCAGGTGGTGCGGCACGCCGCGGCGTTCGGCTACGGAAATCTTCGCCGTGCCGATGTCCATCCCCCGGTAGAACTGCATGGAATCGGCATTGATCACTTCCCCGCCGAGCTCCAGGGCCAGGGCAACGCCGAGGTCGGACTTTCCGGACCCGGTGGGACCAACGACGGCGATCACCGGCCGTTCGTCGGCGGACGGCACGGAAGCGGACGGCATGGAAGCACTCAAGGGGGTTACCGCCGGGGAATCGGGGAGACTTGGGGAAGGGTTCACGGGCGCTCAGGAACGCGGCGGCAGCGCGGGCATGCCCAGGGACACACCGGTGCGGGTGCCTGCAGGTCCGGCCGGTACCCCGCAGGACTCGGCCTGCGAGCGGTCCCAGGCATCACCTGCGCGCGAACGCCGCAGCGAGTAGTCCGCGGGTCCGGCGGGGTCGGAGATCAGGTGGAACGCAGCGGCCGCCGTGACCGGCACGGTCACGAGGTCGCCCGGGCGCGGTACCGGCGCGCCGTCGGGCACCGAGAAGTGCACCAGGCGCTGGTCCCGGGAACGTCCGGACAGACGCCCGGTCTCGCCGGATTTACGGCCCGAAGCGGCGGTGACCATGACCTCGACGGTGGTGCCCACCTGCTTGGCGTTTTCCTCGGCGGCAATCCGGTCCTGCAGCGCGGTGAGGCGTTCGTAGCGCTCCTGCACCACGGCCTTGGGCAGCTGGTCGGCCAGCTCTGCCGCCGGGGTGCCCGGACGCTTCGAATACTGGAAGGTGAAGGCGGTGGCGAAGCGGGACTGCTCCACGACGTCGAGGGTGGCGGCGAAGTCCTCTTCGGTCTCCCCCGGGAAACCGACAATGATGTCCGTGGAAATGGCCGCGTGCGGCATCCGCTCGCGGACCTTGTCCAGGATGCCGAGGAACTTCTTTGACCGGTAGGAGCGGCGCATGTCCTTGAGGACCTTGTCCGAGCCCGACTGCAGCGGCATATGCAGCTGCGGCATCACGTTGGGCGTCTCGGCCATGGCCTCAATGACATCGTCGGTGAAGGCCGCAGGGTGCGGGCTGGTGAACCGCACCCGTTCCAGGCCCTCAATGCCGCCGCAGGCCCGCAGCAGCTTGGCGAAGGCCCCGCGGTCGCCGAACTCCACCCCGTAGGAGTTTACGTTTTGTCCGAGCAGCGTTACCTCGATGGCGCCGTCGTCCACCAGGGCCCGGATTTCCGCCAGGATCTCCCCCGGCCGGCGGTCGCGTTCCTTGCCGCGCAGCGACGGGACGATGCAGAAAGTGCAGGTGTTGTTGCAGCCCACGGAGATCGAGACCCAGCCCGAATACACGGAATCTCGTTTGGTGGGCAGCGTGGAGGGAAAGACGTCCAGCGACTCCAGGATCTCCAGCTCGGCCTTGGCATTGTGCCGGGCCCGTTCCAGCAGTGCCGGCAGCGAACCGATGTTGTGCGTGCCGAAGACGGCGTCCACCCAGGGGGCCTTGCGCAGGATCGCATCCCGGTCCTTCTGGGCCAGGCAGCCGCCCACGGCGATCTGCATCCCGGGCCGCTTTTCCTTGACCGGCGCCAGCTGCCCGAGGTTGCCGTACAGCTTGTTGTCCGCGTTCTCCCGCACGGCACAGGTATTGAACACGACGATGTCCGCCAGGCCGCCGTCGGACGGCACATAACCCGCGCCTTCCAGCAGGCCCGAAATCCGCTCGGAATCATGCACATTCATCTGGCAGCCGAAGGTGCGCACCTCGTAGGTGCGGGGCTGGGCCGCAGCGGACTCGGGGGCGGGAGAAGAAACAGTCAAACTCACCCTCCTAGGGTACGTCCATCGGCGGTACCGTCCGGTATGCCCCGCGGCAGACTTTTTCCTAATACCAGTTGTTGGCGTAATGGAAACTGAGTGCACCACAGGGGCTGCCGTAGCGGGACGCAATGTAGTCCAGGCCCCAGTTGATCTGCGTGGAATAGCTGACTTTCCAGTCGGCTCCGGCCACTTGCATCTTTTCCGCCGGGAGGGACTGCGCAATTCCGTAGGCCCCGCTGCCGGGGTTGAGGGCACTGGTCAGCCATTCCGATTCCTTCGTCCAGAGCGTGTCGAGGCAGGTTAGCTGGCCCGCGTCCCAACCGCGGGCGGGCAGGGCCGAGGCAGCGTAGGCCTTGGCCGCGGCGGGATCGTCCAGCGGTACGGCGGCTCGGGCCGCGTCGTCCGCAGCCGATTGTGCGGCTGCCTCCGCTGCAGCACTTCGTGCGGCCTCGTCGGCTGCGGGCTCCGCCGGGGGCTCCAGGGGTTCCGGCGCCTCGACCTCTGTTCCCGTCCCCGCTTCGACCGTCAGGGGATTCTCCGCCGCCTGCCGATCGGGCACGCTGTTAGTCGCTGGACGTTCGTCCGGTCCTGCTGCGCTGTCCCTGCCGTCGTCGGCGTCCTCTGCGGTGTCGGCAGCGGCAAGGAGCGGCTCGGCCAGGTTCACCAGCTGGATGCCGGCCGTGGCCCGGAGGTTCGCTCCGGCAGTGCCAAGGGCAGCGCCGGAAACACCTACCGCTGCCAGGGAACCCAGCGCGGTTGCGGCACCGAGGTGGAGCCGCCGACGGCGTCGCAGGGCTCGTCGGATGCGGGTCTCTTCGCGTCGCGTCAAGTTAGTTGAAGTCACAAGCGCAGGACCGTATCGGAGTTTTCTGGGAAAAGTCTCAAAACGGTAACGCCGCTATTGGCGTCGACCAGGTAGCCTGCCTGTCGCTACAGGTACCCGCTCAGTACCAGTTGTTGCGCTGCCAGAAGGCGTAGGCCGCACACGGTGTGCCATACCGGGACTTGATGTAGTCCAGGCCCCAGCTGACCTGGGTCCGGTAATTGGTCTGCCAGTCGGCACCGTGGCTCGACATATTGCTCCCCGGCAGGGACTGCGGGATGCCGTAGGCGTCGCTGTAGGGGTTGTCGGCAGTGGTTAGCCAGTTGGACTCGTGATTCCAGAGGATGACCAGGCACCGGAACTCGTTCCCGTCCCAGCCGTAGTCGCCCATGCGCCCGGATGCGTAGTTCTGTGCACCCGCCGGATCGTTCACCGGCTGTCCCGGTGCGGGCGCGGGCGGCGGGGCAGGCTGGACCGGGGCAGGTGCGGGGGCGGGGGCAGGCTGAGGCGCAGGCACCGCGACTTCCGGGGGCTGCGCTCCCGGCGGGTTGGGTGCTGTGCCGACCGGCGGATTAGCCGGCTGCTGCCCCTTCGGTACGGTTCCTCCTGCAGCCGCCCGTTCCGCGGCATTGTGCTGTTCCTGAAACGCCTTCTCAGCGGCTATCCCGCGGAGCCGGGCCTCCTCCGCGGCGGCTGTGCTGCCGTGCAGATCCGCCAACTGTGCAAGCAGGACGGCTTTGCGGGCTTCTTCGTCCTGCACTGCCTTGCCTGCGGCCGCGGCCGAGGCTCCTGCCTCCTGGAGTGCCTTTTCCGCTTCGGCGGCAAGCTTGGCCCGGGCATTCCTTGCTTCCTGTTCCTGCTCCCGGAATCCGTCAGCGACTTTTTCAGACGCCACTGCACCGGCATACAGGTTGCCCGCCCGCGATGAGACCCTGTCCATAAGGTCTGCGCCGTGCAGGGCATCTGCCGAGGCATCCGTGTCGAGCAGCATCAAAGTCATGCTGTCGGCGGCGGACCCGCCGGACTTGTAGGTCTCGGCCGCAAGCCCGGCGACTTGCCGCATCAACTCGTCGGACTGCTGCGCGGCGGCTTCCCGCTGCGCGGCCAGGGCAGCAAGCTCCTTGTCGCTGGCGGCAAGGGCATCCCTGGCCTCGTTGTGGCGGTTCGCTGCCTCCACTGCCGCGTCGCCCAGGGATCCGGCGTCCTCGCGCAGGTCCGTAAGCAGACCCTCCAGCTTCTCTGCTTCAGCGGCTTTGGCCGACTCAGAGGATTTTGCCTGCTGGATATCATCCCAGGAAGGGTAGGGATCCGCGGCGGAACCAGGGGCGGCAGTGAGGACCGCCGAGGCCAGCACGCCCGTAAGGACCAGGGCATAGAACGGGGTCCTCCGGGCACGCAACGGAGAGAATCGACCTACTGGATGCAACATGGGCCCCGCCAACCTCATCTTTAACATAGTTGGCACAGCATACGATACGGCGCGTCGGATTGACACCACGACTAATAGCGCCGCTGTTTCGCCGCGTTCCCCAGGCCGGCCGGGCGCCGGCCCGCAGTCCGCCGGTTAGACGGAGTCCCCCCTGGCATCCCGGACTTCACCGATGACTTCAGCCGCTACCCGAAAGCCGAGCGACGGGGAATAACCCTTCCGGGCCAGCATCCCCACCAGTCGGCGGGTCTGTTTATCGCGCACGCTGCGGTCGGAAAGATCGGCGGACGCCTGGAGCTTTTTCCTCGCCAGGGCGCGCGCCGCTTCGAGTTCGTCGTCGGCACTGACCTGTTCAAGCGCTTCAGCGGCGAGATCCGGTGCAATGCCCTTTTCCGTCAGCTCGCGCCGCAGGGCCCCGCGGGCAAGGGACTTGCTCTGGGACCTGCTGCGGACCCACAGCCGCGCAAACTCGGCATCATCCACGAGTTGCACTTCTTCGAAACGGTCAAGGACCGCAGCTGCGGCTTCCGGCGGGATTTCCTTTTCCGCAAGCTTGGTTTCAAGCTGTTTGCGGCTCTTGGGAGAGGCAGTCAGCTGGCGCAGGACGATGGCTTTTGCCTCGGCGTAAGCTTCCTCCGGCGTCAGCGGGACGGCTTCCTCCGGCTGGTCCGCGTCTGCACCCTGCTGCCCCCAGCCCTGCCGCCCGCGGCCGGACTTTTTCCCTCCCCGCTTCGACCCGGAGCCGCCTGTACCGGGTTCCGCCCAGGGCTCGTCGGCGGGAGCTTCCTCACCGAAACCGTCTTCCTTGAAGGTATCGGGCGTCTTCGCGGGCGTCTTGCGGCGGCGGGCAGGCCTGGAAGCGCCAGGTTTGGCGTCCACCGGCTCGGGTGCGGTGCGCGTTCCCTTCGCGCCGCCCGGAGCGTCCCCGTCACCGGCGGGCGCAGTTGCCGCCGCCGCAGCGCTGATTTCGGCAAGCCGTCGCTTCAGCTCTGCCAGGGTCTCTTCCTGCGAGGTATCCATAACCATCCGCTCCAGGGCCTTGTTCCCTTTTCCTCCCCGGACTTCCACTCCCCCGGACCGCCGCGGAGAGTAGCTGCGCCGTAGCGCCGTTCCGTGCGGACTGGACCGACCGGACCGACCGGACCGACCGGACGGGAAGCCGCCCCCATGCGGGAGCGGCTTCCCTGATCCTGCTGTCCCAGGACAGGTGTCCCCGGGTCCGCGGGCCGCTGCTAGGAGTCCTTTCCGACTGCCTTCAGCTTGGGTGCTGCGGGCTCTTCAGCGGCAGGAACACCGATTCCGAGCTTTTCGCGGATACGGCGCTCCAACTCGTCCGCCAGATCGGGATTGTCCTTCAGGAAGTTGCGCGAGTTTTCCTTGCCCTGGCCCAGCTGGTCACCGTCATAGGTGAACCAGGCACCGGACTTCTTGACCAGGCCGTGTTCCACGCCCATGTCAATCAGTCCGCCTTCGCGGGAAATACCGACGCCGTACATGATGTCGAACTCGGCCTGCTTGAAGGGCGGAGCCATCTTGTTCTTGACGATCTTGGCACGCGTACGGTTACCCACCGGGTTGGTGCCTTCCTTCAGCGTCTCGATGCGGCGGACGTCGATACGGACCGAAGCATAGAACTTCAGCGCCTTGCCACCGGTGGTGGTTTCCGGGCTGCCGAAGAAGACACCGATCTTTTCACGCAGCTGGTTGATGAAGATTGCGGTGGTATTGGTGTGGCTCAGGCGGCCGGCGATCTTACGGAGTGCCTGGCTCATCAGGCGGGCCTGCAGGCCCACGTGGCTGTCGCCCATGTCGCCTTCGATTTCGGCACGCGGAACCAGTGCGGCAACGGAGTCAATGACCACGACGTCGACCGAGCCGGAGCCGATCAGCATGTCCATGATCTCCAGGGCCTGCTCGCCGGTGTCCGGCTGCGAAACGAGCAGCGAGTCCGTATCCACGCCCAGCTTGGCCGCATAGATGGGGTCCAGTGCGTGCTCGGCGTCAATGAACGCGGCAATGCCGCCGTTCTTCTGCGCGTTGGCGACAACGTGGAGCGCGAGGGTGGTCTTACCGGAAGATTCAGGTCCGTAGATCTCCACCACGCGGCCACGCGGCAGGCCACCGATACCCAGCGCAACATCCAACGCCACGGAGCTGGTGGAAATGGTTTCGGCAGGGGCGCGCACTTCGTCGCCCAGGCGCATGATCGAGCCCTTGCCGTATTGCTTGTCAATCTGGGCCAGCGCTGCCTCTAGGGCTTTTGCGCGGTCGGCTGGAGCAGCCATTCTTCACCTCGTGTTGTGGTTGTGGGCGGCCCGTAGGCCGGTCGTCATTTCTTATCTACGACCCTATCCGGCGGCACTGACAAAACGGCTGACCGGAACGTATAACTCGTTGTCTTGTGGATATCCCGGGCCGCATCGGCTAGGACGGGCCCCTGTGTAGGAGCATATCTTTATCCGAACAAATATTCGAACAGCGGACCCCGGCGTGTCCGTTGGCCGGGAGCGGCGGCAGCCCTAGTTTGCCTTGGGCTTGACGTCGCGGCCCAGCCGGCGTTCGGGAGGAACGTCCTGGATGTCGCATACCGCCAGCCATACGGATTTGGGTTCCATGCCCTTGTCCAAGGCCTGTGCGGCCGTGACCCCTCCGAGTTGCCCGAGCACCAGGTCCGCGGCCAGGACCCTGGAGTAGGCCGCACCGAACTCGTCATCCATAAGCCGCCAGAAATCGCTGATACGCATCGATTAATCCTCTCACGCACGAAACACGGCAGCGAACCGGCCCGCGGCTCCAAAAGCCCGAGGTATTCCAGTGCCGTGGAAGGGCGGCGATCCTACAATGGGAGGATGACCGAAACATCCGGTCCCGCCGCTTTACCCGACGGCAACCCTCCCTCCGGCGCCGAACCGGACAAGGACACGGCCATAGAGGACCTTGAGCAGGAACTCAGCGTGCTGTGGCGCCGCGCCCGGGCCAGCTCCCACCGGATCGCCCGGGAGGTGCACCCGGATATGGAACCTTCGGCCTACGGCCTGATGGTCCTGCTCCATCAGCAGGGGCCCATGCGCCTGACGGATCTGGCCGCAGCGGTCGGCGTGGGCAAGCCCTCCCTGAGCCGTCAGGTAGCCATGCTGCAGTCGCTGGGGCTGGTGGAAAAGCATGCGGACCCGGAGGACGGACGGGCACAGCCGATCAATCTCACCGAGGTTGGTGCTGCCCGTCTGGAAGGAACGGCCACTGCGCGCAAGGAGCACTTCCGGCGTACCTGGACGGGGTGGGAGTCGGAGGAACTGCATACCCTGGTCCGGCTGCTGCACAAACTGAATGCTTCCGTCCGGCCCGTCGGGGATCAGTTGGAGGACGAGCCTCCCGTGGAGGAAGGCCGCTAGGCCCCGGACAGTTCAGGCACCGGACAGAACAAACCCCCGCAGGCACCGCGCCTGCGGGGGTTTCCTCTGGAGATTTCTTCGCCCTGATGCAACAGCGTCAAGGGGTATGTCTATGGGGCAACACGGTCGCTACGGCCGATTCCGTTCGGCCTGCGTGACGCGCTGCGGTGTGCGGTGTGCGGTTTTTAGGATGTGCGGGCCAGATCCCGTGCCAGGTCTTCGGGGAATTCGCGGGCGAACTCCCGCGAAAACTCAGATGGCACGGTGTCTGGAATGGCAACGCCTTCGGCGTTTGCCACCCGGTCGCTGACCTCTCGGAGCATCAGGGACAGGGGCACATCGAGGGCACTGCAGATTGAAGACAGAAGTTCGGATGATGCTTCCTTCTGTCCGCGCTCAACCTCGCTGAGGTAGCCGAGAGAAACGCGGGCGCTATGCGACACCTCGCGCAGGGTCCGGCCCTGGCGCTGGCGCACGTCGCGGAGTACATCACCAATCTCGTGACGAAGAACTACCATCTTGCGCTCCTTAGGCTCCCGGTGTGCGTCTTCCGCCAACCCTACATCCCGCCAGCGGATCACGCCGTTCACGGATACGGGTTGCTTAACCATGTGTATCGTCCTGCTCCCTGTGAGTACGGACTGCGGCGGTACCGCAGACTGTCCAAAGATCGTAATAAAGGAACCTTGGCGGTTCCTGATACTAACAACTGACGCCCTGCCGGTTTTGTTCCCGCCTGCGCAGCTTCCCGATTTCCGCCCCGCTAGCGGTCTTCCAGCACTGACGCCAGCATGGCGAGTGCTTCCCTGCATGCCGCCGTTCGGATGGCCGTACGGTCCCCCGCGAACAGAAACTCCCGGAAGGAGGTCCCTTCGGAAGTAGCGATCCCAAGGAACACGGTACCAACCGGCTTGCCGTCGTGTGTATCAGGTCCGGCGACGCCGGTGGTGGATACCCCGACGTCGGCGCCAAGAACCCGCCGCGCCCCGGCCGCCATGTGCTCCGCCACCCTACCGTCGACGGATCCGGCTTGGGCCAGGAGCTCGGCCGGAACCCCGAGGACGGACAGCTTGATTCCATTTTGATACGCAACCACGCCGCCCTGCAAAACCGCCGAGGCACCGGGGACCGACCCCAGCTCGGCGCAGAGCATGCCCGCGGTGAGCGACTCTGCAGTGGCGACGGTCCGCCCCGTGTCCCGGGCAACGGCCACAACCTCGCCCGCCAGGACGGCGGCAGGCGCGTCGCTCATGCGCGCTTGCCGGCGCGGCGCAGCTTGACGGCCTGCAGGACGTAGTCGACGCCGGTCACGACTGTGATGACGAGCGCGGCAGACATGAAGACGGCTCCGATCCACCAGGCCCAGGCACCCAGCCACGCGGTCAGCGGAAGCAGGAACACGAAGATGGCGAAGGTCTGGACCACGGTCTTGAGCTTGCCGCCCCGGGAGGCGGCCATAACGCCGTACCGGATCACAACGAAGCGCATCAGCGTGATGCCCAGTTCGCGGACGAGGATAACGATGGTGACCCACCACCACAGCTCGCCCAGCAGGGAAAGCATCACCAGCGCCGAACCGATCAGCAGCTTGTCGGCAATCGGATCGGCGATCTTGCCGAAGTCGGTGATCAGCCCGCGGCTGCGGGCAATATCGCCGTCGAGCTTGTCGGTGTAGATGGCGACGGCGAAGGTTGCCACGGCGAGCCAACGGAACAGGCCGTCACGGCCGTCGTCGGACGCCAGGAACCAGATAAAGAGCGGAACCATCAGGATCCGCGCCACCGTCAGGGCATTGGCGATATTGAGGGTCGGAACCCTATCGGTAGGAGAATTGCTCACGCCTTCAGCCTAGCGAAGATTCACCGGCCGGTGAGGTTCCAGGCATCTTCGGAACCGTCCGGGTCGTCCGCGTCGTCGTGGTAGTCGCTCGCCTGCGGCCTGCCCTCCAGGTCCGCGGCAACCAGGTCCACCGGCCCGGCAGGGTCGAAGCCGTGGTTGGCATTGGCGTTGTCCGCCAGCGCCGCGGCTCCGGCTCCCCCGGACGGCGCCGGAGCTTCGCCGCCGCTGATGGCAGCGAGGGTGGCGGCCAGGTCATCGGGCTTCACCAGCACGTCGCGGGCCTTGGAACCCTCGGACGGTCCCACCACGCCGCGGGATTCCAGCAGGTCCATGAGCCGGCCGGCCTTCGCGAAGCCCACGCGCAGCTTGCGCTGGAGCATGGAGGTGGAACCGAACTGCGTGGTCACCACCAGTTCGGTCGCCTGCAGCAGGACGTCGAGGTCGTCTCCGATGTCGTCGTCGATCTGCTTCTTCGGTGCCGTGACGGCGACGTCTTCGCGGTAGACGGCCT
This sequence comes from Arthrobacter sp. zg-Y1116, assembly GCF_024385485.1. Classification (NCBI taxonomy): domain Bacteria; kingdom Bacillati; phylum Actinomycetota; class Actinomycetes; order Micrococcales; family Micrococcaceae; genus Arthrobacter; species Arthrobacter sp. zg-Y1116. Next base: position 682,875 of record NZ_JANFLR010000004.1, on the reverse strand, counting down.
GCAGCTGGCCCTTGACGTGCTCAACGACCCGGTGGATCTCGGACTCGGTAACCCAGGCTCCCTGCACGCGGATGGGTTTGTTGGATCCCATCGGCAGGAACAGGGCATCGCCCTGGCCGAGGAGTTTTTCCGCGCCGGGCTGGTCCAGCACCACGCGGGAGTCGGTGACCGAGGAGGTCGCGAACGCCATGCGGGAGGGGACGTTCGCCTTGATCAGGCCGGTCACGACGTCGACGGACGGCCGCTGCGTGGCCAGCACCAGGTGGATGCCGGCGGCGCGGGCAAGCTGGGTGATGCGCACGATGGAGTCTTCGACGTCCCGCGGGGCGACCATCATGAGGTCGGCGAGCTCGTCCACGATCACCAGCAGGTACGGGTAGGCCCGGATGACCCGCTTGGATCCGGCCGGGGGCACCACCTTGCCGTTGCGGACGGCCTTGTTGAAATCGTCGATGTGCTTGAAGCCGAAGTTTGCGAGGTCGTCGTAGCGGGTGTCCATTTCGCGGACCACCCACTGCAGCGCTTCCGCGGCTTTCTTCGGGTTGGTAATGATCGGGGTGATCAGGTGCGGCACGCCTTCGTAGGCGGTCAGCTCCACACGCTTGGGGTCCACCATCACCATGCGGACTTCATCCGGCGTGGAGCGCATCAGGATGGACGTGATCATCGAGTTCACGAAGGAGGATTTACCGGCACCGGTGGCTCCGGCCACCAGCAGGTGGGGCATCTTGGCCAGGTTGGCCACCACGAAGCCGCCTTCGACGTCCTTGCCCACACCCATGACCATGGGGTGCTCGGTCTTCCGGGCGGAGTTGGACCGCAGGACATCGCCCAGGGCAACAACTTCCTTGTCCGCATTGGGGATTTCGATGCCGATGGCGGATTTACCCGGAATGGGCGACAGGATGCGTACGTCGGAGCTCGCCACGGCGTAGGCAATGTTCTTGGACAGCGCGGTGACGCGTTCCACCTTGGTGCCTTCGCCGAGTTCGATCTCGTAGCGGGTGACCGTCGGGCCGCGGGAGAATCCGGTGACCTTCGCGTCCACGTTGAACTGCTCGAGCGTGTGCGTCAGTGCGGCGACGACGGCGTCGTTGGCTTCGGAGCGCTCCTTCGCCGGCGGTCCCGGGGGCAGGAAGTCCGACGGCGGCAGCGTATAGGTGATGTCGCCGGAGAGCTGCAGCTGCTCGGTGCGCTGCGGGATGGGTGTGTTCGGCGGGACCGGCTGGACCGGCCGGGACGGCACGGGTGCTACGGGCGGAACGGCGGCCAGGTTCAGGACTTCGGTGGCGCCGGGGACGGTGCTGATGGCCTCGGTGGGCGGCTCGGCGGTGTCCATGCCGCCGTCGACGGGCAGGCCCTGGTTGCGGCGGATCTTCTGCGTGGCCAGTTCGGACTGCGTGGGACGCCGGACTCCAGGGGGTACTGCCGGCGCGGCCGCGGCAGCGGCTGCTGCTTCATCTTCCTCGTCCTGCAGCAGCGCGCGTTCAAATGCTTCGTCGCCGGCGAAACCGTCCTGCGCGGCAGCGGCCTCGGCTTCCTTTTCGCGGCGGCTCTTGCGCGGCTTGCGGACCTTTTCCGGCTTAGGCGTGCCGTAGAGGTAGCTCTGGTCGTGCGCTTCAGGATCATCGGGGTCCAGGTCCTGGCCCATGAGGTGTTCATACATTGCCCGCAGGCGCAGCGGAATATGGCGGAACGGCGTGGCCGTGATGATCAGGACACTCACGAACACCAGCAGCGAAAGGAGGACCAGCACCGGCCATTGAGTCAGGGCGGCGGACAACGGTCCGGCGACGAGGAAGCCGACGATGCCGCCGGAGGCCCAGAGCCGGTCGAACCCGTCCGACAGTGCGGGCAGGCCGCCCGCAATGTGCGTGATGCCGGAGCCGGCGAGCAGCATGATCACGAGGCCGATGCTGATCCTGCTGTTGGCTCGGTGCCGCTCCGGGTAGCGGAACAGGCGGACTGCGCCGGCGGTGAGCATAAAGGGCAGCACCACGGCCATCCAGCCGAATGTTCCGGCCGCGCCGGCGTGGATCACGTCGGCGACGGGACCGCGCAGGGCCCACCACTCGACGGTGGCGACGGCGAGGGCAAGCAGGATCAGGAAGAATCCGGTCCCGTCGCGGCGGATTTCGCGCTCGGGAGATACATCGGCGCCGAGCTTGCGGACGCCGGCCCCTGCGATGCGGGAGATGCCCATCCAGGCGCTCTCCACCGCGCGCAGCGGCAGCGGCAGCTGGTCCGGGGGCGCCTGGCGCGACGCAGAGGTCCCCCGGCCTCCGGATCCGCCGCGCGCGCTGGACTTGCCTGATGTCTTGCTTGAGCTGCCGCCGGCGCTCCGGGCCGAGGTCCGGCCGGAGGCACCGCTGCGTGCGGCAGGGGAAGTACGAGTCGCCATACGAGCCACGCTACCCGATGGGGCCCCGGATACCCTGAATTTACGCGGCCGGGAACGGTTTTCGGGCTACTTGCCCACCCTGTACCACGGCCCGGACTAGGCCTCGACCACTACCGGCACGATCATGGGACGGCGCCGCAGCCGGCGGTTGACCCAGGTCCCCACGACCCGCCGGACCACCTGCTGCAGCTGGTAGGTGGTGTGGTCGGTGTTGGAGCGCACCGCTTCTTCCAGGGCCGCACTGATCTTGGGAATGATCTCGTCGAAGACCGCGTCACCCTCGGCAAAGCCGCGGGCGTGGATTTCCGGGCCGGAGACGATGGTGCCGGTACTGCGGTTCACCACGGAAATGATGGAGATGAAGCCTTCCTCGCTGAGGATCCGCCGGTCCTTCAGGTCGGTGTCGGTGATCGCTCCGACGCTGGACCCGTCCACATAGACGAAGCCGCACTCCACTTCGCCCACCACGCGGGCCTTGCCGTCGCGCAGGTCGACCACCGTGCCGTCGTCGGCCAGGATGATGTTCTGCTCCGGGACACCGGTGGCAGCGGCCAGGCGGCCGTTGGCGATGAGGTGCCGGGTCTCGCCGTGCACCGGCATGGCGTTCTTCGGCCGCAGGATGTTGTAGCAGTAGAGCAGTTCACCGGCGGCTGCGTGCCCGGAGACGTGGATTTTCGCGTTGCCCTTGTGTACGACGTCGGCGCCCAGCCGCATAAGCCCGTTGATCACGCGGAACACGGCGTTTTCGTTGCCGGGAATCAGGGATGAGGCGAGGATGACGGTGTCGCCCTTGCCGATGCGGATCCGGTGGTCGCCGTTCGCCATCCGGGACAGGGCCGCCATGGGCTCGCCCTGGGATCCGGTGGACATCAGCACCACCTTGTTGTCCGGCAGCTCGTCGACGTTCTTCAGGTCGACCAGGATGCCTTCGGGCACGTGGAGGTAACCGAGTTTCTCGGCGATCGCCATATTGCGCACCATGGACCGTCCGACAAAGCAGACGAAGCGGTTGTCCGCGGCGGCAGCGTCGAGGACCTGCTGGACGCGGTGGATGTGGGAGGAGAAGGAAGCGACAATGATGCGCTTGTCCACCTTGCCGAACAGTTCCTGCAGCACCGGGCCGATTTCGCGTTCGGCGGTGGTGAACCCGGGGACGTCGGCGTTGGTGGAGTCTGCCATGAACAGGTCCACGCCCTCTTCACCCAGCCGGGCGAAGGCGCGCAGGTCCGTGATCCGGCCGTCCAGGGGCAGCTGGTCCATTTTGAAGTCGCCGGTGTGCAGCACCGTGCCGGCAGCGGTGCGGATGAACACAGCCAGCGCGTCGGGGATGGAGTGGTTGACCGCCACGAATTCGCATTCGAACGGGCCGAGCTGCTCGATCTGCCCCTCGGTGACCGTCAGGGAGAACGGCTTGATGCGGTGTTCCTGCAGCTTCGCTTCCACCAGCGCCAGCGTCAGCTGCGAACCGATCAGGGGAATATCGTTCTTCAGCCGCAGCAGGTACGGCACCGCGCCGATGTGGTCCTCGTGGCCGTGGGTGAGCACCACGCCGACCACGTCATCCAGGCGGTCCTCGATGTAGGAGAAGTCCGGCAGGATGAGGTCCACGCCGGGCTGGGTTTCCTCGGGGAAGAGGACACCGCAGTCCACGATGAGCAGCTTGCCGTCGATTTCGAAGACGGCCATGTTCCGGCCGATCTCCCCCAGGCCGCCCAGCGCGACGATCCTCAGGGTTTCCGCCTCCAGCGGCGGCGGGGTCAACAGGCCGGGTCCGGCGGTTTCGGCAGTTTCGCTCATGATTGCTTACGCCTCGGTCCGGGAGAAGTCCATGCCGGCTTCGGCCAGGTCGGTCAGGATGGCTTCCATCTCGACGGCGTCGGGGGCCACCAGCGGCAACCGGACCGCTGCAGTGGGAATGACCTTCTGCATCGCCAGGATCTGCTTCGTCGAAACGGTGCCCGGAATGTGGGTCATTACGGCACGGACCACCGGATCCAGTTCGAAGTGGATGCGGCGGGCGGTGGCGAAGTCCCCGGCTGCGGCGGCGTCGACCAGGGCGCGGAACTGCGCGGTGGCCACGTGCGCGGACACGCTGACGACGCCGACGGCACCGGCGGCCATCCACGGCAGGGTCAGCCCGTCGTCGCCGGCGTAGACGTCCAGCGTGGTGTTGGCCAGCACGCGGGTGATGCCGGCGAAGTCCGCCTTCGCGTCCTTCAGCGCCAGGATCCGGGGGTTCTCGGCCAGCCGGAAGATGGTGGAGGTGCTCAGGGCAATGCCGGCGCGGCCGGGAATGTCGTACACCATGACCGGCAGGTCGGTGGCCGCGGTGACGGCGTCGAAGTGCGCCAGCACGCCGGCCTGCGTGGGCTTGTTGTAGTACGGGGTGACCACCAGCTGGCCGTCGACGCCGGCACGCTCGGCACGGCGGGCCATCTCCACCGAGTGGGACGTGTGGTTGGTGCCGGTGCCGGCAATGACCTTGGCACGGCCGCCCACGGTCTGGGCGACCACGCGGAACAGGTCTTCCTTCTCGCTGTCTTCCAGCGTGGAGGTTTCACCGGTGGTGCCGGATACCACCAGGCCGTCGCAGCCGTCTTCGACGAGCTTGTTCGCCAGGTAGGCAGTGGCGTCGAAGTCCACTTCCCCGTCCTCGGTGAACGGGGTCACCATGGCGGTGACGAGGGTGCCGAAAGGAAGCGTGCTGTTTTGGAAATCCATGGGTGAAACGTTACCCGTTACGCACCGCAATGGGGCAACAGTATGTGGAAGCGGCAGCCGGCCCGGCGGCCTGTGAGACGATTCTGTGCATGAACCAACGCCGCCTGACCGGCATCGATGCTGCCCGCGGGATCGCCCTGCTGGGCATGATCGCCACGCACGTGCTGCCGCTCTACAACCAGGAAACCGGCGATCCCAGCCTGACCGGGCTGGTGTTCTCCGGACGTTCCTCGGCCTTGTTCGCGGTGGTTGCCGGCGTCGGGCTGGCGCTGCTGACCGGCGGCAGCGAACCCCATGAGGCGAAGGCAGTGAACCGGGACCGGCGCGGAATTGCGGTGCGGGCACTCATCATCGCCCTGGTGGGCCTGGCCCTGGGCGGACTGGAAACCACCATCGCCGTCATCCTCTTCCATTACGCCGTCCTGTTCCTGCTGGCGCTGCCGTTCCTGGGTATGCCGCTTCGCCGGCTGGCCGTCTGGGCCGGGGCCTGGCTGCTCCTGTCCCCGGTGCTTGCCTACGTGGCGCGGGACTGGCTGCTGCGGAACCTCTCGCCGTCGGATATCGGTGGAAACATCACCTGGGAGGCGTTCCTCTCCCCCGCCGCGCTGGCAGCGGATGTCTTCGTCACGGGGTTCTACCCGGTGCTGCAGTGGCTGAGCTATATCCTGCTGGGGCTGGTGATCGGGCGGCTGGCGTTGACCAGCCTGCCGGTTCAGGTGGGACTGCTCACGGGCGGGGTGTTTGCCGCCGTGACCGCAAAGTTGACCTCCTATTACCTGCTTGGTGAGCTGGGCGGTTTTGATGCCCTCCGGGCCACCGAGTCCGGGCAGCAGTGGCCGCTGGCACGGATGCTGGAGGTCAATCTCAGTTCGGTGGAGCAGACCGGTTCCTGGTGGTGGCTCGCGTTGGCAGGACCGCATTCCAACACCAGCCTGGACATGCTGCACACCGCCGGCACCGCAGCCGCCGTGCTGGGCGCCTGCCTGCTCCTGACGCGTGCCCGGCCGAACCTCCTGCTGCCCCTCTCCGCGGCCGGCGCCATGACCCTCACCCTGTACAGCCTGCACGTGTGGGTGATGACCATGGTGGACCAGCAGAGCCCGCCCCTGGAACCGATGCCGGTGTACTGGATCCAAGCGGCGATCCTGGTGGTGCTGGCCGTCCTGTTCCAACGCATCGACGCACGCGGCCCGCTGGAACTGGTCACCTCGGGCGCCTCCCGGCTGGCCCGCGGCAAGGGCGGCCGGACCGCGGCCCCGGCCCGGCAGAAGCGCTAGGCTCCGGGCTGGTTCCGGGTTCCCGCATAGAGCCTGCCGGCCTGCCGCATGGTGCGCCGGGCGCGCGTGCGGTCCCCGGCGGCGTCGTAGGCGCAGGACAGCCGGAACCAGCTGCGCCAATCCTCGGGGGCGGCCTCGGTCTCGGCCTTGTACACGGGGAACTGGGCGTCCGCGGCTTCCCGCACAATCCGTCCGGCAGGCGTACGCGGCAGGTCATCCACCGGCAGCCGGCCTTCCTCGGCCAGGATCCGGGCCATCTGCTCCGTCCGGTTGCCGAACATCAGCTCGCGGATGAGCGCCCACGCGCCGACCACCGGCAGCACCAGGTAGGCAAGGCCCATCAGTTTGGCCGAAATTTCGTCAGAAGTGAGCAGCAGCCAGCCGCGCTGCGCCGAGACCCACAGGTAGAAGAAGAGCAGCAGGGTCACCAGGGCCACGCCGAGCTTGGCGCGGTTGGAGAAAAGGCCGGTGAAGAAAGACAACGTGTTCCTTAGTCGTTCAGGTTGAGGTAGCCGTCAAGTCCGACGGTCAGTCCGGGATGGCCGGCGACCTGCCGCAGGCCCAGCAGGACACCGGGCATGAAGGAGGCGCGGTCGAAGGAATCATGCCGGATGGTCAGCTGCTCGCCCGGCCCGCCCAGGAGCACTTCCTGGTGGGCCACCAGCCCGCGCAGCCGCACGGAATGCACGTGCACTCCGTCCACCTCCGCGCCGCGCGCTCCCGGCAGTGCCTTGGTTGTGGCATCCGGAGAGGGAGCCGCAGCGGCCTCGGCGCGTGCGGCGGCGATCAGCTGCGCGGTGCGTACGGCCGTTCCCGAGGGGGCGTCCACTTTGTCCGGGTGGTGCAGCTCAATCAGTTCCACCGATTCGAAGTAGCGGGCGGCCTTGGCGGCGAAGGCCGAGGCCAGCACGGAGCCGAGGGCGAAGTTCGGCGCGATGAGCACACCGGTAGCGGGGGACGTTTCCAGCAGCTTCGCCAGGCGGCCCAGCCGCTCGGCATCCCATCCGGTGGTGCCGACCACGGCGTGCATGCCGTGCTCGACGGCGAAGCGGACGTTGGCCTCGGTGCTGTCCGGCACGGTCAGGTCCACTACGTACCGGGCACCGGCCGAGACGAGGGTTTCCAGCGGGTCGGTACGGCCCAGCGCTGCAACGAGTTCCATGTCTTCGGCGGCCTCGACGGCGGCAACGGCCTCGGACCCCATGCGGCCTGCGGCCCCGAGGACCGCTACGGCAAGTTTTTCGCTCATAGGCTCCAGATTACCGGTCAGGGCCGGTCGCTGACGCCCACCCACTCGGTGCTGCCGTCCGTGAAGCCCTGCTCCTTCCAGATGGGCACGTTCGCCTTGACCGTGTCCACGAGCTCGGAGCAGGCCGCAAACGCGGTGCCTCGATGGGCCGAGGCGACGGCAGCCACCAGGGCGGCGTCACCGATGTCCAGGTCCCCGGTGCGGTGGGCCACCCAGATCCGGACGCCGTCGTATTTCGCCGCAATTCCGGCGGCTACCTCGCCCAGCACGGACTGTGCCGTGGGGTGGGCGCTGTAGGCAAGTGCCGTGACGGACTTGCCGTCGTCGTGGTTGCGGACGATGCCGCTGAAGAGGACCACGGCGCCGCAGTCCGGCGACCACGCGTTCTGTTCGGCCTCGGTGCTGCTCAGCGGCTCGGCGGAGACGGTGGCACGGACAACTTCGCTAGTGTTCACGCTTTCCTTCCAACTGGCCGCAGATATGGCCGATGATCGGTTCCAGTACGGCCAGCCCGTCCGCCACCGCGGCCGGGGAACCGGGCAGGTTCACCACAAAGGTGCGGCCGGCGGTGCCGGCGAACCCGCGGCTGATGGCGGCCATCGGCGTCGAGGCCAGCCCCTTGGCACGGATGGCTTCCATGACTCCGGGCACGTGCCGGTCCAGCAGGGGCTCGGTGGACTCGGGGGTGACGTCGTCCGGGCTGAGCCCGGTGCCTCCGCTGGTGAGCAGGACCGAAGGTTCGAGGGCGAGGATGCGCTGCAGCGACGCGGCGACCTCCACGCCGTCGGGCACCACTTCGGCCAGCACAATGTCATAGCCCAGGGCATACAGCCAGTCGGCAATCAGCGGGCCGCATTCATCCTGGTAGGTGCCGGCGGCGGCGCGGGTGGAGGCAATCAGTACCCCTGCGGTGCGGCGGGATGACGGAGTGCTCACAACGCCCAGTCTCCGCTTTTGCCGCCGGACTTGGCCCGCACCATGATGTCGGTGATGCGGGCATGTTTGTCGACGGCCTTGATCATGTCGTAGAGCGTCAGTGCGGCCACGGAGGCGGCGGTCAGCGCTTCCATTTCGACGCCGGTGAGTGCCTTGGTCTTCACGGTGGCTTCCACGACGACGTCGCCCTCCCGCGGGGTGAAGTCCACGGTGACCTTCGTCAGGGGCAGCGGATGGCACAGCGGGATGAGGTTGGACGTCTGCTTGGCGGCCATGATGCCGGCCACCCGGGCCACGGCCAGCGCGTCGCCCTTCGGCAGCCCGCCGTCGGCAATCAGGCGTACCACCTCGGCGGTGCTGCGCAGCACGGCCTGTGCCGTGGCCTGGCGCGTGGTTTCGGTCTTGGCGGAGACATCCACCATGTGCGCGGAGCCGTCCTCGCGGACGTGGGTCAGGCCGGCGGGGTGGAGGTCTTCGGGTTCGGCGCTCACGGCAGGGTCCTTTCGGGCACGGCGTCCGGGCGGGACACAGTTGCGGTTATTCCAGTAGCAATACTGTCACTTCTGCGCCGGCTTCGAGGTGCTCCGTCCCCACGGGGACGGAGATCAGGGCGTTGGAGGAGGCCAGGGCATGGACCAGGTGGGACCCGGGTCCGCCCACCGGTTCCACCGTTCCGGCCGTGTACCGGCCGCGGCGCACCTGGTGCTTGCCGGCGGGGCTGCCGAGCGGGGCGGTGAGGCGGGCGGGCACTTCCGCCCGAGGCCGCGGCGCGCCGGTGACGGCCGTCAGGGCCGGACGCAGGAACATCTCGAAGGAGACCAGCGAGCTGACCGGGTTGCCCGGGAACCCGAGGAACGGGACGCCGTCGACCGTGCCGATGCCCTGCGGACCGCCGGGCTGCATGGCCACGGACAGGAACGCCACGTCCTGCGAGGCGAGGCCCTGGCGCACCACCTCGTAGGCTCCCTTGCTGATGCCGCCCGAGGTGAGGACCAGGTCCGGGGCGTCTGCCGCGACGTCGGCACGGAGCCGGTCAGTGAACTCCTGCGGGGAGTCGGCCAGGATCCGGGACCGGAGTACCTCCGCGCCCGCCTCCTCGAGCGAGCTGCGGAGCAGGGTGGTGTTCGCGTCGTGGATCTGGCCCGGCCCGAGCGGCCGGCCCGGTTCGATGACTTCGTCTCCGGTGGTCAGCAGCAGCACCCGCGGCCGTGTCCGGACGGTGACGCGGTCCAGGCCGAGTGCCGCGAGCAGGCCCAGCTGCAGCGGACCCAGCACGGCACCGGCGGGCAGCGCCGGGGTTCCTGCGGCAATATCGCTGCCTGCCCTGCGGACAAACTGCCCGGCGGGCACCTCTGCGGGGACCGCCACGGTGCCAGGGGGCTCCGCGGCGGGCACGAAGGTGTCGGGCGTGCAGGCCTCGATCGGAACGACGGCGTCGGCACCCTCGGGCAGCATGGCACCGGTCATCACGGGTGCGGCGGTGCCGGGGAGCAGCGGCGGCGGTGCCGAGCCGGCCGGGATGGGTGCGGCCGTGGCCAGGCGGACCCTGCCGGGGGCCGGCGGCAGGTCCCCCGCGGCAGCGAGGTCGGCAACCCGGACGGCGTAACCGTCCATCTGCGAGTTCGTAAAGGGCGGCAGGTTCCCCGGTGCACGCACTTCGGCGGCAAGGAGCCGCCCGGCCGCGGCGTTCAGTGCCACGGTCTCGTGGGCGGGCGGATGCGCCTGGAACCAGGTCCGCAGGAGGTCCTCCACGGCTTGCCGGTGGGCCGCTGCCTGCCGGGGTCCGGCGGTGTCGGACGGTGCAGCGGATGCCGGTGCCGGGACACCTTGTGGAGCCGGTTCTACCGACATGTTCCTCCTTGGGAGATGGGTGGGCAGGAAGTCGAGGGCTGGAAAGGCCTCAGCGCACCGTCACCCGAATTGTATGCAGGCCGGTGGCTCCGTCGGGAAGCACTGGCCGTTTTTCTTCCGCCTGCCGGACGCCGTTCGCGTCCACGGCCCGGACCGTGATGTCGTGCCCGCCCGGGGCAAGCTCCACTGCGATCCGGTACTGCCGCCACGTATCCGCGGAGATCCCGGGAGCCAGCTGCGCGTCCTGCCAGCCGCCGTCGTCCACGCGCACCTGTACGGCACTGATGCCGGTGTGCTGCGCCCACGCCACGCCGGCCACGGTGACCGTGCCGGCGGAGACCGGCGTACGGCCGGGAACGTCGATGCGGGAGGAGAGCTTGACCGGGCCGCGCTCGCCCCAGCCCCGGTCCGTCCAGTAGGCGGTCTCATCCGCGAACCGGGTGACCCGCAGCTCGGTGACCCACTTGGTCGCCGACACGTATCCGTACAGTCCGGGCACAACCAGCCGGACGGGGAAACCGTGTTCCAGCGGCAGCGGTTCCCCGTTCATGCCTACGGCCAGCAGCGCGTCCCGGTCATCGGTCAGTGCCTCCAAAGGGGTGGAAGCGCTCCACCCGTCCCGGCTGGTGGAGAGCACCATGTCCGCGCCCGGCTGCACCCCGGCCCGGGCCAAAAGGTCCCGGACCGGCAGCCCCAGCCACCGGGCGTTGCCGATCAGGTTCCCGCCCACCTCGTTGGAAACACAGGCGAGGGTGACGTAGCTTTCCTGCAGCGGCGCCGCGAGGAGTTCCGCGTAGCCCAGTTCCACTTCGCGGTCCACCATGCCGGTGATCCGCAGCCGCCAGTCCGCCGGGTCGATCAGCGGCACGCTCAGGGCCGTGTCTATCCGGTAAAAATCGGCGGCGGGAGTCACCAGCGGCGCCAGGCCGTCGACGGCGAGCTCGGCTCCGGCGGGTATCGCTGCCGCACGCCGGGACGGCACCGGCAGCCGGACCGTTTCGCGCAGGGCCGTGACGCCCACCTGACCCCCGCGGGCTATCCCTGCCAGCGCGGCACCGAGCAGGGCCACCGCCGCGCCCCCGCCCACCGAGGTGAGCACCGTACGGCGGCGCACCGCGGCGTCGTCGTTCGTCTGCGCCGCGGCGAGGTCCCGGATCCGCGCCGTAAGCGCCCGCAGGACCAGGACGGCCACGCCGGCAGCGGCTATCGGCGGCAGGAGGGCCAGCAGCGAGAACTGCTGCCGGGTAAGTACTGCCGCCAGCCCGGCGGCCCCGAAGAGCCCCAGCACCGCGGCGCCCGTCGGCGGACGGCGCAGCTCCAAGACACCGGCAGCGACGGCGGCAAGCGCGATGATCAGTCCCATCCCCACCAGCAGCGCGGCCTTGTCAGCCGTCCCAAAGAGGTTGATCGCGGCGTCCTTGACCGGGCCGGGGACGGCGTCGATGACCACCGAACCGACGGCGGAAACCGGGGACAGCGACGGACTGGCAATGGCGGCGAGCAGCTCCCCGGAAGCCACGCCGAGTCCCGCGGCGACCAGTCCTGCAGCCGCCGCCCACCACCGGTTGGTCCGCTCCGGGCCTCCGGCGGACCCCCGGGCGGGCCGTCCCCGGGTGCTCATCGCGGCAGCAGCCGTCCGGTGGCGATTCGGGCCAGCAGCAGGACCAGCAGGTACAGGGCAATAAGCATCAGGCAGATGCCCAAGGCCGCCTGCGGCTGGTTGGAGTTCAGGCTCAGTTCGATCTGCAGCGGCAGGGTCCGGGTGCTCCCTTCAATGCTCCCCGCGAAGGTGATGGTGGCTCCGTATTCGCCCAGTGACCGGGCGAAGGCCAGCAACGTGCCCGCCACGATGCCCGGAAGCGCGAGCGGCAAGGTGATGTGGCGCAGGATCGCGGTGGGACCCGCTCCGGACGTGGCGGCGGCCATTTCCAGGTCCCGGTCAACGGCGGACAGGCTGTTCAGCGACGCGACCACGAAGAATGGAAGGGAAACAAATACCTGGACAATAACGACGGCGGCCGGCGAGTACCCCACGTCCAGTCCCACGGTGCCGAGCAGCTTCCCGGCTATCCCCTGCCGGCCCCAGAAATACAGCAGGGCGATGCCGGAGACAACGGGTGAGAGCACCAGCGGGATCAGCAGGATTCCGCGCATCAGCCGGATCCATGGCCCCTCCAGTTTGCTGAGCAGCACGGCCAGCGGCAGGCCCAGCAGGACGCAGAGCAGCGTGGAGCAGGCCGAGGTGGCCAGGGAGAGCCCCAGCGCGGTGCGGGCCGCGTCGGAGCCCAGCAGTTCCGGCAGCGATGTCCAGGGGACATTCAGCAGCAGCGCCGCGACCGGTCCGGCGCACAGGAGCAGCGCGACGCCGGCCGGCACCCAGAGCCAGGCGGGCGTCGTGGCGCGTGCCTCCCGGCTCATGGCGGATGCGGAGCCCGGTGCCGCTTGGAATTCCTGCGTCCTAAGGGGCATCGTTGCTCCCCGGGTCCGCCGGGCCGAACCCTGCCTCGGCGAGGATGGCTGCCGCTTCCGGGCCCGTAAGCCATTCGTAGAATGCTGCCGCATCGGCGTTGCCGGCCCCTTCAGCGGTCAGTCCCGCGGGGTACCGGTTAGGGGCGGGATCCTCCAGCGGCAGGTAGGTCACGCCGGACCCGGCTGCGGCCAGGGCATCGGTCCGGTAGACAAACCCGGCGTCGGCCTGGCCGGTGGCGACCTTGGTCAGCACCGAGCGGACGCTGTCCTCCAGGCTCGGTGCGGGAACGGCTACGCCGGCTGCCTCCAGGACCCGTGAGGTTGCCCGCCCGCACGGAACCGAGGGTGCACACAGGGCGGCCCGGACGCCGTCGCCCGCAACATCGCGTAACACTCGGATCCCGGCCGGGTTGTCCGCGGCCAGGGCCAGCACCAGGTTGTTGCTGGCCAGCACCGTCTCCCGGTCCAGCCCGGTCCGCAGGGGGTCGAGTGCCTCGAGGTCGGCCGTAATCACCACGTCCGCTTCGGCGCCGGACTGCAGCTGCGCTACAAGCTGGCTGCTGGAGCCGATGTTGACGCGCAGGCGCCCGCCGCCGTCGTACGCCGCATTCAGCTGCCCGACCACGTCGGTGAGCGAGGACGCCGCAAAAACCGTGATGCCGGCTCCGCTGCGCGCGGCGGCGCCGGTGGAGTCCGGGGACGTGCACGCGGCTGTGGAAGCTGCAAGAACCGTCACGGCGCACGCTGCCAGGGTCCGGCGGCCCCGCGGAACAAAGCGCATTTATAGAGCCTAACTGTCAAAGGGCGTAACCTCGAGGAATGGGAACACAGCTGGGAATGCCTGCAGTACGCCCTTCCCCCAGTACACCAGAAATCAGCCCGGCGGAAGCCGCGGCACCGGGCAGCGGTTCCTCCGCCGCCGCGTCGGCGCTGCCCTCCCCCGCGTCTGCCCTGGCGCTTTCCCCGGCAGACGGTCTGCTGGACCGGCACGGCCGCCGGGCCACGGACATGCGGCTGTCGCTGACGGACAAATGCAACCTGCGCTGCACGTACTGCATGCCCGCCGAAGGGCTCGACTGGCTGGCCCGGGACAAGGTACTTGCCCGGGACGAAATCGTGCGCCTCGTCCGGCTCGGCGTCGACCGGCTGGGCGTGCGCGAGCTTCGCCTGACCGGCGGTGAACCGCTGGTGCGTGCGGATCTGGTGGACATTGTTGCCGGTATCCGGGCCAACCACCCGGAGCTGCCGATTTCCCTGACCACCAACGGGCTCGGCCTGGACAAGAAAGCCCAGGCACTCAAGGACGCCGGCCTGACCCGTATCAACGTGTCCCTGGATTCCCTCCACCCGGATACCTTTGCCCAGCTCACCCGCCGCCCGTTCCTAGACCGGGTGCTGCGCGGGGTGGAGGAAGCCGCCCGGGTGGGCCTGGGCCTGGTCAAGATCAATGCCGTGCTGATGCGGGGAATCAACGACGCCGAGGCACCGGACCTGCTGGAGTGGGCGGTCAGCCGCGGCTTCGAACTGCGGTTCATTGAGCAGATGCCCCTGGATGCGGACCACGGCTGGACGCGGGACGGAATGATCACCGCCGCCGAGATGCGGTCCCTGCTGGAACGTGACTTCGTCCTGACGCCCGACCCCCGGGAGCGCAACGGCGCACCGGCCCAGCGCTGGGAGGTCCGCCGGCACGCGGACCCGGCAACGGTTGTCGGGACGGTCGGCATCATTGCCTCCGTCACCGAACCCTTCTGCGCCGAGTGTGTCCGCACCCGGATCACGGCCGAGGGAAAGGTCCGCAGCTGCCTGTTTTCCCACGATGAGACGGACCTGCTGGCACTGCTGCGCAGCGGCGTGGACGACGACGCCGTCGTCCGCCGCTGGCAGGAAGCCATGTGGGGCAAGCCCAGGGCACACGGCATGGGCCATGCCGGGCTCGGCGACTCCGACTATGTCCAGCCCGAACGAACCATGAGTGCGATAGGCGGCTAAGTGCTGATCAGATACTTCGGCGCTGCGAAGGCAGCAGCCGGCACGGAAGAAGAACACCTGGATGAAGGGCCGCTGACGCTGGCCGAGCTGGCGGAAAAGCTTGCCGCCCGGTACCCGTCACCGGGTGCAGGCATCCCCGCTCTCGGTACGGTGATTGCGCGCAGCACGTTCCTGGTCAATGAAACGGCTGCCCGGAACCCGGACCTGCTGCTGCAGCCGGGGGACGTCGTGGACATCCTCCCGCCCTTCGCAGGCGGGTAGGCGCAGGAGCCCGGCAATGGTTTTGCCGGGCAGGCTCACCCGGAAACTCCCTGGTGGTTGCGCAAATCCGTCTTGAGCAGTTTGCCGGTGGAGGTGCGCGGCATGTGGTCGATGAACTCGATGTACTTAGGGATCTTGAACCGGGACAGGAGGGGAGCCACCGCCTCGCGGATGCCTTCCCCGCTCATGAGTTCACCGCGTGCCTCGGGCACGATGAATGCCTTGCCGACTTCGCCCCATTGTTCGTCGGGCACCCCGACGACGGCGGCTTCGGCGACACCGGGCACGTTCAGCAACGCGGTCTCCACTTCGGCCGGGTACACGTTCTCCCCACCGGAGACATACATGTCCTTGTACCGGTCCCTGATCCAGTAATAGCCCTCTTCGTCCTTCTCCGCGGCGTCCCCGGTGCAGAACCACCCGTCGGTAAACGCCGCAGCGGTAGCGTCGGGGCGCTGCCAATACTCGCGGATCACGTTGGGTCCTACAGTCTGGATTTCCCCGATCTCCCCCGGCCGCGCCGGCTCACCGCCCGGGGCGACGAGTCGCACATCGACGAGAAACTGCGGCTTGCCTGCGGAGCCGGCCTTGCTGACCCCGTCCTGGCCGTTAAGTTTGAGCACCGCCGGGGCGGTTTCAGTCAGACCGTAGCCCTGTTGGACAGCGACGTCCCGTGCGGCCCAGCTGCGCAGAATACGTTCGGGTACCGGCGCCCCGCCGACGATAATGGTCCGCAGCGATGACAGGTCCGATGTGCCAAACAGGTGATGGTGGGCCAGAGCGTCGAGCATCGCAGGAACTGCGAACAGGCTGGTCACCCCTCGATCCTGGATTGCCGAGAAGATGGCTTCCGCCTCCACCCGCCGGTGCACCACGATGGTGCCGCCTTTGAGGAAGGTCGGCAGCACGAGCCCGTTGAGCCCGGCGATGTGGAACAGCGGGGCTGCCGCGAGGCACACCTCGTCAGGACGGATGTCCGAATCGATGAGGACATTGATGTCATTGAAGAACAGGTTGCCGTGAGTGAGCAGCGCTCCTTTGGGCCGGCCGGTAGTACCGGAGGTATACATCAGCACCGCGGGATCCTCCAGGCCACAGTTGACCTCCGGCACCGGCTGTGAATCAACGGGCAGCTGCCCGTATGCAACTCCTGCGGTCCCGCTGCCATCGATGTCCACCAGGACGGCGGCGGGGATCCTCCCGGCGATCATCCTGCTGGCTTCGGCCTGCTCCCGTCCGAAGAACAGCACGAGCGCACCGCTGTCCGTCAGGATGTACTCCGCCTCTGCGGGCGCCAGGCGGGCGTTGACCAGCACGGAGATCGCCCCGATCCGCGTCGTGGCGAACAAAGTCTCGAGCAGCGCCGGATGATTTACGCCCCAGTAGGCCACCCGGTCACCCGGACGGACGCCTTGACGGGCCAGCCAAGCGGAGAGTGCCTCCACCCGGGCAGCGAATTGTGCGAATGTCAGCGCTGCACCCTCGAACTCCACTGCTACTCGATTGGGGCTCAGCATCGCCCGCCGGCGCGGCCAGGATCCGATTCCTAAGTTCTGAAGGCTGGGCATGTCGTGTGGTCTGCTTTCGGTTTTGAGAAGGGGTGTCTTAGGCGCGTCCGGTCAGCGGGATGCGGTTCAGCGGGATGCGGTGAGGGTATCTTCGCCGCCGGATGCGGGCGGGAGGGGCGCCTCGGCCCAGAAGCCGCGGATCAGACCGGCAAACTCTTCGGCCCGCTCGATCTGCGGCATGTGCCCGGTGTCCCGGAAGGCGTGGGTGCGGGCCTGCGGCAAGTGTTTGCCGGCGGCGGCGAGCTGGGCGAACGGGAAGATCCTGTCCTTGTCACCCCACACGACCAGGGCGGGCACGCGCTGCGCCGCGACTCCGGCCATCAGCTCCTCTCGCCAGGCATCGCGGGAACCACGGATTGTGCCGAGTGCCGCAGCGGTGTCCAGGAAGACACGGGTGGCGTCCGGTCTCGAGGCCAAACGGAATCCACGGCTAACCCTCTCGTCTGTGACCAGTGCAGGGTCGTGGAAGAGGTTGAGCTCGACGCGTCGCGCCGAGGCCGGACTGGGTTTGCCCATGAGCAGTTTGCCCAGCGGCCGGACCGACATCAGCCGGACCGGCAGGGCGACCTCGCGGCCGAAGCCGGCGCTGCCGGCGAGCACGAGGCTGCGCACCCGCTCGGGAGACTGGAGCGACAGTTGCATGGCGACGGCTCCACCGAGGGAGTTGCCCACCAGGTGCGCGGGCGAAGCGATACCCACCGCGTCCAGGAAGGCCGCCATAAAGCGGGCCAGGGCCGGCAGTGTGTACGGTTCGCGCAAAGGCGCGGATTCACCGAAGCCAGCCAGGTCGACGCTTACGACGCGGTACCCGTGGCCGGCGAGCAACTCGTGCTGCTCGGTCCAGTCCTCGAGGCTGCGGCCGATTCCGTGCACCAGCACGACCGGAGTGCCTTCCCCCTCGTCCCGATACCGGACCTGTCCGCCCCCGACCAGGATGCTCCGAGTATGAGGAGTATTCAGCCCCTCTGCCACCTCCGGCGCCGGGACCGGGGCGCCGCCCCTGCGCTGGAAGCTGATGGACCCGTCCTCAAGCCGTCGGCCGTTGAAGAGCCGGATGTCCTTAATATAGTTTTGGTGCAGCCGCCAGGGCACCCGCGAACCCTGCTTGGCCATCCCGTCGACTCCCCTCCGGATGTAGCCGGCGTCGAGGTCGAGGAAAGGATGGGGAGTTTCATCGGTGGGGGTGAGCGGGGTCGCGCTGGCATACCCGTTCGCGTCCAGATGCTGCAGGAGACGGCATGCGTATCGGCTGATCAGGTCGGCCTTCAGGGTCCAGGAAACGTTGGTGTACCCCGAGACCACGCTCAGGTTGGGCACACCGGAGATCATCATGCCCTTATAGGCGAACCGCTCGCCGACATTGACCTTCTCGCCGTCGATGCTCAACGTCATGCCGCCCAGCCACTGCAGGTTCAGCCCGGTGGCAGTCACGATAATGTCGGCGGGAAGCTGCTCGCCGGACTCAAGCTCTATCCCGTCCTCGGTGAAGGTCCGGGTGCCGCCGGTGACGATAGAGGCTTTGCCGCCACGCAATGCCGTGAACAGGTCGCCGTCAGGGACCGCACACAACCGCTGGTCCCAGGGGTTGTAGGGCGGATTGAAGTGCGTATCGACGTCGTACCCCGCGGGGAGCAGCTTGATGGCGTCCTGACGGATCTTGGCGCGGACCATGTCGGGCTTGCTGCGACTCAGGGTGTATCGCAGGTGCAGGTTCAGCCAGTTCTTCCACCGCAGGACCGAATAGGCCAGGGAGGCCGGCAGTACGCGCCGCAGCACATCAGCCAGAGGATCGACGGTTGGCACGGACGCGATGTACGTGGGGGTGCGTTGCAGCATGGTCACGTGCTTGGCCTTCTCGACCATGTTCGGGACCAGTGTCACAGCGGTGGCGCCGCTGCCGATGACAACCACGCGCTTGCCCGTGTAGTCCAGATCCTCCGGCCAGTGCTGGGGGTGCACGATCTGGCCGCGGAAGCCCTCCTCGCCCTTGAATGCCGGGCGGTAGCCCTCGTCGTAGCGGTAATACCCGGTGGCACCGATAACCCACGAGGCGGTGAATTCAATGGTCTCCCCCGTGTCCGTCCGCTCTGTGGTCACCCTCCATTGGGCATCCGCCGTGGACCAGTCCGCTGACAGGACCCGGTGGTGGAACCGGATGGAGCTGGTGATTCCATACTCGTCGGCGGTCTCCTCGACGTAGCGCCTGATCGACTCCCCGTCGGAGATCGCCTTCGGCTCCTTCCATGGCTTGAAGGAGTAGCCGAAGGTGTACATGTCCGAATCGGAGCGGATGCCGGGGTAGCGGAACAGGTCCCAGGTCCCGCCAATGGCACCGCGCGACTCCAGGACGGCGTACCGCTTACCGGGACACTCCCTTACGAGATGGGCGGCGGCACCAATACCGGACAGGCCGGCTCCGATAATCAGGACATCTACGTGATTAGTGACCTCGGTCATCGTTCTCCTTTGAAAGATGTACTGGGGTGAAATCAGGGCCTCGCACCCAATAAGTGAAGGACAACCCAATAAGATATAATGAATGTGAAATTCATCACTATGAATTCGAGCCTAGACTGGGTGCACATTCCCGTCAAGGGTGAACCCAAGGGGCCCGAACTCGCAGGGCGGAAGGAGGGTCGGATGTCGATCCAACCAAGCAGTCGCGCCCATGACGTGGCTGCCCTGCTGGTATCCCTTTCCGAGAGCTCCCAGCCCGGGGCGCGCCTGGGGCAGAAGGATGAGCTCCGCGAACGGAGCGGAGCATCTTCCGGGTCCTTCAACGAAGGTCTCAAAATCGCGCAGGACCGAGGCGCCGTGGAGGTCCGCCGAGGGCCCGGCGGGGGCATCTTTGCTGTTGAACGGACCGTTCTTGGACGCCTCGGCGGCGAGCTGATGACCTTGGACACCGGCGACCCCAGCGTGGCTGAGGCCCTGCGAATGCGGAATACCCTCGATCCGCTCGTGGTGTCGGATGCACTGGATCACGCGACCATGGCCGACATCGCCCGACTGCACGAACATCTGGACCAGATGGAACAGTCGATTGAAACCTGGGACATAAACGGCTTCATGAAGGCCTGCACCAAATATCAAAGACACGTGCTCTCTTTGTCGCCGAACGCCATGCTGCGCCCGGTCTTCGGCGCGCTCCTGGACATCCTGGAGCGTGAAGCGGTGCCGATCTCAACCATGGGCCGTGCCTTAACCGAAGAAGGTCTTCGTGCTCGCCTGGCATTCTTTACGCGGATGACCGCTGCCCTGGAAAGGCGGGACCGCGAAGCCGCGTACGCCGTCATGGTGGAATCCACCGTGGGCTGGCGCCCATACCTGCCCCGCGAGAGCTCCGCGAACGGGCAACACCCTGACTGATATCAACGGCGCTGAAGGCCGCCCTTCACGGCGGGTACAAGCAGCGCCCGCGGCGGTTAACCGGCAAAGGCACACCCGATCCGCTTGGCGCGGTTCGGGTGTGCCTTTCGTATAACGGCTAGAAGCCCAGTTCGGCCGCTGATTCGAACGGACCCACCACGGTGATGGTGCGGGGCGCGGCGGCCAGTTCGACGGCCAGTTCCTGGACCTGTTCCGCGGTGACCGAATGGATCCGGCGCAGGGACTCATCAATGTCGATGAACTCGCCGCTGACCAGCTCGGCCCTGCCCAGGCGGGACATCCGCGAGCCGGAGTCCTCCAGGCCCAGCACCATGCCGCCGGAGATCTGGCCCAGTGCCTTGGCCAGCTCGGCCGGCTCAACGCCGTCGGCGGCCAGTCGCTCGAGCTCGCTGCCGAGCAAATCGATGACCTGGCGGGTTTTGGCAGGCGAGCAGCCCGCATACATGCCGAAGTAGCCGGCGTCCGCGTACGACGCCGAGAAGGAGTAGGTGGAGTACACCAGTCCGCGCTTCTCGCGGATCTCCTGGAACAGGCGGGAGGACATGCCCCCGCCGAGGATCGTGTTCAGCACGCTCATGGCAAAGCGGCGGTCATCCGTGGCGGTCAGTGAGGGGCAGCCCATCACGATGTTGGCCTGCTCCACCGGACGGTTGATGACGTGGACTCCGGCGGTGCCGGAGATCGACGCCGGCGCGGTGTCCCGGCGCGGCGCGGGCGTTGCCGCCGGGTCCAGTTCCCAGCCGGCGGTCTGCAGCGCCTCCAGCACGAGTGCGCAGACCTGCTCGTGGTCCAGTCCCCCGGCAGCGGTGACTACCAGTTCCTCCGGACGGTAGTACCGCCGGTAATGGTCAAGGACCGCTTCGCGGGACACGCTCCGGATGGCGTCCGGAGTGCCGCCGATGGGACGGCCGAGGGCATGGTCGCCGAGGACGGCTTCGGAAAACTTTTCGTGGCAGAGATCGGCCGGATCGTCATTGTCCATGGCGATCTCTTCGAGGATGACGTCGCGTTCCTGTTCCAGTTCCTCAGGATCCAGGACGGCGGACGTGACCATGTCGGTGATGACGTCAATGGCCATCGGAAGATCGGTATCCAGCACCCGTGCGTAGTAGCAGGTGCTTTCCTTGGCGGTGGCCGCATTGGACTCGCCGCCCACCTCGTCAAACGCCGAGGCGATATCCAGCGCCGAACGGCGGCTGGTGCCCTTGAACAGCAGGTGCTCAAGGAAGTGTGTGGAGCCGTGCCGGCCCGCGGCTTCATCCCGCGAGCCGACACCAACCCAGAATCCGATGGCCGTGCTGCGCTGGCCCGGCATTTCCTCCGTCAGGACCCGGACGCCGCCGGGCAATACCGAACGGCGCACGACGGCGCCTCCCGGAGTGCCGACAACAAGGGTCGGGTCGGAGGAAAGAGTGGTCAGCGGAAGCTGGACAACCGTCCCGTGCCCCTTCGGTGAGGAAGGGGACACGGGACGGTTTCCATCGGAGTAGTCCGGCATTTACTCTGCAGACTCGGTTTCTGCTGCTTCTTCGCCTTCGGCGTCTTCAGCAACCACCGGGGAGAGCGAAAGCTTTCCGCGGTCGTCGATCTTGGTGATTTCCACCTGGACCTTCTGGCCCACGGAGACGACGTCGTCGACGTTGTCCACGCGCTTGCCGCCGGCGAGCTTACGCAGCTCGGAGATGTGCAGCAGGCCATCCTTGCCCGGGGTCAGGGAGACAAAAGCACCGAAGGTGGTGGTCTTGACTACCGTGCCGAGGTAACGCTCGCCGATCTCGGGGACCTGCGGGTTGGCGATCGCGTTGATCGCCGAGCGGGCAGCCTCGGCGGAGCCGCCGTCGGTTGCGCCGATGAGGACGGTGCCGTCATCTTCGATGGAGATGTCAGCGCCGGTGTCCTCCTGGATCTGGTTGATCATCTTGCCCTTCGGGCCGATGACCTCGCCGATCTTGTCCACGGGGATCTTGACCGAGATGATGCGCGGGGCGAACTCGGAGAGCTCGTCCGGTGCGTCGATCGCGGCCTGCATCACGTCGAGGATGTGCAGGCGGGCTTCGCGGGCCTGCTTCAGTGCTGCTGCCAGCACGGAGGCGGGGATACCGTCGAGCTTGGTGTCCAGCTGGATGGCCGTGACGAACTCGGAGGTACCGGCAACCTTGAAGTCCATGTCGCCGAAGGCATCTTCGGCGCCGAGGATATCGGTCAGGGCTGCGTAGCGGGTTTCGCCGTCAACCTGGTCGGAGACCAGGCCCATGGCGATACCTGCCACCGGAGCGCGCAGCGGCACACCGGCGTTGAGCATGGACAGCGTCGAGGCGCAGACCGAACCCATGGAGGTGGAACCGTTGGAGCTCAGGGCTTCGGAGACCTGGCGGATGGCGTACGGGAATTCTTCACGCGTGGGCAGCACCGGCATCAGGGCGCGCTCTGCAAGTGCGCCGTGGCCGATTTCGCGGCGCTTGGGCGAACCCACGCGGCCGGTCTCACCGGTGGAGTACGGCGGGAAGTTGTAGTTGTGCATGTAGCGCTTGCGCGTTACCGGCGACAGCGAGTCGATCTGCTGTTCCATCTTCAGCATGTTCAGCGTGGTGACACCCATGATCTGGGTTTCGCCGCGCTCGAAGATGGCCGAACCGTGCACGCGGGGCAGAACCTCTACCTCGGCGGTGAGCTGACGGATGTCCGTCAGGCCGCGGCCGTCGATACGGACCTGCTCCTTGAGGATGCGCTGGCGCACAACCTGCTTGGTGACGGAACGGAATGCGGCGGAGACTTCGCCTTCGCGGCCTTCGAACTTCTCAGCCAGTGCGGCCTTGACTTCGTTCTTCAGCTCGTCGGCGGCGGCGTCGCGCTCCTGCTTGTCGGCGATCGAGAAGACCTTGGCCAGCTTCTCGCCGGCAGCGGCTTCAACGGCCTCGTACACGTCATCCTGGTAGTCCAGGAAGATCGGGAACTCGACGGTGGGCTTGGCGGCGCGGGCAGCCAGGTCCGACTGGGCGTCGCACAGGACCTTGATGAACGGCTTTGCCGCTTCCAGGCCTTCTGCAACAACCTCTTCGGTCGGGGCGGTGGCGCCCTCTTCCTTGATGAGGTTCCAGGCGTTGTCGGTGGCTTCGGCTTCCACCATCATGATGGCGACGTCGTCACCGGCAATGCGGCCGGCAACCACCATTGAGAACACGGCGCGCTCCAGCTCGGAGTGCTTCGGGAACGCAACCCACTGGCCGTCGACCAGGGCAACGCGGACGCCGCCGATCGGGCCGGAGAACGGCAGGCCGCTCAGCTGGGTGGACATGGAGGAAGCGTTGATCGCAACCACGTCGTAGAGAACGTCCGGGTTGATCGCCAGGACGGTGACGACAATCTGGACCTCGTTGCGCAGGCCCTTGACGAATGCGGGGCGCAGCGGGCGGTCCATCAGGCGGCAGGCCAGGATGGCTTCGGTGGACGGGCGGCCTTCGCGGCGGAAGAACGAGCCCGGGATGCGGCCGGCAGCGTACATACGCTCCTCGACGTCCACGGTCAGCGGGAAGAAGTCGAAACCTTCACGCGGGGACTTACCGGCGGACGTGGCCGAGAGCAGGGCGGTGTCTTCGTCAATGTAGACCATCGCCGAACCGGCTGCCTGCTGGGCAAGGCGGCCGGTTTCGAACCGGATGACGCGCTTGCCGTACTTGCCGTTGTCAATAACGGCTTCTGAGAACTGAATTTCGGGACCCTCCATATGAGAGTCACCTCCGTTTCTTCTGTGGGCGGAGGCACCCAGCACCGTATCGAACTTCTTTCCGCGCGGCACGGGCCGCACGTTCAACACCCGGTCTTCGATCGAGGTCCTCGGGCAGATTCTCCCGGAGACCACTACCGAGGACCGCGAATGCTGCGATGCTGGCTGACTCCTGTGATGTTTGCTGGTGCTTCTTTTACAGCTGAACTACCTTCGCCGGTCCCCTTCGAGGGGGACCGGAATCAGACAGGTGCGCTTCCGGCTTTCCCGGTGTCCATGCCTGCCTGCGCAAAAGGCGGCTCCCCGTGCAGTGCACAGGTGCCGCCTTTCACAAAGACTATCGACGCAGGCCGAGACGCTCAATGAGCGCACGGTAGCGGGCGATGTCGGTCTCGCGCAGGTAGCTAAGCATGCGACGACGACGACCAACCAGGGCCATCAGGCCGCGGCGGGTGTGGTGGTCATGCTTGTGCGTCTTCAGGTGCTCGGTCAGGTCGAGGATGCGCCGTGAAAGCACAGCAACCTGAACCTCGGGGGAACCGGTGTCCCCTTCAGCGCGAGCGAATTCCCGAATGATCTCCTGCTTGACGGCGGGATCGAGTGCCAATGTAACTCCTAGAGTTGTGCCGTGAGGCCCGAGTCAGCACTTCGCTGCCGGGAATCTTTTTGCCCTGGGGCGTCAGCCCCGGAACATAAAGAAATTCAGCCGCCACGGACCGCAGCCGAATTTGAAACCAGTTTACCTGCCCGGGCCGCTTTCTGTCGAAAGGACCTCGCGGGTGCGTTCGACGTCGAGTCGCATCTGGGCGACCAGCGCGTCGGGCCCGGTGTATGCCACCATGCCCCGCAGCCGGGCCACGAATTCCACCACCACGTGCTGGCCGTACAGGTTGAAGTCCTCCACCTCTTCGGCCGGACGGTCGATGACGTGGGCTTCCACCTGGCGGCTCACACCCTCGAAGGTGGGATTGGATCCCACCGACACGGCGGCGGGCCACCGGGCGCCGGCCTCGTCCACCAGCCAGCCGGCGTAGATGCCGTCGGCGGGGATAAGGCCTGAGGATTCCGGGGCGAGGTTGGCGGTGGGGAAACCCAGTTCGCGGCCGCGTGCCGCCCCGTGCACCACTTCGCCGCGCATCCGGTGGGTGCGTCCCAGCAGGCGGGCAGCGATGCGGACATCACCTTCCCGCAGTGCCTCGCGGATCCAGGTGGAGGAACAGCGCCGGCCGGAGTCCGGTCCGTCCGGAAGGGCACCGAAATCCTCCACCGCTTCCACGTCGAACCCAAGCTCGCGGCCGAGTCCGCGCATGGTGTCCAGGTCTCCTGCATTGCCCCGTCCGAAGCGGACGTCGTGGCCGATGACGACTGTCTTGACGTGGAGCGCCTCGACCAGGACCGTGCGGACAAATTCCTCGGCGGTCAGGGACGCCAGATCCAGCGTGTAATGCATCATCAGCAGGCCGTCCAGCCCGGTATCCGCCAGCGCCTGCACCCGGTCCACGAGGCCCATGATCAGTTCGGGTGCGCTTTCGGGCCGGTGCACCTGCGCCGGATGGGGATCAAAGGAGATGGCGACGGCGGCGGCATCCTGGGCGCGGGCCACCTTGACCAGGCGGTTGAGCACATGCTGGTGGCCCAGGTGCACCCCGTCGAAGTTGCCGATGGTGATTACTGTCGGACCAATATCGGCGGGTATTTCCGCCAGGTCATTCCAGTAGTACACACAGGCTCCTTAACAGCATTTTCCAGCGCCGGTCGAACGGCTGGTCCAGGTTTCCGGGCGGCTTTCGCCGCGCCGGGACCTATCCATTATGTCCGATCTGCGCCGCTTACCGGGAACCGCCCGCAATCCCGGCATCTCCTCCGGCCTGCTGGCTGTATTCGCGGCGCAGGTCGGAGGTCTTGGCGATGAACCGGTGCCAGACCAGCAGCGCCGGCGGGAAAGCCAGCTCAACGATCATCAACACAATGAAGGTGAAATGCGGGGTTCCGGAGAAGGCCCAGGAAAGCACACGGCCGATGCCGCCCAGGAACACCATCAGGCAGACGAGCCAGAGCATGTTCGCCCACTGGAATTTCACGGCAATGGCCACGAACGCCGCACCCACGCCCACCATCATGGCGGCGAAGAACCGGTACTGGCTCTCGAGGGTCGGATCGACCTCTCCCCCGGAACTGTCCGGCAGGCCTGCCGTGCCGGTGATGAGGTTATAGAGGCCGAAGCCGGCCACGAGAATGCCCACCCCGATGACGACGGCGCGGAAAACGCCCCAGTCGTCACTGCTCTTGTAGGGCTTGGCAGCCTTGGGCTGCTTTGCTGCCCTGCCCGGCTTGCCGGACCGCTCCCGGCGGGTCGAGGCGTCAGACGCGGGCACGCCCGGTGTTGATGTCCCCGGCGCCTTCGGTGCCTGGTTTCCCGGGCCGTCCGTGCCCGTGGGGCTGTTCCGGTCGCCCGGTGTCGGCGCTGCGTTGCTCATGGCTCCCCTTTGACGGAGTTGGAACTGAAGTTGTTCCTGCCATCGTCTCACGCACCCGCGCGAATTAGGTAAGCATACTTATTTCATCGGCGCGCGTCTGCGCGGTGCCGGTAAAGCCACCACAACCCGATCATCGGCAGGATCAGCGGCACGTACCCGTAACCGCTGCCGAAGCCGGACCAGACCGTGTCCTCGGGCAGTGCGGCCGGGTCGATCAGGCCGAACACGCCGACGGCCAGCACTCCGACCATTTCCACGCCCACTGCCGCCACGGAGATCCGATAGGCCGTGGCGCCGGAGCGGGCCAGGCCGACGGTCGCCACGATGTAGACCAGGGCGGCAAAAGCGGACAGCAGGTAGGCCAGCGGCGCATGCTCGAACTTGGTGAGGATCTGGAACGCAGCGCGGGCCGACGCCGCCAGCGCGAAAATCGCGTAAACGGCTACCAGCAGGCGGCCGGGTCCAGCGTTGCGGGCCGCCGGAGCGGACATGTCCGCCGACTCGGCGTCGTCGGGATTTATGCTGCGGTTCATAGAAGTGTTGCTCCGTCCCAGATCTGTTCCATCCGGAACAGCATGACAAATACGGTGATTCCCACGGCGGAAAGCACGATGTTGCTCCAGCGGCTGCGGTCCAGGAGCGACCACCAGACCGCACCGACCGGGATGACCAGCGCGGTCAGCAGATAGCCCCAGAACTCCCAGGCTTCGCCGGCGATCCCTTCCCCTCCGGCGAGGCGGATCAGGGAAGCGGCGCCGTAGACCAGCAGGAAGAGTTCGACGGCGGCCGCAGACAGGATGGTGAGGTCGTTTGGTCCCTGCTTCAGGACGGCGGCACCGATGCACAGCACCACGGACACCAGGCAGACGAGGGAACCAACGAGGAACAGCGGGTCCATTTACGCCTTCTCGTTTCCGGGTGTGAAGACCAGCAGTGCCTTCGCCTGCTCACCCTTGTCCTCGAGCAGTCCCACCGCCCGGCCGTCCGGATCGATGGCCGCGACCGGTCCCGGCTGTCCGGTGCCGGTGGCGCTGATCCGGCGGCCGTGCGAGAGGTCCTCGGCTTCGGCTGCGGACAGGCGGCGTACCGGGAAGAGGTCGGCGGCGGCGTCGTCGAGGTCCAGGACCCGCAGGTCCTCGGCCAGTTCCTCGAGGGTGGAGGCCTGGTCCAGGCTGAACGGTCCCACGCACGTGCGGCGCAGCGCGGTCAGGTGCCCGCCGACGCCGAGCGCGGCACCGAGGTCACGGGCGAGGGCGCGGATGTAGGTGCCGGAGGAGCAGTCGACGGTGACGTCGACGTCGCGCAGCCGCCCGCCGTTCTCGCGCCGGATGGCGTGGACCTCGAACCGGGAGACGGTAACCGGCCGCGCGGGCAGGTTCACTTCGCCGCCGGCGCGGACCTTTGCGTAGGAACGTTCCCCGTTGACCTTGATCGCGCTGACGCTGCTGGGGACCTGCTGGATGTCGCCCGTCAGGTTCGCCACCGCAGCCCGGATTTCCTTGTCCGTCACGGCGGCGGCAATGGTTTCGGCCGTGACTTCGCCCTCGGCGTCGTCCGTGACGGTCGACTGGCCGAGCCGGATGGTCGCTTCGTAGGTCTTGGTGGTGCCGACAATGTAGGTCAGCAGGCGCGTGGCCTTGTTGATGCCGACCACCAGCACGCCGGTGGCCATCGGATCCAGGGTGCCCGCGTGTCCGACCTTCCGGGTGCCCGCCAGCCTCCGCAGGCGTCCGACCACGTCATGGCTCGTCCATCCCTGCGGCTTGTCCACAATAATCAGTCCTGAACGGACCTGCCCTGAATTCACGCCTTTCAGTATATGTTGCGGCGACCGGCGTCCGTTCCGCACCGCTGCCGCCCGCAGGCGGCGATAGCATTCGGATATGGCACAGCTCTCACCCCACGTCCGGAAAGTCCCGGCCAACCAGATCCGCCAAATCACCCAGGCCGCCTGGGCGAAGCCGGATGCGATTGTCCTGAGCATCGGCGAGCCCGGCTTCCCCACCCCGGGGCATATCCTCGACGCCGCCCGGGCCACGCTGGACCGGGATGAGACCGGTTACACCCCTAATGCGGGGATCGCTCCCCTGCGCTCCGCCTTCGCCCGGCATGCGGGTGCCGCCTGCGGGAAAGAGATCAGCGCTGAGCGCGTCTTCGTTACGTCGGGGGCGCAGCAGGGCCTGCATTTGGCCATGAGCCTGCTCCTGGACGCCGGAGACGAGATCCTGGTGCCGAACCCGGGATACCCGACGTTCGCGATGACCGCCGAACTCCTGCATGCAGTGCCGGTGGCGTATCCCCTGTATCCGGAGCACGGGTTCCAGCCGAGGATCGAAGACATCGAAGCCCTGCTCACGCCGCGCACGCGGGTGCTGCTGCTGAATTCCCCGTCCAACCCGCTGGGGGCCGTGTTCAGCGGGGAACTGACCCGTGCGCTGGTGGAGCTGGCGCGGCGGCACGACCTGTGGATTCTTTCGGACGAGTGTTACGAGGCGTTCACCTTCGATGTGCCGCATGTGAGCCCCCTGGCGTTCGACGGCGACGCCGGGGAACGCGTGATCACTTCCCTCACCCTGTCCAAGACCTACGGCCTGACCGGCCTGCGCATCGGTGCGCTGGTGCTGCCCAAGGGACTGGAACCGGTCCTGAGCACGGTCATGGAGTCCATCGTGTCCTGTGTGGCCTCCCCCTCGCAGTATGCGGCCCTGGCCGCGCTCACCGGGCCGCAGGACTACGTAGACATGGCGTCCGCGCATTACCGGGCCAACCGGGATGCCGCCTGCTCCGTCCTTGCCGGGAAGGGAATCCGGTATCTCGAGGCACGCGGCGCCTTCTACCTCTGGGCGGACGTCTCCCATGCGACCGGAGGAAACGTCCGGGACTGGGCCCTCCGCTTCCTGGACGAGCACGGCGTCGCCGTAGCCCCGGGTACTGCGTTCGGATCCATCGGCGAGGGCTGGATCAGGATTGCGCTGTGCGGGGACCGCGCGGAGCTGCTGGAAGGCGTGAGCCGGCTGCCGGAGCCCTGAGTCTGCGTAAGGCAGGTTGGGCAGCAAAAAGGGAGCGGCCCCGTAAAACGGAACCGCTCCCTTTTTGAGGGTCTAGGACCTACTTCGCGTCCGAGTCGACCGGAGCATCGGATTCGAGGTCTTCGTCGAAGTCCTCTTCGTCCTTGCGGTACGGATCGGCGTCGCCTGCGTAGCTGGCACCTTCCTTGAGCGCTGCCAGTTCGGCGTCGCGCTGCTTGGCTGCCCGGATCAGTTCCTCGAGGTGGCCGGCGTTAACCGGGATCTCGTCGGCAACGAATTCAAGCGTGGGGGTCAGGCGGACAGTGATGTTCTTGCCCACCTCGGCGCGCAGGATTCCGCGTGCGGATTCCAGGGCTGCCTTGGTATCTGCCTGCTGCTCTTCGTCGCCGAAGACCGTGTAGTACAAAGTGGCGTGCTGCAGATCATTGGTGACCCGTGCATCGGTGATGGTCACGAATCCCAGCCGGGGATCCTTGATCCGCCGCTCGAGCGCCTGGGCAACTACTACCTTGATACGGTCAGCGAGTTTCGCAGCGCGTGCTGGATCTGCCATTACCTCTCCTTACTAAGACTGGAAACATGTATCCGCAGGCCGCCGGGAGACCCGGCGGCCTGCGGCCACGGATTAGACGCGCGGCTTCTCGCGCATCTCGAAGGTCTCGATGATGTCGCCTTCGCGCACGTCGTTGAACGAGCCCAGGCCGATACCACATTCGAAGTCCGTCCGGACCTCAGTGGCGTCGTCCTTGAACCGCTTGAGCGAGTCCACGGTGAGGTTGTCACCGATGAGCTTGCCGTCGCGGGTGACCCGTGCCTTGGCGTTGCGGCGAATAACACCGGAGCGGACGATCGAGCCGGCGATGTTTCCGAACTTGGAAGAACGGAAGACTTCGCGGACCTCGGCGGTGCCGAGCTGGACTTCCTCGTACTCGGGCTTGAGCATGCCCTTGAGTGCGAGCTCAATGTCATCGATTGCTGCGTAGATGACGGAGTAGAAGCGCATGTCCACGCCTTCGCGCTCTGCCAGGTCGGCAACGCGCTCGGCCGGCTTGACGTTGAAGCCGATGATGACGGCGTTGTCCACCGTCGCCAGGTTGACGTCGTTCTGCGTGATGGCACCGACGCCGCGGTGGATGACGCGCAGCTGCACGCCTTCGCCGACGTCGATCTTGAGCAGCGAGTCTTCCAGGGCTTCGACTGCACCGGAAACGTCACCCTTGAGGATGAGGTTGAGGGTGTCGACCTTGCCGTCAGCAACGGCCTGGTCGAAGTCCTCGAGGCTGATGCGCTTGCGGCGCTTGGCCAGTGCGGCGTTGCGGTCCGCAGCCTCACGCTTTTCAGCGATCTGGCGGGCGGTGCGCTCGTCGTCGGTAACGAAGAACGTGTCGCCGGCGCGGGGAACGTTGGACAGGCCGAGCACCTGGACCGGACGCGAGGGTCCGGCTTCGGTGACGTTGTCGCCGTTCTCGTCGAACATGGCACGGACACGGCCGTGGGCCGTACCCGCCACGATGGTGTCGCCGACCTTCAGCGTTCCGGACTGGACCAGCACAGTTGCTACTGCACCGCGGCCCTTGTCCAGGTTGGCTTCGATCGCGATACCGCGGGCGTCCTTGTTCGGGTTGGCGCGCATGTCCAGGGCAGCATCCGCGGTAAGCAGAACGGCCTCGAGCAGGGCGTCGATGTTGAGGTTCTGGCGGGCAGAGACCTCCACGAACATGGTGTCGCCACCGTATTCTTCGGGAACCAGTCCGTATTCGGTCAGCTGGCCGCGGACCTTCTCCGGGTTGGCGCCTTCCTTGTCGATCTTGTTCACTGCGACCACGATCGGCACGTTGGCTGCCTGTGCGT
Source organism: Arthrobacter sp. zg-Y1116 (assembly GCF_024385485.1). Taxonomy (NCBI): domain Bacteria; kingdom Bacillati; phylum Actinomycetota; class Actinomycetes; order Micrococcales; family Micrococcaceae; genus Arthrobacter; species Arthrobacter sp. zg-Y1116. The sequence continues at coordinate 651,679 of NZ_JANFLR010000004.1, read as the reverse complement.
GGTTGAGTGCTTCCACCGTCTGCGGCATAACGCCGTCGTCGGCTGCAACAACCAGGACCGCAATGTCGGTGACCTTGGCACCACGGGCACGCATGGCGGTAAACGCCTCGTGGCCCGGAGTATCAATGAAGGTGACGGCCCGCTCGATGCCCTCGTGATCGAAGGCGATCTGGTAGGCACCGATGTGCTGGGTGATACCGCCGTGTTCGCCTTCCACAACGTTCGAGTTGCGGATGGCGTCCAGCAGGCGGGTCTTACCGTGGTCAACGTGACCCATGACGGTGACTACCGGAGGACGTGCCTCAAGCTGGTCGTCGCCTTCGGCTTCCAGTTCTGCCTCGAAGTCGATGTCGAACGTGCTCAGCAGTTCGCGCTCTTCGTCTTCCGGCGAGACAACCTGGATCTTGTAGCCCAGCTCCGTACCCAGTACGCCGAACGTCTCTTCGTCCAGGGACTGCGTGGCCGTTGCCATTTCACCGAGGTGGAACAGTACGGTCACCAGTGCTGCGGGGTTGGCCTCAATCTTGTCGGCGAAGTCCGTGATGGACGCACCGCGGCGCAGACGGACAACGGTGTTGCCGTCGCCGCGGGGTACCGAAACGCCACCCAGCGACGGAGCAGACATCTGCTCCAGTTCCTGCCGCTTGGCCCGCTTCGACTTGCGCTGCTTGCCGCGTCCTGCGCCGCCCTTGCCGAAAGCACCGGCAGTGCCGCCGCGTCCGCGGCCGCCCTTGCCGAAGCCGCCGCCAACCGGGGCGCCGCCGCCGCCGGTACCCGGGGCTCCGCCCGGTCCGCGGCGGGGTCCGCCGCCTGCACCGGGACGGCCCGGAGCTGCGGGACGTTCAGTGCGGTTGGGCATCATGCCCGGTGTGGGGCGTGCGCCGCCGGCGCCTGCTCCTGCCGGACGGGGAGTGCCCGGACGCGGTGCGCCGGGACGGGGAGCGCCGGGACGCGGAGCACCCGGACGCGGTGCGCCGGGACGGGGTCCACCTGCACCGGCTGCGGGACGGGGGCCTGCGGCACCCGGCGTACCGGGACGTTCGGCCTCATCGCGGCGTCCACCCGGACGCGGCATGCCCTGCGAGGTAGCGAAGGGGTTGTTGCCCGGACGCGGTGCGCCGGTACCCCGTTCGCCGTCGCCGCGGCCACGCGGACGCGGCATGCCCTGGGAAGGCGCAAACGGGTTGTTGCCGGGGCGGGGTCCGCCACCGCCCGGGCGGGGTGCGCCGGGGCGGGGTGCCGAAGAGGCGGATGCCTTGGCGGCGTCTTCCTTGCCGGCTTCGGGTGCAGCGGGTTCCGCGGCGGGAGCCGGTGCTGCCGGAGCCTCGGCTGCGGGTGCAGCCGGCGCTGCCGGTGCCGGAGCGGCCTCAGCGGGAGCTGCCGGTGCCGGAGCGGCGGGCTGCTCTGCTGCGGGAGCTGCCGGGGCAGGCTTCGCGGAGCCGGGCTTGGGGGACGGGGCCGAAGGCTTGGACGCGGAAGCGTCAGCCTTGGCGGGGGCTGCCGGGGGAGCAGCAGCCTTGTTTTCAGACGCCGGGAAGGCGCCTCGAAGTTTCTTGACTACCGGGGCCTCAATAGTTGATGAGGCGGAACGGACGAATTCGCCCAGTTCCTGCAGTTTTGCAACTGCATCCTTCGAGGTAATGCCGAGCTCTTTAGCAAGCTCGTGTACGCGGACCTTGGCCACATTTCTCCTGTCTCGGTCCGCACCGAGCCAGGTACGAACCGTCTATTTACTGTGGGCTTCCACTGCAGTTGCAGCGGGGCCCATCGCAGAGCACAACAAAGTACTCATCGCTGGGTACTCATCGGGTTTCCATCAGATTTCTGACCCGCTTTCAGGTTGGACGGTTTTGAGTCCGTTCCCGGTCGGAACGTCCTCAAGGGCCTTGAACCAACGTTCAACGTCCGATATTTCCACGGAACCCCTAAAGGCCCGCGGAAAGCCCGAACGTTTCACTGCCAATCTCAGGCATGCCGTGTCGGGGTGCAACCAGGCACCCCTTCCAGGCATTCGGTGGTCCTCGTCGACACGGACGGCGTTGCCGCCTTCCATGCTGACACGGACCAACCGCAGCAGAACAGCTTGGTCATCCTTTTTCCTGCACCCTATGCACGTTCGCAATGGAACGTGCCTGGATACCCGATTTCCCGCGGCAGCGCCGGAAGCGGCTGCCGATGAATGGGACGCGGAGGGTGACCCGGCCTTATACATTCTAGCGCCTTTCTTGTCCGGCGCTGCATCCGCTTCCGGCACCGGAGCCTAGGAGGCCTTCGCGTCGGAAACGATATCGATCCGCCAGCCGGTCAGCTTGGCCGCGAGGCGGGCATTCTGGCCTTCCTTGCCGATCGCCAGGGAGAGCTGGTAGTCGGGAACCACAACGCGTGCGGACCTCAGGTCCTCGTCCGTAATGGTCACGGAGTTCACGCGCGACGGTGAGAGGGAGTTGGCGATGAACGTCGCCGGATCCTCGCTGAAGTCGACGATGTCGATCTTCTCGTCATGCAGTTCGTTCATGACCGCACGCACGCGGGAGCCCATCTCACCGATGCAGGCGCCCTTGGCGTTGATGCCGGGGACGTTGGCCTTGACGGCAATCTTGGAACGGTGTCCTGCTTCGCGTGCCAGCGCCACGATTTCCACGCTGCCGTCGGCAATTTCCGGAACTTCGAGTTCGAAAAGCTTGCGGACCAGGCCGGGGTGGGAGCGGGACAGCGTGATGGACGGACCCTTGAAGCCGCGGCGCACGTCAACGACGAACGCGCGCAGGCGGGAACCGTGGAGGTACTTCTCCCCCGGAACCTGCTCGGGCGGGGGCAGCAGTGCCTCCACCGAACCGAGGTTCACCTGGATCATGTGCGGGTTGTTGCCCTGCTGGATCTGGCCGGAGACCAGTTCGCCTTCGCGGCCCTTGAACTCGCCCAGGATGTTGTCATCCTCGACATCGCGCAGGCGCTGCAGGATGATCTGCCGGGCCGTGCTGGCGGCGATCCGGCCGAAGCCGGCCGGGGTGTCGTCGAACTCCCCCACCGTGGATCCGTCGTCGTCGAGCTCAGCAGCCCAGATGGTTACGTGACCGGTCTTCCGGTCCAGTTCCGCCCGCGCCTGCTCCTGGGCGCCGTTGGTCTTGTGGTAGGCAACCAGCAGAGCCTGCTCAATGGTCGGCACCAGCAGATCCAGGGGGATCTCCCGTTCGCGTTCCAGCAGCCTCAGCGCACTCATATCTATTTCCATCTAGGCCTCCTCAGCTGTGGTTTCATCATCCGGGGCGTCCTCGCCTACCGGGTCGTCTTCAAGGTGGGCGAATTCGACTTCAACGCGCCCCTTGCGGATGTCGGCGAATGCCAGGCGGACCGGGTCCCCCTGTTTGGCCTTCATCCCTTTCTTGACCGGGAGTTCCGGTATCAACGTAATGCCGTCGTCTTCGACGGAGATCAGCCGTCCCATCACGTCGTCCCCGCGCTCAACGGAAACGGACACCATCCGGCCTGCGTTGCGGCGCCAGTGGCGCGGCTCGGTGAGGGGACGGGAAACCCCGGGGGACGAAACCTCGAGGTTGTAGGGACGTCCGTCATCGCCCGGATCGTTGTCCATGGCTTCGGAAATCACTTGGGCTGCGGACGAAATCCTGTCCAGGCTGACGCCTCCGGGCTGGTCCTCGGGAAGGTCCACGATGACGTGGACAGTGCGGTGGGCACCTGCCAGCTTGATCTCGATGTCCTCGAGGAACAAATCCTGCATCTCTACCGTGGGGGCCAGGTAATTCTTGAGCCGCTGCGTCTCCGCGGCTACTTCTGCACGCATCGCATTCCTGCGGTAATCCGACGACGTGTCTTTTTTGGGGTTGGGCCGAACCGCCATAGCTGCCTCCCACTAGATGTTGTTGTAGTCCTAGACTACCGACATTCCTGTGTCCTTGAGGCATCGATGCAGATGAGAGCGCGTTCGTGACATCATCGACTGTTGTGGATGAGCCCCTGGAAAACCCCGGACCCGAGCCCGCGCCTGCCCGCCGGTTCCGCCGTTTGGGTGCCGGGACGCTGCGTCTTGTGTTGTTCCTCGCACTCGGGGCGGTGATCCTCAGCTTCGGCCTGGTGGCCGGTACCGGGGACGGCCGGGAGCGCACCCGTTCCTTCTCGGAAATTGCCCTGGCCGAGGCGCGAACCAGCGCCCGGGCCCTTTCCGCCGAGGCGGGGGCACTGGCCGCTGCCGGGAAAAACCCCGAAGCAGTCGAACTCCTGGCCCAGGCCGAGGGGCTGCGCACTCAGGCTGCCCTTCTGACCAGCACCGGCCGGGAACCGGCCGCTGCCCGGAACACCTTCGAGGAACCGCTCATTGTTTCCGGCTCGGCGGGAAAGGACCGGGCGGGCTCGCCCGCAGTTCCCGAGGCACCGGATGCCAAGGACCTCGAGCCCTATGTGCGGGCACTGGCGGCGTCTGCAACGGCCAACCTCCAGGCAGCGTGGCGGGCGGACGCCGGCACGGCGCGCCTGCTCGCCGCGACCGGGGCCGCCCAGCAGGTCTGGGCCACTCGTACCGCGGGCCTATACGGCCTGGCCTTGCCGGAGACCAACGGCCCGCACACCGGAGATCCGGCTGCCGCAAGCGAAGCAACCGCAGCGCCGGCAGCGGAGAAGAAGTTGTCCAACTGTCCGGATGCCGGCACCGGCGAAAAGACCGCCGACACGGCAGCGGGAACTCCCTCCGGCAGCGCGGCAGCCGGTTCCGCGGCCCCCGACGCAGCCGCTGCCCTGAAGGCCGCCATTGACGCGGAATTCGGCGCCGCCTATGCCTATGAGGTGGCCCTCGCGCAGGATCCTTCCGCCGCAACCCGCGGTGGGCAGTGGCAGACGCGCATGGCCGCGCATCAATCCCGTGGCACGGACGCGGTGGCCTACCTGCCCGGCCTGTGCCTGCCGGCGGTGCCTCCGGTGGCCGCCTACCGCCTGGATGCAGGTTTCCTGCGCAATCCTGCCGACGCCCTGCCCCCACTGGAACAGCAGTTCCCGGCGGTCTACGCTGACCTGGTGGCGTTGAGCGAAGGAGAACTCCGCGGCTGGGCGATCGACCGGCTCGCCGCTGTCTCAGCGGAACTGTATCTGCAGGCCGAAATCGTCCCCGCATCTCCCGGCCTCGACGCCGTCCCGGAGGATCTGCCGTGGAACTGATCCTTCGCCGCCCGCTCCCCCGTTCCGGCGGCCGCCATCCCCGCCGCAGCCGTAGCCGCCACCTCCGAGGAGAACTGCATGGCACCCGCCGTCGTCGTACCTGAGGCCCTGCGCCGACGCTACCTTGGCACCCGGGACGGCCGTACCTGGCTGGCTGGCCTGCCGGGACTGGTGGAGACCAGCCTGGCCGCTTTCCGGCTCGTTCCGGATCCGCCCGGGGCCGCGCCCTGGCACGGGCACGGAGCACTGGTGCTGCCCGTGCGTTCCGCCGACGGGAACCCCGCAGTGTTGAAGTTCCCGTTTCCGCATCCGGAAGCAGCCGCCGAGACGGCTGCCCTGGCCCTCTGGGACGGCAGAGGGGCCGTACGGCTGCTGGACAGGGACGCGGCCGGAACCTGCCTTGTCCTGGAACGCCTCGACCCCGTCCGCACGCTGTTGTCCGTGGACATGGACGCTGCCGTGCGGATCTGGGGTTCGCTCGTACGCCGGCTGAGCCTGCCGGAATCCGATTCGCCCCACTGGGCCGCCGTCCCCTCCCTGGCCCAGCATGCCGAACAGCTCTCGGACGAGCTGCCCGCGGAGTGGGACGCCCTGGGGCGTCCGTTTGAACGCTGGCTGCTGGAGGCCGCGCTGGAGGTCTGCCAGACCCGCGGCGCGGTGGGACGGCGGTCCGGCCGGGACGTCCTGGTCCACGCGGACCTGCACTATGCCAATGTCCTGGCCCGTCCCGGACACCCCGGCGACTACGCCGCCATCGACCCGCAGGCGGTCTTCGGCGAGGCCGAGTACGCCGTGGCTCCGATGCTGTGGAACCGCCTGCATGATCTGGATGCCTCGGCGCCGGAGGAGGCTCTGCTGGCACGGCTGGACGGCCTGTGCGCCGCCGCGGGCCTGGACCGGAACGCGGCGCTGGACTGGAGCGTCCTGCGTGAGGTCACCAACGCGCTGGATTACGTGCGCGAAGGGCAGCACGGCGACGCGCAGCGGTCCGTCTGGGTGGCATCGGCACTGACCGGCCGGCGGCATCCGGGCATTCCGCCGGTGCAGGAGCTGCCGGCCGCCTAGGCGCGGATGTTCTCCACCCAGACGTCGTGGCCAAGCTTGACGATCAGGGCGGCAACGACCACCAGGAAAACTATCCGGATGAACTTGCTGCCCTGCTTGACCGCCATCCGGGCACCGAGATAGCCGCCGATCATATTCGCGAAGCCGAGCACCAGTCCCAGCCCCCAGAGCAGCGATCCGTTCGGAAGGAAAAACGCCAGGGCCCCGAGGTTGGTCGCCATGTTCACGATCTTGGCCTTGGCGCTGGCTGCGAGGAAGTTGTACCCGAGGAGGGTCACCATGGCGATGATCAGGAAGGAACCGGTCCCCGGGCCGATCAGTCCGTCATAGAAGCCGATCACCAGGCCGATACCGGCTGCGGTGCCGTAGTGCCGGCGCCCGGTGTGGCGCAGTTTCGTCAACTCGCCGACGGTGGGCTTGGTTGCAGTGAACACCGCCACCGCCACAAGCGCCACCACGATGATGGGTTTGAAGACCGACGACGGGAGCGAGGCGGCCAGGATGGCTCCGCCGAAGCTCCCGGCCAAGGCAATGCCCGCCATCGGCAGCGCCGTCCGGAGGTCCGGATGGGCCCGCCGGTAATAGGTCACGGCACTGGTGGTAGTGCCGAAAATGGAGCCCATCTTGTTGGTCGCCAGGGCCTGGACCGGGCTGATCCCCGGTACGAGGAGGAGCGCGGGAAGCTGGATCAGCCCGCCGCCGCCCACCACTGCATCCACCCAGCCGGCAGCCAGGCCTGCCACCACCACAAGCGCGATGGTGGCAAGCGTGACCTCCTCGAGACCGGAGACCACGAAGGGCTACTGCGCTGCGGCGCGGCGCACGTACTCCACCGCTTCGGCAACAGGAACGTTCTCGGCGTTCCCGGTGGCACGGTCCTTGATTTCCACGACGCCGTCCGCCAGCCCGCGGCCGACCACCAGGATGGTCGGGACGCCGATCAGTTCCGCGTCGCCGAACTTCACGCCCGGGGATACCTTGGGACGGTCGTCGTAGATGACTTCCAGTCCCGCAGCCTCGAGCTCTTCGGACAGCTGGGCGGCGGCGTCGAAAATCTCGGAGCCGCGACCCGTGGCCACCACGTGCACATCGGCCGGTGCCACCGCGCGGGGCCAGATGATCCCCTTGTCGTCATGGTGGGATTCGGCAAGGGCAGCGACCGCGCGGGTCACGCCGACGCCGTAGGAACCCATGGTGACCGTGGCCAGCTTGCCGTTGCGGTCCAGGACCTTCAGGCCCAGGGCATCGGCGTACTTGCGGCCGAGCTGGAAGATGTGGCCCATTTCGATGCCGCGGGCTGCTTCGAGCGGGCCGGAGCCGTCCGGAGCCTCGTCGCCTTCGCGGACCTCAACGGCCTCAATGGTGCCGTCCCAGGTGAAATCGCGCCCTGCGACCAGGCCGATGACGTGCTTGCCGGACTCGTTGGCGCCGGTGATCCAGCTGGTGCCGGTGACCACGCGGGGATCCACGAGGTACAGCAGACCGGTGGCGGATTCGGTGCCCAGCACGGGCTCGTCGGTGCTCAGCCCCGGGCCGATGTACCCCTTGACCAGGCCGGGGTGCTTCTTGAGGTCTTCGTCCGTGGCGGCGTCGACGGCCAGCTCGCCGCCCATTCCTACATGGGAGCTGATGTTGGCTTCAATGCGCTTGAGGTCGACGGCGCGGTCGCCGGGCACGCCCACAACCACAATGCGGCGTTCCCCGGTGGGCAGGGTGACGGCCAGGACCACGTTCTTCAGGGTGTCTGCGGCAGACCATTCGCCTGCTTCGCGCGGGAAGCGGGCGTTGACGTCGTTTACGAGGGATTCGATGGTGGGGGTGTCGGGAGTGTCCACCACACGGGCTGCCGGCGCGCCGGTGTAATCGATGTCCGCGGGCACCACGGTGGTGACGGCTTCGACGTTGGCAGCGTAACCGCCCGCCGAGCGCACGTAGGTGTCTTCACCCACGGCCATCGGGTGCAGGAACTCCTCGCTCTTGGACCCGCCCATGGCGCCGGAGACAGCCGAGACGACGACGATTTCCAGGCCCAGGCGCTCGAAGATCCGCAGGTAGGCCCCGCGGTGCGCCTGGTAGCTGGCGTCCAGGCCTTCGTCATCCATGTCGAAGGAGTAGGAGTCCTTCATGATGAACTCGCGGCCGCGAAGCAGGCCGGCGCGCGGCCGTGCCTCGTCGCGGTACTTGGTCTGGATCTGGAACAGGGACACCGGGAGGTCCTTGTAGGAGTTGTAGAGGTCCTTGACCAGGAGGGTGAACATTTCCTCGTGGGTCGGTGCCAGCAGGTAGTCCGCGCCCTTGCGGTCCTGCAGGCGGAACAGGTTCTCTCCGTACTCGGTCCAGCGGTTGGAGGTTTCGTACGGCTCACGCGGCAGCAGCGCCGGGAAGTGCACTTCCTGGGCGCCGATGGCGGCCATTTCCTCACGGATGATGTTCTCCACCTTGCCCAGCACCCGCAGGCCCAGCGGCAGCCAGGAGTAGATGCCCGGCGCCGCCCGGCGGATGTAGCCGGCACGGACAAGGAGCCGGTGGCTGGCGACGTCGGCGTCGGCCGGGTCTTCGCGCAGGGTGCGCAGGAAAAGGGTGGAAAGTCGAAGGACCACGCTGGGAATCCGTTTCTGCAGCCAGTCGGCTGCATCTCTCAAGAATGTATGCCCTACTAATCTAACGCGCCCGGCTGTCGATGCCGGACAGGCGTACGACGACGGCGGGGCCGGACCTGCAGCGCAGGTCCGGCCCCGCCGGAATCGGGTAACGCCGGGTGAGGTGCCGGTTACTTCTTTTCCAGCTCGGCGTACACCGCGTTGATGAGTTCCTCGGCCTCGGCTACGGAAGCCTCGGGATCGGAAGCGTTCACGAACCGGGCTGCGATGTTCGTGGTGCCGCTGGCGGCTGCAACCTGGGTGATGCCTTCCTCGATGGTTCCGTTGGACGTGATCGAGTGGAAGGCCTGGGTGGTATCCGCGTCTGTCGACGCGTCAATGCCTTCATTGACCACCGTCGCCTGCCCTCCCGGACCTTCCATGGTGTATTGGGCGCATTCGTCCAACAGTGTGTCGTTGTCCTCGACCTGCTTTTCCAGGACAGCCGGGTCTGAGTGGCTGACGACTGTCAGTGAATCGGTCTCATTGAGCAGCAGGACTGCAATATAGGCGTTGTCCAGCACCTTGTTGACGTTCGTCGAGGCGAGCACGTCGCAGGCCGCCGGCGCTATGGTGATGTTTTCCAGGGGATCGACGGCGTTCATCATGTCCGGGCGCACCGTCTCATCGTTGCCGAGCGGGCCGTCCAGATTCTTGTCCTTCATGACCGCAGCGAGTGCGTCTTCCAGCTCATCCGCCGTGTACTGCTTCTCCCCGACCGCCTGCGTGGCGGGCGTGGGCGAAGACTCTGCCGACGCGGATCCCGAATCGCCGTCGGAGCTGCCGCAGCCCGAAAGTACAACGACACCGGCTACGAGCAGGGCGCCGGCCTTAATGGTTTTCTTCACTTTTCCCCCAGTTTGAAATGCTCCGCGGGCCGATCCGGCCGCGGTTGATGTTGTGTGTGCGTTCACGCCGCTACTTCGATTCGAGCTCGGCGTACACCGCGTCGATGGCTTCCTCCGCGTCGGCGATGGCTGCGTCCTCGTCGGCCGGATCGAACAGGGAAACGCTGACTTGGACGGTGCCCGAGATCCCTATCACGTGGATGGCCGTTCCCTCGGAACCGATTCGGTCAATCGTCGTCCGGTATGCCTGGGTGGTGGGCGCCTCCGTTGAGGCCTCAATCTTCTCCAAAGATGCGGCGAGCTCCGCTTCCCCGTTGGCCATCTGGATTTGCGCACAGTCGGCGACTGCCGTTTCGCTGCCTTCAACCTGCTCTTCAAGGACCGATGCGTCGTCGTAGCTGACCAGTGTCAGCACATCCGAGTCGTTGACACCGCCGAAGGCAAGGTTGCCTTCCTGGATTTTCCTGTCGAAGGTGGACGAAAGCAGGGCAGCGCATTTTTCCGGCTCAATTGAAATGTCCGTGTAGGACGCGTCCTCGAACTGGGGCCGCAGCATCGCATCGTTTTCAACGTCGCCTGTCAGGATCCCGTCCTCCGTGACGGCCACCAACGCGTCTTCCAGCTCATCTGCGGAATACTGGTCCTGGCCGACTGCCAGCGTGGGCGCGGGTGAGGACTCTGCCTCCGCGGATCCCGAATCGCCGTCGGAGCTGCCGCAGCCCGAAAGTACAAAGACGCCGGCTAAGAGCAAGGCGCCGGCCTTAATGGTTTTCTTCACTATTCCCCCATTTTGGATGTTTCTCCGGCCGCAATCCGGCAACATTTCTTTTGTTTTGCCGCCGGCATTGGGCCATGGCTTCCGGATAGGAAGCCCGCTGAGAATCCTAACCACGTGATCCGGCTCACCCTAAATCGGTGCTAGCCCCCAATGCGGTCCAGTACCTCCTCGAGGAGCGGCGCGACGTAGCGGATGCTTTCCTGGGGATCTGCCTCGTGGAGCGTGATCTGTACCGAATTCGTCCCGGACCAAGCGGTCAGTACCACTGACGTCTGCGTGGTGCCGTTGGCGGTCTGGCGGGTGACGTATGCCTGCGACGCGTCGCCGACGGTAGGCATGTCAAGCGCTTCACCAGCCAGGGAAACCGTCCGCCCGTTGGCGGTCAAGCTGTACTCGGGGCAGGACGCGAACTGCCGCTTACTCATCTTGGATTCTTCCGCAACGGCCTCTTCACTGGACCAGCTGATAACGGAGATGGTGTCCGGCATGCCCGGCGCGTTGCCCTCGATAGCCAAGGCACCCATACTGGCCTCGCGGAGAGCCTTCGTCGGATCGATGCCCTCGGTCGGGTTGCAGGGGCTGTACTCGACACCCTTCATGGCCTCCACGCTCCGGGCCGTGTTCTGCTTCAGCTGGGCCTCTTCCAGCACCGTGCCGCCGATGTCCAGATCGGTGTTAACCTCGCTCAGGACGGCGGCCAGCTCCGCACCGCTGAGTGCTCCTGCGCCGGTTCCGGTCGCGGCCGCTCCGCCGTCGCGGGCAGCAGGCTCATCGCCTCCTCCGCAGCCGGTGAGGACCAGGGCCAGCGCCAGACCCGCGCCTGCGGCTCCTGCCCGCCGGGATCCGGCCCGCAATGCGGAACTTGTTGTTTTTGTGGTGAAAGCACTCATCTTCCTGATCCCCCAACGTCGTTGTCGGCGGACAGGGTGCCTGGCCGCGCCTGCACCTCGGAACGGGGCTGCGGGCGTGCCGCCGGCGCATTGCACCTGCTCCCCCGTGCCGAGTGCGTGCCCAGAGCCTACGGCATCCCGGACACCGCGCCGAACAGACCGGCCGGGGCAGGGGCTGGGGCGGGGGCAGGCTAGAAGAGGATGGTTGCGAAGGTACCCACCTGATTGAAGCCGACGGCCTCATACGTGGCACGGGCCGGCGCGTTATAGGAGTTCACATACAGGCTGACAACCGGGGCAACGTCCAGGGCGGCGCCAACGACGGCGGACATGTAGGACCGGCTCAGCCCCTGTCCTCGGTATTCCGGATTCATCCAGACACCCTGCACCTGCACGGCCTGCCGGGAGACCGTACCGAGCTCGGCCTTGAACACCACCCGGCCGGCGGCGTCGAAATCCACCAGCGACTGACGGCGTTCGATCAGGCCCTTGACCCGCTGCCGGTAGTGCCGGTCTCCGTTGGAGACCGGCGAGTAGCCCACTTCTTCCTCGAACATGGCCGTGCAGGCGGGCAGCAGCACATCGAGCTCTTCAAGGCGGGCAGGACGCAGCCCCGGCGCCGCAACGACGGCGGAGGGCTCGGCGATCTGCAGCAGGGGCTGCTCCGGACGGACATCGAACGGCTGCGGGGAAACATTCCGAAGCTCGGACCAGAGGGAGAGCACCGCCTCTGAGGGACCGAAGATGGACGAGAACCGGTTCCGCGACTTGGCCAGATACTGTCCGACCTCCGGGCCGGTATCGGCATCGAGACCGACTGGAACCACGTTCACACCGGACCAGCACGCACCGATCAGCGTGCCGCCGTCGAACACTCCCACAATCCGTCCACCCGCCGAGGTGGGGGCTGCCGTCCGGGCCGTCTCCAAGTGGGAAAGCATGAAAATGTTGGCGACCGGGTCGGCGGCGGCCAGATCCCACAGTGCAACGGTGTCGTCGTCGCGCAGGATCCGCAGCGCCGCACTCGAGGAGGCGCTGCGGATATCGGACTTAGCTGACGGTAACCATGGGGCCACCCGTCCCAGCATCCTCGCCATCGGGTTCTCCCATATCTTCCGCGATCCTCATCGCTTCTTCGATGAGGGTTTCCACAATCTGGTCTTCGGGGACGGTCTTGATAACTTCACCCTTGACAAAGATCTGGCCCTTGCCGTTACCGGAGGCTACACCCAGGTCCGCTTCGCGCGCTTCACCGGGTCCATTTACTACGCAGCCCATCACGGCAACGCGCAGCGGGATGGTCATGCCTTCGAGGCCCGCGGTGACCTGCTCGGCCAGCGTGTAGACGTCCACCTGGGCGCGGCCGCAGGACGGGCAGGAAACGATTTCGAGCTTGCGGGGCCGCAGGTTCAGCGACTGCAGGATCTGGTTTCCAACCTTGATCTCCTCCACCGGAGGAGCGGAGAGGGAAACGCGGATGGTGTCGCCGATGCCCTTGGACAGCAACGCCCCGAAAGCAGTGGCGGACTTGATGGTGCCCTGGAAAGCGGGACCGGCTTCGGTCACGCCCAGGTGCAGCGGCCAGTCGCCGCGTTCGGCCAGCAGTTCGTAGGCACGCACCATGACCACGGGGTCATTGTGCTTTACGGAAATCTTGAAGTCGTGGAAGTCGTGTTCCTCGAAGAGGGATGCTTCCCAGACGGCGGATTCAACCAGCGCCTCCGGCGTTGCCTTGCCGTACTTGGCCAGCAGCCGCGGGTCGAGGGAACCGGCGTTGACGCCGATGCGGATGGAGACGCCCGCGTCCTTCGCGGCATTGGCGATCTGCTTGACCTGGTCGTCGAACTTCCGGATGTTTCCGGGGTTCACACGCACCGCCGCACAGCCGGCGTCGATCGCCGCGAAGACATACTTCGGCTGGAAGTGGATGTCAGCGATCACCGGGATCTGGGACTTCTTCGCAATGATCGGCAGCGCGGCTGCATCATCGGCGCTGGGGCAGGCAACGCGGACGATGTCGCAGCCGGACGCCGTCAGTTCGGCGATCTGCTGCAGCGTCGCGTTGATGTCCGTGGTGGGGGTGGTGGTCATGGACTGAACGCTGATCGGCGAGTCCGAGCCGACTCCAACGGAGCCCACTTTGATCTGGCGGGTCTTGCGGCGGGGCGCAAGCGTGGGCGGCGGTGCAGCTGGCATTCCAAGGTTGACCGAGGTCAAAACGTCCTCCATGTGCCGAAACGGCAGGTATTAGGCTGTGAAGCGCGCGCTAATGAAACGCGCCCTTCCTATTATCACCCCGCCCCGGACAGAGACTGCTGGGGGCGGGCGAATATCACTGTGGGCTTAGAACGTCAGGGCTATGCGAGGTCGGAGAATGCGCCGAGGGCAGGTTTCCAGGCAGTGGTCTTCATGCCGGAAATAGCGCCGACAACGGCGAACGGATCCTGCTTCAGTAGGGCAAGCAGGCCGGTTTCATCCTCTGCAACAACCAACAGCAGCGCTCCGGCGCCGTCCACGAACGCGCCCGCAGACAGGACATGCCCCTCATCCACAAGCTGCTGCAGCCACTGGCGGTGTGCGGGACGGTGCTGGTCGCGGAGTTCGGCCGAATCGGCGTCGTAGACATACTCAACTGCAAAAATACTCATGCCCTAAAGCCTACGGGATGCCCGGACTGCAGCGGGTCAGGGGGCCCGGCAGCGCACGGTTACAGCAGGAACAAGCGGATGGGAACGGCTACTGCCACGGCCCACAGCATGGAGGCCAGCGTGCCGATGATGAAGCGCTCCGCCGCCGCCGGGGTCTCCTTGAGCTCGGCGTACCGTCCAAGCCCCTTCACTGCGACGACGTAGGCGATCGCCACCGGCTCGTCGGCCAGGACCGCTGCGGCCACCGCGAGGCGTTCCAGCACGCCGATCGCCAGCCCGCCGCGGAGGATGGCAGCCGGCGGCGGAGGCGGCGGGTTCTGGACTGCACTGGCCAGGCGCAGCACGCCGGCAGTCACGGGCCAGCCGAGCAGCGCGGCGGCCAGGAGTCCGGTCACAACCCACACAATCGTCATTGATCCGTCCTTCGTTGAGCTGGTCCCGTTCCGCCGGCGAGGTCATCGGCACGCTCCAGCAACACTGCCGCTGCGGGCCGTGCAGCCCATTCCTCCTGCCAGCCACCCCGTCTGGCAGCCTTGCTCACCGCCTGGGAACTGATGCCGAGCTTACGGGCAGCAGCAGTCTGCGAACCCCATTTACCGGGGTCCACGTGCTGCAGGATCCGCCATTCGGCGTCCGTGCGTTCGGCGATCAAGCGGCCGAGCAGGACCAGGACCGCCTCTGCCTCGGGGGCGCCCGGCGATCCCTCCACCGCAACGGGCGGCCGGTCGCCGCTTTTCTTGGCCCGGTCCACCGCCCGGCGGGCCGCGACAAAGGCCGGTCCTCCTGCTGCGCGGGGGCTGGCCGGCAGGGGTTCATGGACCCCTCCGACGCCGACACCCACGTACCAGTCCCCGTCCCGCAGGACCCGTAGAACGGCGTCGGTAGCGGTCCGGGCCGAGTCGCAGACGCCCTGGATCTCATCCCCCACCGACCGTTCGAAGGCCAGCAGCATCGGCAGGTCTGCGAGGGCAGCCAGGAGCTGCGGCACCTTGTCTTCGCTGCCCTGGCTGTTGCGCTGGTCGATCGTGAGGACGAACATGTTGCAACCGTAAGCGTATGCAAATCAGATTGCAACCGTTTATGGGTTCATTCTCTTTTGCAACTCGGCGGGAGGGGTAGCTGCTGAGGCGGGGGCTGGGCCTGGGTCGCGGGGTGCCGTGGCGCGGGCGGCGGGCGGCGGGCGGCGGGCGGCGGGCACAGCGTCCCACCCGGTGGTACTGCTGTGGCGGATGGGACCCCAGCAGCACCCACCTGTCCCAGACAGTGGGACCCTCTGCGGCAGCGCGGCCGGAATTGGAATCCTGAAGGCCTACGCCGTAGGCACGTTCTGACGGGCCAGGCAGGACAGGAGCCGTGCCGGTTCACGGCAGGACACCAGCACGACGCTCGGCCCGCATTCGATCCGAACTGACGGTCCGCCAACCAGGTAGCCTTTGGCCCCCGGCAGGCTCCGGAGCCCCATACCCTCCGTCAGCCCGGTAACCGGTCCTGCTGAGGCCCGCGTGATGTCCCGATACGGAATCTCGGTGGCAAACACCACCGCCACCTGGATCTGCACACTTTCCGGGCCTACCTGGATCCGAGCTGTCATCATCACGACGGCGACGAACACCACGGCTATCAGCACGCCCAGCACGAGCGGCAACGGCCCGGCTTCGAGTGCGGCAAGGATGCTCCCGCCTGCAGCCGTCAAGCCCAGCAGACCCACGATCAGCCGGTACTGTGCCGGCAAACCCGTACGGAAGGTGGTTGTTTCTGCTTCTCTCCCGGAACTCATGCCTGCCATCCTGCCACCCCGTGCCTTGAAACACGTGGATCCGAGGCCCGACTCAGATTCCCTGCGTTTTGTCGCAATCCCTGCGCCGCGCAGCGCAGGGATCCGGACAAACCGCAGGGATCCGGACAAACCGCAGGCAGCGGGAACCACCGGCACAGCATCCGCGCAGGCGCCCGGATAAGGCGGGGTCACCGGACCAGCGGGAACCACCGGCTCAGTGCCCGCGCAGCACCCGCGCAGGCGCCCGGATAAGGCGGCTTTAATATCCCGGCGAGCTCTGCGAGCAAGGGATTTCGTTGCCGCCGTTCCGGCCGCCGGAGCGGGACCGGACGCCGGAGCGGCACCGGACCCGGCACCGCGCACCCGGCACCGGGACCGGGCACCCGGCACCGGGACCGGGGAAACCTAGTTGAACAGGCTGACCGGCTTCACGATGTCCGCGTAGATCAGCAGCGCGCCCATCCCCATCAGCAGCACCGCCACGGCGTACGTCAGCGGAAGCAGCTTCGCCATGTCGAAGGGCCCCGGGTCCGGACGGCGGAACAGTTTCGCCACGCGGCGCCGCAGTCCCTCCCACAGCGCCCCGGCAACGTGGCCTCCGTCCAGGGGCAGCAGCGGAATGAGGTTGAAGACGAACAGCGCCAGGTTCACGCTGGCAACGAGTCCAATGAGCGTTGCCACCCGGTCCGTTAGCGGAATGGCTTCCTCGGCGGAGATTTCCCCGGCAATGCGGCCGACGCCCACCACGCTCATGGGTCCGTTCGGGTCCCGGGGTTCGGAGGAGAACGCGGCCTGGGCAACGTCCACCAGGCGCTGGGGAAGGTTGACCACCACGCCGGCGATGTTGACCAGGTTGTCCCCCACCGCCGGCAGCACGGCCGTGGCCGGCTGGTTCACCAGTTCCTGCTCCGCGCCGACTCCGATGAAGCCCACTTCCTCCGTGAGGTAGTTGCCGGCGTCGTCGGTCTTGGCGGCGCCGTCGTCGCCCACCACCGGACGTTCCGTGAGCAGCGGCGTGATGCTGGTCTGGGTTTCGACGCCGTCCCGCTCATAGGTCAGCGGAACCGTGCGTCCGGCAGCCTCGCGGATCCACCCCGTGAGCTCTTCCCAGGACGTAACGTCCCGGCCGTCGAACTTCGTGATGGTGTCCCCGGGAAGCAGGCCGGCCTCATGGGCAGGGGCGGCCGGGTCCGCTTCCGTGCAGTCGGTCTGTCCGGTGGAGGCCTGCTGCTCGGCGGAAATCACGCACTCGTTGACCGAGGCCAGCGTGGTGGTGGTCTGCGCGGTGCCGAAGCCCATCAGCAGGACCGCAAAAAGCACGACGCCGATCAGCAGGTTCATGAACGGCCCGCCGAGCATGATGATGATCCGCTTGTAGACGGGAAGCTTATAGAAGACCCGGTCCTCGTCGCCCTCGACCAGGCGGTCGGTCTCAGCCTGCCGCGCTTCGGTGGCGAGCTGCTGGAACATGCCGGTGCTGGAACGCCGCACCTCGCCGTCGTGTTCCTTGTTGGGCGGGAACATTCCGACCATGGAAACGTAACCGCCCAAGGGCAGTGCCTTGACACCGTATTCGGTTTCGCCGCGGGTCCGGGAGAAAACGGTGGGTCCGAACCCGATCATGTACTGGGTGACCCGCACCTTGAAGGCCTTGGCCGGCAGGAGGTGGCCTACCTCGTGCAGGGCGATGGAGGCAGCAATGCCGGTCGCCACGAACAGCACGCCAAGGATGAAAAGCAGAATGGTCAACGGGCTTCCTTCAGTTCAACTGCGGCTCTTGTCATCTTCCACAACGCTTCCGCGCGGCGGCACGTGCCCATTCCTCCGCCGCCAGCAGCGACTGGAGGGTGAGCGGCCCCGAGTCCGGGGCGTCGTCAAGTACGGCGGCGATCGTATCAACGATGTCTGTGAACCCGATCAATCCGTCATGGAAGGCGTCCACGGCTTCCTCGTTGGCAGCGTTGTAGACGGCCATGCGCGTTCCCCCGGCGGCGGCCGCCTGCTTGGCCAGCGCGACGGCGGGGAAGGCTTCCTCATCCAGGGGTTCGAAGGTCCATTCGGTGGCCTGGGTCCAGTCGCAGGGCTGTGCGGCGCCGGGCACCCGGTGCGGCCAGCCCATGCCCAGCGCGATCGGCAGCCGCATATCCGGCGGCGAGACCTGGGCAATGGTGGAGCCGTCCACGAACTGCACCATGGAATGCACCATGGACTGCGGATGGACGACGACGTCGATCCGGTCCAGCGGGATGTCGAACAGCAGGTGCGCCTCGATGACTTCCAGAGCCTTGTTGACCATGCTGGCCGAGTTGGTGGTGATCACCCGGCCCATGTTCCAGGTCGGGTGGGCCAGTGCCTGTTCCGGCGTGACGTCCGCAAGTTCGGCGCGCTTGCGCCCGCGGAACGGACCGCCCGAGGCCGTCACCACCAGCCGGTCCACTTCGCCGTGGGTGCCCGAGCGCAGGGCCTGGGCGAGTGCCGAATGCTCGGAGTCCACCGGAACCAGCTGCCCGGGAGCAGCGGCACGCTTGACCAGCTCTCCGCCCACGATGAGGGATTCCTTGTTCGCCAGGGCCAGCAGGTGCCCGGCGGCCAGGGCCGCCAGCGTGGGTTCCAGTCCAATCGACCCGGTGATGCCGTTGAGCACGACGTCGGCTTCGGTCCAGGCGGCGATTGCGGTGGCCGCGGACTTTCCGACAAACAGTTCAGGTGTATATCCGGTGATGCCGGCGGCGGCGGCAGCGTCGGAGATGTGCCGGTGCAGGGTGGGCAAGTCGACGGCGGCGCAGCCTACCGCCTCCGCCCGGGTGTGCACGGCCTGCCGGGCCAGGAGCTCCGGGTTGGACCCGCCGGCGGCCAGCGCCACAATGCGGAACCGCTCCGGTGCGCCGTCGGCCACGTCGATGGCCTGCGTTCCAATCGACCCGGTGGAACCGAGCAGGACCACCCGCCGGGGCAGATGGTCCGAACCGGGCCGGCGGGAACGGACGTAGTCGGATTCAGAGGAGATCGAGTCGGAAGGCTGCATGCCTCCAGTATCCCGCAGCCCGGCGGCCTTCCGCATTGCCGCGCGCCGGGGAAGCCGGGGGCAAGCCAGTGAAGCCGGGGAAGCCGGTACCCGGAACTAGCGGGCCGGCTGCAGTGCCTGCACGGCGTCGGGAACAGGCGTGGTCCCGGAGACCAGACCCAGCGCCTGGTGGACGCCGTTGCCGGTCTTCAGCAGCTCGGCGAGGACGGCGGCGACGTCCTGCCGCGGGATGGACTCCCGGTCTACCTCCGGGGCGAGTTCCACCAGGCCGATGGGGGCGTCGTTGGTCAGGATGCCCGGCCGGACAATTGTCCAATCCAGCTGGCTGCGTGCCATCAGGTCTTCTTCGGCGGCGAGCTTGGCCACCAGGTAGGCGTACATCACCTCGTCCATCGACTCCGGGCGGGCGCCGCCTCGGACGGCGTCGAGGCCGCCGGAGGAGACCTGGAGGAACCGGCCGGCTCCTGCCTGCTCGGCGGCGTCGGCCAGCAGTACGGCGGCGGCACGGTCCACGGTGTCCTTGCGGGCAGCACCGCTTCCGGGTCCGGCGCCGGCGGCAAAGACGGCCGCATCCGCACCGGTGAGGACCTGTACTACGTCCTCCAGGGTGCTGTTCTCCAGGTCCAGCACCACCGGTGCGACGCCGTCCGCCTCCAGGTCCGTTGCCTGGTCGGGGTTACGGATCAGGCCGGCAACATCGTGTCCGTCCGCCGCCATGAGTCGTCCCAGTTCGCGTGCGATTCTTCCGTGGGCTCCCGCTATGACTATGCGCATGATGAAAGAGTAGCGGCCGTCACGGCCGGATTCAGCCCTGCGCGCGGCGCAGCGTCTGCTCGGCCTGCTTCAGCAGCGGACCGTCGATCATTTGTCCGCGGAAGTTAAACACTCCCCCGTGGTTCCCGGCCTCGGCCAGCACCTGCTCGGCGTAGGTGACGTCTGCGGGGTCGGGTGCGTAGGCGGCGCGCACGGCAGCGACCTGGCCGGGATGGATGCAGGCTTTGGCCGCGAACCCCGAGGCGACGGCGTCGCGCGCTTCGACCTCCAGCCCCTCGGTATCCGGGATGTTGCCGTAGATCGAGTCGATGGCCCCCTTGCCGAAGGCGCCGGCGGCGAGCAGCACCGTGGAGCGGGCCTGCACGGCGACGCTGCGGTAGGTGCCGTCCTGGTGGCGGCTGGATTCCCCGCCGAGCGAAGCCAGCAGGTCCTCGGCGCCCCACATCAGGGCCGCCACGTTCTCCGCAGCGGCAATGTCCGCGGCCCGGACCACGCCGAGCGCCGTTTCCAGCAGGGCGACGACGGTGAAACCGGCGAGCGCCCGGGCGACGGCGCCTCCGTCCTCCGTCTTGGCCAGCATCACGGTGCGGTAGGGGGTCTGGTACAGGGCGGCGAGGTCCCGCTCGAAGTCCTCCGTCCCGAGCGGATTGACCCGGACAATGGTGCGTTCGGGGTCCAGGTCCGCGGCGATGATGTTCTTCCGGGCCGCTTCCTTGTCCCGGGGAGCGACGGCGTCCTCGAGGTCCAGGATGACGGCATCCGCCCGCTCGGCAGCCTTGCCGAAGCGTTCGGGCCGGTCCCCCGGGCAGAAAAGCAGTGCTGGTCCCATGGGGAAGGTCGTCATCGCTGTACTCCTAGGTCTTTCCTGTTGTGCTTGCCGATCCAACCTATCGCGTACCGGCGCCGGCCTCCCGTGCGGCGTAGCCCTCCTCCGTCCACATCAGGGCGGTCCGGGTGCACCGCCCGACAATGTCACCGTTTTGGTTCCTGCCGGTATGGGTCAGCGTGACGATCCCCTGCCCGGGCCGGGAAGAGGAGAGCCGTTTGTCCGCGACTTCGGTTTCGGTATACAGGGTGTCTCCGTGGAAGAGCGGGTGCGGGAAGCTGATCTCCCCCAGCCCCAGCTGCGCCACCAGGGTGCCCTGCGTCAGTTGCGCCACCGACTGGCCCACCATCGTGGCCAGGGTGAACATGGAGTTCACCAGCCGCTGCCCGAACGGCTGGGCCTCACTGTAGGCGGCATCCAGATGCAGGCCCTGGGTGTTCATGGTCAGGGTGGTGAACAGGACGTTGTCCGCCTCGGTGACGGTGCGGCCGGGCCGGTGGCGGTAAACGGCTCCCGGCTCGAACTCCTCGTACCAGAGGCCGCGCTGCTCAATGACCCGGGGCGCCATCGCGACCTCCTCGGTGCCGGCGTCGGGCTCCTCATACGTCAAGGGAAACCTCCAACGGTGCATCCGTGCCCGCAACCACTTCCTCGATGCTGACGCCGGGCGCGGTCTCGCGCAGCACCAGCCCCTGGGGGCCCACCTCGATCACGGCCAGGTCGGTGACGATCAGGTCCACGCATCCCTTTCCGGTCAGCGGCAGGGAGCATTCGCGCACGATCTTGGGCCGTCCCGCCCGGTCCAGGTGCTCCATCATGACGATCACCCGCTTGGCGCCGAACACCAGGTCCATTGCCCCGCCCATGCCCTTGACCATCTTTCCGGGCACCATCCAGTTGGCCAGGTCGCCGTTCGCTGCCACTTCCATGGCACCCAGTACCGCGACGTCCACATGCCCGCCGCGCACCATGCCGAAGGAAGCGCCGGAATCAAAGAAGGACGCACCGCTGTTCACGGTGACGGTTTCCTTCCCGGCATTGATCAGGTCCGGGTCCAGCTGGTCTTCGGTGGGGTACGGCCCGACGCCGAGGATTCCGTTCTCGGAGTGCAGCACCACTTCCACGCCTTCGGGGATGTAGTTCGGAATCAGCGTGGGCATGCCGATGCCGAGGTTCACGTATTCGCCGTCGTGCAGCTCGCGGGCTACCCGGGCGGCCAGTTCCTGCCGGCTCAGTGCCATCTCAGGACTCCTTGCTTCCGTTGGTGCTGCCTGCGCCGGCCGTGACCGTCCGCTTCTCTATGCGTTTCTCCGGTTCGGGTGCCAGGACCACCCGCTGGACAAAGATCCCCGGGACGTGGACGTGTTCGGGGTCCAGTTCCCCGGGCTCCACCAGCTCTTCGACCTCGGCGATGGTGATGCGCCCGGCCATGGCGCAGAGCGGGTTGAAGTTCATGGCCGTGGCATGGAAGACCAGGTTTCCGTGCCGGTCTCCCTTCGCTGCATGGACCAGGGCGAAGTCGGGGGTCAGTGATTCCTCCAGCACATAGTCCGCGCCGTGAAAGCTGCGGACCTCCTTCGGGTCGGAGGCCAGCGCCACGCCGCCCTCGGCGTCGTACTTCTGCGGCAGGCCGCCCTCGGACACCTGCGTGCCTACCCCGGCCGGGGTGTAAAAGGCCGGAATGCCGGCACCGCCGGCGCGCAGTTTCTCGGCGAGGGTGCCCTGCGGGGTCAGTTCCACTTCCAGTTCGCCGGAGAGGAACTGGCGGGCAAATTCCTTGTTCTCGCCGACATAGGAGCTGACGGTGCGCCGGATCCGGTGGTCGGCAAGCAGCCGGCCCAGCCCCCAGTCATCCACGCCGCAGTTGTTGCTGACGGTTTCCAGGTCCGTGGTGCCTGCCGCATGCAGGGCGTCGATCAACGCCACCGGAATACCGCAGAGGCCGAAGCCGCCCACGGCGAGGGAAGCGCCGTCCGGAATGTCGGCGACGGCTTCGGCCGCGCCGGGGTACACCTTGTTGATCATGGCAGTGTCCGTTCGTTCTCAGTTGGCAAAGTCACCGTCGGTTGTCACAGGCCCATACTGCGGGCAATCAGCATCAACTGCACCTCAGTAGTTCCCTCACCGATTTCCAGGATCTTGGAATCGCGGTAATGCCGGGCCACCGGGAACTCGTTGATGAAACCGTAGCCGCCGAAGATCTGGGTGGCGTCGCGGGCGTTGTCCATGGCCGCTTCTCCGGCCACCATCTTGGCGATCGCCGCCTGCGTCTTGAACGGGCGTCCGGCAAGCATGCGGGCGGCGGCATCGTAGTAGGCCAGGCGAGCCGTGTGGGCCCGTGCCTGCATGCGTGCGATCTTGAAGGAAATGGACTGGTAGGTGCCGATGGCCGCACCGAACGCCTCGCGTTCCTTGGCGTACCGCAGGGATTCATCCACGCACCCCTGCGCGGCACCGGTGGCCAGCGCCGCGATGGCGATGCGGCCCTCGTCCAGGATCTGCAGGAAGTTCGCGAAGCCCCGCCCCCGGGCACCCAGCAGGTTCGCCTCGGGCACCCGGACGTCGGTGAGGGTCAGCGGATGCGTGTCCGAGGCATTCCAGCCCACCTTGTTGTACGGCTTTTCAGCCGTGAAGCCGGGGGTTTCGGTCGGCACGAGGATGGTGGAGATGAGCTTCCGGACGGAACCGTCCGGCTCGGTGACGGTGTCGGTCACGGCCGTGACGGTCACCAGGCGGGTGATGTCGGTGCCGGAGTTGGTGATGAACTCCTTGCTGCCGTTGATGACCCACTGTCCGTCCTCGAGCCGGGCGGTGGTCTTGGTGCCGCCGGCGTCGGAGCCTGCCTCGCGTTCGGTGAGGCCGAATCCTGCGAGCGCTTCGCCGCTGGCGAGCAGTGGCAGCCACTGCTGCTTCTGCTCCTCATTGCCGAACCGGTACACGGGCATGGCACCGAGCGAGACGCCGGCTTCCAGCGTGATGGCCACGGACTGGTCCACCCTGGCGATCTGTTCCAGCGCCAGGGCCAGGGCGAAGTAATCTCCGCCCATGCCGCCGTATTCCTCCGGGAAGGGCAGCCCGAACAGTCCCATCTCCCCCATCTGGGCGATGACCTTGTACGGGAAGCTGTGCTCCGCGTCGTGCTGGGCGGACACGGGGGCGATGACTTCGTCAGCGAAGTCGCGCACCGTGTCGGAGAGGTCCTGGTATTCCTCGCTGAGTTCAAAGTCGGGCATGGTCTGCTCCTTGTTCGTTGTGCGGGTCTGTTGCGGCGTCGGTGACGGAATCCGTTTCCGTTTCCGGCGTGAGTGTGGCCAGGACCTGATCGGCCTTCACCAGGTCTCCGGGCTTCAGGCCGAGGGAGACGATGCCGGCCATGGGTGCCCGCAGCTGGTGTTCCATCTTCATGGCTTCGACGCTGAGCAGCGGCGCCCCGGCGGGTACCCGGTCCCCGTCCGCCACGGCTACCGCGACGACGGTGCCCGGCATCGGCGAGCGCACCACCGGGTCCGCCTCGCCGGCAACGCGTCCGGCTGCCGCCATGTGCCGGTCCAGCTGCTCGCGCCGGCTGCGCAGGCGCAGCCGGACCGTGAACAGCTCGCCGGCCGTTCCTCCGGCCAGCCAGAACGCCCCGGTTTCCGGTTCGGCGGCAACAGTGAAGCTGTGCAGGACCCCGTCCAGGGAAACGCTCACGCGTCCCGGGTCCCGGGTCCCGCTGCCTGCCGGCAGGGAGGCGGTGTGCGTGGTCCCGCCGATCCGCACCGTAGCGTCCCGTGCGGTGCCGGTAACGCCCACTTCGACGTCGTCACCGCCGGGAACGGGGGCGGCAAAGACCAGGTGCAGGGGCGTGCCTCCGGCGTTGCCGTTCCCGCCGCCCGCACCGCTGCCGGCGATCCGCCAGCCGTCCGCCCGCCGCCAGGGAGAACCCGACGCCGTGTCCGCCAGCTCCTGCGCGTACAGCAGGGCGGCTGCGGCGAGTTCGGGAACCTGCGGGGTCCGGAACTTCAGTCCGGGCAGGCGCCGCTCGATCAGGGTGGTGTCCAGCCGTCCGGCGCGGACATCGGGATCGGCCAGCAGCAACCGGAGGTATTCCACGTTGGTGCCGATGCCCAGCACTGCGGTACCCGCGAGCGCCGTGTCCAGGCGGGCCAGTGCGGCAGCACGGTCCGGCCCCCAGGCGATGACCTTGGCCAGCATGGGGTCATAGCTGGAGGAAACGGCCAGTCCGGGCAGCAGGGAGGAATCCACCCGGACGCCGTCGCCGGCGGGTTCGCGCAGCCACTGCACCGAGCCCGACGTCGGCAGGAAGTCCCGCTCCGGGTCCTCCGCGTAGATCCGGGCTTCCACGGCATGCCCCGTGAGGGTGACCTCTTCCTGTTTGAGGGACAGCGGATGCCCGGCGGCAATGCGGATCTGCTCGGCCACCAGGTCCACGCCGGTGACCATTTCGGTCACCGGATGTTCCACCTGCAGGCGGGTGTTCATTTCCATGAAGAAGAACTCGTCCGGAGCGGCGTCGGACACCAGGAACTCCACGGTTCCCGCGCCGGTGTAATCCACGGACCGGGCGGCATTGCACGCCGCCTCGCCGATGCGTTCCCGGGTGGCCGCATCCAGCAGCACGGAGGGTGCTTCCTCGATGACTTTCTGGTGCCGCCGCTGCAGGGAGCATTCCCGCTCCCCCAGATGGACGACGTTCCCGTGCGTGTCCGCGAGGATCTGCACCTCGATGTGCCGGGGTGAGGAGACCAGCCGTTCCAGGAACAGGGTGTCGTCGCCGAAGGCCGACGCGGCCACCCGCCGGGCCGTCTGCAGCGCCGCCGGCAGGTCGGCGGAGTTCTGCACGGCCTGCATGCCTTTGCCCCCGCCGCCGGCGGAGGGCTTGATCAGGAGGGGATAGCCGACGTCGGACGCGGCCGCCAGCAGGCGGGCATCGTCCAGGCCCGGTTCGGCGATCCCGGGAACCACCGGCACGCCGTGCGCCTGCACATGGTTCTTGGCGCGGATCTTGTCCCCCATCAGATCAAGGGACCGGACCGGCGGGCCGATGAAGGTGATTCCGGCATCTGCCAGGGCGGAGGCGAAGTCCGCGTTTTCGCTCAGGAAACCGTAGCCGGGATGCACTGCCTGCGCCCCGGTGCTGCGGCAGGCGGCGAGCACTGCGTCCACGGAGAGGTAGCTCTGCCGGGCGGGTGCCGGCCCGAGCCGGACCGCGAGGTCGGCTTCGCGCACATGGCGCGCACCGGCGTCGTCGTCGCTGTAGACGGCCACCGACCGGATCCCCAGCGTCTTCAGGGTGCGGATCACGCGGCAGGCGATTTCGCCGCGGTTGGCGACCAGGACGGTGTCGAAAAGCGGTGCGGCGTTATAGGGCTGCGGGGTCATAGTCGCTCACATCCGGAACAGGCCGAAGGAGGTCTCCGGCAGGGGTGCGTTGGCGCAGACGTCCAGGGCCAGGCCCAGGACGGTGCGGGTGTCGAGTGGGTCGATGATGCCGTCGTCCCACAGCCGTGCCGTGGAGTAATAGGGGCTGCCCTGGGTTTCGTAGGTTTCGCGGATGGGGGCCTTGAAGGCTTCCTCGTCCTCCGCCGGCCATTCCTCGCCGCGGCCCTCGAGCTGGTCCCGCTTGACGGTGGCCAGCACCGACGATGCCTGGGCTCCGCCCATGACGGAAATCCGGGCCGCCGGCCACATCCACATAAAGCGCGGCGAGTACGCCCGCCCGCACATGGAGTAGTTCCCGGCCCCGAAGGAACCGCCCACCACCACCGTCAGTTTGGGAACCCGGCAGGTGGCCACCGCGGTCACCATTTTGGCGCCGTTCTTGGCGATTCCGCCCGCTTCGTAATCCCGGCCGACCATGAACCCGGAAATGTTCTGCAGGAACACCAGCGGGATGCCGCGCTGGTCGCACAGCTCAATGAAGTGGGCGCCCTTGAGCGCGGATTCGCTGAACAGCACGCCGTTGTTGGCGACGATGCCGATCCGGTGGCCGTGCAGCCGGGCGAACCCGGTGACCAGGGTGGTGCCGTACTCCTTCTTGAACTCGTGGAACTCGCTGGCGTCCACCAGTCGGGCGATCAGTTCGCGAACGTCATAGGGGGTCTGCAGATCGGTGGGAACGGTGCCGTAGATTTCCGCGGGGTCCTCGGCGGGCGGCCGGGACTCGGCAATGTCCCACACGGGTTCCTGCTGCGGGAAGGTCTCCACGATGCTGCGCACTATCTCCAGGGCGTGGGCGTCGTTTTCGGCCAGATGGTCGGTGACGCCGCTGGTGCGGGAGTGCACGTCTCCGCCGCCGAGTTCCTCCGCGGTGACGATCTCGCCGATGGCGGCCTTCACCAGCGGCGGGCCGCCCAGGAAGATCGTCCCCTGGTTGCGCACAATCACGGTTTCGTCGCTCATTGCCGGAACATAGGCGCCGCCGGCGGTGCAGGAGCCCAGGACGGCGGCGATCTGCGGGATCTTCCGCGCGGACATCTGCGCCTGGTTGAAGAAAATCCTGCCGAAATGCTCGCGGTCGGGAAAAACCTCGTCCTGCCGGGGAAGGAAAGCCCCGCCCGAGTCCACCAGGTAAATGCACGGCAGCCGGTTTTCCAGGGCGATTTCCTGTGCCCGCAGATGCTTTTTGACCGTCATCGGGTAGTACGTTCCGCCCTTGACCGTGGCGTCATTGGACAGGATCATCACCTGCCGGCCCTGCACCAGGCCGATGCCCGCGATCAGTCCCGCACCGGGGCACTCGCCGTCGTACATGTCCGCGGCGGCCAGCGGTGCCACTTCAAGGAACGGGCTGCCCTCGTCCAGGAGACGGATGACCCGCTCGCGGGGCAGCAGCTTTCCGCGTGCGGTGTGCCGCTCGCGGGAACGCTGCGGTCCGCCGGCGGCGGCGTCCGCCAGCCGTCCGCGCAGCTCCTGTACCAGCGCCTGCTGCGCCGCGGCATTGGCGGCAAACGCGGCCGAAGCCGTGTCCAAGCCGGATTTCAGTGTCTCCATTGACGTCTTTCTGCAACAGTGGCGAGGGAAAACCAGCACTAAGCTGAGTTAATAACCCCTAACCCAAGTCAGGTTATTGGTTATTAACTCACCTGTCCACCACAATAGGAATAAATGCGCAGTCCAATCAGAAGGGGTGGGAATGGACGTAGCAAAAGACGAAGCAACAGCGGAGGCCCGAATGACCGGGCGCAGCCAGGCGAAGGCCTCCCGGCGGGCAGTAATGCTCGACGCCGCCGCATCCCTGTTTGCCGAACGCGGCTACAACGGTGTCTCCATTGAGGAGCTCGGTGCCGCCGCAGGGGTCAGCGGACCGGCGGTCTACCGGCATTTCAGCGGCAAACCTGCAGTGCTCTCCGCCCTGCTGATCGGTGTCAGCGAGGACCTGCTGGAGGGCGGGAAGGCGGTGGTCGCCGAATCTTCCACCCCGGAAATCGCCCTGCGCGGCCTGGTGGAATTCCAGGTTGATTTCGCGCTGCGCCAGGCGGACGTGATCCGGGTCCAGGACCGGGATCTGGGCAGCCTGCCGGAAAGCGACGAGCGGCGGGTACGCTCCCTGCAGCGCCAGTACGTCGAGGTCTGGGTGGACGCGCTTTCCGCGCTGCACCCCGGTTCCGACCTGCCGTTGCTGCGCCACCGGGCCCAGGGTGTCTTCGGCCTGATCAATTCCACCTCCCATACTGTCCGCGGCCGGATCAGCGCCCGCGAGACGGCAAGGCTGCGTACGCTGCTCGATAGAATGGCGTGGGCGGCCTTGAACGTCCGATAGCTGTCAGGCCTGCCGGCTTTCCCGGCAGGCAGAACTCCACCCCCCGAGCAGAAAGACCTGCCGTGATTGAGCTTCGTGCCGTAGTTCCCGCCGACCTGGAGGAGTTTTTCTCCCACCAGCTGGACCCGAGTGCCAACCATATGGCCGCGTTCAGCGCCAAGAACCCGGCGGACCGCGGCGTCTTTGACCACCATTGGCAGAGCATCCTGAACGATCCGACCGTCACCGTGCGCACCATTGTGGCCGACGGCGAAGTGGTCGGCAGCATCCTCGCCTACCGTGACGGCGACATTCCCGAGATCAGCTACTGGATCGACAAGGCGCACTGGGGGCAGGGCATCACCACCGCGGCGGTGGGGTTGTTCCTGGAGGAATTCGCCGAACGCCCGATCCGGGCACGTGCCGTTGCGGACAACGTCAGTTCCATCCGCATCCTGGAGAAATACGGCTTCACCGTCATCGGTGAAACGCAGGGCTTCGCCAATGCCCGCGGCGCCGTGGTCAAGGAACTCGAGCTCGAGCTGGCCTAGCTCCCACGACTTTCCTGCCACGCAGGACCGGGAAGCGCGTGATTCCAGGGCACCGGGCCCGGCTTCCCTTCGGATTGTCGGAATCCCTACGGTTTGTGACAATCCCTACGCCGCGCTGCGCAGGGATCCGGACAATCCGTAGGGATCTGGACAAAACGAAGGAAAGGCCGGGGCACCGAAGCGGGTGGGGATTTCTCCGCAGGCGGCCCTTGATGCGTCTAAACGCTTCTACGCCATGGCCAGTGCCAGTGCGGGCTCGGCCAGCACGGCTCCCACTTCGCTCAGGAACCCTGCCCCCTGCTCGCCGTCGACGAGCCGGTGGTCAAAGGAGAGGCTCAGGGTCATTACCGAGCGCAGGGCAATGGCTCCGTTGTACTCCCACGGCTGCCGGCGGACGGCCCCCAGCGCCAGGATGGCTGCCTCTCCCGGATTCAGGATGGGCGTTCCGGTGTCGACGCCGAACACGCCCACGTTGGAGATGGAGATGGTCCCGCCTGCCAGGTCCGCGGGCTGCGTCCTGCCCTCCCGTGCGGTCTGTGCCAGGGATGTCACCGCAGCAGCCAGGCCATGCAGGCTCATTGTCTGGGCATCCTTGATGTTGGGAACCATCAGCCCGCGCGGCGTGGCCGCGGCAATGCCGAGGTTCACGTAGTTGTAGCGGATGATTTCCCTCGCGGACTCATCCCACCGTGAATTCAGCGACGGGAAACGCTTCAGCCCCAGACAAACCGCCTTGGCTGCCATCGTCAGCGGAGACAGCTTCAAGCCGTTGAAGGCCGGCTGCTGCCGGAGCCGTTCCAGCAGTTCCATGGTGGGAGTGACGTCCACCGTGAGGAACACCGTGGCATGGGGAGCAGTGAAGGCGCTGGCCACCATGGCGGCAGCAGTGTGCTTCCGCATGCCGGAGATGGCGATCCGTTCCTCCCGTCCCTCCGGCACCGGCGGGGCAGGCACGGCAGCGGCGGAGTCAAATACGGACGTTGGCTCCGTTTCGGCGGCGGGTGAAGCAGCACGGACGACGTCGGTACGCACCACGAGCCCGCCCGGGCCGGAGCCCTGTACCTGGGTGAGATCCACTCCCATATCCCGGGCCAGCTTGCGGACCGGCGGGGTGGAGCGCGGACGCTCCTGCTCGGGATCAGGCGCGGGTGTAGGCACGGGTGCAGCTGCAGCCACAGGTGCAGGCACCGCGGCAGATACGGGTCCCGGGGCAGGAGCCGCCCCGCGGCGTCGTCGGGCGGGGCGGCCGGTGGCATCCGGCACCGCACCGTACCCCACCAGGTTCGGCTCCCGCTTGGCCTGCACCGGCTCACCGGCCGCTTCTGCATCGGCACCCGCAGGCACCGCTACCTCGAATGAAACGATCGGGGATCCGACCTCGACCACCGTTCCGGCCTGTTCGTGCAGGTGCGCCACTGTCCCGGCATACGGGGATGGCAGCTCCACCACCGCCTTGGCGGTTTCCACATCGGCAATTACCTGGTTCAGCTGGACTATGTCCCCCACGCTGACGTGCCAGTTCAGGATCTCGGACTCGGTGAGCCCCTCCCCCAGATCGGGGAGGCGGAATTCGCGCAGCATCAGCTCGCCGCCGATCCGGAAACGGCGCCGGCCAGGGAACTGGGCCGGTCCATGGCGCAGTCCACTCCGTCGAGGATGCGGTCGAGGTCCGGCAGGTGGTGGGACTCGAGCCGGGAGGGCGGATACGGGATGTCAAAGCCCGTGACCCGCACCGGAGCATGCTCGAGGTACTCGAAGCAGCGCTCGGTGATGCTGGCCGCGATTTCCGCGCCCAGGCCGCCGGACTGGGCCGCCTCGTGGGTGATCACCAGCCGTCCGGTCTTGCGCACGGAGGCCTCCACGGTGGCGAAGTCGACGGGTGCGAGCGAGCGCAGGTCGATGACCTCCACCGAGACGCCCTCATCCGAGGCCGCGACTGCGGCGTCACGGGCGGTGGGGACAAGAGGGCCGTAGGCGACCAGTGTCACGTCGCTCCCCTCGTTCAGGACCCGGGCGGAACCCATGGGCAGCTGCGGTGCCGCTGCCTCGTCCACCTCCCCCTTGACGTGGTAGCGCCGCTTCGGCTCGAAGTAGAGCACCGGATCGTCGGAAGCGATGGCCTGCTGGATCATTGTGTACGCGTCCTGCGGGTTGGACACGCTGATGACGCGCAGCCCCGAGGTATGGGTGAAATAGGCCTCGGGTGATTCGGAATGGTGTTCGGGTGAGCCGATGCCCCCGCCGAACGGCACCCGGATGGTCAGCGGCAGCTTCACAGCTCCGCGGGTCCGGTAGTGCATCTTGGCCACCTGGGAAACTATCTGGTCGAACGCCGGGTAGATGAAGCCGTCGAACTGGATCTCCACTACGGGGCGGTAGCCGCGGAACGCCAGCCCCACGGCTGTGCCCATGATCCCGGACTCGGCGAGCGGGGTGTCCACGACGCGCAGCGGACCGAAGTCCTTCTGGAGTCCGTCGGTGATCCGGAAGACGCCGCCGAGTTTGCCGACGTCCTCGCCCATAATAAGGACGCGGGGATCCTGTTCCATTGCCCGGCGCAGGCCGGCGTTGATCGCCCGCCCGAAAGTCATGCTGGTCATTAACGGTTCTCCTCGCCAGCGAAACCGCTGAGATAGCGCGAGTACTGCTCCTGCTGGCGGTCCAGCCAGGAGTTGGGCTCGGAATAGACATGGGCAAAAACATCCGCGGGCACCGGATCCGGCATCCCGAGGCACGCGGCGCGCAGCTCGGCAGCCACGTCGTCGGCCCGGCGGCTGGCTTCGGCGGCGAACCCGTCGGTGAACAGCCCCATGGAGGCCAGCAATGCCTGCAGCCGGGACAGCGGATCCTTTCGCCGCCACCGTTCCAGTTCGGCCTGGTCCCGGTAGCGCGTGGGGTCGTCTGCCGTGGTGTGCGGACCCATCCGGTAGGTGACCGCTTCAATGAAGGTCGGTCCGTTGCCGGAGCGGGCCCGGTCCAGTGCCTCCCGGGTTGCGGCCATAACCGCAAGGACATCGTTGCCGTCCACCCGGATGGACGGGATGCCGAGGCCCGGGGCGCGGTTGGCGATGGGTACCTGTGCCTGCAGCGTGACCGGTTCGGAGATGGCCCACTGGTTGTTTGAGCAGAAGAAAACGACCGGCGAGTTGAAGCTCGCGGCGAAGACCATCGCCTCGTGGACGTCCCCCTGGCTGGTGGCGCCGTCGCCGAAGTAGCTGATCACCGCGTCATCGGTACCGTCGCGGGTGATGCCCATGGCATAACCGGCGGCGTGCAGTGCCTGGGCGCCGATAATGACCTGGGTGGGCGCCATGTTCACTTGATACGGATCCCAGCCGGCGCCGGCGTTGCCGCGCCAGACCCGCATCAGGTCACCCACTTCCACACCGCGGCAGAAAGCCACGCCGTTCTCCCGGTAGCTGGGGAAAACGAAGTCGGAGGACCGCAGGGACCGTACGGAGCCGATCTGTGCGGCTTCCTGGCCGAGCAGCGGAGGCCACAGCCCCAGCTCGCCCTGCCGCTGCAGGGCGGTGGCTTCGGTATCGATCCGGCGGATGACCGCCATGTCGATATAGAGCTCCTGCAGCCGGGCGCCGTCGATATCCTCGACCCAGCGGTCATACAGGGGGTCCGGGGTACGGACGCCGTCGGGGGTGACAAGCTGTACGTATGGGTCGGTGGGTGAGCTGCCGGAGTTTTCCGGGTGCCGCACCGGGGTATGCAGGGACACTTGGATACGCATCCTTCCGTGTTTGGGCCTCTGGGGTGGCGGGGCCAAACCGACCCCGGGCTCCATTGCCCGGGTACATGTGACCCTACTCACACTCAGCACCCGGCACAACCATTCCGGCAAAGACCGAGCATCCTGCCCTGTAAACGGCCAAAACACCGTGCTAGCGTTGCGCACTATGCAGCCCCTCGACACCACGGACCTACGCCTCCTCCTTGCCCTGGCGGAGGATTCAACACGTACGGCCGTGGCCCTGGCGGCAGTCCTCGGCCTCTCCCGCAACACCGTCCAGGCCCGGCTGGCCGGACTGGAACGCAAAGGAGCGTTCCTGCCGTTTGAACGCCGGATCAGCACTGCCGCGCTCGGCTACCCGCTGATGGCGTTTGTGCATGTCCATGTCCACCAGCCGAGCCTGGCGCGGATCACCGAAGACCTGGCCGCGCTGCCCGAGGTTGTCGAAGCCCACGGCCTCACCGGGGACGCGGACATCCTGCTGCGCGTCGTAGCTGCAGACGCCGAAGACCTGTTCCGCATCAACAAGCAGATCCTCGCCGTGGACGGCGTCCAGCGCTGCGACACCAATCTGGCCATGGGTGAACTCATTCCCCTGCGCGCCGCTCCCCTCCTGCGCCGCGGAGCAGGGCTGCCGCAGCCGCCGTCGTCGACCCCCGAACGGCGGGACCAGGCCCCGGCAACGGCAAAGGCAGGCCCCGCCTGAGCGGAACCTGCCTTTTGCCGAGGCTGTTGCCCCCTAGTGGTCGACGGCCTTCTCGGCGCCGACGCCGGTCAGGGACCGGACTTCCATCTCCGCCTGCTTGACGGCGGATTCGGTGTTCTTGTCCAGCACGGTGCCCAGCCAGCCAAGGAAGAAGGCCAGCGGGATGGACACGATGCCCGGGTTGTTCAGCGGGAACCAGGCAAAGTCCGCGCCGGCGATCATTGAGGTTTCCGCACCGGAGACGACCGGCGAGAAGGCAATGAGCACAATCGCGGAGCCGAGGCCGCCGTACATGCTCCACAGCGCGCCCTGGGTGGAGAACTTCCGCCAGTAGAGCGAGTAGATAATCGTGGGCAGGTTGGCACTGGCCGCCACCGCGAAGGCGAGGGCCACCAGGAAGGCCACGTTCTGCCCCTGGGCGCCGATGCCGCCGAGGATCGAGATGATACCGATCACCACTACCGTGGTGCGGGCTACCTTGACCTCGCCGTCTGCGTCCACCTCTCCCTTGCGGATGACGTTGGCGTAGATGTCATGGGCGAACGAAGCAGCTGCCGTGATGGTCAGCCCCGCGACCACCGCGAGGATGGTGGCGAAGGCGACGGCGGAAATCAGTCCCAGCAGTACCGGCCCGCCGAGCGCGAAGGCCAGCAGGGGTGCTGCGGAGTTCACGCCGCCCGGAGCGCTCTTGATGGCGTCTGAACCGATCAGCGCCGCGGCGCCGTAGCCCAGGACCAGGGTGAAGAGGTAGAAGATGCCGATCAGCCAGATGGCCCAGACAACGGACCGGCGGGCTTCCTTGGCGGTGGGGACCGTGTAGAAGCGCATCAGCACGTGCGGCAGGGCGGCGGTGCCGAGCACCAGAGCCAGGCCGAGGGAGACGAAGTCCAGCTTGGAGGTGTCCGACTTGCCGTACTGCAGTCCCGGATCCAGGATGGCGGGGTTGCCGGTGGTTTCGACGGCGGCACCCAGCAGTTCGGAGAGGTTGAAGCCGTGCAGGGCCAGGACCCAGATGGTCATGACGGCCGCGCCGACAATCAGCAGGAAGGCCTTGATGATCTGCACCCAGGTGGTGCCCTTCATGCCGCCGACCAGTACGTAGATGATCATCAGGGCGCCGACGACGGTGATGACCACGGACTGTCCGACCTTGCTGTCAATCCCCATAAGCAGGGAGACCAGTCCGCCGGCACCGGCCATCTGGGCCAGCAGGTAGAAGAAGCAGACCGCCAGCGTGGTGATGGCTGCGGCAATGCGCACCGGCCGCTGCTTGAGGCGGAAGGAGAGCACATCGGCCATGGTGAACTTGCCGGTGTTGCGCAGCATTTCAGCGACCAGGAGCAGGGCGACGAGCCAGGCAACGAGGAAGCCGATGGAGTACAGGAAGCCGTCATAGCCGTTCACGGCGATGGCCCCGACAATGCCGAGGAAGGACGCCGCCGAGAGGTAGTCGCCGGCAATGGCGGTGCCGTTCTGCGGTCCGGTGAAGGACCGGCCGGCGGCGTAGTAGTCGGCCGCCGTCTTGTTGTTGCGGCTCGCGCGCAGCACCACCACGAGGGTGACGGCCACGAAGACACCGAAGATGACCATGTTGAGCAGGCCGGTGTCCTTGATGGACTCGGCCGTCACTTCGGTGGCGGCGGAAATGTGCAGGCTGTTCACTTCGTCTCCTCCGGGCGGCTTACTCCGTGGGCCTCAAGGTCACGGCGGAGATCCGCCGCAATCGGGTCCATCTTGCGGTTGGCGTAGCTGACGTACCACATGGTGATGCCGAACGTGCTCACGAACTGGAGCAGGCCGAGGATCAGTCCCATGTTGATGTTCCCGATCACCGGGGTCGACATGAAGTCGTGGGCGTAGTCGGCCAGCAGGACGTACGCGAAGTACCAGACCAGGAAAACCACGGCCATGGGGAAAATAAAGCTGCGCTGGCGCTTGCGGAGTTCCTGGAACTCAGGCGAGCTCTGGACGTCCCGGAAGTCCACCTGTTCCGGGTGCGCAGCGTGTGAAACCGGCTGCTCTTCAGCCATTGTTCCTCCTCTAGTGGGGCCCGCCGCGCGGCATCCACCTGTGGAGGTCAGGACACGACGCTGTGCAAGCTGTGACGCTGATCACTTTCCTATAGTCCCGGCACGGTGTCGATCCGCCGCCCCGCGGCGTCGGTGAACGGTTGGTTCCGTGCGGTGAACGGCGGTGAACGGCGTTGAACAGCGATGAACGGCGTTCCGGCCGGACGGGCCGTTAGGGTTGGTCCATGCTCAGTCCCGCCGTCGATATTGCCCTGGTCTGCGCCGTTGCGGTGCTGACCGTCGCCGTCGTGGGCGCGCTGGGCTTTCGGCTCAGCCGTTCGCAGCGGGACCTGGGGTCCGACGCCGAGCAGGCCACCTACTCAACGCTCCACACGGCGTCGCTCGCCTCGGCGCATCTGCGGGCCGGCCTGACCCCGGCCGGCGCCCGCAAGGCCAGCCGGCACCTGCGCGACCTGCTGGACTGCGACACCCTGGTGATCACCGATGCATCCGCCGTGCTGGCGTGGGACGGCGCGGTCAGCGACACTCCGTTCCGCCGCCAACGGCTGTTGTCGGCAGCGGCGCTGGTGCTCGAATCCGGCCGGACACGCGTCTTCCGCGGCGCCGCGCTGCGCGCCCTGGGCATGGAGGACTGCGGCGAGCTGCTGGTCTCCCCGTTGCCGGTCAACGGCCAGACCCTCGGGACCGTCGCCGTGTTCGCCCCGACCGTCCGCGCCGGCCTGGTCCGGGCAGCCAACGAGGTGGCGGCCTGGCTCGCCACGCAGGTGGAGCTGGCGGAGCTGGATGCCTCCCGCGCGCAGCTGATGGAGGCCGAGGTCCGGGCACTGCGGGCACAGATCAGTCCGCACTTCATCTACAACTCGCTGAACGCGATCGCATCCTACATCAATACGGACCCGGCCCGTGCCCGCGAGCTGGTGGTCGAGTTCGCGGATTTCACCCGCTATTCCTTCCGCCGGCACGGCAACTTCACCACCATCGCCCAGGAACTGGAATCCGTGGACCGGTACCTCCTGCTGGAACGGGCACGCTTCGGCGAGCGGCTGAAGGTGGCCCTGCAGATCGCCCCCGAGGTACTGGGTACGGTCATTCCGTTCCTGTCCCTGCAGCCGCTGGTGGAGAATTCCGTCCGCCACGGACTGGAGACCAAGGACGGGCAGGGCCGGATCAGCATTGCAGCCGTCGACGCAGGAGCGGACGCCGTCATCACCATCGAGGACAACGGGGTGGGCATGGACCCCGAGTACCTCCGCTCCGTCCTGGCCGGCCACGCCGACGGGGACCATGTGGGCCTGCGGAACGTGGATGTGCGGCTGCGGCAGGTCTACGGCGAAAAGCACGGGCTCGTCATTGACACGGCACCCGGTGCCGGCACCCTGATCACCATGCGGGTACCCAAGTCGCAGCCGGAGAACCGGCCCACGAACGCGTAACCTGTTCTCCATGCGCAAACCTCTCCGGCCGCTCACCGTGGTAGTGGCCGACGACGAAGCCCCCGCCGTCGAGGAGCTCGCCTACCTCCTGGGCCTGGATGCCCGGATCGGCACGGTCCACCGGGCCGCCAGCGGCGCCCAGGCACTGCACGAAATCGAGACCCGCGACGTCGACGCCGTCTTCCTCGACATCCACATGCCGGCCCTCTCCGGCCTGGACATCGCTAAGGCGCTGGGCCGGCGCGAGCGTCCGCCCGCCGTCGTCTTCGTGACCGCGGATGAGGACCAGGCACTGCGGGCCTTTGACCTCGCCGCCCTCGACTACCTGCTGAAACCCGTCCGGCCGGAGCGGCTCTCCGAGTCGGTCCGCCGGATCTGCGAGCTCGCGGCCGACGCCGAACCGGAGGACGCCGACGTCGTCACCGTGGTCCAGGGCGCGACGACGAGGATCATCCCCCGCGGCGACATCCGCTACGTCCAGGCGCAGGGCGACTATGCCCGGCTGCACACCGCGGACGCCAGCTACCTGATCCGGGTTCCGCTGGCGGACCTGGAGGAGCAGTGGGCCGGTGCCGGGTTCGTGCGCATCCACCGGTCCTTCCTGGTGGCCCGGACCCACATCCGCCAGGTGCGGCTCACCGGAGGACGGGCAAGCGTGCGGCTGGGCGAGGTGGACCTTCCGGTCAGCCGGCGGCACCTGCCCGCCGTGCGCAACACACTCGCCGCCGGCCGCGTCCGGCCCACGCAGTGACCGGGGAATCCACTCCCGCCGCCGAACCTGGTTCCCGGCGCGTCCGGGTGACCGCACCGGGCACGGGCGCGGCCCCGTTCCCGGTGTCCCGGGAGCTGGACGAGCAGTCCGAGGTGGGCGAGCTGATCATCGGTTCCCTGATCCGCAGCCAGCTCCGGCTGGCACTGGTGGTGGGCGGCGGCTTCCTGCTGATCCTGCTCAGCGTTCCGGTGCTGCTGGCTTTCCTGCCCGTGATTGCCGAACTGTCCGTTTTCGGTGTCCCTGCTCCGTGGATCCTGCTCGGCGTCGGCGTTTATCCGCTGGTTATCGGTTGCGGGCTGCTCTACGTGCTGAGTGCCCAGCGGAACGAAAACCGGTACCGCGACCTGGTGGACGGACGGTAGCCGGTGAACTGGGATGTGGCCGCAGGCATGAACCCCGGCATCGGCTACACGGCGCTGGCACTGGTTTCCGCCGCGACCCTGCTGATCGGTTTCTACGGCCTGCGGATCTCGCGGACCACCAGCGACTTCTATGTTGCCTCCCGGACGGTGAAACCTTGGTGGAACGCCTCGGCCATCGGCGGCGAGTACCTCTCGGCAGCCAGCTTCCTGGGTGTGGCGGGGCTGATTGTCGCTTCCGGGGTGGACGCGCTCTGGTTCCCCATCGGCTACACCGGCGGCTACCTCATGCTCCTGCTCTTCGTCGCGGCGCCGCTGCGCCGGTCCGGCGCCTACACGGTGCCGGACTTCGCCTCGGCCCGGCTGGAGTCGCTCCCCGTGCGGCGCCTCACCAGCCTGCTGGTGATCGCCGTCGGCTGGTTGTACATCGTGCCGCAGCTGCACGGTGCGGCACTGACCATGCGCATCACCACCGGGCTGCCCGCGGAGATCGGCTGCCTGGTGGTCACCGGCGTCGTCTGCCTCAGCGTGGTGACCGGCGGGATGCGCTCCATCACGTTTGTGCAGGCTTTCCAGTACTGGCTGAAGCTGGTGGCGATTGCCGTACCGGTGCTGTTCGTCCTCTTCCGCCTCGCCGGTGACGGCCCGCCCGCCGGCGGCGGGCAGATCCTGGCGGAGGCACTGAACCCGGAAACCCACGCTCCGCTGTACCGCAATATTTCGCTGAGCATCGCCCTGCTCTGCGGCACCCTGGGACTCCCCCACGTGCTGGTCCGTTTCTACACCAACCCCGACGGCCCCTCCGCCCGGCGGACCACCCTGATTGTCCTGGGGCTGCTCTCGCTCTTCTACATCTTCCCGATCACCTACGGCGTGCTGGGCAGGATCTATACCCCGGACCTGGCCGCCGGCGGTGCCGCGGATGCGACCGTGTTGCTGCTGCCGGGGCGGGTGTTCGACGGCGCCACCGGCGACCTGCTGGCGGCCCTGGTCACGGCTGGGGCATTCGCGGCGTTCCTCTCCACAAGCAGCGGGCTGACGGTCTCGCTCGCGGGAGTGATCAGCCAGGAGTTCTTCCGCGGCAGTGTCGGCGGGTTCCGGGTCTCCGCCGTGCTGGCCGCCGTCGTACCCCTGGTCATTGCCCTGCTGACCGAATCCTCCGCGCTGGCCGGCAGCATCGGCACGGTTTTCGCATTCACGGCCTCCACCCTGTGCCCGCTGCTGGTGCTGGGCATCTGGTGGCGCCGGCTGACGGCGGCGGGCGCCGGAGCGGGAATGCTGACCGGCGCGCTGCTGTGCGGCGGGGCAATGGCCGCCGCGGCCATCCTGCCGCGGGCGGGTGCCGGCGTACCCGCCTGGATCGAACAGCCCGCGGCCTGGACAGTTCCCGCAGCGTTTGCCGTGATGGTGGTGGTGTCCCGGCTGACGGCCGGATCAGCGCCGGACGGAACGGCAAAGTTCATGGCGCAGCTGCACACGCCGGAACCACTGGATCGGC
This sequence comes from Arthrobacter sp. zg-Y1116, assembly GCF_024385485.1. NCBI lineage: Bacteria > Bacillati > Actinomycetota > Actinomycetes > Micrococcales > Micrococcaceae > Arthrobacter > Arthrobacter sp. zg-Y1116. Next base: position 612,411 of record NZ_JANFLR010000004.1, on the reverse strand, counting down.
CCCGGCCGGGGACCGGAACAGGGGCCCGCTAGGACCACCTAGTCGATGGAAGCCATCAGTTCGACCACCCGGTCCAGGAAGGCATCCACCTGGCTTTCCTCGTATCCCTGCTCGCCCTTGGCCTCACGGAAGACGGCGCGGCGCACCACGTCTACGCTGAGGGGCCGGTCGTGTTCGAAGTATCCGAGGAGTTCGTTGCACAGTGCGTCAACGTCCTCGACGTTGTAACTGGTGACGCGTTTCCGGCCGGGGCGGCGGAACCGCTCCCCCGGCTTGCGGTGCAGGCGGGCCCTGAGGACCGCGGACATCCGCCCGATCTGCAGCAGCCAGGCTTCTTCGCCGCGGTCGGAAATCAGGCGGTCCCGTTCCCGCTGGGCGAAAACGTCCTCCAGCCGGTCCAGCGCGGCGTCCACCGCCTGCGGCTCGTAACCGCCCTTCGCCGGGTCGAACGCCATGGACCGGACGTCCGCGCTGGTCACCGGGTTAGCCGACGTGGAATCCGAGTTGTAGTAGTTCCTGGCTTTCGTCAGGAACTCATCGACCTGGCGGATGTTGTAGCCGTAGTCCCGTCGTCCCACGCGTTCGAAAGGGGCACTGGCCTGCCGCACATCGTCCATGAATAAATTGTTCCTCTGTGGTTTTTCCCCGCGGAGTTATTGCCGCTGGAGCCGGTTGTCCCTACAGGGCTCCTGCCGGGCATCGTCTGAAAACTCTCAAACATCTTACGATGCCCGTGCCGCGGACGTGATCCGGCACACCGGCCGTTGCCGGACCGTTACGGTTGCTCCTGGCTAGGAAGCCGTAGAGAGCAGTACCGACAGCAGGAACACCACCGGGGAGGCGAAGACCACGGAGTCCAGCCGGTCCATTACTCCGCCGTGTCCCGGCAGGAGGTTGGACATGTCCTTTACCCCGAGTTCCCGCTTGACCATGGACTCGGAGAAGTCGCCGGCGGTGGCCGCGGCCACTGTCGCCACTGCGAGCACCACGCCGAACCACCAGGGCTGGTCCAGGAACAGGACTGCAGCCCCGACGCCGACGATGGCGGCGCCGACGGCAGAGCCTGCAAAGCCTTCCCAGGACTTCTTCGGGCTGATCTTGGGCGCCATCGGGTGCTTGCCGAAGAAGGCACCTACCAGGTAGCCGAAGGTGTCATTGGAGACCACGAGCAGGAGCAGTACGGCGACTCGAACCTGTCCATCGGGTTCGCGCAGCAGCAAGAGCGCAAAGCTCAACAGGAACGGCACCCAGAGAACCACGAAAATACCGGCGAGGATGCTCTGGATCGCTTCGGCAGCGGTGTCGATGCTCCGCCACAGGAGGATGGCAACGGACGTTGCGACCATCGCAAAGGCCAATGCTTCCGTGCCGCCGAAGAACGCCGCGAACGGCAGCGCCACGGAACCGACCAGCACCGGCACCTGCGGCACTTTCATGCCGCGGACTTCGAGCGCACGGTTGACTTCCCAGACGCCGACGGCAGCGAAGCCGACCGCAATAATCACAATGGCGAAAGGGAAAAACAGCAGGCCGCTCAGCAGGGAGCCGAGCAGGATCACGCCAACGGCGATGGCAGCAGGCAGATTGCGTCCGGCGCGCGAGACCTTTACGGGTTTCTCGGCAGACCGGCGGCCCCGGGCGGTGCGGCCGCCGACCTGTCCTGAATCAGCTGCACTCATTTCCTTGGCCTTTGCTGCTGCCGGAACTGTCTCGACGGACGGTGAACCGCCAGCCCGGGTTGGAGGCTGGGCGTCACTCATCAGACCTCGAGAAGCTCGGCTTCCTTGCGCTTGAGGAGCTCGTCAATGGAATCCGTGTGCGCCTTGGTCAGTGCATCGAGATCCTTTTCCGCACGAGCGCCGTCGTCCTCGCCCACTTCGCTGTCCTTCACCAGGCGGTCAATGCCGTCCTTGGCCTTGCGGCGGATGTTGCGGACGGAAACCTTGGCGTCCTCGGCCTTGCCGCGGACAATCTTGACGTATTCCTTACGGCGGTCCTGCGTCAGCTCGGGCATGATGACCCGGATGACCTTACCGTCGTTGGACGGGTTGGCACCGACCTCGGAGTCGCTCAGTGCCCGCTCGATGGCGCGCAGGGCGCTGACATCGTAGGGCGTGATGAGCAGTGTGCGCGCGTCAGGAGTGGCGAAGGATGCCAGCTGCTGCAGCTGCGTCGGGGAACCGTAGTAGTCCACCAGCACCCGGTTGAACAGCGCCGGGTTGGCGCGGCCTGTGCGGACGGAGGAGAAGTCCTCCTTAGCAACTTCCACCGCCTTGTCCATCTTGTCGGCGGCCTCTTTCAAGGTGTCTTCGATCACGGTCTCTCCTCATAAAACAGTGTCCACCAAGCGCTATCAGCTTAGTGGCCGGACTCTTCTATCATCCTAAGCCAAAAGGGTGCGGGTTCCCTGCACCGAGCCTGCGAGGTGAAGGGGAACCCGCACCCTGTATATCGCCCCAGAGTTAGTTGGAGACGATCGTGCCGATCTTCTCTCCGCGGAGTGCCCGAGTTACGTTGCCTTCGCCCTCCATGCCGAAGACAACCATGTTCAGGTCGTTGTCCTTGCACATGGTCATGGCCGTCTGGTCCATAACGCGGATGTCCTGGCGCAGGGCGTCATCGTACGTCAGGGTCTCCAGCCGTACCGCGGTGGAATCCTTGTTCGGATCGGCAGTGTAGACACCGTCCACGCCGCTCTTGGCCATCAGCACCTCGTCTGCGTGCACTTCCAGCGCGCGCTGGGCGGCGACCGTGTCGGTGGAGAAGTACGGCAGGCCTGCACCGGCACCGAAGATGACCACGCGGCCCTTTTCCAGGTGCCGGATGGCGCGCCGCGGAATGTAGGCCTCAGCCACCTGTCCCATGGTGATGGCGCTCTGGACGCGGGTCTCGACGCCGGCCTGCTCCAGGAAGTCCTGCAGTGCCAGGCAGTTCATCACGGTGCCGAGCATGCCCATGTAGTCCGCACGGGAGCGGTCCATGCCGCTGGTGGACAGCTCCGCGCCGCGGAAGAAGTTGCCGCCGCCGACGACGATGGCCACTTCAACCTCGCCCACGGTCGCAGCGATCTGCTTGGCCACTGCCCGCACGGTATCCGGATCCACACCGAGTTTGCCGCCGCCGAACACCTCTCCCGAGAGCTTCAGCAGGACGCGTCGTCGCGGGGAATCGGTTTCTTTCAATACGTGGGCCATTGTGCCTCCCGGGCATAGGTGCTGGTACTGCTTTTAAGACTAGTGAGCTGTTCTGGGCAGAGAAAAGGGGTGGTCACCCGTGGTGACCACCCCCTTTGCTGTGATGACGTTTCCGTCGAAACCGTTGTTACCTAACTAATTAGGCGCCTACACGGAAGCGGGCGAAGCCTGCCGGTGCAACACCGGCTTCTTCGAGAACCTTGCCCACGGTCTTCTTGGCGTCCTTGGCGAACGGCTGGTCCACCAGGACGATTTCCTTGAAGAAACCAGTCAGGCGGCCTTCGACGATCTTCGGCAGTGCGCCCTCGGGCTTGCCCTCTGCGCGTGCCGTCTCGTCTGCAATGCGGCGTTCGTTCTCGACCGTCTCTGCCGGAACTTCGTCGCGGGTCAGGTAGGTCGGGGCGTACGCAGCGGTGTGCACGGCGATGTCGTGGGCGGCGGTGGCAGCTTCTGCGCCTTCGCCGTCAACGGCGAACAGCACGCCGACCTGTGCCGGAAGATCCTTGGAGGTCTTGTGCAGGTACGCGTCGACGGTCTTGCCTTCGATGCGTGCCACGCGGCGGACGACAACCTTCTCGCCCAGGATGGCGCCTTCTTCGACAACAACCTCGGACAGCGGCTTGCCGTCAACGTTGTAGGCGAGGAGGGATTCGGCGTCGGCAGCAGCAGATTCAACTGCAGCGGCCAGAACCTTGTCAGCCAGTTCGATGAACTTCGGGGACTTGGCAACGAAGTCAGTCTCGCAGTTCAGCTCGATCATGACGCCAACCGTGCCGTCGATGACCTTGGCGGCAACCAGGCCTTCAGCGGTGGAACGGCCTTCACGCTTGGTCGCGCCCTTCAGGCCCTTGATGCGGATAAGCTCCATGGCCTTGTCGGCATCGCCGTTGGCCTCGTCCAGAGCCTTCTTTACATCCATCATGCCTGCGCCGGTGCGCTCGCGCAGTGCCTTGATATCAGCAGCAGTGTAGTTCGCCATTTGGACTCCAGTCCTCCCGTAATAAGTATTGGTGCGGTTCTGCCAGTGCGGCTGGCCGGTAAACCGGCCAGCCGCACCACAACCCACGTCCAGGGGATAACTTCCCCCGGACTAAGGAAATACGTTCTTTACTTCTCGGTTACTTCAGCGGCCGGGGCGTCAACGATGGCGTCGACATCAGCGGCGGGAGCCTCAGCAGCTTCAGCGGCCGGAGCGGCTTCAGCAGCGGGAGCTTCAGCAGCGGCGTCAGCGGCCGGGGTCTCAGCAGCACCTTCGAGGAGCTCGCGCTCCCACTCGGCCAGCGGCTCGGCCGGGGCTTCCGTGTTGCCGGACTTGTTGTGGCGGACGATCAGGCCCTCGGCCACGGCGTCGGCAATGACGCGGGTCAGCAGGTTGACGGAGCGGATGGCGTCGTCGTTACCCGGGATCGGGAAGTCGACGTCGTCCGGATCGCAGTTGCTGTCCAGGATGGCAACAACGGGGATGTTCAGCTTCTTGGCCTCGTCAATGGCGAGGTGTTCCTTCTGCGTGTCAACAATCCAGAGCAGGGACGGAGCCTTGGTCAGGTTGCGGATGCCGCCGAGGTTGGTTTCCAGCTTGGTCAGTTCACGACGGAGAAGCAGGAGCTCCTTCTTCGTGTGGCCGGAGGAAGCGACGTCCTCGAAGTTGATCTCTTCGAGTTCCTTCATGCGCTGGATACGCTTGGCGACAGTCTGGAAGTTGGTGAGCATGCCACCGAGCCAGCGCTGGTTCACGTACGGCTGGCCAACACGGGTGGCCTGCTCGGCGATTGCTTCCTGTGCCTGCTTCTTGGTACCGACGAACAGTACGGTTCCGCCGTGGGCAACAGTGGCCTTGACGAACTCGAATGCACGGTCGATGTAGGACAGCGACTGCTGCAGGTCAATGATGTAGATGCCGTTGCGCTCGGTGAAGATGAAACGCTTCATCTTCGGGTTCCAACGGCGGGTCTGGTGACCAAAGTGGACGCCGCTGTCGAGCAGCTGGCGCATTGTAACGACGGGCATGTCGTCACTCCTTCCGGCAGCAGCCGTGCGCACGGCGCACTGGTCCTACTGCCAATTGACGGTTTTAGCTGTACGCCCGGGCGGGCGAAGCTCCTGGTATCCATCAGCCGCTGCCCCGTAGGAGCTGCGGCATGCCTCCCCTGCCGGCGTTGCCGGACCGTTGGAGATGCACCCCCTGTGACGGGGATAATTGGGATACGCGTAGTCAGCCTCCATGCCGGTGGGTGAACCCGGTGAATACCGGACAAACCCGGGACCGGACCTGGACTAAAACGTCCGGGCAGGTCCCATGGCACAGCAAGCTGCTCCGTCAAGTGTACTACAGCGCCGGACCCCCGCCATCCGGCGTCAACCTTTCCTCCCCACCCGACTTCCGCGGCCGGACTCCGAACAGGACGCCCGGGAAATCGGCATCGGGGGCCCGCGCGGATGCACCGTTGCTCCATGAAGCGAACACCTGTCCTGCTCCTCGCGGCGGTACTGTCCGTCCTTGCCCCCGGGTCGGTGGCAGTCGACCCGCCGTCCGCTGCCACCGCGGCGGCATATTCCCCGCCCTGGAGCTGGCCCCTGGCCCCGGAGCCTGCCCTCCTGCGGTCCTTCGATCCCCCGGCACAGCCGTGGCTGGCGGGGCACCGCGGTATCGACGTCGCCGCGGCCGAGGGCGCCGCGGTCCTGGCCCCTGCGGACGGGCGCGTCGTTTTTGCCCGCCGGGTGGTGGACAGGCCGGTCCTGACCATTGACCACGGAGGCGGCTTGTTGAGCAGTTTTGAACCCGTCGAAGCTTCCGTGCCGGTGGGTACCGAAGTGTCCAAGGGCACTGCGGTGGGGTCCGTCCGGTCGGGATCGCACTGCGGCCGGGGTTGCGTGCATTGGGGAGTCCGGCTGGACGGGGACTATGTGGATCCGCTCAACTATGTATCCGACCGCCGGCCCTCGGTCCTGCTTCCGGTGCCGCCGCCGGCCTCCCGTGAACCGCCCCGGTAGACATTCCGGCTAAACGCCCCGGTTAAACGTCCCGGCCGGACCCTTTGCAGGATCCGGCCGGGGTTCTTTGCTGGTCTAGCGGACGTTGATTCCGAAAGCTGCTATACGAACGCAGCCACTCCGGTGATCGCGCGTCCGGTGACCAGAGTATTGATCTCGTACGTGCCTTCGTACGAGTAGATGGCCTCCGCGTCAGCGAAGATCTTAGCCATGCCGTAATCGGTGACAATGCCGTTTCCACCCAGGATGCTGCGGCCCATGGCAACGGATTCGCGCATCCGGGCCGTGGTGAAGGCCTTGGCGAGGGCGGACTGCTCATCCTTGGCCTGTCCGAGGTCTTCGAGCTGCGCCAGGCGGACCATCATGCCCAGCGAGCTGACGGTGTTGCCCAGGATCTTCACCAGCTGTTCCTGCACCAGCTGGAAGGATGCCAGCGGCTTGCCGAACTGCTTGCGCTCGACCGCGTACTTGCGGGCGACGTCGAAGGCAGCCATCTGCTGGCCCACGGCCTGCCAGGCCACGGCAAGGCGGGTGACCTTCAGGACCTTGTTCGTGTCGCGGAAGCTGTTGGCGCCCTTGAGGTGGAACTCGTCGCTCACCACTACGTTGTCGAGGACAATGTCGGCGTTCTGGACCGTGCGCAGGGCGATCTTGTTTTCGATCTTCGTGGCCGTGTAGCCCGGGGTCTTGGTGTCCACCAGGAAACCCTTGACCTGGTTGTCCTCGAGGTCGCGGGCGTAAACAACCACCCAGTCGGAGAAGGTCGCATTGCCGATCCAGCGCTTTTCACCGTTGAGGATCCAGTTGTCCCCCTCGCGGCGGGCAGTGGTGCGGGTGCCGCCGGCAACGTCGGATCCGCCCAGCGGTTCCGTCAGGCCGAAGGCGCCGATCTTCTTCATGGCGTAGATGTCCGGCAGCCAGGCTGCCTTCTGCTCCTCGGAGGCCAGGGCCTCGATGGAGCCGGTGAAGAGACCGTCGTGGACGCCCATGAAGGTCGCGAAGGACGTGTCCGCACGCGTCATTTCGGCATGGCAGAGGCCCGCGAAAAGGTTGGAGTAACCCTGCCGGTAAACCGGGCTCATAACGTCCAGTTCGGCAATCTTGGGGATCATGTGGTGCGGGAATTCTCCGGCGTTCCACCAGTCAGCAGCATGCGGCTTGACCTCGGCTGCGAGCCAGGCACGGATCTCGTGCAGGCGGTCGCGCTCCTTGTCAGTGAGCAGATCTTCAAATGCGTAGAAGTCGCCGTCCGGGTACGGAAGGTTGTCGACGTCGATAAGTGCCATGGAAATTGTCCTTCGCTGCTGATCATCGGTGATCCGCTGGTGCCCATCCGGGAACCGGCTGAGCCCATGTTACCCACCAGTAACAACGATCACAACGTCTGCGGAAAATTGCCTCCGACGGCGTGCGGCGGCGTGCGGCCCACTGGGAGGACAAATAAGGGGCTTACGGGGTGCCTCCGGCGACATCGCAGGAATGCCCAGGCAAAAGAAAACGCCCCGGTCCGCAGACCGGGGCGTTTACTAAGGCGGATCGGGACGTCGTCCGATCCATTACAGGTAGGGCTGGTGGGGCTTGAACCCACGACCCACGGATTATGAGTCCGCTGCTCTGACCAGCTGAGCTACAGCCCCGGGTGCCCAAGAAGGCAACGATGCCATCCTAGTGGGTCCGGGGACTGGACAACCAATCAGCGCGCGTCCACGCGCTTGCCCGGATCCCCGCGGTAGAGATCTTCAAAGGTGGACAACGTGGCTTCCAGGCTGTGCCGGTCCACCATCTCGCGGCTGGTCCGGCCCATCTTCGCCCGCTCGTCGGCGGGCAGCTCCAGGATTTCCGTGATGCGCCCGGCCAGCTCGGAGCTGTCGCCCGGCGTAAACAGGTAGCCGTTGCGTCCCTTGTCCACGAGGTGCGGCAACGCCATCGCATCTGCCAGCAGGACCGGTTTCGATGCCGACATCGCCTCCAGCGTCACCAGTGACTGAAGCTCGGCGGTACCCGGCATGCAGAACAGGTCGGCCTTGAGGTACGCCTCGCGCAGTTCTTCATCGGAGACCAGTCCGCGGAAGACCACCCGGTCCTGCAGTCCCAGCCGCTGCACCTGGGCTTCCAGCGCTGGACGGACTTCGCCGCCGCCGATGATTTCCGCCCGCACTCCAAGGTGGGCGGGAGTCTTCGCTACGGCGTCAATCAGCACGTCCACGTGCTTTTCCTCGGCCAGCCGGCCGACAAAAAGAACCGTGGGCGCTTCGTGCGGGGGAATCTGCTCCCCGTCGCGCAGCTCGTAAACCGAGGCGTCAATGCCGTTGGACAACGGCATCACGTCGTGCAGGAAGGCGTGGCGGTACATCGCCTCGGCAGCCAGCGGCGTGGGCGTGGTGACCACGTGGGCCTGGCCCATGACCTTGCCCATGTCCTTCCAGGAATTGGTGGCGACAATCTGCTTGACCCATTTCGGGAAGGGCAGGAACGGATCCAGGTTTTCCGGCATGAAGTGGTTGGTCGCGATGACACGGATGCCGCGCTTACGGGCTTCGTAGAGCGTGTACTCCCCCACCATGTAGTGGCACTGGATGTGCACGACGTCGGGCTGCACCCGGTCGAACAGCAGCGTGATTTCCTTCTTGATCTCCCAGGGCAGGCAGATCCGCCAGTATTCATGGGTAGGCACCCCGTGGGAACGGAGCCGGTGGACCGGCCACTCTCCCTCAAGGTCGCTTCGGCTGCCGCCGTTGACATCATTGGGAGCCAGTACGTGGACGTTGTGCCCACGCCCGTGCATCCCCCGGGCCAGCCGGTAGCCGAACTGCGCGGCGCCGTTCAGGTGGGGAGGATAGGTGTCACAAGCGATGAGGACAGTCAGCGGTTTGTCTACCGGGGCGTCGGTCACGTTGTAGGTCCTGCTTTCGGATTCTTTGAGGCCGGCTTCTGCCGCCTCCGCTCTTCGTTCCGACGCTGGATAACGTCAGGGTGATACCTCGAAAGGGCAACGACCCCAACAATAGCAATCAGGGCCGCCACGGACATGGCCACCGCGGCCACGGCCGGCACATCCGGCCGCAGTTCGTGCAGGACTCCGATGCCGATGGCGATCCCCACCATGGGGTCGATTACCGTCAGCCCCGCAATCACCAGGTCCGGCGGGCCGCTCGAGTAGGCGTTCTGCACGAACCAGGAACCGAGTGCACCGGCAGCGGCGATCGCCACGATGGTGTACCAGGGCACGTTCAGGAGGAACCGGCCGTTCGGGTTGAGCAGGTCCCCGGCAATGACCTTGGTCAGGACGGCAACAAAGCCGAACAGGATGCCGGCGCCGAGGATATGGGCGATGGCGCGGAGCCGCTTGCCGAAAAGCACGTTCAGTCCGCCGAAGAAGATCACGACGACGGCGAGGATGAGGACAATGGTCACTTCCTGCCGCGGTTCGACGACCTGCTCTGAACGGGTGACCATGATGGCCAGCGACACAAAAAGCATGCTGCCGGCCACGCACGCCGTAATCGCCGCGACCGTAATGCGGTTCATGTGCAGGCCCTGGTCCCGGGAATTCACCACTGTCGTGATGACCAATGCGATGGAACCAATCGGCTGCACCACCGTCAGGGGCGCCATCGAGAGTGCAGCCACGTTCAGGGCCATGCCCGTCCCCAGCAGCAAAAGCCCGAAAAGCCAGCGGGGGTTGCGCAGCAGGCGGCTGATCTGGGAGGAGTTCAGGCCCAGGCCGCCGGTGTCCGCCTTGACGGCGCTGCCTTGGCGCTGGGCACCGAAGGCAAGGAAAAAAGCGCTGGCCAAGGCACAGGCTACGGCGATCCCTACCATCGGCCCGGTCCAGGTGCTGCCGTGCTGTGCGGGGAAACGGAGTGTGTCCTAGGGTGCATGGCCGGTTCCGGTTCCGGCCGGTACATGCTCGCGCTGGTGCAGGTATTTGCTCCACGCAGCCACGAGGTATCCGGCGGCCGCCGCAACGTGGCCGATGCAGCCCAGTGCCAGCACGGCGGAACCGGCAACCGAGAGCCAGTGGTGGTCAAATCCCTCCACCCGTTCCAGCAGCAGCAGGGGCGCACCCAACAGCAGCAACGCGGTGCGGATTTTCCCGAATATGCTCACCGGCAGGTCGGGGTTGCCCCGGAACAGCAGGAGCGAATTGGCGATCAGGACGGCGTCGGGGATGGCGATGCTCAGGATCAACCAGGCCGGTGCGATGCCGTCTGCCACAAAGGTGGCAGCCACTATGATCAGTGCCAGCCTGTCGGCGACCGGATCCAGCCACTGGCCGGTAGCGGAGACCTGGTTCAGCCGGCGGGCCAGGTAGCCGTCTATCCAGTCGGTACAGCCCACTGCCACCAGGGTGAGGAACGCACTCCCGTAGCGGTCCTGGCTGATGAACAGCACAAACAGGGGGATGCCGAGAAAGCGAAGGACCGTGACCAGATTCGGTAGGGTCCAGAAGCGTTCCAATACGGTGATTTCCGTATCGGGACGCGCTCCGGCACCGATAAATCTGATCACGGTCCGTTCCCCTCGTCAAAGATGTACGAGTACAGCTTACTTTCGCGCGAGCCGACGGGACAGGAGGAGCAGTGCCAGCAGGGACGCGGCCATTACCGAAAGCGGCTGCCAGCGTTCCTTGATCATGGCCAGCACGTCGTCGGCCGTGGAGGGACCGTCGCTGCTGCTGTCCTTGCCTCGGGCTGCAGCGGCGCGGCGGGACTTCAGCTCCTGGATGCGGGCCTTGACGTCCACCTTCTCGCCGAGCCCGTCCCGGACGGCCGCGAGGTGCTCGCGGCGCTGCCGCGCACGGGTGCGCAGTTCTTCCGGAGTGGGCTGCTTCGGGCCTTCAGGCTTGTCGTCCTTCTCGGCCTTCTTGTCCTTCTTTTCCTTCGGTTCCTTGGGCTTGTCCAGCGTGGCCGGATCGAAGCTGCGGCCTTCCTTCAGCACGCCGACGTCGTAGCGGATGCCGCGGATGGCCTCCTCCGGAAGCAGCGGGAGGGTCTTCTTGAATCGGCTGTAGCCAATGAATCCGGCGATGCCTGCAATCACCAGGAACAGCGCGGCAACCAGCAGGGCAGCCAGCCAGCCCGGCAGGACCAGCGACAGTGCGAGGATGCCGGCTACCAGCAGCGAAATGGCCAGCGCGGCGACCATAAGCAGCGCCACCACCATAAACGCGGCAGCAACGCCGGCTTTGATGCCCTTTTGCTTCATTTCGGCTGTGGCGAGGGCGAACTCGTCATTCAGCTGACGCGGCGTCAGGCGGGCCATGACTTTCGCCAGCCCAACCAGCGACGAGCTTCCCGCCGTTCGCTGTGTCCGAGTGCTAGCGGAGCGGTTCATGCGCCCAGCCTCCGTCCCCTGTTCAGTATTCACCGTTGCCATAACCCCAAATTACCATTCTCCTCAGTGTTATCAGTTTGCCCATCCGCACCAGCTGCGCGTCAGGACGTTTCGAGGCCCTCGCGGTCCTCGAGTTCGCGGCCGGACAGCTCGGGAAGTTTGGTCTTCACGAACCAGAAGGACAGCACCGCGAACGCGGTAAAGATGGCGTACATGATCCAGACCCCGAAGTTATCGCTGACCCACGGGAAGGCAAGGGTAACAATGAAATTGAAGATCCAGTTGACCATCGCGCCCAGGCCCAGGGCCAGGGACCGGATGTTATTCGGGAAGACCTCGCCCAGGGTTACCCACATGACCGGCCCCCAGGTCGCCGCAAAGAAGACCACGAACAGGTTCGCGCCCACCAGGGCAACCGGTCCCCAGATACCGGGGAGGGAGACTTCGCCGTCTACGTCCACGGCCTGGAAGAACGAAACCGTGGCTGCCAGCAGGCCCACGAACATACCGGCCGAGCCGATCATCAGCAGTTTGCGGCGGCCGATGCGGTCCACGAAGGCGATGGCAACCAGCGTCATCACGACGTTCACGATCGAGGTGATCACCGACGTCGTGAAGGAATCGCTTTCGCTGAAGCCTACGGACCGCCACAGAGTGGTGGAGTAGTAGAAGATCGCATTGATGCCGACCAGCTGCTGGAATGCGGCAATGGCCATACCGACCCAGAGGATGGGCTGGAGCCCGAACTTGGGACCGCGCAGGTCCCGGAACGTCGGCTGCGGGCTCTTGAAGCTGTCGCGGATGTCGGCGATCTTGCGGTCCGTATCCGTCACACCGGAGATGCTGGTGAGCACCTTGGCGGCTTCTGCGTCGCGGTTCTTCCGGACCAGGTACTGCGGGGATTCCGGAATGGTCAGTGCCAGGACACCGTAGACAATGGCGGGGACGACGCCGACCAGCAGCATCCAGCGCCAGGCCGGCAGGCCCCACCACAGTTCGCCGAGCGCGCTGCCTGCGGTGTTCGCCAGGAAGGCGTCGGAGAGCAGGGCGGCAAAGATGCCGATCGTGATTGCCAGCTGCTGGACTGAACCCAGCGCACCGCGCCATTTTGCGGGTGCTACTTCGGCAATGTAACCGGGGGCGATGACGGACGCGGTACCAATGGCCAGGCCGCCGATCAGACGCCACAGCATGAGGTCCCACTCCGAGAAGGCCAGTGCCGAGCCCACGGAGTTCGCCGCAAACAGCACCGCGGCACCGACCATAACCAGTTTCCGGCCCAGCTTGTCCGCCAGCTGGCCGGCAAACCATGCACCGGCAGCACAGCCGAGCAGCGTGATGGCCACGGTAAAGCCGAGGATGCCCGGGCTGAGCGTGAATTCCTCGCCGATGGCATCCACCGCACCGTTGATCACTGCGGTATCGAACCCGAAGAGCAACCCGCCCACCGCTGCGGCAACGGTGACGCCGATCACCTTGCCGGGGTGGGCCACCCGTTCGGATCCGCCTTTGTTAGGTCCTGGCTGCGTCGCGCCCATCGACCGTTCCTCGTTTTCTACTCAACTAGCTTCGTACATGTGACTGGTGTCAAAACACTTAAGCCTACGCATAACACTAAGCATGCTTGTTCATGCACGGTAGCCGGAGCACGCCTCCAGCAACAGATACGCACCCATCGATCCGCCCCGGCTGGAGGTCCCCGCCCTGGAATTCCGGCGCAGGCACCGGGCGGAGCGCCCCGTCGGGGCACCGGAACCGTGGAAGGGGAACATGCCCAATGTCGTCCACTTCACACGGCCCCGGCTTTGCTTCGACCGCAGCCGGTTATCCTGATGCCGCCGCCACGGCTGCTGCCACGGCAGGTGCCACCCGGGGATCCAACGGGCTGGGCACGATGTATTCCGCGTGCAGGTCCTCCCCCACGAGATCCGCAATTGCCGCAGCCGCGGCAACCTTCATCCGGGCGGTGATTCGGCGGGCGCCGCTGTCCAACGCGCCTCGGAAGACGCCCGGAAAGGCCAGGACGTTGTTGATCTGGTTGGGAAAGTCGCTGCGGCCGGTGGCGACGACGGCGGCGTGCCGGCGGGCGATGTCCGGATGGACTTCAGGATCGGGGTTGGACAGGGCAAAAATGATGGCTTCGGGTGCCATGCCGGACAGGACCTCCTCCGGGACCGTTCCCGAGGAGACGCCGACAAAAACGTCTGCACCCTTCAGCGCCTCGGCCACGCCGCCGTCGACGCCCCGCGGATTGGTCCGGGCGGCCAGGTCCGCCTTGATGCTGGTGAGTCCGCTCCGGAAATCCGAAACGATGCCCTGTGAGTCCAGCACAACGACGTCCGCAATCCCCGCCTCCAACAGGATGTTGGCGCATGCGACCCCGGCAGCGCCGGCGCCGGAAATCACCACCCGCAGGTCCCGCAGTTCCCGGCCGGTCACGCGGGCGGCGTTGCGCAGTGCTGCCAGCACCACAATGGCGGTGCCGTGCTGGTCGTCGTGCATTACGGGACAGTCCAGCGCTTCGATCAACCGCTGTTCCAGTTCGAAGCAGCGCGGCGCGGAGATATCTTCCAGGTTCACGGCTCCGTAGCTGGGCCGCAGCCTGACGAGGGTTTCGATGATTTCGTCCACGTTGGTGGTATCCAGCACCAGCGGAATCGAGTTCAGGCCGCCGAAGGTGCGGAAGAGTGCGGATTTCCCTTCCATCACCGGCAGTGACGCGGCCGCACCGATGTCGCCCAGTCCCAGGACGGCGGTGCCGTCGCTGACCACCACCACCAGCCGGGAGGCCCAGGTGTGGGTTGCGGCCAGTTCCGGGTCGGCGGCGATGGCCCGGCTGACCTGGGCGACACCCGGCGTGTAGGCAATGGACAGGGCCCGCTTGGAATCCAGCGGCAGCCGGGTTTCCACGGAGAGTTTCCCTCCCTTGTGCGCGGCAAGGATTTCTTCGGCCGTAATGGGATCGGCACTGTTCAAATTGGCGGCGGCGGGCGCGGGTGAAGGAGTTTCTGGTGTAGGCATAGCGGTGTGCTCCAGCTGTTGGTTCCAGGGAAGGTCCCGCCGTGCGGGCCCGGGATGAACGGGCGCAGGGACGGCGGATACCGGAAGCCGTGGGGCTCCGGGCCAGAGGCAACAGGATGGGATGCCTTAGCGGCCGGGGGCGGGGTCCGGGGATGCCGGAACTGCCCTGCCGGGCGCAATAACTGCCAGTGTAAGCGCAGGAATGGGCCGGCCGTCCACTTGGCGCGCGAGCTAATCCCCCCGGGGAGCGGGTGCATCCCTGCGTTTTGTGCAGATCCCTGCGCCGCGCACCGCAGGAAACCGGACAAAGTGCGGGGATCCAGACACACCGCGGGAGGACCGCTGAAGCGCCCACGAAAAAGGGCCTGGGACACGGGAAACCCGGTCACAGACCCTTTGCTGGCTCCCCCGACTGGACTCGAACCAGTAACCCTTCGATTAACAGTCGAATGCTCTGCCAATTGAGCTACGGGGGAAAGCGGCGTCCTCAACTATACAGGAAGTTTCCGGTCCTTCCGAACCACACCTCCCTGGAGGTGTTCCACCCATTCGTACCGGTCGGCCCACCACGGCGTCGACCTACCCACCCCCGGCTGACGGGGCTGACAGCGGTTCACAACTAACCGTTGTCAACTGGTTTCTGCCGTGGTTGAGCACTATCAGCCGATCGGGTAAGGGGGTTAACTCTTCCACGCCCACAAGCGCACCCGCTTCCGTGGGGATACTCGCAGGTTCCCCGTTCCCGGCAAAGACCACCTGCCCCATCTGAACGACGAGGCGGTTGTTGCCCGCCAAGTGTCCCCGGGAGTAATGATAACCAAGGTCTAGGACAGGGCAGTCGGTGAGAAACAATTCCGCTTGGGTAACAGGGTCCACTAAGGACGCACCCGGGACGGCATAGATGCTGAGGTCAACCTGCCAAAGCCCGTCCTCCCCCACTCCCGGAGTCCCGGGCTGCTTGCATCCTCTGATCACATAAGCGGGCGGTTGTCCTTGGTCCACTTGGTCCACTTGGACCGGGGTGCCGTCCGCCTCGGGGTGTTGCTTCCGGCACTCGGCAACAGGATCAGCCAGCGGCTGCAGCTCCGCTGCCAAGGTCCATGCCGCGATAGCTAAGCCAGGCACTCCCAGAACGATCTCAGGCCGCTTCCACCACCTCGCGCTCGAGTCCCTGCCGCCGCTTGTCGGCGGTTCCTCCCGCACTATCCCGCCTCGTCGACGTTCATACGGGGAGTATCCGCCCGGCTCTCCACCCCGTCAATGAATACATCGAAGACCGACCGCCGGACTCCGGCATGAGACAGTTGCGCATGATCACGCATACCCGGAAAGTCGTCTGCTATGCGGTACAGCAGGGCCACCTGCTGGTGTTTACCCATAAGGAAGTGCCCCTGGAAGTCACGGGCGTGCAGGTTCCGGCGGGAACGATCCGGCCCGGTGAAGAGCCGGCCGATGCCGCAGTCCGCGAACTGCAGGAGGAAACCGGATTACCTGGCAAGGTCTCGGCATATCTCGGTGAGTCCCGGTGCGACCTGCGGCCGATGCGGCAGGAGATTGCGACCCGGCACTTCTTCCTGCTGGAGGTTCCTGCCATGGATCCGGCGGCCCGCTGGGACGCCGGCGAGCCGGATCCGGAGCACGGCGGGCCACCCGCAGCCTGGACCTGCTGGTGGATACCGCTCCCCCGGGCCCACGTCCTCGCCGCGGGCCTCGGCACCATGCTTGGCGGGCTCGGGCAGCACAAAAAGGACCCCCGACCTGCATAGCTGCAGATCAGGGGCCTTCTTAGTTGCTCCCCCGACTGGACTCGAACCAGTAACCCTTCGATTAACAGTCGAATGCTCTGCCAATTGAGCTACGGGGGAAAGCGGCAGGTTTTACTTTACAGAGATTCTGCGCCGAAACGAAATCGGCACCCTGCCGGAGGAATCCGGGCGGTTACTGGTCTCCCCGCAGGGCCCGGCGCTGCATCTCCAGCTCCATGAGCTCACGGTTGAGCTGGTGGAACAGTTCCGGATCGGCGTTGGGGTCCAGGCGCTGCAGCTGCCCCAGCTTTTCGGCCTTGAGATGTGTCACCTGCAGTTCGAAGAGCCGGTTCAAAATGTCCCGGCAGTACAGGGCCAGCGCATCGGCGTCGCGGGCCGGCAGCGGCGTCACGGCCAGCTCGCTGACGAAACCGCGCATCGGCTCCGGCAGTTCCTCGCGCACCCGTTCCACCCAGGCGGCGGGCGCGGTTCCGGCTTCCCCGGCAGCACGGATTGCGTCGTGGACAGCCACGTAGGCCGGAACCGTGAACCGGGCCGCCTTGAAGCGTTCCCATTGTCCGTCGTCGAGCATGCCCGGCTGCTGCAGGGCGACTTCCAGTGCCTGCCGTTCCATCCGGGCAGCGGGATCATTCGGGTTGGGACGGCTGAACCCGGATGACGGCTCCGGCTCCGGCTGCCCGCCCTGCTGGCCCTGCCACTGGCGTGGCGGTTGCTCATCGCGCCGGCCATATTGTTGCTGGCCCCCACGCTGCTGGCCGTATTGCTGCTGGCCCCCTCGCTGGCCGTACTGCTGCCGACCCTGCTGCCCTTCCGGGCTGCGTCCGGCCGGTACCTTCTGGCCGCTATTGTCTCCGCCCGACCCCGCCGTTCCGCGCTTGGCTGCGGCGTTGACCGCCCGGCTGACGTCGTCGACGTCGGTCCCGAGCCATCCCGCGAGTTCCCGGGCGTACGCGGGGCGCATGGCCGGGTCACGGATGTCCGCCACCACCGGCGCCGCCGCGCGCAGTGCGGAAACGCGGCCCTCCACGGTGTTGAGGTCGAACTTACGCAGCGTGGAGCGGATAGCGAACTCGAACAGCGGGCGGCGGGACGAGATCAGTTCGGCAACCGCGGAGTCGCCGTGGGTCTGGCGGATGTCGCACGGGTCCATGCCGTTGGGGTCCACGGCCACGTAGGTCTGGGCGGTGAACCGTTGGTCCTCTTCGAAGGCGCGCAGTGCTGCCTTCTGTCCGGCGGCGTCGCCGTCGAAGGTGAAGATGACCTCTCCCCCGGTGCCGTCGTCGGAGAGCAGCCGGCGGGCGATCTTGATGTGGTCGGTGCCGAAGGCGGTGCCGCAGGTGGCGACGGCGGTGGTGATGCCTGCGAGGTGGCACGCCATCACGTCGGTGTAGCCTTCCACGACCACCAGCTGCCGGGTCTTGGCAATGTCCCGTTTAGCCAGGTCGATGCCGTAAAGGACCTGCGATTTCTTGTAGAGCGGCGTCTCGGGAGTGTTGAGGTACTTGGGGCCCTGGTCGTCTTCGTAGAGCTTGCGCGCGCCGAAGCCGATGACAGCGCCGGTGAGGTCCCGGATAGGCCAGATCAGCCGGCCCCGGAAGCGGTCATAGAACCGGGAGGCATCCGAGCCGGTGGAGAACATTCCGGTTTCGGCCAGTTCCTCGCGGGTGAAGCCCTTCGACGTGAGGTGCTTGAGCAGCGAATCCCAGCCCTGCGGGGCGTAGCCGACCCCGAAGTGCTCCGCTGCTGCCGGGTCGAAGCCGCGCTCCTGCAGGAAGTTCCGGGCGGCGGCGGCTCCCTGGGTGCCGAGCTGGCTGCGGAAGAACTCGGCCGCCACCTTGTGCGCGTCCAGCAGGCGCTGGCGTTTGCCGACGTCTTCGCGGCGCGGCCCGGTGCCGCCGTCTTCGTAGTGCAGCTCGTAGCCGAGCCGGGCAGCGAGTTTCTCCACCGTTTCGGAGAAGGTGCCGTGGTCCATCTTCTGGACGAAGGAGATGACGTCGCCGCTCTCACCGCAGCCGAAGCAGTGGTACGTGCCTACCTGCGGGCGGACGTGGAAGGACGGCGAGCGCTCGTCGTGGAAGGGGCACAGTCCCTTGAAGGAACCGATACCCGCCGACTTCAGGGTCACGTAACCGTCGATCACGGCCTTGATATCAGTGCGCAGCCGCACTTCATCGATGTCTTCACGCTTGATCAGTCCGGCCATAGCATCCAGTCTATTCTTCCCCGCCAAACCGGCCCGTGGATCAATAGCGGATGCGCTCAGCGCCCGGGACCGCAGCCCCGGGCGCTGAAGACGTCCGGTGTCCGGACCTGTTGGCTCAGTCCTCCGTCCGGCGCCGGGTGAGGTAGATACCCAAGGCACCCATCAGGCACAGGCCGGCTCCAAGCGCCAGGTAGATACCGGTGGATATCGACAGGCCGGTCGATGGGAGCCCTGAACGGCCCGGCTGCTCCGGTGCAGGCACCGGGCGGGGTTCAGGCTCCGGAGCCGGAGTCGGGGCCGGCGACTCCACGAAGGCATAGGTGTTGGTCACGATGGCGGAGGCGGTGCCGTTTGCCGGCACGCTCACCGGATCGGGCAGCTCGGATTCCACCCGCACGGCAGAGGTGGCGCCGGTACTGGTTTCCGTCACCGTGCATTCGGCGCCTGCAGTAAGGCCGTCGAATTGGGTGGTCACTTCCCCCGTGGCACCGGCAGGGATGGTTACCGTCTCGTCCAGGGAGGACCCGTCCGTGCCGCACCGGACTTCCAGGACCACTTCACCCTGCTCACCCGCGGCAGCACCGGTAATGACCTTGGTGACCACCAGCACGCCCGGGTTGAAGCCGTACGTATTAGTGACCGTCAGTTCCGCACCGCCGGCGGCCGGGATGGTGACCGGGTCGGTGATCACCGTGTCCACGGAGACCGTAGCCGTGGCACCGGTTTCGGTTTCGGCGACGGTGCATTCCGTGTCGGCGGGCAGGTCCGCGAAGTTGGTGGTCACCGTTTCGGCCGTTCCGGCCGGAATGGTCACGGTTTCGTCCAGGACCGATCCATCCGGTCCGCAGGTCACCTGCAGCACCACCTCGCCCTGCGCTCCTGCCGCGTCACCGGCAAACACCTTGGTGACGGCCAGCGTACCCGGCGCAAAGCTGTAGGTATTCGTCACCGTGGCGGCGACGGTATCGCCCGCGAGAATTTCGACGTCGCCGGGCAGATCAGAGTCCACGGTGACGGCGGCGGTGGCCCCGGTCACCGGCTCCGTAATGGAGCAGGAGGCTCCTGCCGGGATATTCGAAAACTCCGCACCCACGTCTTCGGTAGTACCGGCCGGAATCTGTGAGGTCTCTTCGAACACCGTCTCCCCGTCCAGGGTGCACAGGACATCGATCTCCACCGAATCCTGGTTTCCTGCCGCCTCACCGGCAATGACTTTGGTGACGGTCAAGGACCCCGGGTTCACCGCGTAAGTGTTGGTGACGGTGGCTTCCGCCGTCTCCCCGGCGGCTATGGTCACGTCGTCGGGCAGGTCGACGGTGACACCCACCGCGGGCGTTTCACCCGTTCCCGGTTCGGTGACCGCACAGCTGGCACCTTCCGGGATTCCATTGACCGTGCGGGGAACGGTCCCTCCGGCACCTGCTTCGATCGTGATGTCCTGCCGGATCACCTCTTCTCCGTCTGCGGTGCAGACGACCTCGACAGTAATGGGCCCCTGCTCCCGGGCTGCCGGGCCGGCGATCACCTTGTCGACGGTCAGGGCACCGGGGTTCACCGTGTAGGTATTCGTCACGGTCACCTCCACACCGGCACCGGAAGGAATCGTTACCGTTCCGCCCGCAGGATCAGCCACGGTTTCCACACTGACCTGGGTGGTGGCGCCGTCGGCGGTCTCGGTGACCGTGCAGCTGGCTCCCGTTGGCAGGTTCTCGAACTCCTCGGTGGCCGGTTCAGTGGCGCCGGCCTCAACGGTCACCGTCTCGTTCAGGACTGTCGCACCCCCGGCGGTGCAGGTCACCTGCAGTGTGACGACGCCCTGCCGTCCGGCCCCGGCCCCGGCGATGTCCTTTCGGACGGCGAGGGTTCCGGTGGTGAAGGTGTAGTCATTGGTCAGGGCGACAGTAACGCTGCTTGCGGCCGGAACCGTTACGGTCCCTTCCCCGGTCACGGTAACGGCCACGGCTTCGCTTGAACCGTCAACCGTTTCCGTCACGGTACAGCTGGTGCCGGCTTCAAGGTCGGGGAATTCGGCCGCCTCGGGGGTAATGGTTCCGGCCGGAATGGTCACCGTGGTGTCCACCACAGTGGTCCCGTCCAGGGTGCAGACGACCGAGATCGTCACCTCGCCCTGTGCGCCGACGGCCTCCCCGGTATTGGTCTTGGTCACCACCAGCGTTCCCGGCGTAAAGGTATAGGTGTCCGTGACCGCCGCCGTCACAGTGGTTCCGGACACGATCGTGACGGCGCCGGGCAGGATGGTGCTGACTTGGACGCTGTCGTTCTCTCCGTTGGTCGGTTCGGTGACGGTGCAGGTGGAGCCCGCAGGAATATCGTTGAAGGTCTCGGAGAGTGTGCCGGTGGCCTCCGCGTCGATGGTGAAGGTGAACTGGTTCCCGGTGCCGCAGTCGATATTGATAACTACGGCATCCTGGCTGCCGGCGGCCGGGCCGGCAATCGTCTTCGTGACGGTAAGGGAGCCCACCTCGGTGAAGGCGGCCGCCGCCGTCGCGTTGGAGCTGAGCTCACGTGTAACCGCGAGGATCAGCTTCTGTGCATTCTCCACCCCAGGCGTTGCCGCGTCGTACAGGTAGACGTTTCCCGTGGGGACGGTGACCGCTGCCCGGGCCGTGAGGTTTGCCGGTCCTGTTGCACCCGTGTCGCTGCGCACCCAGACCTGCGTGCCGCTGGGCACCGGACTGTTCAGCGGAACGGTTCCGGCGGCGTCGGCGTAAAGGCTGAACCCCTCATCCACCGTTACTTCGATTGCATCAGCTTCCGACGTCACCGTATGCGGCCCTGCCACTTGGGTCACGGGTGCCTCCGTGACCGGCGGCGTGATGGCGATAGCCGGTGGGTCGGGTTCCTCCAAGGGGCCGGCTGCGATGGTGTCATTCACGATCGCAGCCACGGTCGAATAGAGACTGCTTTGCCGATTGAGGACAAACCCGTCCGTGAAGAACCAGATGGCAGCCTGCACAGCGGCGGCTTTGTTGTTGACGTTGCCTGCCGGGAGGTCGGTAGTCGGGTAATAGCTGTTCAGGATCCGGTTGACGTAGCCGATGTTGGGAATGTTGGACTCGTCCCAGGTGCCGTTTTCGTAGCCGATCCCGACCCGCGTGGCGGTGCGGAGATCGATGCAGTACATCTCGGCGGTGGTGGTGCCGTAGGCGTCCTGGGTATTGATGATGCCGGCAAAGCTGACGTTTTCCGTCTGGTACCCGGCCGGGACACCGGCGGGGTACGCGTCAATGGGCCAGGTCTGCCCCAGGGGCGGCAACCCTCCCGACACGCTTCTCCCGGCTCCCAGCGAGGTGATCACGATGTCCGTATTCGCCGCGTCGGCAGGCGCTTCGTTCCGCGGCGGTTCCGGAACAATCTGCGCCTGTGCCGGCACAGCCAGGGGAAACCCGGCCAAGGCCAGGGTCAGCAGAAAAACCAGTATCCGCCGGACTCGGGTCGTCCGTGTCCAGGCAAAGACATGACGTGG
This sequence comes from Arthrobacter sp. zg-Y1116, assembly GCF_024385485.1. NCBI lineage: Bacteria > Bacillati > Actinomycetota > Actinomycetes > Micrococcales > Micrococcaceae > Arthrobacter > Arthrobacter sp. zg-Y1116. The sequence continues at coordinate 590,412 of NZ_JANFLR010000004.1, read as the reverse complement.
GCGTTTTGCAGGAGACAGCTGGCTGCTCATAAGGGTCCTCGATACGCGTGTCCGGCTGGGCATCTCCCGACAGTGGCTCGGGAGACTCTGGACGCCACACGCTAACGGCCGGTGGACCCACCGACCAGAGAGCTGCCCGAAAAATGCCGTCGTCAGCCCCGAACGGCAATCCCTACCAGAGCGCCGGAACCGGTCCTACCAGCCGCTCATGCAGGGCAAGGGCCGAACCGTCCGTCAGCGAGGCCACTTGGTCGACGACGACGCGCAGCCGGGCGCCGTCGTCGGGCGCGTCCCGCCAGTCCGCCGCGAACATCGGGTCCAGGTGCTTGTCCCCGGTGGCGGAGAGCTGGGCGACAAGGGCAGTGAGGATTTCACGCTGGCGTTCGTACAGGGGCTGGCGCTGGTCAGTGGTCATGACGAACGTGGTGGCCAGGCCCTTCATGACGGCGATTTCCAGCTGGGTGTCCTCGGGGACCACCATTTCGGCGTTGTACCGGGTCAGCGGATCGGTGCCGTAGATGCCCCGCGTCGCTTCGAGGGCGCTGTTGCAGAACCGGCCGATGAGCTGGCTGGTCATGTCCTTCAGGGCCGCCATCGCACGGCGGCTGCCGTCCGATTCGCGCACCCACACGTTGGTGGCTTCCAGCCGGGCGAGGGCGGCGTCAATGGCCGCGGCTTCAACACCGGGCAGGTACCACTGCTGCGTGTAGCCGACCACGCGTGCACGCTGGTCGGGATTGTCCAGCCACTTGAGCTGGACGTGGCCGGCGACTATCGCGTCTTCGACGTCGTGCACCGAGTAGGAGATGTCGTCCGCCAGGTCCATCACCTGCGCCTCAAGGCAGGAACGTCCGTCCGGAGCGCCGTCGCGCAGCCAGGTGAAGACAGGGAGGTCATCCTCGTAGACACCGAACTTGGTGGTGCGGTGCCCGTTGACGATCGGAGCATCCGCAATGGACCACGGGTATTTGGTGGCGGCGTCCAGGCTGGCGCGGGTCAGGTTCAACCCGGCAGGCGTGCCGTCGGGAGCAATGATCTTCGGTTCCAGCCGGGTCAGCAGCCGCAGCGTCTGTGCGTTTCCTTCGAAGCCGCCGATCGCATGCGCAATGTCGTTCAGCGCGGTTTCGCCGTTGTGGCCGAAGGGCGGGTGCCCCAGGTCATGGGACAGGCACGCGGCGTCGACGACGTCGGGATCGCAGCCGAGCGCATTGCCCAGTTCCCGGCCCACCTGCGCCACTTCGAGGCTGTGCGTCAGCCGGGTGCGGACGAAGTCGTCCGTGTCCGGGGCGACCACCTGGGTCTTGGCACCCAGCCGGCGCAGCGCGGAGGAATGCAGCACCCGCGCACGGTCGCGGCCGAACTGCGTGCGGTTGGTGTTTTTCGCCGGTTCCGTAACCCAGCGGGCCAGGTCAACTTCGGTATAGCCTGCGGTTTGGACTGCCTGCGGGAAGGTCATGGGTTGCTTTAGCCGCCTGATACGTCGAGTTCGGCCGCCGAGATGATGGATTTCTGGGCGGCGTTGAGTTCCCGCCCGTCCAGCCAGCCTTCCGGCAGCGCTGTCTTTTTGGGTGTTCCGGCCCGTCCGCGCGGTCCCTCGGCGTCTGTGCCGGGGTAGGGAGCATCGGGGTCCAGCTGGTCCAGCAGTTCACGGAGTACCGCCAGGGACGGTACCGTGGCCAGTTTAGCGCGGAGGTCTCCCCCTACTACGTAGCCCTTGAAGTACCAGGCCATGTGCTTGCGGATGTCACGCAGGGCAATCACTTCGTCGCCGAAGGTCTCCACCAGCAGTTCCGCATGCCGGTACACGCTGTCGGACACCTGCTTCAATCCGGGCCGGTGCCGCTCGGTGCTTCCCTCGAAAGCCGCTTCCAGGTCACCGAAGAGCCACGGGCGGCCCTGGCAGCCGCGTCCGATGACGACGCCGTCAACGCCGGTCTCGCGCACCATGCGGATGGCGTCTTCGGCGGACCAGATGTCGCCGTTGCCCAGGACGTTCATGTCCGGCAGGGCTTCGCGCAGTTCCGCGATGGCGGACCAGTCGGCCTTGCCGGAGTAGAACTGCGACGCCGTGCGTCCGTGCAGGGTCACGGCGGCCACGCCGGAGTCGCGGGCGATCTTCCCGGCGTCAAGGAACGTCAGGTGGTCCTCGTCAATGCCCTTGCGCATCTTGATGGTCAGCGGCACGTTGCCCCGGGAGGCTTCCTTCACCGCCGTCTGCACAATGGCGGTGAACAGGTCCAGCTTCCACGGCAGGGCCGAACCGCCGCCCTTGCGGGTGACCTTCGGGACCGGGCAACCGAAGTTCAGGTCGATGTGGTCGGCGCGGTCCTCCTCCACCAGGAGGCGGACGGCTGCACCGACGGTCTTGGGATCCACGCCGTAGAGCTGGACGGAGCGGACCTTTTCGTCGTCGTCGTGCTTGATGATCCGCATGGATTCCGGCGAGCGTTCCACGAGGGCGCGGGAGGTGACCATTTCAGTCACGTACAGCCCTCCCCCGTATTCGCGGCAGAGCCGGCGGAAGGCCTTGTTGGTGATGCCGGCCATGGGTGCCAGGATCACCGGGGTGTCCACGGTGATCGGGCCTAATTGCAGCGGGGGAAGCTCAAGCTTGAGTTCCGGAGATAAAACAGTCACCCCTCTATTCTCGCAAGCCGATGCAAATCCGGTACCGCCCCGCGCCGAGCCCGGGCAACGCTGCCGGTGCGGGGAATTGACACCGGTTCCCTGCACCCCTAGCGTGCTGGTGATCTGCATCACTTTTCACTTCCGCATCACATCGGTTTCGCCGCTGCAACCGAAGATTCGAGGTTTCCCATGACCACCGCTGCCAAGAGCACCTCCGCACCGTCCGAGAAGGGGCTGGCCCGGGTAGCCCAGGTGATGGCCCGCTGGACGGAGAAATGGTTCCCGGATGCTTATGTCTTCGCTCTCGGCGGCGTGGTTCTTGTCGCTTTGGCGGCCCTGCTGAACGGTTCCTCGCCGCAGGCCGTGGTGGACTCCTTCGGGAACGGATTCTGGGACCTCACGGCCTTTACCCTGCAGATGGCCATGGTGGTGCTCACCGGCTACACCGTGGCCACGTCCCCGCCGGTGGCGCGGCTGATCGCCCGGCTGGCGCTTGTTCCGCAGACCGCGGCAACCGCCGTCAGCTTTGTGGCTTTCCTGTCCATGTCCGTGTCCTTCCTGAACTGGGGGCTCAGCCTGGTCTTCGGCGGGCTGCTGGCACGGGCGATTGCCCGCCGGCGCGACCTCCAGGTGGACTACCGCGCCCTGGGAGCAGCGGCGTTTATGGGGCTGGGCGCCGTGTGGGCGCTGGGGCTCTCTTCCTCAGCCGCCCAGCTGCAGGCGACGGCGGCTTCCCTGCCGCCGGCACTGCTGGAGGTCACCGGGGTGCTGGACTTCGGCAAGACCATCTTCACGTGGCAGTCCCTGCTGACCTGCGCCATCCTCATCGCGCTGACCACCCTCATTGCCCATTTCTCCGCTCCGCGCGGGGCTGCCATCCGCACGGCGCAGGACCTGGGCGTGGACCTGGACGATTCCCCGGAACCGGCGGCCAAGCGCGAGCGTCCCGGCGAGTGGCTCGAGTACAGCCGTATCCTGCCGGTGCTGCTGGGCCTGCTCACCGTGGGCTGGCTGGTATCGCAGTTCGTGACCAAGCCCTTCCTAACAGTGATCTCAAGCCTGAACGGCTACCTGCTGGTCTTCCTGGTCCTGGGCCTGGTGCTGCACGGCACCCCGCGCAACTTCCTCCAGGCGGTGACCAAGGCCGTTCCGGCAACCGCCGGCATCCTGGTGCAGTTCCCCCTGTATGCGGCCATGGCGGCCATCCTGACCAAGGCGGAGGGATCGGGCGGCATGACCGTCTCCGCGCATCTGGCCGAGTTCTTCACGAGCATCGGTTCCGGCGGCGGCTTTGCCGTGGTGATTGCGGTCTATACCGTCATCCTCGGCGTCTTTGTTCCATCCGGCGGCGGGAAGTGGCTGGTGGAGGCACCCTACGTGATGCAGTCCGCCACCGACGTCGAAATGAACCTGGGCTGGACCGTGCAGATCTACAACGTAGCCGAGGCCCTGCCGAACCTGGTGAACCCCTTCTTTATGCTCCCGCTGCTGGCGGTCTTGAAGCTGCGGGCCCGGGACCTGGTGGGATTCACTTTCCTGCAGTTCACCATCCACCTCCCGGTGGTGCTGCTGCTGGTCTGGCTGCTGGGCATGACCTTCAGCTTCGAACCTCCCGTGATCCCTCCGGAGGCACCCGCACCGGCACCGTAGTCCGGCGCGGGCCCGGCGGCATCTAAGATCGAAGGGACAGTATTTCCCTTCCGCCTAAGGACCCATTACCGCATGCCCCGCGAATCCGGCACCAAGCGCGCCATCCTCGACGCCGCATTGGACCTGGCCGCCGCCAACGGCATCTCCGGAACCACCATGGACGACGTGGCCGAACGGGCCGGGGTGGCCAAGGGCAGCCTCTATTACAACTTCTCCTCCAAGGACAAGCTCTTCGAGAAGCTCCTGCTGGAGGGTGTGGGTGCCCTGACCGAGTGCCTCCGGAACGCGCGCAGCGGCCTGGCCGGTTGGCAGGCCATCGAATCGATGGTCCGCGCCCTGCTGGAGCTGCTGTCCGAAAACCGCGCCCTGGCCAAACTCATGGCTGCGGAGATCCTGCGCACAGACCGGACCTGGCAGCACTCCCTGCACCTGCTGCGGCAGGAGGCACTGGCCGAGTTCGTGGAGCCCATCCGTCAGACCGGCGGGCCCGCCGGCCTGCCCGACGGCGGATCGGACCGGCTGACCCTGATTGCCGGCAGCGTCTTTGGCGCCACTTTGATGGGTGCACTGGACTGGCTGGTGTTCGATCCGGAACGTTCCGTGGATGATGTGGCCGCAGCCGTGCTTTATGCGTTGTCCGGGCGGCTGCAGTCCTGACCCCTGACACCAAAGAGGCGGCCCCCGCATGGTGCGGGGGCCGCCTCTTTTCGTTCCAGGACAGGCTAGTCGCTGAGGATCAGCGTTTCGCTGCCGACCTGCCGGGCCACGCCCGCCTTGATCAGCGGTTCCAGGGCCCGGACCACTGCGGTCATGGACTCGTCCACTTCCAGCTGCACCGGGTACTGGTACGCGAGCATCGCCACCAGGGATTCCACCGCGGCCTGCGCCTCGTCGAGGTCCAGGGTGGCGTCATACCCCACCAGCACATCGGCGGGTTCGTCCGTGCGTTCCTGCGTGTAGCTCACCGCGAAGGCGGCGATCTTCCCGCCGTCCTTCTTCGGCTTGTCCCGCAGCACGACGGCGCCGGAAGCACCGGTGGCGTCGTTGAGCAGCATCTGCTGGGCCTTGCCGAGGGTCATGTCGGCGCGGTCCCAGTCATGCACGGCGTTGTAGAACTGCGTGACTGCCTGGGTGAGCTCCACCGAACCCGTGGCCGCTTCGTCCAGCTGGGGTCCGTCGTCGGTGAACACAGGCAGCTTCAGCTTGCCCGGTTCCACCAGCACCACGCAGGACCGCTGGATCGGGGCGAGCCCGGCTGCTTCGGCGAACCCGGCGGCGGGGGTGCCCGGCTCCACCTTGGCGCGGAGCCTGGTCACGCCCGACGGCGCCGACTCGGCTTCCTTGCGCAGCATGCCCAGCAGGGTGGTGCCCAGGCCGGTGCGCCGGTTTTCCCGGGCTACCTCCACATAGGCCCACAGCCGGTCCGGGTGCAGGCTCGTCTCGTAGACAACGCCGGCTGCTACCGGAATGCCGTCGTCTTCGGCCACGATGCAGCGGCTCCACGGCTCGTTGGAGGACGGGCGCAGCACGGCACGGAACTGCCCGGCCTGCGCACTCTCCGGGTCGCCCCAGAGCTGGTTGAGCTTAAGATCGTCGTCTTCCCGCCATTCGCGGAACGAAATAGCCATTACGCGCCGATCAGCCGTTCGGCCAGGTAGCCCTCGACCTTGTCCAGGCTCACGCGCTCCTGCGCCATGGTGTCGCGTTCGCGGACCGTCACAGCCTGGTCTTCGAGCGTGTCGAAGTCGACGGTGATGCAGAACGGGGTGCCGATCTCGTCCTGGCGGCGGTACCGGCGGCCGATGGCGCCGGCGTCGTCGAAGTCGATGTTCCAGTTGCGGCGCAGCTGCGCGGCGAGGTCCTTCGCCTTGGGCGAAAGGTCTTCGTTGCGGCTCAGCGGCAGCACCGCGGCCTTGACCGGTGCCAGGCGCGGATCCAGCTTCAGGACGGTGCGCTTGTCGACGCCGCCCTTCGCGTTGGGTGCCTCGTCCTCGGTGTAGGAGTCCACGAGGAACGCCATGAAGGAACGGGTCAGACCGGCGGCGGGCTCGATCACGTACGGGGTGAAGCGTTCGTTCGTGGCCTGGTTGAAGTAGCTCAGGTCCGTGCCGGAGTGCTTGGAGTGCGTGCCGAGGTCGAAGTCGGTGCGGTTGGCGATGCCCTCGAGCTCGCCCCATTCGGAGCCGGCGAAACCGAAGCGGTATTCGACGTCGGTGGTGCCCTTGGAGTAGTGGCTGAGCTTCTCCAGCGGGTGTTCGAAGAGGCGCAGGTTCTCCGGGTTTATGCCCAGTTCGGTGTACCAGTTGAACCGGTTTTCGATCCAGTACTTATGCCATTCCTCGTCCGTGCCCGGCTCGACGAAGAACTCCATTTCCATCTGCTCGAACTCACGGGTGCGGAAAATGAAGTTGCCCGGCGTGATTTCGTTGCGGAAGCTCTTGCCGATCTGGCCGATGCCGAACGGCGGCTTCTTGCGCGAAGTGGTCAGCACGTTGTTGAAGTTCACGAAGATGCCCTGCGCGGTTTCGGGGCGCAGGTAATGCATGCCTTCTTCATTGGCCACGGGGCCGAGGAAGGTCTTGAGCAGGCCGGAGAATTCCTGCGGTTCGGTCCACTGGCCCTTGGTGCCGCAGTTGGCGCAGGCAATGTCGGCCAGGCCGTTTTCGGGGGCGTGGCCCTTCTTTTCCTCGTAGGCCTCTTCGAGGTGGTCGGCCCGGTAGCGCTTGTGGCAGCTCAGGCACTCCACCAGCGGATCCGAGAACACCTCAACGTGCCCGGAAGCTTCCCAGACCTGGCGCGGAAGAATGACGGCGGAATCCAGCCCGACGACGTCGTCGCGGCCGCGGACCATGTGCTGCCACCACTGCTTCTTGATGTTTTCCTTGAGTTCGACACCCAGGGGGCCGTAATCCCAGGCGGACCGGGACCCGCCGTAAATCTCTCCCGACTGGAAGACGAACCCCCGGCGCTTGGCCAGGGAGATGATGGGATCCAGCTTGGATTTGGTCGAAGCCATGGAATGGTACCGCCGTTCTTTTCGTGTCGAGGGGGCCGCTGGGTGCGGTCCTCTTCTGGTGTCCCTTGGGCATCGCACCACCGCGAAACGGGTGCACGGTTCTGAGCCGCCGGGCAAAGCTACAACTACCAGCTTAAGGCGGCGACACCCCGCTTACCTACCGGCCCGCGCGAGCGGCGTTTTCCGCGCTCAGCGCGGGGTGGACTGCGTCCGGGGCCGGCCGGTACGACGACGGCGGAACGGACCGCCGCCGGGCATGTTCCACGGCAGCGTAGCCAGCACGATGGCGAGCAGCGTCAGCAGCGTGCCGAGCACCGTTGCCGCCACTACTACCGAGCCCGGCGCGGGGAAGACAATGTCCAGGAGCAGCGAGCCGATCAGCTGTCCGCCGATGAGCCCGAGACTGGTCAGCAGGACTCCCAGGCTGCGCACCAGCAGGGCACCGACACCGATGAAGATGCAGCCCAGCGGCCCGCCCAGGTACAGCCACCACTCGCCGGGCAGCGGATTGCCCGGTCCCGAAACCGCCACCTTGATCCCCCACATCGCGCCCAGCAGGACGGTGCCGGAAATGAAGTTCACCAGCGTGGCGGTGATGGGGGTGCCGTAATGCATGCCCGTGGTGCCGTTCATGGCCTGCTGGAAACTCATCAGCATGCCGGCGGTCAGGGGCAGCAGCACCGGCAGGAGCCATTCGGACGGCTCTCCCCCGGCCCCCAGCTTCGGGCTGACGGCCCAGGCCACGGCGGCAATCGTCAGCACCGCGCCCACTACGCGCATCACGGTCAGCGCCTTCTTGCCGGCCGGTCCAATACCGAGCCGGTCCACCACCAGCCCGGTGAGGGTCTGCCCGGCGACGGCGGCGACGGTGAACACTGCCACACCCAGGACGGCCACCGTCAGGGTCTGGGAGAGCACGAAGTAGCCGCCGATCATGCCTGCCAGCACGTAGTAGCGGGGAAACCGCCGCTCCCGCAGCGAGGGAATCAGCTGCCCGGCGCCGGCCCGGCCGCGGGGCAGGGCCAGGCTGATGCCGATCATAACGACCAGCCCGACCAGGAAGCTGACCAGGGCGGCGGCCAGGCCGTCGTCGAGCCGTTCCCCCAGGGCGCCGTTGACGCGGGCCTGGGACGGGATGGCAACCCCGGCAAGGAGGGACAGGGGCAGACCGATCAGCGGGGACATCCGCACAGCAGCATTTGGCACCCGACTACCCTACAACTGTCAAACGGCTCGGACCGGCCAGCGGAAGCAGCGGCGGGAAAGTCGGGCAGAATGGAGGCATGAGTTCTTCCGATGCCCAAGACCTTCCCATCCGCGACGAAATGATCCGCCTGGGCCAGCTGCTCAAGCTCGCCAACCTGGCCGAGGACGGCATCCAGGCCAAACAGCTGATCGAAGACGGAATGGTCAAGGTCAACGGCGACATAGAAGAGCGCCGCGGCCGCCAGCTGCACGCCGGCGACCTCGTCTCCGTCAACGGCGAAACGGTGCGGATTACCCGCGAGGGCTAGTTCGCCCGGGTGCCCGCACGCAGCACCGTATGCACCAGGAACTCCTTCACGTGGCCCAGCTCCTGCATGTTGATGCCGTGGCCCATGTTCGAATAGAGGATCTTGGTCAGCGCGGTGTGGGCATTGAGCCAGGCGTGCGTGTATTCGATCCGCGGCGCGTCGATGACCGGGTCAGCCTGGTCGCGGCCCCAGAAGAACTGCAGGCCGCCCGGCTGCAGTTCGTCGTCGTGGAAGAACGGGTTGTCCTGCGAAGGGACCACAAAACCGGAGAGTCCGACGACGGCGGCAAAGTCCTGCGGCCGGTGCCGCATGAGGGTCGTGGCCACGGCCATCCCCATCGAAAAGCCCAGGAGGCTCACACTGGTGTGATTGTCCCGAACGGTGTCGAGCCACGCGGCCACGTCCCCTACCGAGTCCACCACTGCGTCCACTGAGTAATCGGCGTCGCTCATCAGCGGGAACCAGGTGTAGCCCGGCCCGGAGGGCTGCGGCGCCCGGACCGAGGCGATGGTGAAGTCCGAGGGCAGGTAATCGGCCAGCCCCATCAGGTCCTCTTCATTGGCCAGGTATCCGTGGAACAGCACCAGCAGCGGGGTGCCGGCCCGTTCAGCTTCGGGTTTGGACCAGAGGACAACAGGATTCCACGCGGATTTCGTCATGCTTTTATTCTGGCATGCCGGTATTTACAACCTACGGTCGCGTAGCCAAGGGTCGGTTTGCAAGTATTGACCGGTGAGTACAAATTCCTTGCCCGAAGCCGTTTCCGCCCCCGAATCCCGGCAGGAGCAGCAGCCGCTGCACCTGTGGTCCCGGTTCGTGGCCATGGGCGATTCCTTCACCGAGGGTATCGGCGATCCCAATCCGGACAGTCCGGGCGGCAACCGCGGCTGGGCGGACCGGGTGGCGGAGGAACTGGCTTTGGGCCAGCCCGACTTTTCCTACGCGAACCTCGCCATCCGGGGACGGCTGCTGAACCAGATCATTGACGAGCAGCTGGAGCCGGCCCTCGCCCTGAAGCCGGACCTGGTCACCATCTGCGCAGGCGGCAACGACGTGATCCGTCCCGGCGGCGATCCGGACCGGCTCGCCGAACGCATGGACGGTGCCGTGGCCCGGCTGCGCGGATCAGGCGCCGGCGTGGTCCTGTTCACCGGCCCGGATCTCGGGAGTACCCCTGTGCTGGGCAGTGTCCGGGGCCGGGCGGCGGTCTACAACGAAAACCTGCGGACCGTAGCCAAGCGGCACGGCGCCGTCATTGCCGACATGTGGGCGCTCCGCGAGTTGAATGATCCGCAGATGTGGGCTCCGGACCGCCTGCATTTCTCCCCGCTGGGACACCACACCATTGCCGCGATGGTGCTGGATACCCTGCAGGTGCCGCATTCGCTGCAGCCCCTGGAGACCAAGCCGCTGCCGGCAAAGAACTGGCGGACGGCCCGCTCCGAGGACATGGTCTGGGCCCGTGAATTCCTGTTCCCGTGGGTGGTCCGCCGGGTGCGGCACCAGTCCTCGGGAGACGGGATCTCCGCCAAGCGTCCCGAGGCCGGCCCGATGTTCGGGCAGCGGATGCCGCAGGGATCAGCTGACTAGACCTGTTTTTCAGGAACCGCCCGCCTGCTGCGCCTGGTCGGTTTTTTCGGCCTGCTCAATGAGGTTCGCCAGGTGGAAGGCCCAGCCTTCCCGGTGGGCTGCGGAGAGTTCGGCGCCCACACCGGCGTCGAGCGCCGCAAAGCCGCTCTCAGTCACCGCTACCGCCGTGGCATCTATTTCGTCGGTCAGTTCGAAACTGACCACCGTATGGGCACCCCATTCGGGTGCGGTCCAGCGGAAGGAAAGCAGCCGGCCGGGGGCGACGGCCAGGACCGTACCGGTGGCGGTGTGCTCCACTCCGTCCTCGCTCCACCGTTCCTTCAGGGGCGCTCCCGGATGCGCGGCGAAGTCCATGTCCGGCCACCAGGACGCCCGGTTATCAACGAGCACGTGCCAGAGAACCTCCGGGGAGCACTGCGCCCGGCCGGAAAGCGAGATCCGATCTGCCATGGGGAATGTTCTCCCACGAATTGCCGCGGCGGGCAAGGGGTAGGCCCCTGTTGTCCGCCGAACGGGGTTGGTATAACTGCGGATATCCCCTGCCGTTCCTCCGGAAAAGGGCCCGCCATGCCTGCTGCACCCGAACGTTTCCCTGCCGGTTCCCCCTGCTGGGCGGATCTGGCCTCCTCCGATCCTGCCCGGGCCCGGGAGTTCTACGCCGGGCTGCTCGGCTGGGACGCCGTGGACCTGGGCAGGGAATCCGGACATTACCTCCACTTCCGGCACAACGGAGACGTGGTGGCCGGCATGATGCAGAAACCGCCGGAGAACACGTTCCCGGATTTCTGGACCGTGTACCTTGCCTCCGACGACGCCGGCGCCACAGCCGGTTCCGCTGCCGCCGCCGGAGGACAGGTGATGCTGGACCCGGCGCGTGCCCTGGACCAGGGCACGGCGGCGGTGCTCGGCGACCCCACCGGAGCGGCCATCGGTGTCTGGCAGCCGGACACCCACCGGGGATTCGCGCGGATCGATGAGACCCGGGCACCGGTCTGGTACGAGCTCATGACCAATGACTATCCGGCGGCCCTGGCGTTTTACCGGAACGTGTTCGGCTGGGAAACGGAGGTCCTCTCAGACACGGATGAGTTCCGCTACACCACGCTGCAGAGCAACGGCCGCCCGGTGGCCGGGGTGATGGATGCCGCCGCTGAACTGCCGGAGGACATCCCCTCACACTGGGAGATCTACTTCGGCCATGCCGATATCGACGCCGCGGCCGAGCAGGCGGAGCAGCTGGGCGGATCGGTGCTGAGTGTGCCCGAGGATTCCGACTTCGGCCGGATGGTCCAGCTGGCCGACCCCACCGGAGCAGCGTTCTGGCTGATGGAGGCCCCGGACGCCTAAGCGTCCTGCCCGAACACCTCCCGCTTCAAGGCACCGGAAATCTCCCGGACGCTGGTCAGGAACCCGTCATGCCCGATGGGCGCCCGAATGAGATGGACCTGCGTTCCCCGGGGCAGGGCCGCTGCCAGATCCGCCGACTGCTGGGGAAAGTAGAGCCGGTCCGATTCCACCGCGGCAATGAAGAAGTCCGCCGTCGTGCCTGCGAGCGCCGCGCGCAGGGTTCCCCGGCCCCGGGCGACGTCGTGGCTGACCAGGGCTTCGGTGAGCACCAGGTAGCTGTTGGCATCGAACCGGTCGGCCAGCTTCCGGGCCTGGTGGTCCAGGTAGCTCTCCACGGAGTACCGGCCCCTTCCGGCCGGGGAGGCGGCACCGAAGGGGTCCTCGGAAGCCTGGGAACTGCGCCCGAACCGGTATTCCAGTTCCGGTTCGGACCGGTAGGTAATGTGCGCAATGCGGCGGGCCAGGCCGAGCCCGGCCAGCGGAGGAATGCCGTTGTAATAGTCCCCGCCGTTGAAATCCGGATCCAGCCGGATAGCGGCCAGCTGCGCCTGGGCAAACGCGATCTGCTCGGCCGTGCTGGCTGCGGTGGCTGCGATTACCCCGCAGTGCAGCACCCGGTCCGGTTCGGTCACCGCCCATTCCAGCGCCCGAGCTCCCCCGAGCGAGCCGCCCAGCACGGCATGCCACCGGGCAATGCCGAGCCGGTCCGCCAGCCGGGCCTCCGCCCGGACCGAATCCCGGATGGTGACGAACGGAAACCGTGAGCCCCAGGCCAATCCGTCCGGGTCCGTCGAGGCAGGCCCGGTGGAGCCGTAGCACCCGCCCAGCATGTTGACCGAGACCACGAAGTACCGGTTAGTGTCCACGGTCCGGCCCGGGCCCACAAGCTCGTCCCACCAGCCCGGTTCGGTGCTGCTCCCGCGGGCTACGTGGGTGCTGCCGGTCAGCGCATGCGGAATCAGCACGGCGTTGCCGGCGTCCGGGTCCAGCTGCCCCCACGTCTCGTAGGCCAGGACGACGTCGGGCAGGTACCCGCCGGTTTCCAGCTCCAGTCCGCCGATGGAGGCGTACTGCAGCACCCCATCGGCGGGGTGCTGCAGCGGGGGCACCGTCAGCGGCTCGTGCCGGGGTGCCGGGTGCCGGGACACAGTCGCTATGCTCCCTTGGCGGCCCGGAACCCCGCGTCAAGGTCCGCGAGGATGTCGTCGATGTGCTCGATGCCCACCGAGAGTCGGACCAGCCCCGGGCTGACCCCTGCGGCCAGCTGCGCTTCGGCCCCCAGTTGGCTGTGGGTCGTCGACGCCGGGTGGATCACCAGGGAACGGACGTCTCCAACATTGGCCACGTGCGAGTGCAGCTCCAGTCCGTCCACAAAGCGCTTGCCGGCGTCGACGCCGCCCTCGATCTCGAAGGAGACAATGGCGCCGGTGCCGCGCGGCCCGTATTTGCGGCCGCGCGCAAACCACGGGCTGGACTCCAGGCCCGCATACGCAACCGACACGACGTCGTCGTGGCCTTCGAGCCAGTTCGCTACGGCGACGGCGTTGGATACGTGCCGCTCCACCCGCAGGCTCAGCGTTTCCAGTCCCTGGGCAATCAGGAACGCGTTGAACGGCGACACCGCGGACCCGAGGTCCCGCAGCAGCTGCACCCTCGCCTTCAGGATGAAGGCCAGGTTCGCTCCGAGGGCCCCGTTGACGCCCAGGTCCCGGGCGTAGACGAGCCCGTTGTAGCTTTCGTCCGGGGTGTTGAACCCGGGGAACTTCTCCGGGTCCGCGGCGAAGTCAAAGTTGCCCGAATCGACGATGACGCCGGCAATGGCCGTCCCATGCCCGCCGAGGTACTTCGTGGCCGAGTGGACCACAATGTCGGCTCCCCATTCGATCGGACGGATGAGGTACGGCGTCGACAGCGTGTTGTCCACGATCAGCGGCACGCCCGCCTCATGGGCCACGGCGCTGATGCCTTCCAGGTCCAGGACATCCTGCCGGGGGTTGGAGACCACCTCGCCGAAGAAGGCCTTGGTATTGGGCCGGACGGCATCGCGCCAGTGGTCCAGGTTGTCCGGGTCCTGCACGAAGGTGGTTTCAATGCCGAACCGCTTCAGGGTGTGCTTGAGCAGGTTGTAGGTGCCGCCGTAGAGGCTGGGGCTGGCGACCACATGGTCACCGGCCTGCGCCAGGTTCAGCAGCGCGAAGGTTTCGGCCGCCTGCCCGGACGCGAGCAGCAGGGCGCCGACGCCGCCCTCAAGGGAAGCGATCCGGTTTTCCACCGCTTCCTGGGTGGGGTTGCCGATCCGGGTGTAGATCGGTTCCAGTTCGGCCAGGGCAAACCGGTTCGCGGCGGCCTCTGCACTCGGAAAAACGAAGGACGTGGTCTGGTAGATCGGCAGGGCTCGGGCACCGGTGACGGCGTCGGGCTCCTGGCCTACGTGGATCTGGCGGGTTTCAAATGACCAATCTGCACTCATGATGCTCCCTCAAACCAGGGGCCGCACAACGCCGCCGGTGTGCATCCGGGTACGCCGGATGTCCGGTGGGGTCGTGGGACCCGCGCTTGCCGGACGCCCGTTTGGCGTACGGCCAGGTCTTCACCCGGGGCACCCCACCGCGGTTGGAGGGTTGCCGGCCAGCAAGCCGGGGCTATCTGCTGGCACTCATGACCTGCACCCATGGAAACCGATATGCCGCCGTCGCGCAACCTCTATGACGCACCGTGAAATATCGGCGCTTTTTCGCCGTAATTCCGAGCTGCGGCCGGGAACATTCCGCACTTAGGCTTCCCTTGGTCGAGACGCGTATCACAACGTGCCACAATGGGCCGCATGCGCTTGGACCATGTTTCTTATGCCTGTGAACCCGACGGTCTTTTGGCCACCACCGAGAGGATTGCTGCTGCTCTCGGCGCCGATTACGTGAAGGGTGGCGTCCACCCCCGATTCGGTACCCGCAATATGATCCTGCCCCTGGCCAACAACCAGTACGTCGAGGTGGTGGAGGTCCTGAACCACCCGGCGTCGGACAAGGCGCCGTTCGGCCAGGCCGTGCGCCAGCGCTCCGAATGCGGCGGCGGATGGATGGGCTGGTGTGTTGCCGTTGACGATCTCTCCCCCTTCGAGGAACGCCTCGGCCGGGCCTCCGTGCCGGGCAACCGCAAGTTCCCCGACGGCCAGGAGCTGACCTGGCGGCAGATCGGCATCAACGGATTGATTGCCGATCCGCAGGTTCCCTATCTGCTCCGCTGGGACGACGGCACCGACGAGCTGCACCCCTCCAACGCCATTCCCGGGATGCCCGGTTCGGTGAAGCTGAAGTCCCTGACCATTGCCGGCTCCGCTGCACGCGTCACCGACTGGCTGGGCCATCCCGTGGAGAAGCCGCTGGAGAACGTGGATGTCACGTGGATTGCTCCGGCGGGTACACCGGGCATCATGTCCGTCACCTTCGACACGGCGAACGGTCCTGTCGAGATCTAGCACTGGGTTTCTGCTGCCGGTTCGGGGTTTTCCTGCCGGATCGGGTTTTTCCTGCCGGTTCGGGGTTTCCCTGCCGGATCCTCGCGGTCTGTCCGCGTGTCCGGATCCCTGCGCTGCGTCCGGGTCCCTGCGGTATGTCCCCGCAGCCTGTCCCCGCAGCCTGTCCGGATCCCTGCGGTATGTCCGGATCCCCGCGGCCTGTCCCCGCAGCCTGTCCGGACCCCTGCGGCATGTCCGGATCCCCACGGCCTGTCCCCGCAGCCTGTCCGGACCCCTGCGGCATGTCCGGATCCCCGCAGCCTGTCCCCGCAGCCTGTCCGGATCCCTACGGTATGTCCGGATCCCCGCAGCCTGTCCCCGCAGCTTGTCCGGATCCCTGCGGTCTGTCCGGATTCCTGCACCGCGCGGCGCAGGAATTGTCACAAACCGCAGGGATCGCGACAAACCGCAGGGCTTCTCCAGGCCGAGGTACCAGAGGGTTGTCCACAATAGGGAGGATTACCCTCGCGGGTCCGCTGTTACCCATCCATCTTTGAGCCCATGGATCCGGAGCTCATCTTTACAGCCGATGCTGAAGCCCACGGTACTGACCGCCGTTCCTTAGCCTCGAGCTGCCGGGCCGGCCAGCTGATCCGCCTCCGTACAGGTGTCTACATGCAGACGGATGAGTGGCAGCATCTTTCCCCGTGGGAACAGCAACGCGTCCGGATTCGGGCTGCTGTGGAACAGGGACACGGTCAGCGCATCCTTATCCAGCAATCTGCTGCGGTCATGTGGGGGCTGCCGGTGATCGGACACTCTGCCGAGGTGCTGCTGTTGGCCGTGCCTCCCACTCACGGCCAGCGTCGCGGCGGACTCCGATGGGTGGAGCGCCAGTTGCTCGAACCGATCACTGCCTTGGAAGAGGTGCCCCTGACGTCCCGGGCCCAGACCGTTCTAGACATGGCTGCCTATCTCCCTTTCGAGCACGCGGTTCCCGCCATGGACCACGTGCTCCGGCCCGATCCCGTCCTGGGTCTTCCTTCTTTGGGAAAGAACCACCTGTTGGAGTTATCCGGGAGCCTGCCCGGCCAGGTAAAGCGGCTGCGGGCTCGACAGGTGATCGACTTCGCCGATCCACGCTCCGAGTCGGCGGGCGAGTCCTATTCCCGGGCCGCCATTCACAGGCACCGCTTCCTTCCGCCCGAACTCCAGCAACAATTCAACACCTCCGCCGGCCGCTATCGGGTCGACTTTTATTGGCGCGAGCAGAGGCTCGTCGGGGAGTTCGACGGCGCGGTGAAATACGGTCGGGGCGATGCAGCCCTTGCCCCTTCGTGGGACACACTGCGTCAGGAGAAACGGCGCGAAGATGCCATCCGCGCAACGGGGGTCAGTTTTATACGCTGGTCCTGGGACGACATCTCAAGAGAGCCCCAGCACCCTGAGTCCTTGGTACAGCGCTTGGTCCGCGCTGGTCTCCCCCGTTCCCGGCGCCGCTGATTCCCTCCGGGTTGTCCAGATCCCTGCGGTTTGTGGCAATCCCTGCTCCGCGCGGTGCGGGGATCCGGACAATCTGCGGGGATCCGGACAAAGTGCAGGGACTGAGCGGATCCCGAAGGCAAGCAGCACGGGTCAGCCCCCGGCAGCCCGGCGAAGCCTCGCATTGAGTCCCCGCACCAGCTCGGCGTCGAGCTTCACCACCCTGCGGTCATAGGTCAACAGGCCGTTGACCTCGTCCTCGACGTCGGTGAGCTGGGTGTAGACCGTGGCGGCAAGCCCCCGGGCCACCGCAGGTTCAATCTGCCGCCGGTGCAGCCGCTCGTAGGCGCGGGCCAGGGCACGCCGGGACCGGAACCGCCGGTAGCCGAACTCCTTGTCGTTGAAGGTGTGCCCGGGGATGCGCAGGCTGTACCCGCCGTATTCGGACAGCACCACTGCACGGGACCCAGCCAGCCAGCCCTTCCGCATCCGGAACGGCACAAAGTAGACGTGCACGCTCTTGAGGTCTCCCCCGCCCTGGTCATGCCAGCCGCTGGCATGGTCGATGGTCCGGGTCGGATCCAGGCCCCGCAGTAGGTCGGCGACGGCATTGGCATCGAACTGGCCCCACCCTTCATTGAACGGCACCCACACCACGATCGACGGGCTGTTGCCCAGCAGCTCCACCGTGCCGTGCAGTTCGGCCAGGAACTGTTCCCTGCCCTGCTCGTCGGCACGCCCGAAGGCGGCATAGTCGCCGTCGGCCCGGTGCGCCGCACCCACCGCGGGGGCAGTGACCACGGCGTGCTTGTAGGACGTGCCGCCGTTGACCAGGTCCTGCCAGACGAGGATGCCGAGCCGGTCGGCATGGTAGTACCAGCGCAGCGGCTCGATCTTGATGTGCTTGCGCAGCATGTTGAAGCCCAGGTCCTTCGCCGCACGGATGTCGGAGGCCAGGGCCTCGTCCGACGGCGCGGTGTACAGCCCGTCCGGCCAGTACCCCTGGTCCAGCAGGCCCGCGTGGAAATACGGCCGCCCGTTCAGCAGCAGCCGCAGATGCCCGGCGTCGTCGGGCCCCGTGCCGACGGTCCGCAGCGCCGTGTAGCTGCGCACGCGGTCGGTTTCCCTCCCGGCGGTGAGCAGCCGCACGGCGACGTCGTACAGGAACGGGTCCTCCGGGGTCCAGAGGTGCGGATCCGGAATCGGGATCCGCACCGGGTTTCCGGGAACGACGACGGCGGCCGCCACCTGCTGCCCGCCCGCGGTTACGGTGACTTCCGCCTGCAGGCCAGTGCTGTCCGGGGCGGACCGGACGTCGTCGACCAGCACCGTGGCGGTCACCGAGTCCAGGTCCGGCACGAGGACCAGGCGGGTGATGCTCGCCTGCGGCACCGCTTCCAGCCAGACCGTCTGCCAGATCCCGGACTGTGCGGTGTACCAGATGCCGCCGCGGTCCAGGGTCTGCTTGCCGCGGCTGGCGGAGCCGGTGTTGCTCAGGTCCCGGACCCGGACCACGATTTCGTGCTCGGCCCCGGGGGAACCGCCGTCCGGACCCGCAGCCAGCGCGTCGGTGATGTCCAGGGAGAACGGCAGGTAGCCGCCGTCATGCCCGCCCACGGGAATGCCGTTGACCTTGACCCGGCAGCTGGAGTCCACGGCGCCGAAGTGCAGCAGTACCCGCTCCCCCGCAAAGCCCTCCGGCAGGGTCACGGTCCGCCGGTACCAGAGCAGCTGCTGCGGCTGGAGGTGCCGGTTCACGCCGGAGAGCGGCGCCTCTGGTGAGAACGGCACCAGGATGTCCCCGTCCCAGTCCCCGTCCCGTGGCGGCTGCTCCCGGCGGGCGCCGGTGATGGCGTACTGCCAGTAGCCGTTGAGATTGAGGTAGCTGTCGCGGGCCAGCTGGGGTCGGGGGTATTCCGGCAGGACGGATTCGGGGTCCAGGGCTGCACCCCAGCGGGTCATCAGTGTCACCGGGCCATCCTATGTGCCGGCGGAGTCGCGGTGCCCGCCTAGTCGCCGATCCCGATGGCAGAACCGAACAAGGCGAACCCGACAAACCCGGCAATGTCCACCAGCGCATGCGCAATCACCAGCGGCATCACCCGCCGCGTCCTGGTGTAGACGTAGCCGAAGAGCAGGCCCATCAGGAAGTTCCCGATGCCTGGGCCGATCCCCTGGTAGAGGTGGTAGCTGGCCCGGATCAGGGCGCTGGTGAGGATGATCGCCGGCGTCCCCCAGCCCAGTTGCCGCAGCCGCAGGAACAGATAGCCCACCACAATGACTTCCTCGAGCACGGCATGCCGCATGGCAGAGAGGATCAGCACCGGCAGCGTCCACCAGTAGGTGTCCAGGGCTGCCGGAACAATGGCGGTGGTGATGCCCAGTGCCCGTCCGGCGGCGTAAACGCCAAGCGTCCCGATACCGATGACCGCTGCCAGAGCCACCCCCAACGCAAAGTCGCGAAGCGGCCGGGCAAACGTGAACCCGATCCGGCGGAACGCGGATTTCCCGGGTTCGGTCAGCAGGAACAGGACCAGCGCCACGGGCAGCAGGGAGAAGAAGATCCCCAGCAGCTGGTACACCAGGTCGAAGTACGGCCGATCATCAAGGACGGGATTCAAGGTGGTGGTCTGGTCGCCCAACGGTGCCTGGGTGGCTTTCTCAATGAGTTCGACGACGGCATAGACCCCGGACCTGCCGAGCGAAAGCCCCAGCACAATCAGGATTTCGAACACCAGCATCCGGCGGGCCCGCGGATCCAGGGATTCGGCGGGGGCGGAGGGGAAGGCAGCGCGCATGGACACCATTGTGCCGGACACATCGGCATGCAGGAGGCGGGCTTACCGACTCTCGTATCGAACCTGGACCATGCCCCGCGGCCCCGCTCAGCGGCGCACCGGCACCCCGGCTCGAAACACCATGCCGGTCAGCGGCATGCCGGGCCGATACGCCAGATGGGCAGCTGAGGGCGCGTTGAGCAGCTGCAGGTCGGCACGGTGTCCGACGGCGAGCGAGCCGACAGCCCGGGCACCGTCCCGGTCGGACCCGGTGTGCACCCGCAGTGCCAGGGCGCCGCCGTAAGTGGCGGCCCGGACGGCTTCCTGCACGGTCAGTCCCATCTGGAGCACGGCGGTGGCCACGCAGAAAGCCATGGAGCTGGTGAAGGACGTTCCCGGGTTGCAGTTGGAAGCCAATGCCACCTGCACCCCGGCGTCCAACAGTTTCCGTGCCGGAGCCAGGGGTGCCCGGGTGGACAGGTCGCAGGCGGGCAGGCACGTTGCGACGGTTCCGGGAACGCCGGTACCCGGGTCCCACCCGGACCATGTGTCCGCGAGCGCGGCGACGTCGTCGTCGGGCAGGTGGTTCACGTGGTCGACGCTGGCCGCCCCGAACTCCGCGGCGAGCCGCACCCCGGCCCCCGGGCCGAGCTGGTTTCCATGCACCCGCAGCCCCAGGCCCGCATCCCGGGCCGCCTGCAGCACCCGGCGGGACTGCTCCTCGGTGAAGGCTCCCTTTTCGCAGAAGACGTCCGCCCACTGGACGTACGGGCGCACCGCAGCGAGCATGTCGGTGCAGACCAGCTCCGTGTACTCGTCGGCGTCGGCTCCGTCCGGGACGAGGTGCGCGCCCAGGAACGTGACGGCGTCCGCCACCGTGGAGGCGATCCGGGCATGCCGGCGTTCCTCCTCCACGCTCAGCCCGTAGCCGGTCTTGGTTTCCAGGTACGTGGTGCCGCCCGCCGCGGCTTCGGCGGCCCGGGCCAGGAGCATCCGGGTCAGGTCATAGTCCGACGCCGCCCGGGTGGCTTCCGTAGTGACGGCGATCCCGCCGGCTGCGTAGGCCTGCCCCGCCATCCGTGCCTCGAACTCCCCGCTGCGGTCCCCGGCAAACACCAGATGGGTGTGCGAGTCCACCCAGCCGGGCAGTCCGGCCCGTCCCCCGGCGTCGATGACCTCGTCTGCCGCCGGTGCGTTCCCCGCCGGGCCGATCCAGCTGATCCGTTCCCCCTCGAACACCACGGCCGCGTCCCGCAGCACGGGGGTGTCCGCGGTGTCGTCCTGGGTGGAGAGTTCGCCGATGTTCGTGACCAGTGTTGAAGCGGAGCTCATGGGCGCCGGGTTCCTTCCAAGCGGGTTTTGTCCATCGGAGCGGCCGCAGAGTCGACGGCGGCAATGGCCTCCCGCAACAGGGCGGCCGGGTTTCCCAGCGAAGTGTGCGAACCGTTCCGGGCGCGCAGCCGGCCGCCGACGACGACGGCGGTCACGTCCGCAGCGGTGGCGGAGAAGGCCAGCTGGTCGGGCCGTGACCCGGTGGTGCGCAGGCTGTGCGGGTCCACGGCCATGAGGTCGCAGGCCTTCCCCGGTTCCAGCCCGGGGGCTGTGCGTGCCTGAGCGGCGGTCCCGGCGTCGGACGCGGCGGCGTGCAGTTCCGCCGGGGTAAACGCCCCGCGCCTTCCGGTCCGCAGCCGCTCTCCGTATTCCAGCGCCCGCATTTCCAGCCACGGATCGACGACGGCGTGCTGGTCGCTGCCCAGCGCCAGGGCAACTCCGGCGTTCCGCAGAGCTCCCGCCGGGCCAAGTCCGTCAGCGAGGTCCGCTTCCGTGGTGGGGCAGAACACCGCAGTGGCCCCGGCCTCTCCCAGCAGGGCGATGTCGGCGTCCGTCAGGTGCGTGGCGTGGACGGCCGAGAGCCGGGGGCCGAGCAGCCCGTGCCGGTGCAGCAGCCCGGTGGGGGTCAGCCCGGTGGCGGCCAGGCAGCCGGCGTTTTCCTGCGGCTGTTCGGACAGGTGGATGTGCAGCGGAATCCCGGCCGGGAGCCGCTCCGCGATACGGGCCAGCGCAGCTTCCGGTACGGCGCGGACCGAGTGCAGGGCGGCCCCGACACTCACCTGCTCCGGATCGAACCGCTCCCCGGCCGCCGCCTGCAGCGACGCGAAACGCTCCAGCCAGGCATCGGCGTCGGCGTCCCCGAACCGCCGCTGCCGGGCGTCCAGCGGCGTCCCGGACCCGCCGGGCCCGAAACCGCCGGAAAGATAGCAGGTGTCCAGCAGGGTCAGCCGGATGCCGGCGGCAACTGCGGCCCGGGCCAGGGCCAGTTCCATTCCGTGCCCGGGATAGGCGGACCCGTCCGGGGCATGGTGTACATAGTGGAATTCGGCCACGCTGGTGTATCCCGAGACCACCATCTCCGCGAACACCGCCGTCGCCAGCTGCTCGTAGAGTTCCGGCGTGAGGGTGCCCGCGGCCGAGTACATCTGCTCCCGCCAGCTCCAGAAGTCCCCGGCGGTGTGGGTGCGTCCTCGCAGCATCCGGTGGAAGGCGTGCGAGTGGGCGTTGGCGGCTGCCGGGAAGACGACGCCGGACAGCACCAGGTCCCCGGGTTCGGCTTCCGTCCCGGGCACGGCCGCCGTAACGATACCGGCGGAGTCGACCGTCAGCCGGATGCCTTCCCGGATACTGCCCTCGTACCACCCCGCCTCACACCAGACGGCAGCACCCTCGATCGAAGGACCGGCGGCAGTGGGGCCCGCCGCACCGCTCACAGCAGCGCCTCCAGCGCGTCGGCAAGCGCCACGGCTCCGGCGTCGGCGTCGTCGGCTTCCACGTGTTCCTCCGGGGAGTGCGAGATCCCGGTGGGGTTGCGGACAAACAGCATTCCGGAGGGCACGTGTCCGGCGAGGATGCCGGCGTCGTGCCCCGCCCCCGTGGCCAGCACCGGGGCTCCCGGAAGAGCCAGTTCCAGGCTGCGGCCCAGTGCGGCGTCGAAGCTGACTGCGCCGGTCCAGGATTCCGGTGTCAGGGAGACGGTGCAGCCTTCGAACGCGGCGATTTTCTGCGCCTTGCCGTGGATGCTTTCCACGAGGGCCAGCGCGGTGGCGTCGTCGGGGTGCCGGGCATCGAGCCAGAGGTCCACCCGGGAGGCGATGACATTGGTGCCGCCGGGCACCGGCGCGATCCGGCCCACCGTGGCCCGGGCGCCGTCGACGGCTTCGGCGGCCTTCTGCACGGCGAGGATGATCTGGGCGGCGGCAACCATGGGATCGGCGCGGTCCGCCATGGCCGTGGTGCCGGCATGGTTCCCCTGCCCGGAAACGCTGATCCGCCAGCGGCCGTGGCCCAGCACGGATCCGCCTACGGCCACCGCCGGTCCGTCCTCGCCGAGCCCGCGGCCCTGCTCCACATGCAGTTCCACGAAGTCCCCGATCCGGGCCAGCGCCTCGTCGTCGCGTCCCAGCCGCGCGGGGTCGAGTCCGTTGGCCCGGGCGGCGTCCGCAAAGGTGGTGCCGTCCGCATCGCGCAGGTTCCGGGCCTTGTCAGCATCGATTTCGCCGGTCAGCAGCCGCGAACCCAGGCAGGCCACGCCGAAGCGGGACCCTTCCTCTTCCGGGAAGACGGTGATGGCCAGGGAGCGGTTGCGGCTGATTCCCCGCTCACGCAGCAGGTCCACGGCGGCGAGCGCGGAGGCCACCCCCAGCGGCCCGTCGAAAGCTCCGCCGCCCGGCACGGAGTCCAGGTGGCTGCCGGTCACGAGTGCCCCGCGTTCGGGTTGCCCCCACCAGGCCCAGAGGATGCCGTTGCGGTCCGTTTCCACGTCCAGTCCGCGACTTCGGGCTTCCGCCTGGAACCACTCGCGCAGCGTCAGCTCCGGCGTGGAGAACACCGGGCGCGAGTAGCCGCCGCGCCGGGAATCCCGTCCGACGTCGGCAATGGAAGCGAGCAGGCCGGTAACAGTGTCAGTGTCCATGGTTTTCTCCAGGCGGGGTGCTTATTCGTTCATGGGGATGCGTACTCCGCGTTCGGCGGCGACGTCCGCGGCCCGGGAGTAGCCGGCGTCCGCGTGCCGCATCACGCCGGTGCCCGGATCATTGGTCAGAAGGGTTTCCAGTTTACGGGCGGCCAGCTCGGTTCCGTCCGCCACGCCCACCTGGCCGGCGTGGATGGACCGGCCGATGCCCACGCCGCCGCCGTGGTGCAGGGACACCCAGGTGGCTCCGGAAGCGGTGTTCAGCAGGGCGTTGAGCAGCGGCCAGTCCGCAATGGCATCCGACCCGTCCGCCATGGCCTCGGTCTCCCGGTAGGGAGAGGCCACCGACCCCGAATCCAGGTGGTCCCGGCCGATCACAATGGGCGCACTCACCTTGCCTTCGGCGACGAGCCGGTTGAACAGGAGCCCGGCCTTGGCCCGGTCGCCGTAGCCCAGCCAGCAGATGCGCGCGGGCAGGCCTTCGAACTCGACGTGTTGGGCCGCGGCGTCGATCCAGCGGTGCAGGCGGAAGTTCTCGGGGAACAGCTCCTTGATGGCTGCATCGGTCACCGCGATGTCCTGCGGATCGCCGGAGAGCGCCACCCAGCGGAAGGGCCCCATTCCCTCGCAGAAAAGCGGACGGATGTACGCGGGGACAAAGCCGGGGAAGTCGAAGGCCCGCGCATAGCCGCCCTGGCGTGCCTCGTCCCGGATGGAATTGCCGTAGTCGAAGACTTCGGCGCCCGCGTCCTGGAACCCGACCATGGCGGCAACCTGCCGGGCCATGGACTCGCGGGCCTGCTTGGTGAAGCCTTCCGGGTCCGCGGCGGCTTCGGCCTGCCAGCGGTCCACGGGGATGCCGGCGGGCAGATAGCTCAGCGGGTCGTGGGCGGAGGTCTGGTCGGTAACAATGTCGATGGTGACCTCCCCGGCCAGCTGCCGGCGCAGCAGTTCCTCGAACACTTCCGCGGCGTTGCCCACCAGCCCCACGGACAGGGCACGTCTTTCGTTCCGTGCAGCCATGACGCGGGCGACGGCGGTGTCCAGGTCCGGTGCCACCTCGTCCAGGTAGCGCTTCCCGACGCGTCGGCGCAGGCGGGCCTCGTCAACGTCGACAATCAGGACCGCTCCGCCGTTCAGCGTGACAGCCAGCGGCTGCGCGCCGCCCATTCCGCCGCAGCCGCCGGTCAGGGTCAGGGTGCCGGCCAGAGTGGCGTTTTCGTCGCCGAAGAGCTTACGGGCCACGGCTCCGAAGGTTTCAAAAGTGCCCTGCAGGATGCCCTGGGTGCCGATGTAGATCCACGAACCGGCCGTCATCTGGCCGTACATCAGCAGGCCCTCCGCTTCCAGCCGGCGGAACTCGGGCCAGGTGGCCCAGTCCCCCACCAGGTTGGAGTTGGCGATCAGGACACGCGGCGCCCATTCGTGGGTGCGGAAAACCCCCACTGGTTTGCCCGACTGCACCAGCAGTGTTTCATCGTCGGCCAGCGTGGAGAGGGTCCGGATGATGGCGTCGTAGGCCTCCCAGCTGCGGGCGGCCCGTCCGGTGCCGCCGTAGACCACCAGGTCCTCGGGCCGTTCGGCTACTTCCGGATCCAGGTTGTTCATCAGCATCCGCAGCGGCGCCTCGGTCTGCCAGCTGTGCGCGGTGAGGGTGGTGCCGCGGGGCGCCCGGATGCGGCGGGACGGGTCAGAGGTGGAAGACATAGCCAGACCGTAGCCCCGGGCGGTTCAGGGGTCATCCACCCCGCTGCGGACGTCTGGGATGCCAGACACATTGGGAGCAGGCTGCGGCCGGGCGCCGAGCCGGCGGGAAAGCTCTGCGGCGCACCGCAGCAGATCGGGCAGGACCTGGTCTGCCAGCGCCTGGATGCCCGGTGGCGGGGCCAGGTTGGGCGCGGTCAGGGTCAGGACGGCGACCGCGTGCCCGGAGCGGTCCGGTACGGGCACGGCAATGGAAGAGAATCCCTCGGTGACTTCATTCTCTTCCCAGGCATAGCCGCGCCGTCGGACCTCTTCAAGCAGGCCCGGCAGGCCGGCGCCGCTGCTGCGGGAGGACCGTACCGTCCCCGGATCCGGATAGAGCGCCCGCAGCTGGGCACCGGTCATCCCGGCCAGCAGGACCCGGCCGCTGGCAGTCCGGTGTGCCGGAAGCCGGATGCCGGCGTCGGTTACCAGCGGCTGCTGGCGCGGAGCCCGTTCCTCGATCACGTAAATCACGTCCGTTCCCTGCAGCACTGCCAGATGCGCGGTGAAGCGGGTCTGCGCCACCAGCCGGCGCAGCGGGAACCGGGCAATCCGCTGCAGCGGAGCCTGTCGGGCATAGCCGGTGCCCATTTCGTGTGCCGTAGCACCGAGGGCATACCGGCGTTCTTCCGGCAGGTGCACGGCAAAACCATCGCTTACCAGCGCCGCGAGCAGGTGGTAGGTGGTGGAGCGCGGCAAGGAAAGGTCCCGCGCGACCGCGGACGCACTGACCGGACCGGCCTGCTGGCCCAGATAGCGCAGGATGGCCAGGACCTGGGCTGCGGCCGGGACCTGGACACGGGTATAGGCGGCGGGCATGTCCAGAGTCTAGGCCAGTGTCTGGGATCCCAGAAGCCGAATCTGTCCGGGTCCCTCTCCGCACCGGGTTGAAAGGGCAAGATGGATAGCAACCGGGGCCCTCCAAGCGCAGAAGGAACAAGCATGCAGCTACGCAACAACAACGTGGACGCCGCCGTCGAGCTGGGGGTTGGTCCGCTCTCCGGCGAGGATATCCTCGCCGTCGCCCGGCACGGGGTGCGGGTGGCGCTGGCTCCCGAGGCCCTGGCTGCCATGGCCTCCTCGCGCGGGGTCATCGAGGCCCTGGCCGCAGACGACAAGCCGCACTACGGCGTCTCCACCGGATTCGGTGCCCTGGCGGTCAAGCAGATCCCGCCGGAGCAGCGCATCCAGCTGCAGCGCTCGCTGATCCGCAGCCACGCGGCGTCGTCGGGCTCCGAAGTGGACCGGGAAGTGGTGCGTGCCCTGATGCTCAACCGCCTGGCCACGCTGGCCACGGGCCGGACCGGAGTGCGTCCCGCCGTCGCGCTGGCCTACGCGGGGATACTCAACGCGGGCATCACCCCTGTGGTCGGCGAGTACGGCTCCCTGGGCTGCTCCGGAGACCTCGCTCCCCTCTCCCACTGTGCCCTGGCGCTGATGGGTGAAGGGGAAGTGCGCGACGCCGGCGGGCAGCTGGTGCCCGCCTCGGCAGCGCTCGCCGCGGCCGGGTTGGAACCGGTGGAGCTGCAGGAGAAGGAGGGACTGGCGCTCATTAACGGCACGGACGGGATGCTGGGGATGCTGACCCTGGCCATTGCGGACCTGCACCGGCTGCTGGCCACGGCGGATCTCGCGGCCGCCATGAGCGTGGAAGGCCTGCTCGGCAGCGACAGTGTGTTTGCCGCCGACCTCCAGGCACTGCGGCCCCAGGCCGGGCAAAGCGAGTCGGCGGAGAACATCCGCTCGGTCCTGTCCGGATCGGCGTTGATCGAGGAGCAGAAGACTGGCGGATTCACCCGGGTGCAGGATGCCTACTCGCTGCGCTGCGCGCCCCAGGTTCATGGCGCCGCCCGCTCCACGCTGCTGCATGCCGAAGCCGTGGCCGCAGCCGAGCGGGCCTCGGCCATCGACAACCCGGTGGTGACGCTTGACGGACGGTTGGAGTCCAACGGCAACTTCCACGGTGCGCCGGTGGCCTATGTGCTGGATTTCCTGGCCATCGCCGTCGCGGACGTTGCCTCCATGAGCGAGCGGCGCACCGACCGGTTCCTGGACCGGTCCCGCAGCCACGGCCTCAATGCCTTCCTCGCCCACGACCCCGGTGTGGACTCCGGGCACATGATCGCGCAGTACACGCAGGCCGGAATTGTCTCGGAGCTCAAGCGCCTGGCGGTGCCGGCATCGGTGGATTCCATCCCGTCCTCCGCCATGCAGGAGGACCATGTCTCGATGGGCTGGGCGGCGGGGCTGAAGCTGCGCCGGGCGCTGGACGGACTGACCCGGGTACTGGCCATTGAGCTGTTGACCTCGGCGCGGGGGCTGGACATGCGCGACGGCGGCACGGCCACTTCCCGCAGCGCTCCCGCAGTGACGGCGGCACGGGCCGTGATTCGGACTGTTGTCCCCGGGCCCGGTCCGGACCGGTACCTCGCCCCGGAAATCGAGGCTCTCAGGGTGCTCGTCGACGGCGGCTCCCTGCTGGCAGCGGTGGAGGCAGAGCTGGGAACCCGCCTGCACTGATTTTCGCTTCGAAGAACCTCCGGCCGCCCTGGGGCGATCCCGCGGCGCTCCCGTGCGGTCACCCCGCGCGACGCTTTGGAGATGCAGCTACGCTGTCCAGATGAACGAGCAAGAGCATCCGGAAGGAACCGCCCGCCGGCTGACGGCCCGGATTACCGGGGAGGTCCAGGGCGTCGGATTCCGGTACCGCACCCTTCGGCAGGCCGTGCAGCTGGGCCTGACCGGCGTGGTCTCCAACGCGGCGGACGGATCCGTCCATGTGGTGGCCGAGGGCAGGGAACCGGCCTTGGACGGACTTCGGGAATTCCTGCGCGGCCCGAAGGCTCCGGGCGTGGTGGTCGGCGTGGAGGAATCCTTTTCCCCGGCCACCGGCGAATTCCGCGAGTTCAGCGCCGAATAGCACCGGGCCGGCAAGACCTGCGGGTTAAAAGGGAAAACGCCGGCAGACTTGGGGCTGGTTGGGGGAAACAACCCTAGTCTGCCGGCGTCCGGACCGGTCACTACTCGGTCCATTCATCACTCGCACCCTTATGAGGTACTAACGACGATAAACGGCCCGTCTGGGTAGGTGCTGAAGACAACCTGACAACTACCTGAGTATGCGGCGCCGCGGACGGTCAGGCGGCGATGAGCTGACGCGGGCCCGGACCAGCGGGACGGGTTGCACCGGCGGACAGACCGCAGGACGGCGCACCGGCCTGGCGGGGAAGAATTTCCTGCTGAGCCGTGCGGATCCCGGGCATGCTCACTTCCGGAGCCGCGGCTCGTTCAGGCTTCTTGGTTCCGGCAGACCCGCTGCTGGAGGCCTTCTCCCCGCCGGAACCTTTCCCGGCCGAACCCGGCTTCTTGCCGCCGGTGTTCTTTTTCGGAGCAGTGGAGGCCTGGCTGGCGGTGCCGCGCGAGCCGTTGTTGTTGGCGGGGCGGGACTTGGCGGCCTGTACCTTCTTGGGCTGGGCAGGCTGCTTCGGAGCAGCCTTCTTCTTACTGGCGGACTTGTTTACGGCCGACTTGTTTACGGCCGACTTGTTCACGGCGGACTTGTTCACTGCGGACGTGCTGCCAGTCGACTTTCCGGGAGCAACCATCGCAGCGGCGGCGGCCGCGGACTTCTCGGCGGCCACGGCAGAGGTCATTGCAGCCGTCCGTGCCGTCAGGGCTGCGGCCACATCCAGGGCATCCACCGACTGGGGCATCCGCACGGAGACGCCGGGGCGGCCATACGGCGCGGCCGGACGGAGAGCGGCCATGATTTCTTCGGTCGCTGACCGGGTGGTGTCCACGAACACGGCGGCGGCGTTGTCATCGGGGGCGGCCTCAACCCGCTGGCGTGCCGCACGGGAGAGGACGCGGTAAAGCGCCGTAATGACAACCAGCAGGGCCGCACCCGTGCCGTAAAGAAGAATCAGGGAAAAGGCGAGCGATGTGGTCCCGCCGGAAAAGAAACCAATGCCGATAACGGCAGAAATCAGCCACAGCGTACTGAGAATTTCCAGGATGGAACGAACCCGGATGTAAAGCGGACGCTGCTGCACGCCAACAAATTTTGGCGGCAAGAAATCTGGCACTGAGACTGACCTTTCGGGCACCGAACTTTTAATGCATTCGGGTTTTTGGGAACGCGCTTGTTAGTACAACTCTAGGCATGTCTCGGGACCCTAATGACCATACGCGCGCACCTTGGCTGATTCGTTACGCGCCGATTGGTGAGACTTTCGTCACACTTGCACTCGAGCGGGGCTAAGGGCGTTCCGGGCCTCTTTTCCTACGGCCTCGCCAAGCAGGATCCCCGCTGCCAGCTCTGCGATGGCGGACGAGGTCTGGAACCCGTATCCGCCTTGTCCCGACAGCCAGAAGAACCCCGGCACGGCTGGATCCCAGCCGACCACGGGCACCCCGTCGGGTGCCTCCGTCCGCAGTCCGGTCCAGGCTCGGGCAACCCCGGTGATACCCATGGTTGTGACGCTGTTCACCACTTTCACGAGCGCCTGCACATCCGCGTTCCGTGGCCGGGCATCCTCCGCCACGCTTGGCTCACTCTCCGACGGCGAGATCAGTACCTGCCTGCCCTCCGGCCTGTAGTAGAACCGGTCAGAGGCGTCAGCCACCATCGGTGCGCCGGCTTCCAGCGGTCGTTCAACGTCGACGACGGCGGCGGTGCGGCGGTAGGGCGTGAGCCGCAGGGGCTGCGCCCCAAAGACACCGGCGAGGGTGTCTGCCCAGGCGCCGGCCGCGTTGACCACCGTTGAAGCCTGGAAACGCATGCCCGGAGCAGACACTTTCCACAGCGTCCCCTCCCCTGCCTGCCGGGCAGCTTCGACCCGCTGCCCGGTGATAATCCGGCCCCCCGCTGCCAGCAGCCGTGCCCGATGGAATTCCAGCAGGGCGTCCGTGTTGCAGGACACCGAGGTGGTGTCCAATCCGGCAGCACTGAAAGTCTCCGGCCGCAGCTCCGGAGCCAGTCCCAGGGCTTCAGCCGGCATGACCGGATGCATGTGGGTGCTTGCCCTGTCCCGCACCGCCTCCTCATCCCCGATCAGCAGGAAGCTCCGGGGCGCCAGGATCGGTTCGGGCAGATCTGCTTCCGCTGCCCGGATCAATGCCAGGGTACGCAGGGTCAGGTCCTGGATAACGGGCGGACCGTAGCTGGGGATCAGCTGCCGGGCCGAGCGGGAAGACGTGTGGTAGCCCAAGGTCGGTTCGGCTTCCACCAGGACAACCCCGCCGGCCCTCCCCCGGGTTTCCGGGGATGCCGCCAGCCGCGAGGCTAGTTCGGCGGCCAGGGACAGGCCGGCGATCCCTCCGCCGATCACCAGGACGTCACAGGAAATGTCAGCGGTCACGGGAGGTCCTTTCCAGGGTCAGGATGGTGGCATCGTCAGCGCTTTCCCCCAGCCCCGACTGCAGCGTGCGCAGGGCCAGCAGCATCTCCTGCGCGGGGACGGCGGAGCCTGCCGCCGCCAGGAAGCCGCCCGGCCCGTCGACAATGCCAAGGTCCACTGCCCGCCAGGCGCCGTCTGAGGCGAGCACTACCCGCCGTGCCGGGCCGAGCCGGACTGTGCGGGCCTGGTAAGCGGCTTCGGCTTCCCGCCGGGCCACCCATAGCCGGCCCGGGGTATTGCGCAGTTCCCGGTCCAGTACCCGCATCTCGCGTTCGCGCGCCGGGTCCGCCGAATGTTCCGTGCCGATCCGGATATCGGCGGGTTCATGGGTGACATGCACCAACGAACCGTCTTCCAGTTCCACCACCGCGTGGCAGTCCGCCAGTGCCAGGATCTCCACGCCGTCCCCGGTCAGCTGGGCCAGGCACAGGGCGGCAGACGGGAAGCGGATCCGCTCCTCGCCGGCCAGGGTACGGGCCAGCTGGTCCATCCGGGTCAGGGCATCGGCCAGCACCTGCGGGGCGGGCGCAACCCCAACGGCAACCGCGGCATCAGTCAGTAACAGGTCAAGGTTCCGGGCATACCAGGCCGGGTCAGAGGGGCCGGGCAGCCCGAGCTGAGGCAAGAGGGAGCTGGCGCCGTCGATTACCCAGGCCGTGGAGCCTGCGTAGCCGCAGGTGTCCTCCTGCACGTGCCCGTCGCCTTCAGTGGAAATCCGGACAGAATGCTTCCAGCTGCCTGCCGCCACCGGGTTAGAACCTCTCCCGGTCGCCGGTGAGGATCTCCATCAGGGTTTCCGAGCCCACCAGGTACAGCCCCGGGGCATCGTCGGAGTTCGCCAGCAGGATGGTGGCCATGCACATCGCCCAGCCGCGCGCCCGCTCCCACACGTACGGGTCGCCGTCGTACTGGTCGCCCAGGCTGCGGCGGAAGGTGTCCCGGCCCTCGGCGTCGAACACCAGCCAGGCGGCAGCTAGGTCCGTGGCCGGATCACCCGCGGTGAGATCGCCGAAATCGATGACCGCCTGCAGGGTGTTGTCCTTGGCCACCAGGTTCGCCGGGTGCAGGTCGCCGTGCAGCCACAGCGGGGGCCCGGTCCAGGCCGGGATGTCCTGTGCCTGGTCCCAGAGTTCCTGCACCCTGGCGGCGTGGGGAACCATGCCGCTGTTCAACCTGCCCTGCACTGCTTCGGCCCGATCGGCCAACGGCCCGCCCCGGAACGGATTGCGGGGATAGTCCGCCGGTGCCGGCCGGTGAAAGGCGTTCAGGAAGGCGGCCAGCGGCTCGGCCAGGGCAACGTTGCGGTCCCGCGGCGATAAGGACACGTCCTGGCCGTCAAACCAGGCGGTGATGCTCCACGGCCAGGGATAGAGCTCGCACGGGGTCCCGCGGAACAGCGGGGCTGACGTTGATACGGGCACGTCGGCGGTCAGCTGCGGGAGCCAGCGCTGCTCGTTGGCCGTGAGTCCGGCGGCGGACTGCCGGCGGGGCAGCCGGATCGCATACTCCGTGCCCAGCCGGTAAATGTAGTTGTCCCAGCCGCTGGCGGCCTGCGTCAGGGAATGCCCGCCCAGGTCCGGGTGCTGCTCCCGCACCAGCTGCCGCACCAGCGCAGGGTCGGCGGAGATTTCGGCAGCGGGAAGGTTGGCCATTTCGTCAGCGTACCCGCCGGGTGTGCAGCGGGCCACACACAGCAGGCCTCACACAGCAGGACCCCGGCAGGCACAATGCCTGCCGGGGTCCCCCCACGATCTCTCGGTGCGTTAGCCCTGCACGCCGAGGCGTTCCAGGATCAGCTCGCGGACGCGGCCGGCGTCGGCCTGGCCGCGGGTGGCCTTCATAACCCCGCCCACGATGGCGCCGACGGCCTGGACCTTGCCGCCGCGGATCTTGTCCGCGACGTCCGGCTGGGCCGCCAGGGCGGCGTCGATCGCTTCAAGCAGGGGGCCGTCGTCGGACACCACGGCCAGGCCGCGCTTCTCGATGACTTCCTCCGGGGTGCCTTCGCCGGCGAGGACGCCGTCGAGCACCTGGCGTGCCAGCTTGTCGTTGATCTTGCCGGTCTGCACCAGGCGGTCCAGTTCCACGATCAGCTCGGGCGTGACGCCGACGTCCACCGGATCCACTTCGGCTTCCTTGGCGCGGCGGGCAACCTCACCCATCCACCACTTGCGGGCCACCTGCGCGGACGCACCGGCGGCAATGGTTTCCTCGATGGCTTCCATGACTCCGGCGTTGACGACGTCGCGGAACTCGGCGTCGGAGTAGCCCCAGTCTTCCTTGAGCCGCTTGCGGCGCTCGGCCGGCGGCTCGGGCAGGCGGGAGCGCAGCTCTTCGATCCATTCCGTGGTGGTGACCACGGGAACCAGGTCCGGTTCCGGGAAGTACCGGTAGTCATCGGCGTCGGACTTGGGCCGGCCGGAGGTGGTGGACCGGGTGTCCTCGTGCCAGTGCCGGGTCTCCTGGACAATCGTGTTGCCGGAGTCCAGGACGGCGGCGTGGCGCTGGATTTCGAACCGGACGGCGCGTTCGACGGCGCGCAGCGAGTTCACGTTCTTCGTTTCCGAACGCGTGCCGAACTTTTCCTGGCCGTAGGGGCGCAGCGAAACGTTGGCGTCGCAGCGGACGTTTCCGCGCTCCATCTTCGCGTCGGAGACACCCAGGTTCTTCACGATTTCCCGGATGGCCGCCACGTAGGCCTTGGCCAGCTCGGGGGCACGCGAGCCGGCACCCTCGATCGGCTTGGTGACAATCTCGACCAGCGGCACGCCGGCGCGGTTGTAGTCCACCAGGGAGAAGTCTGCGCCCTGGATGCGGCCGGTGGCTCCGCCCATGTGGGTCAGCTTGCCGGCGTCCTCTTCCATGTGCGCGCGTTCGATCTCGACGCGGAACACGGTGCCGTCTTCAAGCTCAATGTCCAGGTAGCCGTCGTACGCGATGGGGTCTTCGTACTGGGAGGTCTGGAAGTTCTTGGGCGTGTCCGGGTAGAAGTACTGCTTCCGGGCAAAGGTGCAGGATTCGGCGATCTTGCAGTTCAGCGCAAGGCCGATGAGGATCGAGTACTCCACGGCCTTCTTGTTCACCACCGGCAGCACGCCGGGCATGCCCAGGTCCACCGGGGTGACGGCCGTGTTGGGCTCGTCGCCGAAGATGTTCGGGGCGTCGGAGAACATCTTGGTTTTGGTGTTCAGCTCCACGTGGACCTCGAACCCCAGCACCGGGTCGTACTTCTCCATGGCCTCTTCGAAGGACAGGGTTTCATCCTGGATATGGACGGACATTTACTTCACTCCTCCGAGTACGGGTGCCGAGGCCAGCAGCGGGCCGCCCCACTTCTGCTCGAGCAGGCCCTCCAGGGCTGCGCCGGCACGGTAGAGGCGGATGTCTTCGCGGGCCGGGGCCAGGAACTGGATGCCGACGGGCAGGCCGTCGGACAGGCCGCCGGGGATGGAAATGCCCGGGACGCCGGCCATGTTGGCCGGGATGGTGGCGACGTCGTTCAGGTACATGGCCAGCGGATCGTCCAGCTTTTCGCCGAGCTTGAACGCCGTGTTGGGCGAGGTCGGGGAAATGAGCACGTCGGCCTGGGCGAACGCGGCGTTGAAGTCGCG
Source organism: Arthrobacter sp. zg-Y1116 (assembly GCF_024385485.1). Lineage (NCBI taxonomy): Bacteria > Bacillati > Actinomycetota > Actinomycetes > Micrococcales > Micrococcaceae > Arthrobacter > Arthrobacter sp. zg-Y1116. The sequence continues at coordinate 556,231 of NZ_JANFLR010000004.1, read as the reverse complement.
CTGGATCAGGGTGCGCACCTTCTGGGCCGAGCCGTAATAGGCGTCGTAGTAGCCGGCGGACAGGGCGTAGGTGCCCAGGATGATGCGGCGCTTGACCTCGTCGCCGAAGCCGGCGGCGCGGGTGGCACTCATGACGCGTTCGATGGTCAGCGGCGGCTCGGCGGGCAGCTCGCGCATGCCGTACCGGACGCCGTCGTACTTGGCCAGGTTCGAGGAGGCCTCGGACGGCATGATCAGGTAGTAGGCGCCGAGGGCGTACTTGAAGTTGGGGCAGGACACCTCAACGATTTCCGCACCCGCATCCCGCAGCATGTCCAGGGACTCGGTGAAGCGGGCCTGGACGCCGGCTTCGTAGCCTTCGCCCTGCAGTTCCTTGATGACGCCGATCCGCATGCCGGCGACGCTGCCGTTGCGGGCGGCGTCGGCCAGTGAACCCACGGGGTCCGTCAGGGAGGTGGAATCGCGGGGATCGTGGCCGCCGATGAGTTCCTGCAGCAGCGCGGCGTCCAGCACGGTGCGGGAGACCGGGCCGATCTGGTCCAGCGAGGAAGCCATGGCGATTGCGCCGTAGCGGGAAACGCCGCCGTAGGTGGGCTTCACGCCCACGGAGCCGGTGACGGCGGCCGGCTGGCGGATGGAGCCGCCGGTGTCGGTGCCCAGTGCCAGCGGTGCTTCGAAAGCGGCGACGGCGGCAGCGGACCCGCCGCCGGAGCCGCCGGGGATGCGGTCCAGGTCCCACGGGTTGCGGGTGGGGCCGTAGGCGGAGTGTTCCGTGGAGGAGCCCATGGCGAACTCGTCCAGGTTCGTCTTGCCGAGCATCGGCATGCGCGCGGCACGGATCTTCGAGATCACCGTGGCGTCGTAGGGGCTCATCCAGCCCTCGAGCATCTTGGAGCCTGCCGTGGTGGGCTGGCCCTTGGTGACGATCAGGTCCTTGATGGCGATGGGGACGCCGGCCAGTTCGTGCAGTTCCTCGCCGGCGGCGCGGGCCCTGTCGACGTCGGCGGCAACCTGCAGCGCCTCATCGGTGTTGACGTGCAGGAAGGCGTTGATGGCGCCGTCCACCTCCGCGATGCGGTCCAGGTGGGCCTGTGTGACCTCGACGGCGGACACTTCGCCGGAAGCCAGCTTGGCGGCCAGCTGTGCGGCGCTTGATGTAATCAGTTCACTCATGGAAGCTTTTACTCCTCATCCAGGATGGCAGGGACCTTGAAGCGGCCGGCGGCGTTGTCCGGGGCGCCGGACAGTGCTTCTTCATTGGTCAGCGTCTGCCCCACAACGTCTTCACGGAAGACATTGACCAGCGGGATGGGGTGGGAGGTTGCCGGGATGTCCTCGCCGGCAACTTCGCTTACGGATTTGATCGAATCCACGATGACATCGAGTTCGCCGGCCATCTTGTCCAGCTCGTCGTTGGTCATCTCAATGTGGGCCAGCCGCGCCAGATGCGCCACAGCCTCACGATTGATCTCAGACATGAGTCTCCCATGCGTCTTTTAGGAACGTTTTTCGGCTTTACGCCGGTATCCGTTCCAGTCTACGGCGTTTCGGGGCAGGGCATGGAGGCCGCCGCCACACCCTGCCGGCGCGCTGCAACACGCTGCCGACGCGCAAAAGCCGTCCCGCCGCCGTCGGGCACCGGGACGGCCGGGGCCGCGTACTGATTGAGGGCTAAACGGCCTTGCGGAACACCCAGAGAATGTAGTCTTCGCCGGGAACGGTCCAGTCCCGTTCCGGAACGCGTTCAAACCCGCAGGACAGGTAGAGGGCGTGGGCGTTCAGCATGGTGGTCATGCTGGTGAGGCTGACGGCCTCGATACCGTCCTTGTTCCGGGCGTAATCGACAATGGCGTTAACCATCGCGCGGCCCACTCCCCCGCGCTGGAGGGTCGGATCCACGGCGAGCATCCGGAATTCCAGTTCGCCTTCAATGGCGATGTCCGTGTAGGGCTGGCCCGCGTAGGTGATTGCGGCGGAGGCAGCCACCTTGCCGTCGAGCTCTGCTACCCACAGCTCGGTGTGCTTGGCGCGGTCCTCGACGTTTTCCAGTTCCTTGACGTAGGGGTTGTCAGCCTCGATGTGATTGCCGTGCAGGTAAGCCTCACGGGTAATCCGGCGGATGTCGTCAAAGTCAGCCTCGGTGGCAAGCCGGATGGTGATGCTCATGCGTGGTACGAGTCCTTAAGGTGTTGGTTGAAGTGCACGTAGATTCTATCCCCGCCCCGCCGCGTTTCCGGACGGCGGTGAGGCGGCGCACACGGTTCAACCGCACCGTCGCCGGTGCGCTTACCGCCGGCGGGCTGAAGCGCACTCCACGCAGAAGCGGGTTTCGGGACGGATTTCGAGCCGGGCCGTCGGGATCGCCGTCCCGCAGCGTTCGCAGATGCCGTAGCTATCGGTGTTCAGGCGTTCCCGTGCCTCCATCAGTTCAAGGAGCGATGTTTCCGCTGCGGCCAGGAGTGCCACCTCGTTGGCCCGCTCTACGGAAACCGTAGTTCCTTCGGGATCGTGTTCGTCGTCTGCCGGAATGTCCTTGGCGGCCAGGGTGACTTCCCGGATCACGGCCGTTAATGTGCTGATCTGCTCACGGGTGTGTTCCATCCGCTCGTCGATCAGGCGGGCGAAGTAGGCCGCGTCCAGCTCCGGCGGGGTCTGCGGGGTCTGCGGGGTGGGAGTCTGCAGCGCGACCGCTGCCGGCTCGGGCGTTCCGCGGATGGTTTTGCGCGGGGCCGTGGGTGCTTTCTTAGGCATGCGTTTTCCTCCTGTGAGTCTGTGCTGCACGGGATGCATCGGGATAAATTATCCGACGCCGGAGCGCGGAAAAGTGCCCCCGAGGACGGTCCTTTCCTCAGGGCTTAATCCCGGTAGGATTCGGGTCAACTGTCCGAAATCCGGGGGAATGATGGTTGACACGTTCTACAACGAGCCGCGGTTGGCGGCTCTCTATGACGAAGACAATGCCGGGCAATGGGACACCGACTTTTATGCCGGCCTTATCGGCGATAAGCCGCTCCGCATCGCCGACGTCGGATGCGGCACCGGCAGTTTCGCCGTGCGTCTGGCGCTGGCGGGCCACACGTTGACCGGCGTCGATCCGGCCTCCGGCATGCTGGAGGTGGCGCGGTCTCGCGAGGGCGGCGAGAGGGTCACCTGGTTGCAGGGCACCGCCGTGGATCTGCCGCAGGGTCCGTTTGATGCTGCCCTGATGACCGGGCATGCGTTTCAGTGCCTCCTGACGGAGGCCGCCATCCTCGAAACGCTGACGGCCGTTCGGTCCCGGCTCGTGCCCGGTGGCACCTTCTATTTCGAGACCCGGAATCCTGCGGCGAAGGCCTGGCTGGAGTGGGACAGCGGCAATGCTGGCCCGTCGGTCCAGGAATCTTCGGCGGGAACGCTGGAGGTGGAGTGGGAGCTGATCTCGGTGGAAGACCAGCCCGACGGCGCGTTGGTCACGTTCGAGGACCGCACCGTCTTCCGGTCCGACGGCGAGCGGTTCATCAGCCGCAGCACCCTGAAGTTTGTGCGGGCAGAGGTGCTGAAGGACCTGCTGGACCGGGCCGGTTTCAGCTCCGTGGACTGGTACGGGGATTGGGAGGGCGGGCCGTTCAGGGAAGCGTCCAGCCGGGAGATCATTGTGGCTGCCCGGCGGTAGCTCGGGACGCGGCCGCGGCCGGCTGAACCCGACTCAGAATGGCGGCACCTGTTCCAATCGGGAATCGTCCTGCGTTGAATCCTTCGGCCTGGAATCCGTCGGCCTGAACTCCTCCTGCCGGGGATCCGTACTCCGATTTACTGCCGGACCTGGCAGGTCCAGTTCCAAAAAGGGCTCGGTCCGATAAACCCGGCCGGTTGGCGAGGTCCACTCGATCACTCCGGGGGTGGGTTGGCACGCTTTCCAGTAACCGAGGGTCTTGAACCGGTGGTGCCGGCGGCAGAGGTGCTCCAGGTTCGCGTGGTCGGTAGGACCGCCCTTCGCCCAGTCGATGGTGTGGTCGACGTCCGAGTTCGCGGTGCTGACCCGGCACCCGGGAAACCGGCAGGTTCCGTCCCTTGCGCGGAGCCAGCGGCGGAGCCCGGCCGGAACCTTTCTGCGCCGTCCTACGCCCAGGATCTCTCCGGTCTGCGAGTCCTGGGCCAGTCCGGTCCAACCGACGGCGTTGCGGGCCAGCCTGCGTGCCGCTTCGGCGCTAATGGGCCCGTACCCGTGCAGCTCGGCGGGCTGGTCGTCCGCGCCGAAGAGGGTCTCCGCGTTGATCAGGACCATGATTTCCGCCCGAGGGACGATTCCATCGTCCGGTCCGGTGTGGCGATTCGGAGCGCTTTCCGAGCCGCCTCCAGAGCCGGTTTCGGCCTCATCCGGGGTTCCGGCCTCGTCTGTGGTCGCAGTAAAGAGTCCCCGGCTGCTGCCAATCAGCAGCTGCGCCAGAATATCCGCACGCAGCTGATCCGTGGTCCGGGAATCCCCGACTACCTGTTCACCCCGCGCCGCAGTACTGAGAGCAGTGTAAATCTGCTGCGCTTCCGCTGCCCGCAGATGGGCGGAGAGGCAGGACATGCCGTCCTCTTCCCGGTCCAGGGTGACCTTGCGCTGTTCGAACGCGGTCAGGTGCCGTTTGTTGATGGTCTGCGGATAGCGGTTCTCCCGCAGCCGGCGGGCCTTGGCGGAGAACTGGGAGCGCGTCTGGCCCTCGGCTGCTGCCAGCAGATCGGCCTCAAATTCCGGGAGCGCCGCAGCTGGAACGTTCTGGCATTGATCCAGTACCACTTGGGCATGCTGGTAGGAAAAGCGTCCCTCTTCGAGCCCGGTCAGGGTTGCCGTATGGGAAGTGCAGAGACTCGTCGCTTCACTGAGGAGCCGCTGTCCGGTGACCTGCGGAACATTCAGGACGGCCGCGCATTCGGAAGCTGCGAGGCTAAAGGCCAGCCCCGGTTCGATCCATTTGGAAGCGGCATATCTGTCGTCCCGGAAGAGCTCCCCCATCCGGTTGACCAGGCGGGCTTCCTGCGCCTGCACCCAGGACATCAAATGCGCCATCCGGGACAGGGCTTCACCCACCATCTGCTCGTCAAAGGCTTCAAGGTTCTGCAACGCCAGTGTCCCAGTGAAGCCGTCTGGGAAATCGGAGGCAGAACTATCGGCTTCGGAATCGGGGGCAGCGGGAGGTTCGTGTTCGGCTGGCTCGGCGGCGGAGGGGCCGGCATGGAGAGGGCCGGCATCAGGAACGGGATTCTCGGCTGGCTGGGTGCCTGCCTCGGCGTCGTTCTCCGGAGCGGAACTGCCGGCACTCGCGTTAGCGGTCCCGTCAGACTCGGGGGCCGCCGGTTCAGCCCGGTACACCGACAGGGTGCAGGCCCCGCGGGGCTCATCCGCTTCACCAGTGGTGCCAGCAGGCAGCTGGTTTTCACTGCCCTGCGCTTCGGTTGTCGGTTCTGCATTCCCGAGCTGATCCATACCTCAGGATTTCATCCGGCACTGACATTTCCGGGCGGAAAACAGGCCCAAAAGAGGGCTCCCGGAAACCGGAAATACCCGTCTTTCGAACGCAACTACCTACCCATAAACCAAGCCACCGGCGGCGCCCAGTTGGCACGCTCACCCCTGACGCCGTGCCGTCCGTGCACTTGGTGGCCGAGGAGGACCAGACCACCGAAGATCGCTTTGAACAAACCCGGCAAATGCAATCTACGAGAAGTTCCCCAGCGCATCCCGGAGCATCCGATGGCCTTGTGCCTCGAACTTAGGGTCGCCGACTTGGTAAGCCCAGGCAGCAGTGGAGACAGCTTCGCGCAGCAGTGTTAGGTTCCAGAGTTCGCTGTCCCTGAAGTCCGTACCGTACCCCTCGAAAAAGGCACCCTCCAGATAACTGTGAGACTTCCATTGCTGCACCGCCAAGCGACAAAGGTCGGTCACGGCCGGCCTCAAGTCGTACCGGCCGAAATCGATGATCCTCAACTCGCTGCCGTCTATGAGCCAGTTGCGAGGTTGCCAGTCACCATGGGTCGGAACGAGAACCACCGGCTTGGGCCGATAGGCTCCGAGAACGGCCTTGGCCTGTTCAACCTGGGATTTGGAAATGCGGTGCGGCTTCTCCAGCCAAGACAACGCTTTGGCAGTGGCCCGCACCTCATAGTCAACGTCAGTACGCGCAGTTTGCTCATGGAATATCCGCAAAAGATACCCGGCCTGCTGATAAGTATCCGGGCAATATTCAGCTGCGGTTCCCTCCACGAGGGATCCATCCAGATACTCCGTGACCAAGATGTTTTCGGAACGGTCCGACTGAACGAGCATTGGCGCACGGTTCTGCCGGGACCAGACGCTGACCCACGACTCGTGGGCGTCTATTTCACGGCTTATGTGGTGGTTGGAGGGCCCGGCCGCTTTGACGATGTACCTGCGCTGCCCGTCAGCTGCGTCCGCAACTTCAAGGATCGCGGTATCCAGAAGGTTCCAGGAGAGATCGGTAACGAGACTCACCCCCGGCAGCCAAGCCTCGACGAGTTCAGCCTGCCGCACGCTCAGCCGGTTCCGATGCCAAGATTCCATCCCAGCAGACTAACGTCCGGTGACCGCTAACCCAGCAGCGCTGCCCCGGCGACAGTGACGGCGTCGAGCCGCTCGGCATCGTTGGCAGGCTGCGGCGGACGCTGGACAGGCACACCGGCTTCCTCGGCAATCAGGGCACCGGCTGCATAGTCGTATTCGTTGAGGCCGCGCTCGATATAGGCGTCCAGGGAACCGTCCGCCACCATGCACAGGTCCAAGGCTGCGGACCCCAGGCGCCGCACATCGGCGAATTGCCCGGCCACCTGCGGCAGGGCCGCGTACTGCTCGGAGCGCACCGAAGCATCATAGGAGAACCCGGTGCCCAGCAGCTTTCCGACCCGCTGCGGATCGGGACCGGTGAGCTTCCGGACGCTGCCGTGCTCTGCCAGCCAGGCGCCGTGCCCGCGGGCCGCCGAATACACGCGTACCAGCGCCGGAGCGTGGACGACGCCGGCCAGCCACTCGCCGTCGTCGTTCACCGCCGCCACCGAGGTGCCGTAATAGACGATGTCGCGGATGAAGTTGGTGGTGCCGTCCAGCGGATCGATGGACCAGCGGATGCCTGAGGGATGCACCGGGACGGCCGGTTCCAGCTCCTCCCCCAGCACGACGTCGTGCGGGCGCAAGCGGGCCAGGACTTCCCGGACCGCCACCTCGGCGGCGGTGTCGAAATCCGTGACCCAGTCGCCGTCGGCACTCTTGTTCACCGCGTTGAGGCCGCCGGCAGAGCGCTGTGCCAGCACAGCGGCACCCGCTGCGGCAGCCTCGCGGGCCACTTCGAGCAGTTCCAGCGGGTCAGCTGCGTCGGGCAACGGCATCATTCGGACTCCTCGGTCGGCTCGGATTCAGGTACCGGCCCGCCCGGAACGGACCCCTCGGCCAGCAGCGTGCGGAAGCCGTCTTCGTCGATCACACGCACACCCAGCTGCTCGGCCTTGTCCAGCTTGGTGCCCGCGTTCTCCCCGGCCACCACGTAGTCGGTTTTCTTGGAGACCGAGCCGGAAGCCTTGCCGCCACGGGTCAGAATGGCTTCCTTGGCCTCGTCGCGGCTGAAGTTGGGCAGCGTGCCGGTGACGACGACGGTCAGGCCCTCCAGCGTCCGCGGCACGGATTCGTCGCGCTCGTCGGCCATCCGCACCCCTGCGGCGGCCCAGGCGTCCACGATCTCGCGGTGCCAGTCCTCGGCGAACCATTCCTTCAGCGCCGCGGCGATGGTGGGTCCGACGCCGTCGACGTGCGCCAGCTGCTCTTCCGTCGCAGCCCGGATGGCGTCCATGGAACCGAAGGCACCCGCCAGGGCGCGTGCCGCCGTCGGGCCTACGTGCCGGATGGACAGGGCCACGAGGACCCGCCACAGCGGCTGGGTCTTGGCCTTCTCCAGCTCGGTAAACAGCTTGTGCGTGGTGGCGCTGGGCACGGACGGCTTCTTGGCGGTGCCCTTGGTATAGAAGTACGGCACGAGTTCCGTGCCGTCCACAACGCCCTTCACACGCTTCGGCCGTTCGATCCGCACGTCCGCCAGGTCTTCGATCAACAGGTCGAACAGACCCGCCTCGCTGGTGAGCGGCGGGGTTTCCGGCTCGGCCGGCGAGGTGAGGGCGATGGCCGCCTCCCAGCCGAGCGCTTCGATGTCGAAGGCACCGCGGCCGGCCAGGTGGAACACCCGCTCGCGCAGCTGGGAGGGGCAGGACTTGGAGTTGGGGCAGCGGATATCCACGTCCCCTTCCTTGGCCGGCTTCAATTCCGTGCCGCAGGAGGGACAGTGGGTGGGCATCACGAAGTCGCGTTCGCTGCCGTCGCGGAGTGCGACGACGGGGCCCACGATTTCGGGGATTACGTCACCGGCCTTCCGCAGGACGACGGTGTCGCCGATCTTCACACCCTTGGCCTTCACCACGTCCTGGTTGTGCAGCGTGGCCATTTCCACCGTCGAGCCGGAGACCAGCACCGGCGTCATCATCCCGTAGGGCGTGACGCGGCCGGTGCGTCCCACGTTGACGCGGATGTCCAGCAGCTTGGTGTTCACTTCCTCCGGCGGGTACTTGTAGGCCACGGACCAGCGCGGGACGCGGGAGGTGTTGCCCAGGGCGCGCTGCAGCCCGAAGTCGTCCACCTTGACCACGATGCCGTCGATTTCGTGGGAGAGATCGTGCCGGTGCTCGCCGTTGTCGGCAATGTACTTCAGCACTTCCTCATAGGTGTCGAGCACCTTGTAATAGGGCGACGTCGGCAGTCCCCACTGCTTCAGCAGTTCGTAGGTTTCGGACTGGCTCGCCACGTTGAGTCCTTCGCGTGCCCCGATGCCGTGCACGTACATGCTCAGCGGGCGGCGGGCGGTGACTTCGGGGTCCTTCTGCCGCAGGGAACCGGCGGCGGCGTTGCGCGGGTTCGCAAAGGGCGCCTTGCCCGCTTCCACCATGGTTTCGTTGAGGTGCGCGAATTCCTTGGAGGGGATGAAGACCTCCCCGCGGATTTCCATTTCCGCCGGGAGGTCCTCGCCCTTGAGGGTGCGCGGAATGGAGGCGATGGTGAGTACGTTGTGGGTGATGTCCTCGCCCGTGGTGCCGTCCCCGCGGGTGGCGGCCCGGACCAGTTCGCCGTTGCGGTAGAGCAGGTTGACCGCGAGGCCGTCGATCTTCAGCTCGGTGAGCCACTTGATCTGCGCACCGGGGGCAATATTTGCAACGGAGGCTTCGGCCTTGCGTATCCAGGCGTCGAGCTCATCGAGGGAGAAAACGTCCTCGAGGCTGTACATCCGCTGCAGGTGTTCCACCGGGGCGAAGGCGGCGGATACTTCGCCGCCTACTTCCTGGGTGGGTGAGTCATTGGTGACCAGCTCGGGGTGCAGCGCCTCGAGCTCTTCCAGGCGGCGGTAGAGCCGGTCGAATTCCGCGTCCGAAACCAGGGGTGCGTCTTCGTTGTAATACGCGAAGCGGTAGCGGCGCACCTGCTCAGCAAGTGTCTGGTACTCCTCGCGCAGGTCTTCTGCGGGCGGGGCGTCTGTGCTGACCGATTCGACGGCGGCTTCGGTGTCCGTGGGTTCAGGAGATGTCTTGGCTGTGCTCACCTAACCAATCTTGCCGTATCGCGTCCGGTTCCGGGAGCGGTGCGGGACTACGACGCCGGACCGGCCGGGCTGTCGTTGTCCGCATCCCGTTCCGCTTCAGAATCATAAGTCGTCGTCTTTCCGCCACGAGAGTTCGGACTTGATATTGCCGACCAAGGCAGCTTGGAGCCAACCGAAAACCGCCGACCGGGTGACGGGCTCGTCATGAAACGTATGGAACCCGTGATCTTTCAGCAACCGCTCCTTCAGTCCAAGGTCGGTGGTGAACTTGGTAATAACAGCAAGGTTTCCGCCCTGATCCTCACCATGGATCGTCACGACGCCCCTGGGGCTCAACTCTCCAGTTGCCCGCACGGCGTGAATATTCGAAACCTCCTCATATGGAACCCTCAGCGAATGCCTGACGCCGGGCGAGGGGAACTGGTCCCCATGGTCAATCGTCATCCAGCCCACACCTGGAGAGTTTCCGCCATATTTAATAAGCAAGATCGTTCTGTCATAAGGCGTCGTCGAATCAACCTCGAGTTCCTGCCCCCTCCACGTACCGTACGAACCGGTCAATTTCGTGCCGCTGGAACTCCACATAGCCAGGAAATATACCGCCGCCAAACCATTACTACCGGAATTGGTTGTTCTAAGAAACAACCGTTTCCGACGATCAAAACTGCCCTCAGACAGCGACAAACACTTCCTACTGCATCAGGTCCTTTTCTTCCATCCTGATGTCTTCCAGATCCTCCCACCGGAAGGTGCCCACATACTCAATCCGATCGACCTGGACAATCTCGGGAATTTCTCCCCGGTCAATCTTCGGTTCCTGGGCCGGGTGCGGTTCCACCCAGGCGTGAACGACGCCGTCGGCATACCTGGCGATGCCGATCTTGTTGCCATGCCACGTCGCGGTCACGGCGAGCCTCACAAAACGGTCCACCTCATAATCGGCGATTTCCAGGGTCCACGAGGCGTGCCCGCCTCGTCCATCCCTCGCCGAAATGGAGGTCCATTCCGGTCCCGGCGGCGCCGCCTCATGAAACAGAGTGATGAACCCCTTACGCAGCCGCGCAGCCCGGTACCACCGTCCCCTCCACACCGCGTATTTACCGGGCGGCAGCATACCGTTCGGAAGCGTCTCCGGTAGGGGTTGGGACACGGGACGGGAAGCTCCGCGGCGGCCTGCATCTTCGGGTCCCCGAGTTTCCTCATTCAACCGCCTGCACCCTTCTCCACATTCCATTCCCGTATCTTCCGAATAACGATAAACCCGTGTATGTGGTGCAGTTGAGGGCTGCCGAGGGGCTGGAACACATCCAAATCCCGGATAAGGCCGCTATGCACGCGTGCGCATTAAAAACAACAACGGCACCGGATCCAGCCCGGCGCCGTTGTGTTGTGCAATCAGTGATTAGCCGATGTTCTGCACGGCGGACTTAGCCCGCGCACCCGCACCCGCAGCCGTCTCATCATTCTGCGACAGCGTCTGCTTCACCAACGCAATAATGTTCCGCGTCTCATTCGCTGCATTCCGGAAACGGTTCTCCACCGCCTGGTAATCCTCCGAAACACCGTCAGCCTGGAAATCCGACATAGCCGCATTCACAGCCTTCTCACGCTCACCGATCAACGACTCCAGCCGGGCAACAATCGACTGGATATCCCCCTGCACCGCAGAGGAAGTATCAGTGTCATAGCTCAAACGATCCTGGGACATGGCAAATCCTTTCAACACCGGCACCCACGCGCCGGAAAGCAACCGAACTAAGGAAGAACTAGGAAAAGGGACAGAAGAACTAGCGCGAAGAACCAAAACGCGCAGAGTCGAACGACGCCGACCCCTGCTGCTGGGCCGCATTGTCCGCAGCCTCCTGATCACCGGTCTGGAAGTGCCGGTCCATCTCCGACTGACCCATCAGGATCGCCGAGAGGGAGCTATTGAGCTCATTGGCAACCTCGTCCGTGCGGGCCTTGAACTCGTCAAACTTCACCCGGCCGGCACCGTTGAACTTGCCCTCCAGGGGCGCCGCAGCCTCCATCAGGCTCCGCACCAGCTGACCCAGATCCTCATTCGAGGAACTCGTCTGCTGCGTCAACGTCCCAAGGGTCGAAGAACCCATATCAAACTTCATGGCAAACCACCTTTTCGGCACCCCACGGCACCCTCGTCCGAACTGTTCCCCCGAGCAGCCGGACGAATTCACCAAAAAGGTAAATCCCGTTCCATTTGCCGGTAACCCCCATCAAACCCACCAAAACCAAACCGGTCAAGGAAAACACATGGGCAGAACTACCCATGGGGTGTGTGCCCACGGATAACGTCCACCAATTCCGAAGGCGCCCGCCGTCGCAAGGACGGCAGCAGTCCTTGCGGCGGTGCGCCCGGACTGCTAGGCCTGTTGGTAGATAAACTGCGGTAGAAGCAGTCGCCGCCCTAGCGGCAGACATCGCGATGAAGGGAAGTGCGGCGTGGCCAGGAAAGAACCCCGCGTTAAAGAAGTCAACGAGAGCGACATAGAGGTCAAGGGACAGCCGAAGGAGTGGGCGGCGGGACTTCCTGCCGTCTACCACTCCATGAAGCCGGCGATTGAACACATGGGGCTCGCCCGCGCCTTGGGGACCACCTTCCGCATGAACCAGAAGCACGGGTTCGACTGCCCGAGCTGCGCCTGGCCCGACCCGAAGGACCGCAGCCCGTTCGAATACTGCGAAGAAGGCGTCAAGGCCGTCACGTGGGAAGCCACGCCGGTGGTTATTTCTTCGGACTTCTGGGCCGAACACAGCCTCACGGACCTGCGCGGGCGTTCGGAATACTGGTTGGGCATGCAGGGCAGGCTGACCGAGCCCCTGTACAAGCCGGCTGGTGAAGACCATTACCGGCCCGTCAGCTGGGATGAAGCACTGGGGATTGTGGCTGACCGGCTCAAGGCCCTGGATTCCCCGCACGAAGCGGCGTTCTACACCAGCGGGCGCACCTCCAACGAGGCGGCCTTCCTGTACCAGCTCTTCGTTCGCGCCTATGGCACGAACAACCTGCCCGACTGCTCCAACATGTGCCACGAGTCCTCGGGCTGGGCCATGGGCCAGACCATCGGAATCGGCAAGGCCACGGTGACCTATGACGATTTCGGCCAGGCCGACCTGATCATCCTCATGGGCCAGAACCCGGGCACCAACCATCCGCGCATGCTCACCGCACTGGAACTGTGCAAGCGCAACGGCGGCAACATCGTAGCCGTGAACCCGCTGCCCGAGGCCGGACTCAAGCGCTACAAGAACCCCCAGAAAGCCCGGGGCATCGCAGGAAAGGGCACCGAACTCGCGGACCAGTTCCTGCAGATCCGGCTCGGCGGGGACATGGCCCTGCTTCAGGCAATTTCCAAGCGGGTGTTCGAGGCAGAGGACAAGAACCCGGGGACCGTCCTCGACCACGAATTCCTCGAGGAGCACTGCGAAGGGCTGGCAGACCTCAAGGAACATCTGCTGCTGCTGGACGACGAGGAAGTGCTGGAAGCCACCGGGCTGCGCGCCGAGGAAATCGACGAACTGGCCGAACGCTACCTGCGGGCCGAAAAGGTGATCATCACCTGGGCCATGGGCATCACCCAGCAGAAGAAGGGCGTTGCCACCATCAAGGAGATCATCAACCTCCTGCTGCTGCGCGGCAACATCGGCAAGCCCGGCGCCGGCGCCGCCCCTATCCGCGGGCACAGCAACGTCCAGGGCGACCGCACCATGGGCATCTGGGAGCAGATGCCGGGGACCTTCCTGGACTCGCTCGGCAAGGAATTCAACTTCGACCCGCCGCGCGAGCACGGCGCCGACGCCGTGGAAACCTTCCTCCGGATGCAGGACGGCCGGATCAAATTCTTCATGGCACTGGGCGGGAACCTGATCTCCGCCATCTCGGACACCCACTTCGCCGAGGCCGCCATGCAAAAGACGGACATGACCGTGCAGATGTCCATCAAGCTCAACCGCTCCCACCTGGTCACCGGCAAGGAAGCGCTGATCCTGCCGGTGCTGGGCCGCACCGAAATCGACATCCAGGAAACCGGCCGGCAGTTCGTTTCGGTGGAGGACACGGTCTGCGTGGTCCACGCCTCGCACGGCGGGGTGGAACCCGTCTCGAAGAACCTGCTCTCCGAACCGGCGCTCGTTGCCCGGCTTGGTGCCCTGGTGATCGGTGACCGGATCGACGCCGACTGGGCCGGCTACGAAAAGGACTACGACCTGATCCGGGACCACATCTCACGGGTAGTGGAGGGCTGCGAAGACTACAACGAGCGGATCCGCCACGAGGGCGGGTTTGTCCTGCCCAACGGCCCCCGGGATTCGCGGACCTTCCACACCCCCACCGGCAAGGCGGTCCTGACGGTCAATGACCTGGAAGCGGTCCAGCGGCCGGAAGGCACCCTGCTGCTGCAGAGCATGCGTTCCCATGACCAGTGGAATACCACCATCTACGGGCACAATGACCGGTACCGCGGCATCAAGGGCGGCCGCCACGTGCTGTTCATGAACTCCGGTGACATCGAGGAACTCGGCCTGGCAGACGGCCAGTACATCGACATCCACGGTGTCCACCACGACGACGCCGAGCGTGTCCTGCGCAATTTCCGGGTGGTCTCCTACCCCACGCCCAAGGGCTGCGTAGCGGCGTACTACCCGGAAGCCAACGTGCTGGTACCGCTGGACCACGTTGCCGAGGGCAGCAACACCCCGGTGTCCAAGACCGTGCTGGTCAAGGTGGAACCGGCCGCACAGCAGACTGCGGGCCCGGAAGACAAGATGCGCCGCGAAACGGCGCCCGTGTAGGGGCACCCATGTAGCGGCACCCATGTAGGGGCACCCATGTAGGCAGCCAAACGCACAACAGGCCAGGACTTCGGTCCCGGCCTGTTGTGCGTCTTGACGTCTGCTTACTGGGCAGAGCCCTTCCAGCCGGGCTGGTCCGGACCTTCCAAGCCGGTTTCAGCCAGCTGGAAGGCTGTTTCTGCCGCTTTCCGGACCGCTTCTTCAGAGGATTTCCGCCCACTGGTGGTGGTGAGCCCGGCTGCGTACCCGACCACAAAGGCACTGACCAGGCCCGCGTTGTCTGCAACGGTCCGGGCCGACTTCTCCGCCAGCTCCACGAGCATCTTGTGGTCCACTTCAAGATCCAGGATCTGCAGCGCCTGGGTGAGGCGCCGGCTCCAATCGTCCAGTCGGCGCTCTTCCATCTCCGGGTTGGTGCTCATTGCGGCTCCTTCATCGGTGCGTGTGCGGTGAATAATTACTCAAGCTTTAGCACCCGCGGCCCGGCATCCACAACGTACGCCGCAGCTTCGGCGGTGCGGCTCCGGCGCGTGTGACGCAGACCCCACCCGGATCGTGTAAGGATATGTCGGTACTTGTCCAAGTGGTGGGGGGACTTATTTTGGCGAGCGACTATGACAATCAGCTGATCGAATCCGTGACCGTGCGCCGGAACCGGCTGCTCGGCGCCCTGCTGTACGGGGAAAACCCGAACGAGCGCCGGTGGATGGACAGTGTGCGCCTCTTCCTGTTCAGCGTGGCTGCCGCAGCGGTCATCGCTGCGGTCTGCGTGGGGTATTCCTTCGTGAGCAACCTCCTGGAAGAGAACCGCCAAAAGCAGGAGGAGCAGCGCCGGCAGCAGAATTCGGCTGCCTACCACTCTTCGGACCCCCGCGATGCGCATTACGACGCCGGCCCCGCCGGCCGGTACAACGTTGCCTTTTCGATGCAGACAGGATCCTAGCCGCCATGGCCCATGCCTTCACCCGAGTGACACTGATCGGTTCCCGGCGCCACCTGGACCTGCTGCTGCCGTCGGACCAGCCCGTTGGCGCACTGATGCCGCAGGTCCTGGAGCTGCTGAACGACCCGCCGGCAGATGAGGTAGCCGCCAAGGTCCTGGTGGGACCCGACGGCACCGAGTTGGCCGCGGAGAGCACGCTGAGCAGTGCGGAAATAGCCGACGGTTCCTCCCTGCTGCTCTGCAACGCGTCCGAGGCGCCCCCCGCCGCCGTCGTCTATGACGTCACGGACCTGGTGGTCAGCGAGACCGAGGCCGTCTCCGGCCGCTGGACCGACAGGTTCAGGGAACTGACCGCCGGCATCTTCGCTGCCGTGGGCCTGTGGGCAGGGGCAGAGATCCTCCTGGGCTCGGTGGCCCCCGACGACGCCTGGTGGCTGCTGCTCTCCGCGTCCCTGGTGCTCCTCACGGCCGGCACTGCGCTGGCACGGCCGCCCCGGACCTCCGCCATCGGCCCCACGCTGCAGGGGGCCGGCTGGCTGCTGGGCCTGGGCGCCCTGCTGCGCGGCGACCTGGAACCGGAAACAACCCTGCTGTTGTTCGCCGGACTGTCCGTCCTGACCCTTGTGGGAATGGGGCTGAGCGCAGCCAACCCGCGGGCCCTCTTCACGGGCGCCGGCACCCTTGCCTTGGCCACCGTGATCTGGGCGGCGGCGGGGATCGTTTCCGAGAACCCTTCCCGCACGGCAGCGCTGGCCGCCGTGGCGAGTGTCCTCCTGCTCGGCCTGCTCCCGAAGCTGGCACTGTCCGCCTCCGGCCTGGCAACCCTGGATGACCAGCGTGCCACCGGTGGAACCATCAGCAGGACGGATGCGCTTGAGGCCGTGGCCGGTGCCCATCGGGGCCTCACCCTGGGCGCGGTCCTTACATCGGTTTCCATAGCGTTGGGGCTCTGGGTGCTCGGTACCGACACGGAGCACCAGAAATGGACGCTGTCGCTGCTGTTCGCCCTGACCCTGGCGGTCTTCCTCCGGGCCCGGTCCTTCCCGCTCGCCGCCGAACGCATTTCGCTGTACGCCGCATCCGGTGTGGGGCTGACCGCCCTCGCCCTCGCATCCCTGCGGTTTTTCTCCTCCGCGCCCTGGGCTGTGGGCCTGGCGGTGCTGATCCTTGCCGCCTGCATCGCGGTCAGCCTGACCCTTGATCTGCCGGACCACGCCGAAGCCCGCCTTCGCCTGCTGGCCAAGCGCCTGGAGACCTTCGCCATCCTGGCATCGATTCCCCTGGTCATCGGGATGTTCGGCATCTACTCCCAGCTGTTGGACAGCTTCTGATGGGCGAATCGCTTCACCCGCGGGCCTGCCCGCCATCCGCCACCTTTCATCCCGCTGATCCGGCCGCCGCGGCCGGTGGAGGACTATAGCCATGAGCTCACCCGTGAACGCCGAGCCGCTGCCCTACGGTGCCCCTGGTACCGCCACCCCGGACGGCTTCGAATCAACGCCCCAGCGGCTCCGCCGCACCCTGCGGACCCGTCCGGCCGAGGGCCTGCTCCGCCGGTCGGTCAGCTCCGCGGGGAACCTCTTCCGCGGGGATGATTATCCGCACCGTCTGGCCGAGGCCGCGGCCGGGGCGCAGGCACCGGTGTCCACCGGCCGGCGCATCGCCGTCGTCGGCTCCCGCGGCGGTGCCGGAAAGACCACGCTGGCGGCCCTGCTCGGATCGGTCTACTCCTCCATGCGCACCGACGCCGTTACGGTCCTGGACAACGCTCCCTCCGGCGGCACGCTGGCGCTGCGCACCGGTGTCCCCGACGCAGCCTCCCTGGATATCGCCGCAGCTGAGCTGTCCCGCCGCCCGCCGACGTCGCTGGCTGACCTCTCCGCGCTGCTGACCCCCGCCGGCCGCGGAAACCTGCTGGTCACCGGGCGCCGCGGCACCGGTGGACGGCCGGCCGCCGACGACGCCGCCGCCAAGGCACTGTCCCTGACCATCTCCCGGTACTGCCCCATCACCGTGATGGACTGCGGCACCGGGCTGGATCTCCCCAGCACGCGGTGGGCGCTTTCCCAGTCGCATCTGGCGGTCTTCACGACAACAGCCTCCGTGGCGGGCCTGGAAGATGCCGGCCTGTACGCCACGGCCTGGCAGCGGGACCCGGCACTGGCGGCCGTGCCGCTGCTGGTGGTGGTAGTCCGGAACCAGCCGGACGCGCCGTTCCGCGCCGACGCCGAAGCCCGTCGTCTGACGCGCATGGGTATCGACGCCGTCGGGCTGGGATATGACCGGCACCTCGCCGCCGGAGTGGAAATCAGCCTTGGCCTGCTCGCCCGGCGAACCCGTCTCGAGGCTGCCGCCCTGGCCGCCGGCGTCCTGGCGAGGGCCACGGCATGAGCGTTCGGATCCTGCACCGGCCGGCCCGGACCACGGCGCCCGCCCGCGGCCTGGAAGCCTTCACCATGGACGCCCCGCCGCAGATGCAACAAGGCAAGGGCGGCATGAACATGATGTCGCTGGTACCCCTCCTCGGCGCAGGCGTCTCCATGACGGTCATGATGCTCTTCCGCGGTTCCCCGCTGGCTGCCGTGGGCGCTCTGGCCATGGTGGTCACCATCCTGGCCTCCGTCATCATGATGGTCAGCCAGCGCGGCAAGCAGGGCCGCCAGCGCAAGGAACAGCGGGAAAACTATCTCGAGTATCTGGAACGCTGCCGCGCGACGCTCCGCGCCGAGGAACACACGGCCGTCAAGGTGGCCCGGATTGCCAGCCCGCCGCCGGACGCCCTGTTCGACATCATCCGCAACACCCGCCGGATCTGGGAGCGGCGGCGGCACAACGAGGATTTCCTGCACGTGCGCATCGGTACGGGTCCGCGCCAGAACCGTGAAGTGCAGATCATGAACTCCGGTTCGGCGGTAATGCAGAGTGACACCTTCATGACGACCGAATTGGAGATCCTCAAGCGGCGCTACGAGTCCAGCCCCGAACTGCCGTTGACGGTACCTCTGGACTGCGCCGGGAATGTCAGCATTGTCGGCTCAAGGGAGTTCGTGCTGCGGGTCAGCCGCCTGCTGCTGGTCCAGGGTGCGGCTTTCCATTCCCCGGAGGACCTCCACCTGGCCCTGGCCGTGCCCGAGGCCGAACGGGAAAACTGGGAGTGGGCCACGTGGCTGCCCCACTTGGCCGACCAGAAAAGCACTCACCGCACCGGACCCGTCCGGCGGCTCGCCCCGTCCATGGACGTCTTGTCGGACCTGCTGGCCGATGACCTCCACGGACGTTCCAGCCTGGCCGCGGAGTCCCGGAAAAACTTCCTGCGCGGAGGCGTGGGCACGGCGCTGCCCCGCCTGCTGGTGGTTGCCGACTCCTACGGAGAGCTGCCGGTGGAGCTGGCAGTCCCGGACAAGCAGTCCTCCCCCGGCGCCCTTGGGATCACCACACTGTTCCTGGTGCAGGAACGCCGGCAGGAACCCAGCGAAGTGGCCATCCGCATCAGCGAGGACGGCGAGGGCTTCCGGGTGGAAAACTACCGGGCCGACCCCGTGGAGCCGGTGATCGAGGCGGGCACCCTGGACCAGTTGCCGGTCCCGCTCGCACAGTCCCTGGCCCGCAGCCTGGCCCCGCTGCGGCTCTCCCCCGATTCGATGGAACACGATTCCTCGGAAAACTCCCAGGGGTTCCTGGAAATGCTGGGCCTCTCCCCGCGCCTGGATGAAGCCGATATCCGCCGGTTGTGGAAGCCCCGGGGGGAGGTGGACTTCCTGCGGGTTCCGCTGGGTCCCGATGACCGCGGCCGTCCGGCCCTGCTGGACCTGAAGGAATCGGCACAGTTCGGGCACGGCCCGCACGGCCTGTGCGTGGGTGCCACCGGCTCCGGCAAGTCCGAAATGCTGCGCAGCCTCGTGGTGGGCCTGCTGGCCACGCACTCCCCCGAGGTGCTGGCCATGGTGCTGGTGGACTACAAGGGCGGCGCCACGTTTGCCCCCTTCGCCAACGCACCCCAGGTCACCGGCGTCATCACCAACCTTTCCGACGACGTCAGCCTGATCGAACGCGTCTATGCCAGCCTCTCCGGCGAGATCCAGCGCCGGCAGGAAGTCCTCAAGGAGGCCGGCAACCTCGCCAACATCACCGACTACCAGCTGCACCGGCAGGAGCTGCTGGCACAGGGCAAGGACCTGGCACCGCTGCCGCACCTGGTGGTGATCATTGACGAATTCGGTGAGTTGCTGACCGCACGCCCGGACTTCATTGAGCTCTTCCTGTCCATCGGCCGCATTGGGCGGTCGATCGGCGTGCACCTGCTGCTCTCCAGCCAGCGCATCGAGGGCGGCAAGCTCCGCGGCCTGGACACCTATCTGTCCTATCGGATCGGCCTGCGCACGCTCTCCGAAGCTGAATCCCGCACCGTGCTGGACACCCCCGATGCCTTCCACCTGCCGCCGGTCCCCGGGTTCGGGTACCTGAAGGTGGACACCACCACGTACACCCGGTTCAAGTCCGGGTATGTGTCCGGCCCGCTTGAGCTGGAAGAAGAGGACGAGCCGGAGACCGACGACGCCGGGCGGCCCGCCGTCCTGCGCGTCCCGCGGTATGCCGCGACCCTCGAAGAGGCCGTACCGCAGGACCCCGCCAAACCGGCGTCGACCTCCGGCTCCAAGCGGACCACCGGGCCCACGGTGCTCTCCACCCTGATGGACACGCTCGCGAAATTCCCCCGCGCCGTCGAACCGATCTGGCTGCCGCCGCTCCCCGGCGGCATTGCGCTGGACATC
Source organism: Arthrobacter sp. zg-Y1116 (assembly GCF_024385485.1). Lineage (NCBI taxonomy): Bacteria > Bacillati > Actinomycetota > Actinomycetes > Micrococcales > Micrococcaceae > Arthrobacter > Arthrobacter sp. zg-Y1116. The sequence continues at coordinate 536,093 of NZ_JANFLR010000004.1, read as the reverse complement.
GCCGCGGGCGGGCTGGACGCCACCAGCCACGGCATCCGGCTGGCTACCGGCGGCGGTTTGAAAGTCCCGGTAGGGCTGCTCGATGATCCGGCGAAGCAGTGGCAGGGCATCTGGGAACTGGACCTGGCTGCCAACGGCGGCAATGCGGCAATTGTCGGCGGACCGCAGACCGGCAAAAGCACCGCCCTGCGCACGCTCGTCGCCAGCCTGTCCCTGACCCATTCCCCGGCCGAAGTGGGTATCTACGCCATTGACCTCCTCGGCAGCGGCCTGGTTCCGCTCGAAGGGCTCCCCCACGTGGGTGGTGTGGCGGTACGCACCAACCGTGAGGTGGTCCGCCGTACGGTGGATGAAATCCTGGCCATGCTCTCCCAGCGGGAGCGGATCTTCGAGAAGTACCAGATCGACTCGCTGCCCACTCTGCGCCGTCTGTGTGCGCAGGGCGGCATCCCGGAACTGCCCAGTGCGGACATCGTGATGGTGCTGGACGGCTACGGGCAGCTCTCGGACGAGTTCGAAGAGATTGAAAAATCCGTGCATGCCCTGATCAGCCGCGGCGGCGGGTACGGCATCCATGTGGTGGTGACCTGCTCGAGGATGAACGAAATCCGCATTGCGCAGCAAAGCTTCTTCGGCAACCGGATTGAACTGCGCCTGTCCGATCCCGGGGAATCTGCGCACGGCCGGAAACTGGCCGAGGCCGTGAGCCCGGGAACGCCCGGCCGGGCACTGATGGACCGGAAGCTGCAGGGGCATTTCGCCCTTCCGCGCATCGACTCCGAATCGGACCCGGACACCGCCAACTCCGGGATGCGGGACCTGGTGGACGCGGTTTCCGCCTCCACGGACGAACGCGCCATGCAGGTCCGCGTCCTGCCGGCAGTGGTGGACGCAGCAACCGCCCCCACGCCGGCGGCCCCGGCCACGGTGCCGCTGGGCCAGCGCGAGACGGACCTGGGCACCGAGCTGCTGGACCTGCACAACAAGGAACGCCATCTGGTGATCATGGGCGACGACGGCGCCGGCAAGACCAACGCCATGCGGTCGGTGATCCGTCGCCTGGCCGAACAGCACAACGCCGAGGACATTGTGTTCGCGGTTTTCGATCCGCGGCGCACGCTCGCGGACGAGGTGCCGGACGACTACCTGGGCGGTTATGCCACCAGCGCGGCCCTGGCCGAACAGCTGGCATCCGCCGTAGCTGGGGAGCTGCAGAAACGGATCAGCGCCACCCCCGAAGAGGTCGCCGCCCTGCCCCGGGTGGTGCTGGTGATCGACGACTATGACGTACTGACCGCCGGCGGCTCGTCCCCCCTGAGCAGATTGACGCCCTTCCTGCCGCTGGCCCCGGAGATCGGGCTGCACGCCGTGCTTTCCCGCCGGGTCCGCGGTGCCAGCCGGGGCATGTACGAGTCCTTCTTCACGGCCCTGCGTGATTCCGGTGCCGCGGCGCTGATCCTCTCCGGCGACCGCGGGGAAGGCACGCTCATCAACGGTGTCCGGGCCCGGGCACTGCCACCGGGACGCGCCCAATTGGTCCAGCCCGGACGGCCGGTACAGACCCTCCAGCTGTTCTGGAACGAGACGGCCAGCGACGTGCTGGTGGGAGAACCGGCGCGCTGATTACAGGCTGGACGCGGCCCGGGACTCCTAGGCCCGGGAGACGGTGAAGCTGCGGTCACCGAAGAAAACGGTGCTGCCCGCGGGGGCAAGGACGGGGCGCAGCGGTTCAAGCTCCTCCCGCAGTCCCTGGGCGGTGACGACGGCGCTGCCGTTGGTCGAATTGCGGTCCGTCACCCAGACGCCGTTTGGATCCGCCTGCAGGTGCAGATGGGTCTTGGAGACCGAGCGGCCCATGTCCGCGAAGTCGAGTAGCTGCCCCACCGTTTCCTGGGGCTTGGTTGCCGGATTCCGCCCCAGCAGCGCGGTGCCGGTGACGACGACGGCGGCACCGTCGTCGAACTGCACCAACACGCCGGTCGAGCGGTGCCGGGACGCCACCCGGGTCATTTCCAGCTCATCGTCCGGATGCTGGGGAACGTCCGCCGGGGCAGCGGCAGCGGCCGGGGCTGGGGCCGGCACAGGGGCCGGCAGCGCCCCGGCAGTCAGCGCCGCAGCCGCCGCGCGCCGCGGGGAGACCGGAGCCGGGACGGGCGCACCAGCCGGTGCGGCAGGAGCACCAGCCACGGCGGCAGGCACGGTCTGGAACGGGGACGAAGCAGTCTGGGGGACGGCGGAAGAGGGGAACCCCGGCACCGCAGTGACCGGGGCGGCAGCAGAGCCGGCAGGCGTCGTCGTCGGCGGGACGGCAAGTGTAGACCCGGAGGCGTCGGCGGACCGGATTCCGCCGGTCAGCAGCGGATCACGGCCGGCCCGCACGTCCACCACCAGGGTGCCGGCAACCTTGTCATGCCAGCCCTGCCGCTGGTGGTTCTTATCCCACAGGTTGGAGACCAGCAGAACCACCGGCCCTACCACCACGACGCCGGACACCCCGAGCAGTGCGTTTCGCAGCAGCACGGGGACCAGCCCCGGGGCGTGTCCGTTGCCGCTGGTGGTCCGGATGCCCAAGGCGAGGTTTCCCGGGGTCTTGCCGGAGCCGGCTTCCCAGATCCAGAGCCACAGCGCATATCCGCCGGCCAGTACCGCTCCCGTTGTCATCCCCAGTATCCGGGCGTCGTCGCCCCCGACCAGCGAGAACAGCCAGGTCACGGCCAGCAACAGCACCGCGGACGGCAGCGCGTCCAGTGCCTTGGCGGCCAGTCGCTGGAAAGCCGTGGCATTGACGAGGTTCGTGCTGGAGGCCATCTAGGTGTTCCTTGTCATTCTGTTGATCGAAGTACGGGCCCCGGGCAATGCCGCTTCGGGTGCCTGCTGCTGCACGTTTTCGCGGATGGGAGCGGTCCCTGCCGGATTATCGGCAGGACGGTCCAACAGTGCCAGGTCGGCCGAGGTTACGAGCTGGGATGTTACGGCATGCTCCACCAGACGGGCCCGCCGGTTCGACGCCGGCTTTCCCTCGGCTCCGCGCAGGCCCGCCACACCCACCCGGTCCAGCTTTTCGCACACGTTATCCAGCTTCCGGTTGAACCGGGTCTGCGACCAGCCCAGTCGCTCCGCTGCCTCCGCGGATGTCGGCAGGGCACTGTAGCCGGTGCCGTCCCGCCGCAGCAGCGGTTCTGCCAGCGCCACCATCACTGCCTTCTGGGACTCGGTGAAGAGCACGGGACCGATGGTGGTGTCCCCGCCCTCGGCTGCGCTGAGGGGATCCTGCCGGAAGGTGGGCGTTTTCAGGTGGACGTCAAACTCGTAGGTGGTGGAACCGGCACTGAAGATGATCCGGGTCTGTTCAAAGACCACGGGAAGCCGGGCGCCGGGAGCCAGCCAGGCCTGCATACCGCCGCCCGAGTCCGCAATGGTGGCCGAAATCCGGCTGCCGATATTCGTCAGCCACCAGATGCCGTTGTCCTTGGCAATGCTCAGGAACTTCCGGTGCAGGTAGGGATTGTCGTCGATAGCCAGGTCGCCCTCCCTGCCGATGCTGAAAACGGCAGGCTCCTGCGGCTCGTACCATTCGCCGCAGTACTCTATGGCAAGCTCCCCCACGCGTCTCCCCCTTGTCCGGTTGCCCGGCTTTCCGTGCGGCTCCCCCATGGCCCCGCTACGTCCTCATTGTCCATCTGCACCTGCTGCTTCTCACTGCGGCGCGCAGAACGCCACCGGCGGCGATGCTTTTCCGTTGTCCCTCGCCACCTGCACTTCTATGCAGGTCTCGCCGTCCGACGCCGGAACCTGTGCGTTGGTCTCCGGTGTCCGGACCATCTCTCCCCGGGCCGTGGCGCTGACCGTCCGCCACAGATAGATATCCCCGTCTGCGGGTTCCGGGTTGCTCCAGGTGAACAACACCGAACCGTCCGCCACAGTGGCCGCCAGCGATTCCGGCGGAAGCACCGCACCTTCGGTTCCCGCCAGGGGGTTCTGCGCGGATTTCGACGGCGTGGGCAGGACGCTCTTCGGCTCCGTCTCGGGCAGCAGCAGGGCCGCTGCGACAATGCCGACGGCGGCCGCTGCCGCTGTCACCAGGCCGATGCGCAGTGCAGTCTTGCCCCGGCGCCGGGGCGGTTCCGGCCAGCTGAAAGCCTGCGGAGCTGCCGGGTCCACGGCCCCCGGAGCCGGTACCGCCGTCGCAAGTCCCGAACGCATTACCGTGCCCTCATGGACCGCGGCAGCTTCGCCGCCGCCGGAGGGGGCCGGGGAAACCGTGGCCGGGACCGCCGCCCGCGCCGTACCGGGCGCGCCGGTGACTGACGACGTCGGGCGCTGCATGGGTGCCCGGCGCGGCGGCGTGGTGGTGCCTGGATCGATGGAGACGACGCGCCGGATGCGGGTGCGGTCCTCGTCCTCGCCGCTCTCCTCAGTCGGGTCCGGTTCCTGCAGCACCTCGAACGGGGTGCTGGCGAGGTTCAGCTCGCCTTGGATCCGCTGCAGTGCCAGCCCGAAGGCGTAGGCGGAAGAGAACCGCGACTCGGGCGACTTGGCCATCGCCGTGGCCAAAGCCAATTCCAGGGATTCCGGGACGTCCGCCCGTCCGGTGGGCCGCAGCGGCTGGCTGACGATCCGGTCGATCAGTTCACGCTGGGTATTGCCCTGCCCGGGCAGCACAAACGGCGAACGCGCTGCCAGCAGGGTGTACAGGGTGGCGCCGAGGGCCCAGACGTCAACGCGGATTCCGTCCGCCCGGCCGCCGGTGAGCGCTTCCGGAGGCGACCAGGGAATGGACAGCCCCAGGTCCTCGTCCTCGGCGGCCTCGGTGGTGCCGGAAATCCCGAAGTCGGTCAGGGCGGGACGGTTGTAGTCCGTGGTGAGGATATTGGCCGGTTTAATGTCCCGGTGGGCGATCCCGGCACGGTGGGCGGTCTCGACGGCGGACGCCACCTGGATGCCGATGGTGAGCACTTCAGCCAACGGCAGGCCGCCCTGGCGGTACCTGATGTCGAGGCTGGGCCGGGAGCAGTACTCCATGGCCAGATAGGAGTGGCCGGCCTCAGTGATGTCCGCTTCATAGATGGTGACGATGTACGGGTGCGAGGACAGCTGTGCCATGAGGTTCGCTTCGGCCTCGAAACTGCGCCGGGCACTGTTGGTGCGCAGGTCCGAGAGGAGCACCTTGACGGCAACCCGCCGCCGGGGATGGTCCTGCTCATAGAGGTAGACGTCGGCAAAACCGCCGGAGCCCAGGTGCCGCAGATAGCGGTAGCCGGAGATCTCCGGCGGGGGCGCCGGAGCACGCTTCTTCATGCCAGTCCTTCGAACCGGATCCAGACGTCGTCGCCGAGCTCGGCGGTGTCGCCGTCGAGCACGATTACCCCTTCACCCTGGCCAAGGCGGTGCGGCAGCTGTCCTTCGCGGACCAGCACGGTGCCGTTCGTGGAGAACAGGTCCCGGAGCATCACGTGCCATCCCTCCAGCCGGATCTCGGCGTGCGAACGGGAAATATCGCCTCCGCTGCTGGGCACCTGCACCATCCGCGGCATGTCGGAGCCCTGGGTCCTGGCCACTGACGGCTGGCGTCCAACAATAATGTTCCGGTCCAGGACCTCCGCGTGGCCGGTGGAAAACACGGCCCGTCCCAGGGCAGGACGGCTAACTGGGTGGGGCTCTTCGCCCAGCGGCTGCCCGCAGTGTACGCACACGCTGCGCGTAGGCGGATTTGCGTGCCCCTGCGGGCAGGTGCGGGCCAGGACCGTCGGGGCCGCATTCGGGTGCCCGGCAGGGGCCGGCGCCGGTGCTGCCTTCGTCAGTTCGCTGCTCATGATGGTGTCGCCGTCGTGGTCCAGGTCTTCCGGCGCCTGATCGGCAGTTGCCGCCGGTGCTGCCGCCGGTGCCGGGGCTGCAGGCGCGGGGGCTGCAGCAGCGGGAACGGGGGCTGCAGGCACGGGGGCTGTGGCCGGACGCCCCGGGGCACCGGCGGGAGCCGTCGAGGTGCCGCCCAGCCACGGAACTGAATCGATCAGCGCACCGGACGGCGCGTCAGCCGCCTTCGGTGCAGGCGGAAGGGATGCTTCGGCAGGCTGGAGGGTATCCGACGGGACGAAAGCCTCCTCCGGGGGACGGACGGTCTCGCTCAGGTCCGGTTCCTCCGCGGAAACCTGCTCCTGCGCGGGTTCGACGGTTTGCTCCGCTGCCGGAACGGGTTCGCCAGGGGCGGCAGCGTTCCCTTCCGGGGAAGCGACCTGGATTGGTGCCGGCCGGGATTCCACCGGCTGGACAGACACCGGCTGGACCTGCGCGGGCTGAGCTTCGGCGGGCTTCGCACCGGCGGTTCCCTGCGCACCGACTACCCGCGCCCCGACGTCCAGGGAGCCGAATTCCAGCATCGAAACCAGGGCAACGCCGCTTTCGAGCGGCAGCAGCGGATTCTCCGCGGAATTTCCGGCAGCACCAGCCGAAGCCGCGGTTTTCAGGGTGAACGAACCGCCGGCAGGCAGGACCCGCTCGCTCCAGGTGGTGACAAATTCGCCGGACGCCGCCGGCTCGTCCTTCCCGGCCTGCTGCAGTTCCAGCGGACCGCGCAGGATGACGTGCAGGCGCTCCCGGTCCCGCAGGGAAAGCACACCGAAGGAAGGCATATCGGCCAGGCTGCCGGAGAGTCCCCCGGACACAACCGAAAAAACGCGGTCGAGTGCCGGCTCCGTGGCCAGCAGTGCCCAGATCTCCCGTACCCGCTCTTCCCCGGTGTCCGGGGGCAGCAGGCACAGCACCGCATCGCGAACCAGGCACACCCACGTCCCGGGGCGGTAGCGCAGGTCTTTCATTCCTCCGGGGTCTTCCGTGATACCGCCGGGTCGGTGCCGGCACCCGCCGGGTCGCCTTCGACCGGACGCGGGCCGGTGGGCTGCTGTTCCTGGGCCCCTCCGGGCAACGTAATGGCGGCGGACTCATGTCCGTCCGGTCCGCCCTCGGCATCGATGACCAATACCGTGACGTTGTCCCGCCCGCCCGAGCGCAAGGCAGCCTGCACCAAGGCGGCACAGGCGTCCTGGGGGTTGGTGACGGACGTCAGGATCTGCAGGATGTGCCCGTCGGCAACCTCGCCGGTGAGGCCGTCGGAGCAGACCAGGAGCCGGTCCCCGGGCTCCACCGGGATCAGCCAGAAGTCCGCTTCGGCATCGTTTCCGGTGCCCAGGGCGCGGGTGACTACGTGGCGGCGCGGATGCACCAGGGCCTCGTCCGGGGTGATCTGTCCCAGGTCCACCAGTTCCTGGACCTCGGAGTGGTCCACGGTGATCTGTTCCAGCACGCCATGGCTCAGCCGGTAGGTGCGTGAATCGCCCACGTTGAACACCAGCCAGTAGGGGTTTCCCCCTTCCCGGACGAGGACGGCGCCGGTCAGCGTGGTGCCGGCCCGCCCGCCTGTGGCTTCACGGATGCGGTGGTCCGCCTCCTTGACCAGGGCCTCCAGCTGTTCGGCGGAGAACTCCGGCAGGTGCTTGCCCACTATCGGGGAATCACCAAGGGTCCGGACACAGATGCTGCTGGCCACCTCCCCCGCCTCATGCCCGCCCATGCCGTCGGCGATGGCAAAAATCGGGTCTGCGGCGATGAGCGAGTCCTCATTCAGTTCGCGGCGTAGTCCGCGGTCCGAGGCGTAGCCAAACACGGCGTGCATATCGGTATCCGGGGATGCAGTTTCGTCGGAGTTCATTCACGCCCTATCCGGAAGGTTCACTAAAGTGATCTGGCTTACGAGTTCTCTTGCTTACCCTAGCCGACGGCAGCGCCCAGCGGCCCGGGCTGAGGCGGCGGGTCCACATCCGCGCGTCGAGCAGCAGGGAGCGCGGCGAATAGCGGGCCCGCTGGCGCCGCCAGAAACCCACGGATCCTGCGAGCCTGCCCAGGTGCTCCTCAACCTGCTTCCAGTACTCTTCCACCTCGGCCTCGGAAGGTTCACCCGGGCCGAAGATACCTGCGTCGGCGCGCCGGGCCAGGAGAGCAGTCGAATCCGCCGTGACAGGGAACGCATGCTGCAGGAGGGCGGCATGTTCGCGCCGGGTCGCGGTGCTGGGCGGGCGGCTGCCGAGATCGGTGGCCAGGCTCACCACTTCCTTCCAGCCGCCGCCGACCCGCAGGGAGGGTGTGCCGGACTTCCGCCGGGACCGGCGCCGTCGGACCTTGACCAGCAGGATCAGCAACAACGGGCCCAGCAGGATGACAAGCGGCAGCGAGGCCAGGGCCACAAGGCGCAGCCAGTACCGGAACGTAGCCCAGAAGTCGTCTTCCTGCTCCTCCGGGTCCTGGGCCTCGGCCTCGGTGTCCGGAGGCAGCTCGGCAGGTTCCTGCGGCGGAGGCGGCGGCTGCAGGACCTGGGGTTTCGGCGTGGACTTCGGCTGCTGCTGCGGCGGCACCGGTTCGTTGTCCTCATCCGGGGTGGGGAAGAAGGGCACCCAGCCCACGTGTTCAAACTCCACCTCCACCCAGGCGTGGACGTCGTCACCGGTGATTTCCAGCGGCGCCGACGGATCCTTCACTTCGTCCCAATCCGGATAGAAGCCCATGACCACGCGAGCCGGGATGCCCAGCTTGCGTGCCATCAACGCCATGGCGACGGCATACTGCTCGTCGTCGCCGACCATTTGGTCCGCGTCCATCAGCCGCAGCATCCGCGCGGCTCCGTGGCCGGGCAGCGAGGGGGTCTCCCCCTCCTTGCCGTTGCTGAAGAAACCCTCCGAGGCGAGGATCTGCTGCAGGCGGCGCACGCGCTGGACCGGGCGGGACTCATCCCCCACGTAATCCGCCGCCTTCGAGCCCAGGATCGGCGGATCGTTGTAGACCCGGGGAAGCTGGGTGGAGGAGAAGCGGTATTTGGCCAACTGGGCGTCGTCGGGCTCTTCGGGGAAAAGGACACTGGCCTCATAAGTGTCCCCGGGCTGCAGCTGCGCCACCGTCAACGCCGTACCGGAGGCTTCGCTGTAGTAGAGGCCGGCGGCAAGGTCCGCGGCCCGATCACCCGCTACCTTGAAGCCCGTGGCCTGCCCGCCTGCCGGAACCCAGGCGCCGCTGTACTCGCCAACGGTGAACTTCAGGTTCGCCTTGGTGCCGTCCTCGTCGGCCGTCTGGGCCAGGTCCGAGCGTGCGTCGCCCACGCGGGTGAAGTTCCCGTTGCTGCCCGGGTCCACGGTGTAGACCACGCCGTCGTAGGCGTCCAGGGCGGCCAGGCGGATGCGCTGGCCCTCGGGCAGTCCTTCCACCGTAAAGAGGGTGGTGTCCGATTCGTCCTTCACATACCGCCGGAAATCCGTGAGCGGGCTGGGATAGTCGAAGAGGTCCACGGGTGGCTCGACGACGTCGCGCAGCACCCGGCGGTCGGTGCCCTGGTCCAGCAGCGGAGCCGTTCCAAGGGACGCAGCCAGCGCTGCGGCAAGCACGGCCGCTCCGAAACCGAGCCGCCGCGCGCGGGCGGCACGGGCCGCAGCGGACGGTTGCCCGGACGCACTGCGGAGGTTTCGCCTGGTAGCCTCCCCCGCGGACGCCGCGGCAGCCGGGCCGGTGCCCTCCAGGGTAATGGTTTCAACCGTGGACCGGCCCAGCTCCCGCCGGTAAGCGAGCCAAGGCATCGTCAGGGCAATCAGCACGGCCCCGCGGATGCCGGGCAGGGGCGCCTCGTCCGTGCCGAGGGCTATGCCTGCAACGAACACGGCCAGGACAGGAGCCAACACCCAATAGGGCCGGCGGGCACGCCAGGCGAGGAGCCCGGCCACCAGTCCGCCAATCAGGCCAAGCAGGAACGGCACCACCAGCATGCCTGCCGCGAGACCGACCGGCGGCGCGATGGTCAGCAGGTCCTTCCACGCGAAAACGATGCCCAGGACCAGCACCCGGACGGAAGCGAACGAGGGAATGATGCCGGCGATGGCTTCGAGCGGTGCCGCGAAGGCGCTGCCCAGCAGTACGTAGGTGCCGGCCGCAGCGCCTGCGGTGGCCCAGAATCCCCAGCGCAGCCTGGCGGATGCTTCGGCCAGGCCCAGGCCCAGCAGGATGCCGCCGATTCCGGCTACCAGGAACCGCATGTCCCAGCCGAAGGTGGGTCCGAATCCCAGGATCCCGAGGGTCAGCACTGCCGTGAGCAGCGCCCAGTCAGCCAGCCGGGGCAGCAGGGCTGCCGCCTTCGGGCCGGTTACGTTCGTGCTCACGCGACAGCCTTCCGCAGCACGCCGGGGAGGGACTCCAGGTCCCCGATGTCCAGGACCGCAAGATCGCCTATGGCGGCCAAAGCGGGTTCCAGGCCCGTTCCGCAACGCAGCGCAATACAGCGGATGCCCGGCGGCACCTTCATCGAGGCGGACCGCAGCGCGGCGCCGTTGGGTTCGGTGCCCGTTACAAGGAACACGACAGAGGCGTTGGGCACGGCATCCGCCGTGATCCGGGCGAGGTCGACGATCCCGGAAGTGCGTGACTTACCCTCTGCCTCGGTCAGGCCGTCCAGCATGGCACCCGCAGTTGTGCAGCGCAGCGGCCCGTCCTGGGTCAGCACCGACAGTGCCAGCTGTTCACGGAACGCCTGGACCCCCAGCGAACCCGCAACCGACACTGCCAGTTCCAGGTCCTCCTCGGAGGTGTACTCGGCGCTGCTCAAAGACAGTGCGACCGCCACGTGGGAACGCCGGGTTTCCTCAAATTGACGGACCATCAGGGTGCCCGTCCGCGCGGTGGTCTTCCAGTGGATGTGCCGGCGGTCATCACCGGGAACATAGGCCCTGAGGGCATGGAAGGCCACGTCCGAGCTGGACAGGTCCGTAGTGGGCTCGCCTTCCAGGTCCCGGATGAACCCTGTGGTGGAACCGCTGAGGGACACGGTGCGGGGGTGCACGTACAGGTCCACGGGATCGGCCCAGATAAGCCGCCTGCCCATCAGCCGCAGCGGATCCTGGCGTACGGATTCCACGGGTCCCACTTTGATGACGGCTCGGCGGCGCGTAGGGATGCTGAAGAGTTCCTCATGTGTGTGTCCCGGACGCATGCGGGGCAGGTCGAACGCGGCGACGGCTCCGCCCACCGGAAGCTCAAAGGTCACCGGCAGCATCGACCGCGCGGCCGTGCTCGTGATGCTGAGGCTGCCTACCGCGGCGTCGCCGACGGCAACCCGGGTGCGGGCCAGGTCCAGTGCCACGTCATAGGAGAGCCGGCCGACGACGAACGCCGTTCCCAGCACCAGCAGGACACCGGAACCTACGGCGGCAACCAGCGCCTCCTGCCAGTTGAACACGGTGCCGAGGAGAACAAGAACAAAGGTGAGTCCCACGGCCAGCCAGCCCAGCGGGCTGACGGCGGCCATGGCCGCACGCAGGCGGCGTCCTGCCGAGCCGAGTCCGGCTCCGGTCCGCTCCAGGACCGGGCCTAGGCGCCGGGCGGCCGGCGCCAGTTTGGGTGCGGCGGCCCTCCAGTAAGCGGAGCGGAGGACTGCACGGCGCACTCGCAGGGCACGCCGGCGCAGGCCGACTGCGGCGCGCCGGCTCCACCGGCCGGTGCGCCCGGAAAACTTTGGCATGGTCGTCCCTAGGCCTGCGCCTGGGCCCGCTGCTGGGGTGCAGCCACGTCGGCAAGCACTGACAGCAGGACGGCTTCGGGGCTGGCTCCGGCAAACTCGGCTTCCGGGTCCATCACGAGCCGGTGGGTCCAGACGGCCGGTGCCAGCGCTTTGACGTCGTCGGGCAGGACATAGTTCCGGCCCTCCGAAGCTGCCCGGATCTTCGCGACGCGAACCATCGCCAGGGCCCCGCGGACGCTGACGCCAAGCCGTGTTTCGGTTGCCGTACGGGTGGCTGACACGAGGTGCGAGATGTACTCCAGCACTGCGGGTTCCACGTGCACCGTGGTGCCCAGCTCGGCCATGTCCCGGACCGCCGTCGTCGTGATCACCGGGGTGAGGGCCGCCGAGCGGTCTCGGGTGGAGGAGCCGGAGAGCAGTTCCAGGGTTGCCTCGTGGTCCGGATAGCCGATGGAGGTCTTGATCAGGAAGCGGTCCAGCTGGGCTTCGGGAAGCCGGTAGGTGCCCGCCTGCTCGATCGGGTTCTGGGTGGCGATCACCATGAACGGCCGGTCCTGGGTGTACGTCTCCCCGTCCACGGTGACCCGGGATTCCTCCATCACCTCCAGCAACGCTGACTGCGTCTTGGGCGAAGCGCGGTTGATTTCATCCGCAAGCACGATGTTCGCGAAGATGGGCCCGCGGTGGAATTCGAACAGCTGCTGCTTCTGGTCATAGATGGTGATGCCGGTGACGTCGGAAGGCAGCAGGTCCGGGGTGAACTGGATGCGGGAGTTGGATCCCTGCACCGTGGCTGCCAGCGAACGGGCCAGCATGGTCTTGCCGGTGCCGGGGGCATCTTCAAGCAGCACGTGGCCTTCAGCCAGCATTGCGGTCAATACGAGCCGGACAACGTCCTTCTTCCCCAGCACCGCTTCACCGACGTTCGCCGTGAGCCGTTCAAAGGTCTCCGCGAACCAGGCTGCCTGTTCTTCGGTCATTGCCATCGTAGTCATTTCTCCAGTTGTTGTTCTCGAGTCGGTGTTCGGCGGGTTGGTGTTCGGCGGGTGCGGCAAGGTCAGTCTTCGTTGCCGGTGCACATGGGCAGTGCGGCGACATTGGGCCCTTCCGCGTGGGTAACGTCGTTGGAATTCAGGTACCTCATCTCGTAGAAGCCGCCCTTGGGAATGTAAAGCCAGGTGTCCTTATTCCCCACCCATTTACAGGTGGCCTGTACTTTCGCATCGATTGCCGGGGCGCCTGTGACGCAGTACTCGCCCACAGGTTTCACCGGCCCCAGGGGGTGGCTCCAGCACGTCAGCTTGTTCACCGTGCCCTTGAACGGGATACCCGTCTTGTAGACCCGCTTCTCCGGCTCGCTCTTGGTACCCAGGGAGTTCACGGAGTAGGCCTCCACCCTGATCTCCTGGTCCAGCTCGTTGCCCAGCTCAAGCTGGCCTGAAAGGTTATACAGCTGGTACTGCTCGTCATTGACCTTGATCCAGATCTCGCGGGTGTCGTGGGCGCTGGGGTCCGGCGGCTGCCAGGTCACCGTTGCGCGGATGCTCTGGGTGTTGCCGTCGGTCCCGCCGAGAACGGGTTTCCCCGCCGCACCGTAGGGTTTTACCTCTGCCGCCGCGGCGCTTTGCGGACTCTCATACCTAGCTCCGTCAAAGCTGACGGAGGCCGTGAGCGAGGCCGTAATGGCATTACCGTTGGTGAAGCCGTACAGGACCTGGCCGTTCGTCACCGGGACGGTAGTGCCGTTGCTGAAGTACGCGTAATAGACAATCTCGCCCGCCTTGGCACCGTTCCGCTGCTCCTTGCTGAGCTCGGTGAAGGTTATCTTTACCGCTCCGCCGGCCTTGGACGTGTTGTCGGCAACCAGCGTGGGAGGCTGCGGGGGCTCCGGATTACCCCGTGCCCGGCGCGGCGCCGACATGGGTCCTGTTTCGCCCCATCCGGAACGGTTGTGGGCACGCACGGCGTAGGAGTAATCCTCTTCCGAGTTGGACACCGTGATGGTGGTGCCCGTCTCGGCCGTGCCGGGGAAGGTTCCCACCTGCGTGCCGTTCTGGAAGACCAGCACCTCATATTTGTCGATCGGAGCGCCGTTGTTCGGTGCTGCCTCCCAGCCGATTTTGAGCTGCGATTCGGTGCCCACCGGCTGGGCGGTAATAGTGTTCGGTATGCCCGGGGCACCCGGCAGCCCGTTGGGGGTTTCCGGGACGGAATACTCGCTCCATTCCGACGGGTCGGGGGCCAGATTGCGCGCCTGGATGCGGACGCGGTAGCTGGTCCCGTTCTCGAGGGAACCCCACGTGATCGAGCCCCCTGCCGCCGGAGCGGACTTCTGCGAGACCCCGTTGGGCGGCGCCGGGGATATCTGGAGGTCGTAACCGGTGATGGGTGAACCCTCGTTGGGCGGCGCCACCCAGTTCACCGTAAGCTCCTTGTCGCCGTAGACCAGGCCGGGCGGCGCCGGGCGGCCCGGCTGCGTATCGGGCCTGGCCACTGCAGACGTGGGCGACGGCGCGGAGGTGCCGTTCGCGTTGGTCGCCGTGACCCGGAAGACGTACTCAACGTTGTTGGTCAGCCCGGTCAACGTGCAGGTGGTGGCCGGGCAGGCCTGGCTGAAACCGTTTGCCGCAGTCACGGTGTACCCGGTAATGGGTGACCCGTTGGCCGCCGGCGGATTCCAGGCCAGCACCACGGTCCGGCTGCGGGTGGACTCAATCACCGGAGTGGAGGGCGCCGCGGGTTTCCCCTGCACCGTCAGGCGAATCTGTCCGACGGCGTTACGCCCGGGTTCGCCGGTGCGGTCCCGGATCGTGTAGCGGACGGTCATGTTGCCCACGAAGTCGGCCCCCGGCGTGACCACAACGGAGTCCCCCTGGCGCACAGCGGTTCCGTTTCCGTCCGCTGCCACGTCGACCAGTTCGAGCGGCTTGTCGTCGAAGGGATTGACGTCGTTGGCCAGGACCGGAACCGTGACGGCACGGCCCTGGACCGCATCCGGAACAATGTCGTCGTTGGCGACGGGAAGTGGGCGGTTCGAGGCCAGGACGATGAGGTCCACCCGCCCGATGACCAGGTCCCCGCGGCCGTCCGTCACCGACACCGAGAGCTCACCCAGTGTGCCGACGGCGGCGTCATCGCGTGCGCTTACCTCAAGGAGGCTTCCGTCCAGCTTGGCGTCGAAGCCCAGCGGCACCGACCCTTCCAGGCGGAACCGGAGCCGGCCTGCGTCCTCCGGGTTCGGGTCGGAGGCCAGGGAAGCCAGGTCCAGCACGGACGGGGCTTCCCCCTTTGCGGTTTCCAGGGAGCCCGAGCTGATGGTGGGCGGGAAGTTCTGGGCCGGCAGCGGAATAACGTTCACCAACACGGTCAAGGTGGCCTTCAAACCCTCCGGATCCTCCGCGCTCACGCCGTCGGTTACCTCGAAGGTGACCGAACCGAGCCCCGAATAATCCGGATGGGGAGCATAACGAAGGACCGTCGGACTGATGATCCGGACCCCGCCGTCCTTGGTACCGATGGCCTTGATGCGTTCGGCCGTGGTGACGCGCGGAGTATGCCCGTCCCGTACGGTTACCAGACTCTTGAGGTTAAGGTCCAGGGTGCTTCCGGCGCGCACTTCCAGCGGCTCGCCCTGCCGCAGCATGGGATATTGGGTGCCCAGGCCGGGTACCCAGATGATGGCGCTCGATGTTCCGCCGTCCTGGTCCACCGCCGTGTACGGGACGATCTGTGCCTCGGTTGCCAAGTCGACCCGGACGACGCCGTCGCCGGAGACGGACGCGCCCGGATGGTCACCGAGGATCCGCACTTCCATCTCCGTGGCAAGCCCGTCAGGATCCTCGTCGTTTTCCAATACGGGAACTTCCACGAAGCTCTGGTCACGGATCTCGCTGACGTCCACCAGATCATCGCGCGAGAGCGGCGGCAGCAGCGGGGCATTCTCGTCCGACGTCACGGTCACATTGCCGGTTGTCGACGCCCCGCGGTTGTCCTTGAGTCCATAGCTGATGCTGTAGACCCCCGGTGTCTCCGGGGCGGAGAACAGCAGCCTCGGCGGATCTCCGCGGGTTTCCAGTGCCGGATCACTGCTTGTTATGGCCGCTACGTTAAGGGAAACCGGGTCCCCGTCCGGATCCGAATCGTTTCGAAGCACGGACATGGCATGGGCGCGGCCCGGCCGCAGCGCCACGACGTCATCAACGGCCACCGGTCTCTGGTTGGCCTCGGCCGCCGGGGCGATACCAACCTGCACCGTGCCGGTGTTCTCCAGGCCCAGACGGTCACGCACCGTATAGGTGAAGGTGTCCGTTCCTGCCGACTGGGCAAGGGCCGTGTAGTCAATGTAGTTGGGACCCGCGAGCGCCGCTCCCAGGGTCGGTGCGGAACCAATACCGTTCAGGACCACGGAATCGCCGTCCGAGTCCAACCCGTCCAGCGGAATCGGGATGCGCACCGTGGCGCCTGCGACCACCCGCCCTTCCACGTTCTGCGGGATGGGGGGTGTGTTTTTCTCGTCGTCGCGGGGTCGGATGTTGATGCGGACCTGGGCCGAGTTTTTCTGCCCGGACTCGTCTGATACTTCATAGATGGCGTACACGGTCTTCGCCGTCTGGCCCGCCACGAAGCGCAGGTTGTCCTCCGAAACGAACATTTGTCCGTCGGCCGGATCCACCGACTGCGGAAGTACCGGATTCAGCGTCAGCTTCTCTCCCACCGGCGAGGAATCATTGTCCAGCACCGGGATGGTCACCACGTCCCCCACCCGGACCACCGCTTCGTCGGGACCGGTGACCGGGGGCAGCACCGTTTCAGGACGGTCAACCGGGATGACGTTGACTTCACCCGTTGCCGTGGACGTTCCGTTCGAGACGGCATATTCGATCGTCATCTGCCGGTCCAGCCCCCGCACGTCATGGATCTGCAGGAGGTTGCGGTCCAGGACAGCCACGTTCACGGGCGTTTCGAGTGCAGAGGTGACGGACTGGACAACCAGCAGGCCGCCGGCCGGGTCCGTATCGTTGCCAAGCACGTCCACAAGCACGCTGCCGCCGCTGGGAAGCAGGGCGACGTCGCGCACGGCCACCGGAGCTCCCTGCCGGCCCGCAGGCTGTGCATCAACGCGGATCAGGCCGCTGGCGCTTTGCGGACCGTTCGTGACCAGGTACTCGATGTAGTAAGTCCCCGGCTCCGTGGGCAGGAAGCCAATGGAACCCGTTTGATAGTCCGGCGTCAGCGCCAGGCCGTTCTCCCCCTCCGCCTTGGCCAGCGAAAGCTGGCCGCCGGCCGGGTCCAAGTCATTCTTCAACGGGAACATCTGGATGTGCTGGTCCACCGTGGCGGTGAAGTGGTCGAAGTTCACCACCGGAGGCAGGACACCGGTGGGGCGGACGTCGAACGTCACGATGCCTTCCACCTCGTCAGTGCCGTCCGACACCGTGATCGGCACTTCCTTGATCCCCTGGGTCTTGCCGACGTCCCGGAAATCCAGCAAGCCGTCCGAGTTCGGGTGGACCTGGTCGCCGTCTTCCGTCATTTGGGCATCGGTCAGGACCAGGTCGTCCCCGTCAGCGTCTTTCCAGTCGTTGAGGATGTTCTGGCTGACGGATTTCCCCTGTTCCAGCAGGATCTTTGTGCTGCGGCGCGGCTCAGGCGGGGTGTTGGTTCCCGCGCCGGGTACCGTGACCGTCACGGTGGCCGTGTCCGTGCCGCCCCGGCCGTCAGTGATCTCGTAGGTGAAGCTGCCGGTTCCGGCCGGTGTGCCGGAGGGAATGACAATCTGCAGGGCGGCACCGTTGTAGATGGGCTGCACCGAACCGACCAGGGGCTGGCCGCCGACCACCGAAGCGGTCAGGAGGTCCCCGTCGGGGTCGCTGTCATTGTCCAGCACCTGGAGGATGGTGGTGCGTCCGGCCCGGGCGCCAAGCTGGTCATCGGCGGCCGAAGGCGGACGGTTTTCCGTGGTGCGGTCGGGCAGGGTGTTCACCGGGTTTTCGCTGGCGGACTCTTCCTCGTCGTCACTCGAATCCTGCTGGGGCGGAATGATGTCTCCCCAGTTATCCACCAGCTGCATGTTTTCGAGCACCAGCCAGACGTCACCGCCGTTGACATCGTTGAGCACCACCACGTCCCGGTTGACCCGGAACACCAGTTCGGAGGAGGCGGTGAGGTCGGGGATGTCTTCGCGGGCGTCTTCGGCATCGTTGCCGCAGTTCCGCACGTGGGTTCCGGCTCCCGCCCAGGCTGCGTATACGCAGTCCCCCAGCTTCACCGGCGCGGCGGCCCCGCCGCCGGCGTCGATGTCCGTGACTTCCGGATCTCCGCCGTCGAGCGGCTGGAGGATAAGTGCTTCCTCCGTGGCTATGGCCACGAAGTCGCTCGCCGGCCCGCTCTGCTGGAGTTTGGCGTTCTTGGAGCCAGGAATGCCGACCGTGTCACCGTTGGGCAGCAGCAGCGTTTCGGTCTCCGTGTTCAGGACCACGGCCTGGTTTCCGACGGCGGCGATCTGCGCGTCCTTGAAGTCCTTCAGCGCCGGGGCTTCCTGCTCCTCGGGTTCTCCGTAGCCGCCGTTTTCATCCTTCTCGAAGGTGTAGAGCATGCCGTCTTCCGGTGCTGCCACCACCACGTGGTCACCGGCGGAAACCGCGGCAAGCACCCCGGGGTTCCCTTCCAGTACGGGCTCGGTTTCCCCGTCGCTGAAGAAGCCCATCTCGCTGACAGGGGTAATCCAGACCCTGCCCTGTGCCGGGTCGGTGACCGCCACGGTCTCGGTGCCGAAAGAGAAAGCGGCCGTACCGGGAAGCTGGACTTCCGCACCGCGGACCACGTTGGCCACGTCCACGGGGCTGATCTTGGACTGGTCGGTGTTGAGGTTGAAGACGGTGCCGGCGTTCTGCAGGACATCAAAATTGTCGCTGTTGGCGGTGTAGCCGCCGTCCAGAAGCTTTGAGGGGTAGTTCAGGTGGCCGACCATGCCCTGGGTCCGGTTGGTGACCCAGACACCGCCGTCGTTCAGGTCCACGTCGGCACTGGCAAAGCCGGGATAAAGCAATGCGCCGGTGACCAACGCCGTGGTCACGGCGACAGCCGACCCTACCGAGACTGCTTTCCGCCGCCTACGGCTAAGCAGACGTGCTTTTCCCCCGAGCACTGCCACGATGTTTCCCCCTGGTTATGAACCTGCACCGGAACCGTGGCTCCACCGGGGACAACGCGGCGGACACAGCAGTTCCACCGCATAGTGTTGCACAAATCCCAGGGGTGGGTGAGCTACCTCACCCGCAGCCCCGCAAAGCCGAGGGGCCGGAGGGTCCGCTAGTCCAGCACGAGGCCGGATCCGGTCCCCCGGGCCAGGGTCACCGGATGGATTTCACCGAACCCGCGCACGTTGCGCGGCTGGTGCGGGATGAGCACGAATTTGGGGTTGTCCTTCAGCGCCGCGGCAGTGGAGGCATCGGTAAGGACCGTACCGGGTTCGGCCAGGGAGGTGAGCCGGGAAGCAAGGTTGACGGTGGGTCCGTAGATATCGCCAAGCCGGGAAAGCACCCGGCCCCAGACCAGGGACACCCGGGCAGAGGGCAGCAGATCGTCCTCGGTAAAGGCCTTCGCCAGCGCCAGCGAAATCTCCGCTCCGGCCTCCGGGCTCTCGGCGTTGAAGAGGACTTCGTCACCGATGGTCTTCACCAGCCGTCCGCCGCCCACCGAGATGATCTCTGCGCACTTGTGCTCGAAACGCTGCACCATCTGGGCCAGGGTCTTCTCGTTCATTTGCCGGGAAAGGCTGGTGTAGGAGACGAGGTCGGCAAAACCGACGGCGCGCGCCAACGGCAGCGGCGCGTCATCGGAGGCGGCGTCGTCGTGGCTGGCCAGGCCTGCCTCGGCACGCAGGGCCAGGCGTTGGACGGCCGCGTTGAGCTGGCGTTTCCAGGCGTAAACGAGGGTCTTTTCGAGCGGCTCGATCAGGCCGGGAAGAGCCTCGACCAGCCGCTTGCGGGCTTCGGCGTCGGTGATACCGCGGCGGACCACCATTTCCTCCACAAGCGCTTCGACCTGCCAGACCACCATTCGGTCCGTCATCTGGCCGATGGACCGCATGATGGAGATGGCTGCATCCTCGGTGAGCTGCTCGTCGCGCACCAGTTCGATCACGGTGCTCAGGGCCTCGCGGTCCTGTTCGGTGAAGAAGACGGCGTCGTCGTCAAGGTTGGGGAAACCCATGGCCCGCCAGAGCTTGCGCGCAGAAAGCAGGGACACGCCCGCTTCGGCGGCGGCTTCACGGCGGCGAAGCGTACGCGGGCCGCCGAGCAGCTGCGCCTCAAGCTTGCGCACGTCCTCCCGGTCGATCTCGGTGCCGGTACTGGCATGGGTGTAGTCGGGACGGGGCACCGGAACGGGCTGCACGGGCGGGGTCGTCGGTTCGGGGTGGTTCGCGGAACCTTGCTCGCCGTGGCCGGTATCAGTCATCGTCCCTCCCTTCGTAGTCGTATTCCCCGTCTGTTTCCATATCTACACCATCGAACATGGCCGTCAGCGGCAGCTGGCCGATGGCGGCGACCACCATGGAGCGGAAACGGTGCACCTCCGGCACCGCCGGATACTGCATAATCCGCCCATGCCCCAGGTCGAGGATGAGGGTGCCGCTGCGCTGCATCCGGTCCGTCACGGACTGCCGGATTTCCAGCTGGTAAATGGCGGCAAGGGCAATCTCGTGCTCGCGGCGCATCAGCACTCCCTGCCGCTGGATCAGCCTCCGGTCGGTGAGGATGATGCGTCCGGCAAGCCAGCGCAGCACGGGCGGAACGGCGTAGCGGGCCAGCAGCAGCACGGCCAGCGCCACAACCGCCGGCTGCAGGTAGGGGCTGAATTCGGCCAGCTGTCCGGGCAGCGAGTCCCGGCTTAGCCAGCCCAAGGCGTAACCGGCCAGGGCTCCGGTGATTCCGGCGAGCACCAGCGGTTTCCACAGGGAACGGGCGTGCGGGCGGCCCGCGGCGATGATGTGCTCGCCGGGAGAGAGTTTCAGGCGCACGGGTCGCCTCCCGGCAGGCGGGTGGGTTCAGCCCTCACGGCTGCTCGGGGCGCAGGTGTACGACGTCGGCCGCGCTGACGGTATGCGTGGCGCCGGCGTCGTCGACAATGACGAGGGCACCCGTGGGCGCCAGGGCAACGGCACGGCCGGTAAGGACGCCGCCGCCGGGCAGCTGTGCGCTTACGCCGCGGCCCAGGGTGCCCAGGCGTGCCGACACCTCGTCCCGCAGTGCCTCCCGGGATCCGGCAGGCACTGCCTCCGGGTCGCCGTCCACCGAGCAGAAGGACCGGTACCGGGCTGCCAACGCCAACAGGTAATCCTGCAGCAGGACGTTCCGGTCCGTAGTGGACGCATACTCCATCAACAGGCTGGTGGCGGTGGGGACGGGCAGGTCTTCGTCCGTGAGGCTCACGTTCAGGCCGGCGCCGACCACCACGGCCGGCGGGCCGCCGTCGGATGCCGGAACCAACTGGGCCAGCACTCCGGCGAGTTTCCGCCCGTCCACCATGACGTCGTTCGGCCATTTCAACCGGGCTTCGACGCCGGTGCGCGCCGCCACGCTTTCGGCCATGGCCAGGGCAGCCAGCAACGACAACCAGCCATAGGAGGTTGTGGGCAGGGGGCGTCCGGACGGGCCCGCCGGACGCAGCAGCACGCTGACGAACAGCGAGGAACGCTCGGGGGCCACCCAGCTGCGGTCCATCCGGCCGCGGCCTGCCGTCTGCAGCTCAGCGGTCAGGACGGTCAGGTCCGCGACCTCCCAGGGGCGCAGCCGTGCGGCGTCCGCCAGATCCGTATTGGTGGATCCGGTCTCCGCCACCACTTCCAGCGCAGCGAAGGGACCGTTGGGTACCACCAGTGCCGCCCTCAGGCGGCCGGGGTCCAGGGCCGGTCTTTCCATGCTGGAGTAGTGCAGTTGCATTCTTCCGATCTTACGCGGGCGCCCTGACATTCCCTTCGCGCCCGGTCCTGCAGCGCGGGTTAGAGGAAGAAGTCCGGCATCAGCTTGTCCGCGGGCACTCCGGGAGCATAGCGGCTGAAATCCGTGATTCCTTCCTCGCGCAGCACCTCTTCGTCGGTGTAAAAGTTGCCGGTGGACTGTCCGCTCGGACGGGTGAGGATCGCGTGTGCGGCGTCCGCCATGATGTCAGCGCTGCGGGAGGCCGCGGCGAGCTTGTCCCCTCCGGGCATGTTGCGGATGGCCGCGGTGTTAATGCCGGTCACCGGCCAGAGCGAGTTCACGGACACGCCGTCGTTCTTCAGTTCCTCGGCCAGGCCGAGCGTGGTGAGGGACATACCGTACTTGGCCATGGTGTACGCCAGGTAGCCGCCGGCCCACTTGGGATCCAGGTTCAGGGGCGGGGACAGGGTGAGAATGTGGCCGTTGCCGGACCGGCGCAGGGCGTCCAGGGAGAACTTGGAAAGCATAAACGTGCCGCGGGTATTGATGTCGGCCATCAGGTCATAGCTCTTCATCGACACGGCGTCGGTGCCGGAAAGGTCGATGGCAGAGGCATTGTTCAGGACAATGTCGATCCCGCCGAACTGCTCGATGGTGGATTCGACGGCGCGGGCAACGTCTTCGTCGCGGCGCACGTCGCCGATGATCGGCAGGGCCTTACCGCCGGCTGCTTCCAGCTGTTCGGCGGCCGTGTAGACGGTACCTTCGAGCTTCGGGTGCGGCTCCGCCGTTTTGGCGAGCATGGCGATGTTGGCGCCGTCCGCTGCTGCGCGCAGGGCAATGGCGAGGCCGATGCCGCGGCTTCCGCCGGACATCAGGATGGTGCGTCCGGCGAGGGACCGGGACGCCGTTTCCGGGGTGCTGTTGGGGATGCTCATAGCCACAGGGTAATGCACCCTGCAGCTATGTTACTAGCCAGTAACATCATGTCTCCGGAGATTCCCTTCCGGGGACCGGACCAACCGGCAGGAGACGACATTGTAGGTTTTCTACACTCTGTCCCCCCGGCGCGGCTCATTAGACTGGGTAAACCGTCACGCATTTTGTGCGGAACCTACTTAACGCCCTGCACTGCCCCATCCTCGGGATTCCCCGAAGGCGCGGCAGCGTCTGAACTGAAGCACCCGGAGGCCCCTTTGAGTATCGACCAGGACCTGTCCCTGCATACGACGGCCGGCAAGATTGCCGAGTTCCGGCGCCGGCAGGCCTCGGCAGCGGTGCCCTCGGGGCAGGCGGCAGTGGAAAAGCAGCACGCCCGAGGCAAGCACACCGCCCGCGAGCGGATCGACCTGCTGGTGGACGCCGGGTCCTTCGTGGAGTTCGACGCCCTCGCCGTGCACCGCTCCACCGCTTTCGGCATGGAAAAGAAGAAACCCCTCGGCGACGGGCTGGTTTCCGGCTACGCCACCGTCGACGGACGCCCCGTGGCCGTCTACAGCCAGGACTTCAGCGTCTACGGCGGCTCCCTGAGCCAGGTCAACGGCGAGAAGATCGTCAAGGTGCAGGAATTCGCCCTGCGCAACGGCTGCCCGGTGATCGGCATCCTGGACGGCGGCGGAGCCCGCATCCAGGAAGGCGTCGCCTCGCTGGCCATGTTCGCCGATATTTTCCGCAACAATGTCCACGCCTCCGGCGTCGTTCCCCAGATCTCACTGATCATGGGCCCCTCCGCCGGCGGAGCGGCCTACTCCCCCGCCCTCACCGACTACGTGGTGATGGTGGACAAGACCTCGCACATGTTCATCACGGGTCCCGACGTCATTAAGACGGTCACCGGTGAAGACGTGGATATGGAAACCCTCGGCGGCGCCCGGCAGCACAATGCCAACACCGGCACCTCCGCCTATCTGGCCTCCGACGAAGAGGACGCCGTCGAGTTCGTCCGCGAGCTGCTCGATTTCCTGCCGTCGAACAACCTGGCCGAAGCACCGCTGACCGCGTTTGACCAGGACCAGGAAACCACCGACGCGGACCTGGCCCTGGATGAGCTGATCCCGGACTCCGCAAACCAGCCCTATGACATCCGCACCGTCATCGAGACCGTCCTGGATGACGGGCACTTCCTGGAAATGCAGGCCCTGTACGCCCCGAACGTGATCATCGGCTACGGCCGCATGGAGGGCCACACGGTAGGCATCGTGGCCAACCAGCCAATGCAGTTTGCCGGCACCCTGGACATCGCCGCCTCCGAAAAAGCGGCCCGGTTTGTCCGCAACTGCGACGCCTTCAATATCCCGATCCTGACCTTCGTGGACGTGCCGGGCTTCCTGCCGGGCAAGGACCAGGAGTTCCAGGGCATCATCCGCCGCGGCGCCAAACTGCTTTACGCCTACGCCGAGGCCACGGTTCCCAAGCTGACGGTCATCACCCGCAAGGCCTACGGCGGCGCGTACATCGTGATGGGTTCCAAGAAGCTCGGCGCCGACATCAACCTCGCCTGGCCCACTGCGCAGATCGGCGTGATGGGTGCCCAGGGCGCGGTGAACATCCTCTACCGCGCGCCGCTCAAGGCAGCGGCCGACGCCGGCGGCGACGTCGAGGACGTCCGGCGCCAATACATTGAGCAATATGAAGATGAGCTGCTCAACCCCTACCAGGCGGCCGAGCTCGGGTACGTGGACGCAGTCATTGCCCCTTCGGACACCCGCCTGCAGCTGATCCGGGGCCTGCGGGCACTGCGGGACAAGCGTGCGTCCCTGCCCGCCAAGAAGCACGGGAACATGCCGCTGTGAGTATTGACGGCAGCACCCCGGAACCGGCTTCGGAGCCGCTGTTTTCCGTGGTTTCCGGCTCCCCGACGGACGAGGAACTTGCAGCCCTGACCGCCGTCGTCGCCGGGCTGGGAGCGCAGGCTGCACTCCTGCCTCCCGCCCGCCCGGCCCACCGCGCGTGGGCACGGCGGCGGAACCTGCGCCTGGACCCGAAGCCCGGGCCGGGGTCCTGGCGGCGGAGTTACCGCTAGCCCCGATAAGTGCCTCGGGGCCGGTGTGCGGTTAGGCTACCTTTGTGACTCATCAGACACCTTCCTCCGCGCCCGTGTCCGCCACTGCCGGCAGTACCCCGGTGCGCCGGCTTACCGCCATCGACGCCGTTGCCGATGCCTTCACCTCCACGTTCCTGCAGCTGGATCCGTCCCTCGCCACGTCCCTGGGCATCCCGGGCCGGGAAACCGAATACGGCGATTACTCGCCGGCCGGCCTGGAGTCCTATGCCGAAGCAGTCCGGGAGACGCTCAGCCGGCTGGACGGGCTTGAGCCCGCAGACGACGTCGACCGCGTGACCCTTGACGCCATGCACGAACGCCTCGGCTTGGACCTGGAAATCCACGAGTCCGGCTGGGACCTGGCCGAGCTGAACAACATTGCTTCCCCCGCGCAAAGAATCCGCAGCATCTTCGACCTCATGCCTACGGATACCGAAGAGCAGTGGCACCACATCGCCGGGCGCCTGAACAACGTGGACGACGCCGTCGCCGGCTACATCACCAGCCTGCGCAGCGGCATCGGACACGGCCGGGTGTCCGCCCGCCGGCAGGTAAAGATCGTGGTGGAGCAGGCTTCCGCGTATGCAGAGGACGGCGGGTTCTTTGACGCCCTCGCCGCCAATGCCGCCCTCCCCGGAGGCGGAGAGCTGCCCGTCGCGCTCCGCGCGGACCTGAAAGCTGGAGCCGAATCCGCCCGCCGGGCCTATGCCAACCTTGCATCCTTCCTGGAGGAGGAACTTCTTCCGGCTGCACCCGCCGCAGATGCCGTAGGCCGGGAGCGTTACGCGCTGATGTCCCGCCAATTCCTCGGATCCGCCGTCGATCTGGAGGAAACCTACCAGTGGGGCGTGGAGGAACTGGACCGCATCATCGCCGAGCAGGAAGCCGTGGCCGAGCAAATCCGGCCCGGCGCCACCGTGGCGGAAGCCATGCGGATCCTCGATGAGGATCCGGCTCGCCAACTGCACGGAACGGATGAACTGCAGGCCTGGATGCAGGACCTCGCCGACCGCGCCGTCGAAGACCTCTCCGGATCCCACTTCGAGATCACCGAACCGATGCGCCGGATCGAGTGCATGATTGCACCCACCCAGGAGGGCGGGATCTACTACACCGGTCCCAGCGACGATTTCTCCCGCCCTGGCCGCATGTGGTGGTCCGTGCCGGCCGGCGAGGACACCTTCACCACCTGGCAGGAAACCACCACGGTCTACCACGAGGGCGTTCCGGGCCACCACCTGCAGATTGCGACGGCGACGGCATCCCGCGGACTGCTCAACGACTGGCGACGCAACATCTGCTGGGTTTCCGGCCACGGCGAGGGCTGGGCCCTCTATGCCGAAAGGCTGATGGAGCAGCTGGGCTACCTCAGCGACCCGGGCGACCGGATGGGAATGCTGGATGCGCAGCGGATGCGTGCCGCCCGCGTGGTCTTCGACATCGGCGTCCACCTGGAACTGGAAATCCCGGAACGGTGGGGTGAAGGCACCTGGACGGCCAACAAGGGCTACGCGTTCCTGAAAGAAAACATGTCGATCAGCGAAGGGCAGCTCAACTTCGAGTTCACCCGCTACCTGGGTTGGCCGGGACAGGCCCCGTCCTACAAGCTGGGCCAGCGGCTCTGGGAACAGATCCGCGACGAGGTCCGCAGCCGTGAGGCCGGTGCGTTCGACGAGAAGGCTTTCCACACCCGGGCGCTGCAGCTCGGCTCCGTGGGGCTGGACACGCTGCGGCGGGCCCTCCTGGGCGAGTAAAACGGACGCGATCTTAGTCACAGCGGCCCGGGGAATATCCCGGGCCGCTGAGGCGAAGCCCCGTAACAGCGCGGATTTGGCGACCGCCAGGTGAGCACTCCGACTTTTTCCTGCCGTCATATTTCGCAACTTGGAGGCGGTTCTGGTAAAGACGCACCGCTAGAGTCTTTCCCGTGACCTCACAGACCTCCTCCCCTGAATCCACCGCCCGGCGGCTGCCCAAGTGGGCAACGTCCTTCGGACCGCAGATCATCGCCGCCCTTATTGCGGGCCTGGCGCTGGGCCTGCTGGCCAAGTCAATGGGCACCGTTGACGATGAGCCCAACTGGCTCACCACCACGCTGGACACCATCGGCACCAGCTACGTATCGCTGCTGAAGGCCGCCGTTGTCCCCCTGATCTTCACCGCCGTGGTCAGCTCCATCGCCAACCTCCGGGCCGTTTCCAACGCCGCCCGGCTGGCCTGGCAGACGCTGCTTTGGTTCGCCATCACGGCACTCATCAGCGTGG
Source organism: Arthrobacter sp. zg-Y1116 (assembly GCF_024385485.1). Lineage (NCBI taxonomy): Bacteria > Bacillati > Actinomycetota > Actinomycetes > Micrococcales > Micrococcaceae > Arthrobacter > Arthrobacter sp. zg-Y1116. Next base: position 509,318 of record NZ_JANFLR010000004.1, on the reverse strand, counting down.
TCATCGGCATCCTGCTGGGCTTCTTCCTGCAGCCCGGCAACAACGCCGACGTCAGCCAGGGCGAGGAGTTCAGCGGCAGCCAGGGCAGCTGGGTGGGCTTCCTGACCGGCCTGGTGCCGGCCAACTTCCTGGGACTCGGCGCCAGCTCCAAGGTGGCGGAGTCCGGGGACGTCACCACCAGCGTCAGCTTCAACGTGCTGCAGATCCTCGTGATCGCCATCGCCGTCGGCATTGCCGCCCTCAAGGTCGGCAAGCCCGCCGAAGCGTTCCTGGCCCTGAACGCCTCGGCCCTGGCCGTTATCCAGAAGGTCCTGTGGTGGATCATCCGCCTCGCACCGGTCGGCACGGTCGGCCTCATCGGCACCGCCGTCGCGACCTACGGCTGGGACACCATCGGCTCCCTGGGCATGTTCGCCCTCACCGTTTACCTTGGCCTGTTCCTGGTGCTGTTCGGTGTCTACCCGGCACTGATCAAGGCCCACGGCCTCTCCGTCCGCCAGTGGTTCTCCGGCGCCTGGCCCGCCATCCAGCTGGCCTTCGTTTCGCGCTCCTCGGTGGGTACGCTGCCGCTGACCCAGCGCGTGACCGAGCGTAACCTCGGCGTGCCCCGGGCCTACGCCTCCTTCGCCGTACCCCTGGGTGCAACCACCAAGATGGACGGCTGCGCCTCCATCTACCCGGCCGTCTCCGCGATCTTCGTGGCACAGTTCTTCAACGTGGACCTGGTCTTCACCGATTACCTGCTGATCGCGCTGGTTTCGGTCCTGGGTTCCGCCGCAACCGCCGGCACCACCGGCGCCGTCGTGATGCTCACGCTGACCCTGTCCACCCTCGGCCTGCCGCTGGCCGGCGTCGGCCTGCTGCTGGCCATCGATCCGATCCTGGACATGGGACGCACCGCCGTGAACGTGGCCGGCCAGACCGTGGTCCCCACCCTCGTGGCCCGGCGCAACGGACTGCTGGACAACGGACTGTACAACGCCCGCCGCCAGGGCGATCCCTTCGCGGACGATTCCGAGCAGATCGAGGTCCCCCTGCTCGTTGAGTCCAAGAGCTGATCCCTTCGTGCAGCAGCGCCGGGCCGTCCCTTCGGGGGCGGCCCGGCGTTTTTGGTTTCCGGGCCGGTCCGCCGCGGCACTAGGCTTGAACCCGTGACCAACCCGAACCTGAGCCTCATCCTGGCCTCCGCGTCCCCCGCCCGCACCAAGCTGCTGACCGATGCCGGCATCAGCCACACCGTCCTCGTCTCCGACGTCGACGAAGACGCCGTCACCGCCCGCTACGGCCTGACCGACCCGCACGATACGGCCCTGCTGCTGGCCCGCGCCAAGGCCGAAGCCGTAGCGTCCCTGCCCGAGGCTGACGGCGCGCTGGTGATCGGCTGCGATTCAGTCTTCGAATTTGCCGGCGAGGCACACGGCAAGCCGTGGGAAGCCGACGTCGCCCGCGAACGGATCCGCCGCATGAGCGGTTCCTCCGGGGTACTGCATACCGGGCACTGGCTGGTGGACTGCCGCGACACCGACGAGGACGGCTCCGGAGCCACCCTCGGGGCGGTGTCCTCTGCCGAGGTGCACTTCGTGAAGCTTTCCGAGGACGAGATCGAGGCCTACATCGCCACGGGCGAGCCGCTGCAGGTGGCCGGTTCCTTCACTATCGACTCCCTGGGCGGGGCGTTCATCGAGCGGGTCGACGGCGACCCGCACGCCGTCGTCGGGCTTTCCGTTTCGACGCTGCGCGAGCTCCTGGCCAGCGCCGACGTGCGGATCATCGACCTCTGGAAGTAGCGTCTGCTGCGTTCCCGGCGCCGGGGCGGGCTGCTGTACAGATAACGGGCGTATCCGGTCTGGTCCGCGGCGGATGTACAGATAACGGGCTTATCCCGGCGCCAATACCCCGTTATCTGTACTAGCACCGCGCCACCGCGGCCGTTGTACAGCTAACGGGCTTATCCCGGTCCGGTCAGCGGCCGTTGTACGGCTAACGGGCGTATCCGGGCGCCAGCACCCCGTTATCTGTACTAGCACCGCAGAACCTCAGCCTTACGAGCCGCTACCCGTGCGCCACCCGGCCAGGGCCAGGCCTCTGAGTACCTTTGCTCTGATACGGTGCTGGCCCTGCGCAAAGTCAGCTTTGCTTATCTTGACCTGAATCCACCCCAACTCCGCCGTCTTGAGATCCCTGTAGTGGTCACGGGCCTGCTGTTCGGGTGTTAGGTGATGCGCGCCGTCGTACTCAAGACAGGTCCGGAATTCTTGGCAGCCAAGATCAGCCCATACCTGCGGCTCTCCCGCGGCATCACAGATGGCAACGTTTGGGAGGAATTCGGGCAGCTCCGGGTCAGCAAGCAGCATCAACCGCAGCCGCGTTTCCGGCGGTGAATCCACTCCCACCCGGAGGCGTTCCAGTGCACTCCGGCATTTGCGGACATGAGCGTTGCGCGCCTTACCCTCGATGAATTCGCGCAGATCCGCCAATGGCACGAGTGCTACACGGGGCGTTCCAAAATTCCGATGATGCTCACTGACGATCTGGTCCCCCATAACCACGAGCTCTTCCGGAGACAGCATTCCGGCAAGGTCCAGCCATGTGCGGGCAATGCTGGTGACCGGCAGTCCCTGGACCGTCTCCGTCTCATCCGCCATTAGCTCCAAACGGTGCCCCACCACATTCCTTCTCCTCGGCGTCCCTAGCCCCGGGGGTCGGCTCAGATGGATCACCGGTTCCTCAGCCAGCCGCCAAGGAAGCACCAGTCCGTGCAGCCGCGCCGCCGTCGCATGGCTCAGGACGGCGTCCGGCAATAACTCCACATACGGCCGGCAGCTGTCGGCCAGGGAGAACCGGCCTCCCACGGGCACCCGCACGGACCGGCTCGGTGTCCAGAGGTCGGAGGAACGGAGCCGCTCCGCGCTAACGCCCTGCGCTTCGGCTTCTGCCACAGTGAAAGGCCTGCCGTGGAGTGCAGCCGGCAATGGGTTAGGGGATCTCATGTCTCCATCCATCACCTGTCGCGAACCTCCCCGCCATCTCGTTCGGGCTCCAGATCGAACTGGCACCTTCGAGAATCCGGCGGTGGAGGGATACTCACCCGACTTCCACCAACCGCCGGGAACCTCCGGCCTTTTGTAGAATCCCCACAACGAACGGGCGGTTCCCACGCAGAAACAGCACGCATTATGGCCCGAGACCACAAAACCGCGCTAGGCTCCGAACAGATCAAAAGGAGCCAGTGCACCAATGAGCCAGAACATCCCCGCGCCTGCTGCGACCCCCGCCAAGGCACTCACCAAGATCCTCATTGCCAACCGCGGCGAGATTGCGGTCCGCGTCATCCGCGCCGCCCGCGATGAGGGAATTGCCGCCGTTGCGGTCTATGCCGATCCCGACCGCGACGCCCTGCACGTCCGCCTCGCCGACGAGGCCTTTGCGCTCGGCGGCAGCACCGCCGCCGAGTCCTACCTGGACATGGACAAGATCCTCGACGCCGCCGCACGGGCAGGCGCCGACGCAATCCACCCCGGCTACGGCTTCCTCTCCGAGAACGCCGAATTCGCCCAGCGCGTCCTCGACGCCGGCCTGACCTGGATCGGCCCCTCCCCCAGCGCCATCTCCTCGCTCGGGGACAAGGTCCAGGCCCGGCATATTGCCGCCAAGGTCGGCGCCCCGCTGGTTCCGGGTACGGCGGATCCGGTCGAGTCGGCCCAGGATGTCCTGGACTTCGCGGACCGGCACGGACTGCCGCTGGCCATCAAGGCAGCCTTCGGCGGCGGCGGCCGCGGCATCAAGGTTGCCCGCACCCGCGAAGAGATTCCCGAAATGTTCGACTCGGCGGTCCGCGAGGCCACAGCTGCGTTCGGCCGGGGTGAGTGCTTCATCGAGCGTTTCCTGGACGCCCCGCGCCATGTGGAAACCCAGTGCCTTGCTGATGCCTACGGAAACGTAGTGGTTATTTCCACCCGCGACTGCTCCCTGCAGCGCCGCAACCAGAAGCTTGTCGAGGAAGCCCCGGCCCCGTTCCTCACCGAAGAACAGAACGCGAGCCTGTACTCGGCGTCGAAGGCCATCCTCAAGGAAGCCGGCTACCAGGGCGCCGGGACCTGCGAATTCCTGGTCGGCAAGGACGGCACCATTTCCTTCCTGGAGGTCAACACGCGGCTGCAGGTGGAACACCCCGTCTCCGAGGAAGTCACCGGCCTGGACCTGGTCCGCGAGCAGTTCCGCATCGCCCGCGGCGAGGCGCTGGGATACGGCGACCCGGAAGTGCGCGGCCACTCCTTCGAGTTCCGCATCAACGGCGAAGACCCGGGGCGCAACTTCATGCCCGCCCCCGGCACCGTCTCCGAGTTCAAGCTGCCCACCGGCCCCGGCGTCCGCGTTGACTCGGGCATCGAAGCGGGCGAAACCGTGGGCGGGAACTTCGATTCCATGCTCGCCAAGCTGATTGTCACCGGCGCCACCCGCCGCGAAGCGCTGCAGCGTGCGCGGCGCGCCTTGGCGGAGATCGACGTCGCCGGCCTGCCCACCGTGCTGCCGTTCCACCGCGCCGTCGCTGCGGACCCCGCCTTCACCGGCGAGGAGACCTTCGGCGTCCACACGCGCTGGATCGAGACCGAGTTCGCGAACACCATCCCGGCCTGGAGCGGCGAACCCGGAACGGGCGACGACGACGACGAGCGCCGGCGCGTCACCGTTGAAGTAGGCGGCAAGCGGCTCGAGGTCGTGCTCCCGGCCGGCCTGGGCGGCCCCGCAGCCGGCGCATCCAACGGCACCCGCGGCAACGGCAAGGCCCGCAAGCGTTCCCGGGGCGGTGCATCCACCGCGACCGCAGGCGATGACCTGACCTCACCCATGCAGGGAACCATCGTCAAGGTGGCTGTCGAGGACGGCGCAGCGGTTCGCGAGGGTGACCTCGTGGTGGTGCTCGAAGCGATGAAGATGGAACAGCCGCTGACCGCGCACAAGTCCGGCACCATCTCCGGCCTGAGCGCCCTGCCCGGCGCGACGGTGTCCGCCGGCGCCGTCATCGCCTCGATTCTGGACTGATCCCGGAGCAACCCCGCGCAACAGCAGCAGCACCGCAAAACGCAGAAGGCCCGGCTCCCCCCACGGGAACCGGGCCTGCTGCTGTGTGCTTGAAAGGCCTAGGGGACCTTCACGCCCTCACTGGAATTGTTTTCGTAGTCGACGTCGCGGGTTTCCTTGGTCACGAACAGTGCGATCAGCGTCAGCACCGCCATGGAGGACAGGTAGATGCCCACCAGCCACGGGCTTCCGTCCGCGGCCTGCCACAGGGCGACGGCGATGAACGGTGCCACCGCTGCGCCCAGGATCGAGGAGACGTTGTAGGCGATGGCCGACCCGGTGTACCGCACGTTGGTCGGGAAGAGCTCCGGCAGCAGGGCTCCCATGGGTCCGAACGTCAGGCCCATCAGGGTGAAGCCGATGATCAGCAGCGCCATCACCCCCACGGTTCCGCCGCCCAGCAGCGGCGAGAACGTGAAGCCGAAGAGGAAGATGCCGGCGGTGACAACCAACAGTGTCTTGCGGCGTCCGAACTTCTCCGCCAGCGGACCGGCGACGAGCGTGAAGATCCCGAAGAACACCACGCCGATGATCAGCATGATCAGGAAGTCGTTGCGGGCGTAGCCCAGACCGGCGGCGAAGGTCTCCGGGTCGAACGGCTTGCCGGCCTTTTCCGCGGCGGCCTTGGCCGCTTCCGCGCTCTTGGCCGCGGTCCCGTAGGACAGCGTGAACGTGGTCATCAGGTAGAACAGCACATACGTCGCCAGCATGATGAAGGTGCCGGCAATCATCGGGCGCCAGCTGTACTTGAAGGCGCGGCTCAGGGGCAGTTTGCTGACCTCTCCCGAATCCACAACCTTCTGGAAGGCCGGCGTCTCAACCAGCTTCAGCCGGACGTACAGGCCGATGATCACCATGACGGCGCTGGCCAGGAACGGCACGCGCCAGCCCCAGGAGTCGAACTGCTCGGCATCCAGCTGGAAGCTCAGCAACAGGAACAGGCCGTTGGCCAGGATGAACCCGATCGGCGCGCCCAGCTGCGGGAAGGTTCCCCAGACGGCACGCTTGTTGGCCGGCGCGTTCTCCGTCGCGAGCAGCGCCGCTCCGGACCATTCCCCACCCAGGGCCAGGCCCTGGGCAAACCGCAGGACCACCAGCATTGCGGGAGCGAGGACCGTCCAGCCGTTTTCCGCGGTCGGCAGGCAACCGATCAGGAACGTCGCAATCCCCATGGTCAACAGCGATGCCACCAGGGTTCCCTTGCGGCCCACCTTGTCACCGAAGTGCCCGAAGACGATGGAGCCCAGCGGCCGGGCAATGAAAGCCACCCCGAACACGGCGAACGAGCTCAGCAGGGCCGTGATGCCCTCGGCATTCGGAAAGAACAACCGGGGGAAGACGAGGACTGCTGCCGTTGCGTATACGTAGAAGTCATAGAACTCGATGGAGGTTCCGACGAGGCTGGCAACAATCACGCGGCCCTTGGAATTGGTTTTGGCCGGCGCCGGCGCCGGCGTAGATGCCGCGGAGGGATTCTTAGTAGACATTGGAGCTCTTTCGCAAGAGGAAATGAAGTATCCATATCGTAGGAGCATGCGTCCGTTATTTGAGATTTGTGTCCATATGCCGGACAAATATTTCATGCTGCCGGTTCACGGGCATAAAAAATCCCGCGCCCGCAAACGGATAATCCGATGCGGGCGCGGGAAGAAGAAGAGTAGTTGGTTACATGTGGACGTGCAGGCGGCGGGCGGCTTCGGAAATGGAGCCCGTGAGCGACGGGTAGACGGCGAAAGTATTGGCCAGGTCATCCACGTGGAGCTTATGGGTGACGGCGATGGCGATCGGGAAGATCAGCTCCGAGGCGCGCGGACCGACCACGACGCCGCCGATCACGGTGCCGGAGCCCTTGCGGGAAATGATCTTCACGAAGCCTTCCTTGACGTCCATCATCTTGGCCCGGGCGTTGGTGTGCAGGGACAGCTTGATGACGTCGCCCTGGTACCGGCCCTCGGCAATGTCGGCCTCGGAAACGCCCACGGACGCGATTTCCGGGGAGGTGAAGATGTTCGAGGCCACGGTCTTGAGCTTCAGCGGCTTCACGCCGTCGCCCATGAGGTGTGCCACGGCGATGCGGCCCTGCATGGCCGCCACGGAGGCCAGGTTGAAAACGCCGGTGCAGTCGCCCGCGGCGTAGACGTTGTTGGCCGTGGTGCGGGAGACGCCGTCAACCCGGATCTGGCCGCGCTCGTCCAGCTGCACCCCTGCTTCTTCCAAACCGATGCCCGCGGTGTTCGGGATGGCGCCCACGGCTACGAGACAGTGGCTGCCTTCAACAGTCCGTCCGTCCGAAAGCGTGACCAGCACGCCGTCGCCCGTATTCTTCACGGAGTCGGCGCGCGACCGGCTGAGCACGGTCATGCCGCGGGCCTGGAAAACGTCTTCCAGCACGACGGCGGCATCTGCGTCCTCGCCGGGCAGCACGCGGTCGCGGCTGGAGATCAGCGTGACCTTGGTGCCGAGCCCGTTGTAGGCGGAGGCAAATTCCGCGCCGGTGACGCCGGAACCGATGACGATCAGGTGCTCGGGAACCTCGGTGAGGTTGTAGATCTGCTTCCAGGTGAAGATCCGCTCACCGTCGGGAACGGAGGTCTCCAGCTCACGGGGGTTCGCGCCGGTGGCAATCAGCAAGGCTTCGGCCTTGACCGTTTCCACGGTGCCGTCGTCGGCGGTGACTTCAATGGTGGTGTTGTCCAGCAGGCGGCCTTCGCCGATCTTCACCTTCACGCCCACCCGTTCCAGGGTGCTGCGGATGTCATTGGACTGTTCCTTGGCCAGGGCCAGCAGGCGATGATTGACCACCTTCAGGTCTGCGTAGACCGGCGAGGCCACGTCCCCGAATTCCACGCCGAGATTCCGGGCCGCATTCAGCCGGGTCATCACATCGGCAGTGGCAATAAGTGTCTTGGACGGAACGACGTCGGTGAGCACGGCGGAGCCGCCCAGCCCCTGCCGCTCGACGACGGTTACGTCCGCTCCGAGGGATGCCGCCACGAGGGCAGCCTCGTAGCCGCCGGGGCCGCCTCCGAGAATCGCAAGTTTTCGGGCAGTAAAATCTAGTTGGGTGGTCACAAGGGTCTATTCTGTCCCATCGAGTGACGGCGCTCAAACGGCGGTGCAGGCGCGGACTTCGGCAGGCCGGCAAGGCTGTAAGTTTGTTAAGTGACTAACGACCCATTTGAACTTGCCCAGCAGGCCGCCGACTACATTGCAGAGCACACCGGCGTGCCCTCCCACGACATTGCACTGGTCCTCGGAAGCGGCTGGGGTGAAGCCGCCGAGCTGATCGGCGAGACCACCGCTACGCTCTCCGCCTCCGATATCCCGGGCTTCTCGGCCCCCTCCGTGCAGGGGCACGTGGGCACCATCCGCTCCGTCCTCACCACCGACGGCAAGCGCGCCCTGGTCCTGGGTGCACGCACCCACTACTACGAGGGCAAGGGCGTACGCGCCGTCGTGCACGGTGTCCGCACCGCAGCCGCCGCCGGCGCCAAGGTCATGGTCCTCACCAACGGCTGCGGCGGGCTGAATCCCGAGTGGCAGCCGGGCACCCCGGTGCTGATCAGCGACCACCTCAACCTCACCGCCACGTCCCCGCTCGAAGGCGCGACGTTCGTTGACCTGACAGACCTGTACTCGTCGCGGCTGCGCGACGTGGCACGCAGCGTGGACCCGACCCTGGATGAAGGCGTTTACGCCCAGTTCACCGGCCCGCACTACGAAACGCCGGCCGAGGTCCGCTACGCCAAGACCATCGGCGCCGACCTGGTCGGCATGTCCACGGCACTCGAAGCCATTGCCGCACGCCACGCCGGCATGGAGGTCTTCGGGATCTCCCTGGTCACCAACCTGGCCGCAGGCATCAGCCCGGTGGCACTGAGCCACGGCGAGGTCCTGGAAGCGGGACAGGCCGCCGGACCGCGCATCTCCAAGCTGCTCGCCGAGATCATCAACAAGATCTAGCAGCTTTCCGCCGCACAGCTACCCGCACCAGCAACAGTAGGTATCCACATGACTCTGATCCCCGCCGACCTCGAAGAACTAACCGCCGCCGCGCACGCGTGGGCGGACAGTGACCCCGATCCGGACACCGCCCGTGAGCTCCGCACCCTCCTCCGCACCCTCGCGGACACGGACGGTGCGGACCCCGACGGTGCGGACGCCGCTGCGGCGGAACTGGCGGACCGGTTTGCCGGCACGCTCGAGTTCGGAACCGCTGGGCTGCGTGCGGAGCTGGGCGCCGGTTCAAACCGGATGAACCGCGTGGTGGTGCGGCGCACCGCTGCAGGCATCGCGTCCTTCCTGCAGGACACAGCCGGCGACAACTGGACTCCCAGCGCCGTGATCGGCTACGACGCCCGGTACAAGTCGAAGGACTTCGCGCTGGAAACGGCTGCCGTTTTCGGCGCCGCCGGCATCGAAACGTTCCTGCTGCCCTGCACGCTTCCGACGCCGCTGCTCGCCTACGCGGTCCGCGCCCTGGACGCGGACGCGGGCGTGATGGTCACTGCCAGCCACAACCCTGCCGCGGATAACGGCTACAAGGTCTACCTGGGCGGCCGCACGGTCAAGGGTCCCGGCCGGGGTGCGCAGATTGTCACGCCGTACGACGCCGAGATCGCCGCACGGATCGACTACACCGTTCCGCTGGACTCCATTGAGCTGGCACCGGACGGCTACACCGAAGTTTCCGAGTCGCTGATCGCTGACTACATCGGCGCCGTCGACGATCTGGCGCACCGGGAAGGCTACCCGGCACGGGACCTGGACATCGTCCTCACGCCTATGCACGGCGTCGGCGGCGAAACCATGTCCGCCGTGCTTCGCGGTGCCGGGTTCACCTCGGTGACCCTGGTTCCGGAGCAGGCACTGCCGGACCCGGACTTCCCCACCGTTGCCTTCCCGAACCCGGAGGAACCCGGAGCGCTGGACCTGGCCCTGAAGCTTGCCGCCGAGCGGGACGCGGACCTTGTCCTGGCCAATGATCCGGACGCCGACCGCGCCGCCATCGCGGCCAAGGACCCTGCCACGGGCGAATGGCGCATGCTGCGCGGTGACGAAGTCGGCGCCCTGCTGGGCCGCCACATTGCCCGGCGGATCGCTGCCGGCCGCTGGAAGGTACGGGGCGAGAAAGCCCGGTCCGGCGTTGTCTTCGCCAACTCGATTGTTTCCTCCCGCCTCCTGGCCCGCATTGCGGATGCTGCAGGTTTTGAGCACCAGGAAACCCTGACCGGGTTCAAGTGGATCTCCCGGGTGCCGAAGCTGACCTACGGATACGAAGAAGCACTGGGCTACTGCGTGGCACCGGGACTGGTCCGGGATAAGGACGGCATCTCCGCCGGACTGCTGCTGGCCGAGCTGGCCGCTGCCCTGAAGGCGAAGGGCCGGACCCTCTTTGACGAACTCGACGAGCTGGCCCTGGAGCACGGCCTGCACCAGAGCGACCAGCTCTCCGTCCGGGTGGAGAACCTGGGCCTGCTGACCGAAATGATGCAGCGGCTGCGTGAGCACCCGCCGGCCTCCTTCGCCGGTTCCCCGGTGGAGACCGCCGTCGACCTTGCCGAAGGCGCCAACGGACTGCCGCCCACGGACGGGCTGCGGTACGTTACCCGTGACAACACCCGGGTCATCATCCGTCCCAGCGGAACCGAGCCGAAGCTCAAGTGCTACCTCGAGGTGATTGAGCCCGTCGGTTCAGCGGCTGATCTGCCGGCTGCGCGTTCGAACGCACGCGCAACCCTGGATGCAGTGCTGGCCGATGTACGGACAGCCCTGGGACTCTAACCTAAGCGGGAGGCCGGCATGGGACGGCTGATCTACACCAGCATCACGTCGCTCGACGGGTACATAGCGGACGAGTCCGGGTCCTTTGACTGGAGCATGCCCGATGAAGAGGTCCATTCCTTCGTCAACGGGCTTGAGCGGGACGTCCACACGCATCTGTTGGGACGGCGGCTTTATGACGTGATGGCTGCCTGGGACGCCGTCCCCGCAGAGGACGAGCCGCCCGCCATCCACGAGTACGCGCGGATCTGGCAGGGGGCGGACAAGGTGGTTTTCTCGCGAACCCTCGCCGGCCTCTCCGCCCCGCGCACGCGGCTGGAACGGGAGTTCGATCCCGCTGCCGTGCGGGCACTCGTGGAGGCGTCCGACGGCGACGTGTCCGTGGGCGGAGCGGACCTCGCCGGCCAGGCGCTGCAGGCGGGGCTGGTTGACGAGTTGCAGCAGCTGCTCTCCCCCGTGATTGTCGGTGGCGGGAAGCGGTTCCTTCCGGACGGTCTGCGGCTGGACCTGGAGCTGCTGGAGGAGAAGCGATTCGCCAACGGCGTCGTGTTCCTGCGGTACCGGGTCCGGAACTGAGCTTCCTTCACCTGCGTCCGGGCGCCCGGTCAGGCCAGCAGTGTCCGGTTACGCCAGCAGTTCCGTGGCCAGCGGCAGGCGGCTGCCGCTGGTCAGGAGCGTTCCCACCTGCCCGGCGGTGAGCGGCCGGCTGAAGTAGTAGCCCTGGCCGCTGCAGCAGCCCATGTCCTGCAGTAGTTCAGCCTGCTCCAGGGTCTCTATTCCTTCGAAGACTGCTTCCATTCCGGCGGCCTGAATGAGCCGGTGAACGGCGTCCACGAACTGCAGCTGCCCTTCGTCGCGGCTGATCTCGGCGATCAGGGCGCGGTCCACCTTGACGGTATCCACCGGCAGGCGCCGCAGGTAGCTGATGGATGAATACCCCGTGCCGAAATCGTCGATTTCCAAGCGGACGCCCAGGGCTTTGAGCGACCTCATGGAGTAAGTCTCAACGTCTCCGCTGCCCACGAAAGCGCTCTCGGTGATCTCGAGAACCAGATCCTGCGGAGCTGCGCCGACTTCCCGCAGCTGCGCCCGGACAAAGTCGACCAGGTCCATGCTCTGCAGTTCAGACGGGGAGACGTTGACGCGGATATGGAAGCCGTCCTGGTCCTGATCGGCCTCACGCCACTGCGCTAGTTGCTCCAGGGCAGACCGCAGCACCCAGCGTCCGATCCCCAGGATGGCTCCGCTCTCCTCGGCCAGCGGAATGAAGATGTCCGGCATGACCAGTCCCTGCGTCGGATGCTCCCAGCGCAGCAGCACCTCCACACCCTGCATCTTGCCGGTGACCAGATCTACAACGGGCTGGTACGCCAGCCGAAACTCGTTGCGTTCAACGGCATTGCGCAGATCAGAGGACATTTTGCGCCGCAGTTGGCGGGCGTAGAGCATCACCGGTTCAAATAGCCGAACCAGGCCCGGACCGTCTTCCTTCGCTTCGTACATTGCCGTGTCGGCGCGGAGAAGCAGGTCTTCGGCGGACTGCCCAACCTCGGCAAGGTGCACGCCAATGCTGGCACGGGGCCAGACATCCAGTTCCTCCACCTTCATTTTGAACCCCAGTGCTTCCTGCACACGCTCGGCCGTCGCCCGGGCGGACATGCGGCTGACGTCAGGGAGCAGAACCGCGAATTCGTCGCCGCCGAGCCGTGAAACGGTGCTATCCCCCGGCACGCAGGCGAGCAATCTTGTCGCCACTTCTTGGAGTACCCGGTCACCCGCTTGGTGTCCGAAGCTGTCATTGATGTCTTTGAACCCGTCCAGGTCAACCATCAATACCGCCGGCGCGGTATCCCGAACTTGCTCGACGTTCCAAACCGTCAACGCGTCCTCAGCTGCCTGCATCAAGGCAGTTCTGTTTCCAGCCCCGGTGAGGGGGTCGCTAAGGGCCATGTGCTGCATCTGGGCGTGGGCTTCCCGGAGCTCCTGGGTACGGTCCTGCACACGCTGCTCAAGGTCCCGGTAAATATCGTCCAGTTCTTCGGCCAGCAGATTAATGCCCGTGCTGACGGCATCAATCTGGTCGCGTGCGGGCGAAACGGGAATTCGCGATGTGAGGTTTCCCGCCGCGATACTGACAATGCCCTCAACTATCCTGTTCAGCCGGACGGCTTCGCCAGGCAGATTGGCAGCTCCAGAGTCAGGTGTCATACCGCAAATCGTTTCAGCCAGCCAAGCGCGTCAGGTTCGCTTGAGAAGTAGCGGGTGGGGCACGGCTGCACTTCGCCGCCCAGCAGAAAATTGGCAATAACGCGGTCCACCGGCGAGACACCCATGACGGCCACCGCCGAGAGCGACCGCGCCGCACTGAAAACGTCGCGGGCGCTTCGGGATACTGAATCCACTCCAGTCAAGACCAGGAGCAGAGGCAGGGTACTGGCTCCGGCGAGGGCCTGGATCTTCTCTGCCGCCTGCAGGGCCATCGTCCCGGTGATCACTTCACCTGGCGGCAGCGCCAGTACCAAATGTCCCTCCTCGGCGAATTCGACCGAGATGTGCCCGGGGGAAATCCTTTCATCCCCGGTTAGCACGCCCTTGCCGTCCGTCGGGTTCTGCGGGTCGGCATAAGGGCGTGTCCCTGCGTACTGCAATCTATCGCGTCTAGCCATGCTTCCCCCAAGTCGCTGCGCAGGATCAAATGCAGCGGATTCCCTCGCCGATTTGGAACGGCTCGTCCGTGATTGCCGCCGATAATTCGAAAGACGGTGTTTGTATTGTGCGCCTTCGATACTTAAATATCGAGTTCCTAGGCCTGACTTTTCGTTTCGTGTTCAGCTGTTTGGGCGATGGAGTCATTTCGGAGGATGGTCCTGATAATCTCCCGTGCTCTTTCGGCTTGGACAGGTGCCCCTATACCGTCGAATAGTCGTTCACCTTCCCGCGCCGCGTCCAATGCCTCCCCAGCTCGCCCGAGGTCGAACAGGCATCTCGCCAAAACCATCAGTGCCTGTGCCCGGGTATACGGGAATAATTCTTCGGCCTTGATGGCCACGTCCCGGAGCTTTTGTTCGGCTACGCCATTATTTCCTGCCAAGTGTTCCCAGTGGGCGCGTGATAAAAGGATCTCCAGCCGGTCGGCCAGGTTTCCCTCGGAAACCGAAATGGCTACTTCCGCCCGTTCAATGCATTCGAGGGTCTCCGGCCCCACTACCCCTGCATCCATGCGCAGGTTTGCCGAGGCCTTATTAAACAGTGCCCATAGGTTGACGTCCCCCAACGAGGTCAGGGCCGTTGCTGCCTGCCGGTGGAACCGGAGTCCTTCCTCGATCCGTCCGGACATAAATGCCGAATTTCCGATCGTCCAGTAGGCCATGCCGCTAGCCCTTGCGCCTGCTTCAGGACCAACGAGGGAGTCCAGCACCATCGCTTCCTGCCATGCCGCCTCCACCTCCCCCTCTTCCGCCATCGTTGACACCCGTGAGTGCTGAGCAGCCGTCCGCAACTCCCTCGACCGATCTGGAACGATGCTTACGGCTTCCTGCGCCGCACGGAGGGCACGCTCGCTTGCGCCCTTGTCCTGCAGAACCTGCGCGTAAAGCACCCGTGCACGGACGCCGGACTCCGGGTACTCCAGAATGGCAGGGTGAGCGATGAGGGTTTCGATCGTTTGGATGCAGTCGTCCACCAACCCCAGATCGTACTGGTATCGGATAATGTCCAGCATTAGCCGGCAGTACCCCCAGTTGTCGCCGGCCTGAAGGGCAGAATCTCGGGCAAGTTCCGTGTATTCGATGGCTTTTCGGTAATCGCGGCGCTCCCTGGCCTGTTGCGCCCGATACTCGTTTGCTAGGTAGTCTCGTTCAGCTTCCAAGGAATCCGGCCCTCCTGCGACAGTGGTCCAATGGTGTTCTGCAATGTTTCCTCAGCATTCCCTAAAGTCCCCCGACCGCATATCAATAGGTGCCTAAGCATAGCTATACTTCTAGTGTTTCGACCGATAAGCCTTTTCTCTCAAGGAGCATTACATGAAAAAATTCGGTGCAGCTGCACTCCTGGCCGCCGTTATCTTCGGGGCGGGCACCGTAGCCCAGACCTCCGACTCAGCTCCTTTGGCCGGCGCCAACAAGAATATTGTCCAGCCGTACGGTAACTGGCCCAGCGTGGGTTAATAACCTCAAAGGTGAATCGGCCGGGCTCCGCATTGCGGACCCGGCCGATTTTTTCATCCTTGCGCACGCCCCGGCAGCCCGCCGCCACCGTGATCTCGACCACGCGGCACCACTGCCCTATGGCAAGATAGATCCCATGTCTACACCCATTGCCTCGTATATTGATCACACGCTCCTCAAACCCGAGGCCAGCCGCGACGACATCCTCCGGGTCTGCTCCGAAGCCGCTGAGTACCAGTTCAAGTCCGTCTGCGTTAACCCGATCTGGGTCGGTACCGTCCGCAACGCGCTGAAGGGCAGCGGAGTGCTCACCTGCTCGGTCATCGGCTTCCCGCTGGGAGCCACCACCACCGAGGTGAAGGTCTTTGAAGCCCAGGGCGCGCTTCAGGACGGCGCAGATGAGATCGACATGGTCATCGACATCGCCGCAGCCCGGCGCGGAGACCGCGCCGCCCTGGTCCGCGACATTGCAGCCGTCGCCGACGCCGTGCATGCTGCCGGCGGCATCCTCAAGGTCATCATCGAAACCTCCCTGCTCACTGATGAGCAGAAGGTCCTGGCCTGCGAAGCTTCGGTCGAAGCCGGAGCCGACTTCGTGAAGACCTCCACCGGTTTCAACGGCGGCGGAGCCACTGCCGAAGACGTTGCCCTGATGCGCCGGACGGTCGGTCCGGACCTCGGAGTCAAGGCCTCCGGCGGTGTCCGTTCGCTCGAAGATGCGCAGGCAATGATCGATGCCGGGGCCACGCGTATCGGAGCGAGCTCGGGAATCGCTATTGTTAATGGAAGCAAAGCCACGTCGGACTACTGACCGGCATAGCTACTGACACTTTTTGAAACGGAGAACTTCATGGTTGGAACACGGTCAAAGCAGCCTTCACACTCGGGCGAGGGCCATCTGGTCAGCAACATCCTCATCTTTGCCGTGATGTTCGCCATCTTCCTGGGCGCCATCTACGCGGTGAACTGGCTGACCCTGGACAACGTGTGGCCGATGGCCGTTCTGCTGGTCGCCGCGACCGGCATGTACCTCGTTGCATTCAGCATCGGCCGTTCCGACACCACCACGGAGTTGGCCAAGGGATACTCGCACAACGAGTAGTTTTCCTGCGTAAACAGCGATGCACCCCAGCCCTCGGGCTGGGGTGCATCGCGTTTAACTGAGTAGTCGCCGGGGTTAAGCAGGTGTGTCCTACTCTTAGCGGCCGCGCCCAGCCGTCCCTAGATTCGGTTTATGACTACCACCATGACCCGCAGGGAGTGGCGCCGGAACCGGGCCCTGCAGCAGCGCATCGTCCTCGTCGGTTACTCGGTACTGGCCTCCTGCGTAGTGGCCGCCGCCGGTGTTTTCGTCATTGCGGTGACTGGCTAGCCTCCGGCTTACTCCTTGAACACGGCGTCGAGCACCTGCTTGGCCCAGGCCAGGATTTCGGCGTCCACCAGATCCCTCCCGCCTATCCTGGCGGTCTTCGGCTTGGGTACCAGCACCGCGTTCAGCGCCGGCTTCACGAGCGCCCCGGGATACATACGCTGCAGTCGCATGGTCCTCGACTCGGGCAGGTCCGCCGGTGCGAACTTGATGAAGTTGCCCTGCAGCGCGACGTCGGTGAGCCCGGCGGCGCGTGCATCCACCCGGAAGCGGGCTACATCGATCAGGTTCTTCACTTCCTGCGGGGGCTCGCCGTAACGGTCCACCAGTTCGGCCAGCACTTCGTCGATCGCCTCATTGGTGAGTGCTGACGCCAGCTTGCGGTAGGCCTCCAGCCGCAGCCTCTCCCCCGGAACGTAGTCGTGCGGGAGATGGGCGTTGACCGGCAGCTCGATCTTCATTTCGGCCGCCTTCTCCTCGGCCTCGCCCCGGTAGTCGGCCACGGCTTCGCCTACCAGCCGGATGTACAGGTCAAAGCCGACGCCGGCAATATGGCCGGACTGTTCCCCGCCCAGCAGGTTGCCGGCACCGCGGATCTCCAGGTCCTTCATGGCCAGCTGCATGCCCGCACCCAGCTCGTTGTGCGTGGCCACGGCCTTCAGCCGTTCAAGTGCCACCTCGCCCAGCGGCTTTTCGGACGGGTACAGGAAGTACGCATAGGCCCGCTCCCGGCCGCGCCCCACCCGGCCGCGCAGCTGGTGCAGCTGCGAAAGCCCGAAGTGGTCCGCACGGTCCACGATCAGGGTGTTGGCATTGGAGATGTCCAGGCCCGTTTCGATGATGGTGGTGCACACCAGCACGTCGAAGCGCTTCTCCCAGAAATCCACAATGATCTGCTCGAGCTTGGACTCGCTCATCTGGCCGTGCGCGACGGCGATCCGCGCCTCCGGCACCAGTTCCCGCAGATGGGCGGCCGTCCGGTCAATCGAGGACACCCGGTTGTGGACAAAGAAGACCTGGCCCTCGCGCATGAGCTCCCGGCGGATGGCGGCGGAGGCCTGTTTGTCCGTGTAGGGGCCCACATAGGTGAGCACCGGGTGCCGTTCCTCCGGCGGGGTGGCCAAGGTGGATGTCTCGCGGATACCGGTCAGGGACATCTCCAGGGTGCGGGGAATCGGGGTGGCGCTCATGGCCAGCACGTCCACGTTGGTGCGCATCTTCTTCAGCGCTTCCTTGTGTTCGACGCCGAAGCGCTGCTCCTCGTCCACGATCACGAGGCCCAGGTCCTTGAACCGGACCTCTTGGGACAGCAGACGGTGGGTGCCGATGACCACGTCCACGGCGCCGGTCTTGACGTCCTCGATAGTTGCCTTGGCCTGCTTGGCGGTCTGGAAGCGCGAGAGCGAATCCACCCGGACCGGGAAGCCGGAGAAGCGTTCGGCGAAGGTTTCCATATGCTGCTGGGCCAGCAGCGTGGTGGGCACCAGCACGGCCACCTGTTTGCCGTCCTGCACGGCCTTGAACGCTGCACGCACCGCGATCTCGGTTTTGCCGTAGCCCACGTCGCCGGAGACCAGCCGGTCCATGGGGATTTCACGCTCCATGTCCGCCTTGACCTCGTTGATAGTGGTCAGCTGATCCGGGGTCTCGACATAAGGGAACGCTTCCTCGAGTTCACGCTGCCACGGGGTGTCCGGGCCGAAGGCGTGGCCCTTGGACGCCATCCGGGCGGAGTAGAGCCGGATCAGCTCCCCCGCAATCTCCTTGACCGCCTTGCGCGCCCGGCTCTTGGTCTTGGCCCAGTCGGAACCGCCCATCTTGGACAGGACAGGGGTTTCACCGCCCACGTACCGGGTGATCTGGTCCAGCTGGTCGGTGGGGACGAACAGCCGGTCCCCCGGCGCCCCGCGCTTGGAGGACGCGTATTCAAGCACCATGTACTCGCGCACTGTCTTGTTGGTGCCGGCGCCGGTGGCACGCTGGATGAGCTCAATGAACTTGCCCACGCCATGCTGCTCATGCACCACGAAGTCGCCCTCCTGCAGCTGCAGCGGATCGACGGCGTTGCGCCGTTTGGAAGGCATCTTGCGCATGTCGCGGGTGGAGTAGGTGCTGGCGCGGCCGAGCAGGTCCGCCTCGGTCAGCAGACCGGTCTTGAGGGTGTCAAAGACATACCCGCGGCCGGCGCTGGCCGTGGTGATGGCGATGACGCCGGGGCGCGGTTCCTCGTCCACGGATTCCACCAGCGCTGCGGGAATGTCGTTCTCCCGGAACAGTTCGGCCAGGCGGGAGGCCGGGCCCGGCCCCTCCGTCACCACCACCACACGCCAGGCGTCCCGGACGCGGCCGCCGATGAACTCCATCATTTCCGCTACGTCGCCCCGGTAGCCGCGCGGTTCCCGGGCGTTGATGGTCAGGGTGTCGATGTCCAGGACGGTTTCGTCGTCGGGGTTGAAGGATGTAATGGACCACCAGGCCACGTCATTGGCGTGCGCGGCAGTGCGCGTATCGGCCAGGGAACGGAAGCTTGCAGCGTCCAGGTCCGAGGCCAGCCCGGCGGAAAGATCCAGGGGCGCCGCACCGCCGTCGGACGCCGTTGCCCAGGCTGCGGCCAGGAACTCCTCGTTGGTGGCGGCCAGGTCGTGGGCGCGGGCCCGGACCTTTTCCGGCTCGATGACCACGGCAATGGATCCGCGGGGCAGCTCCCCCATCAGCGGGACCATGGAGTCCACCAGCACCGGAGCGAGGGATTCCATGCCTTCCACGGCAATTCCGCCGGCGATCTTTTCCAGCATGTCCGAGGCGGCCGGCATCTGGTCCTTGAGCTTGGCGGCGCGGCTCATGACCGACGGCGTGATCAGGATTTCCCGGCACGGCGGGGCGTAGAGCTCCGAGGGGTGGGTGATGTGCTCCCCGGTCAGGGTCCGCTGGTCAGCGACCGCGAACCAGCGCATGGAATCGACTTCGTCGCCGAAGAAGTCGATGCGGATGGGGTGGTCCTCGGTGGGCGGGAAAACATCCAGGATGCCGCCTCGCACGGCAAACTCGCCGCGGTGGGAGACCATATCCACCCGCGCATAGGCGGCCTCCGCCAGTGCCTGCACCACGGAGTCAAAGGGCTGCTCCTGGCCGACCTTCAGCGCCACCGGCTTGAGTTCGCCCAGTCCGGCCACCAGCGGCTGGAGCACGGCGCGCACCGGGGCAACCACAATCTGCACCGGGGCGGTTTCCGGGTGCGCCAGCCGGCGGAGCACCGACAGGCGCCGTCCGACGGTATCCGAGCGCGGGGACAGCCGCTCGTGCGGCAGGGTCTCCCAGCTGGGGAACTCTTCGATACCGGCCAAGGGAAGATAACTGCGCAGCGCGGCTGCCAGGTCCTCGGCCTCGCGTCCCGTCGCCGTCACGGCCAGCACCACCGGCGGAACGCCGGCACCGGTTCCGGCCGATGCCAGGCCGTCCACGACTTCGGCCAGCAGGGCGGCGCGCATGCCCTGCGGAGCCCCGATCTGCAGGTCTTCGCTGCGGCCTGCGGGCGGCCGGGAGGAAAGAGTCCGCACCCTTGCGTACGAGGGGTCCTCAGCGAGGGCGGCACGCAGTCCGTTCAGGCTCATGGGGTGTTTTCTCCTTCATGACGGCAACGCAAATACCCGAAGTCCACAAACGGAACCCCGGGGTTTTCTTCCACATTACCTGCTGCCGGGGCACCGGTCCGGCGCTCGCGCTGAGAGCGGAAAACGTGCGAAAGCGCGAGGTGCGCGGAGATCCGGACCCGGGCTGCAGCGCCGCTGGATCTGGATTTTCGCCGGGCCGCCTGCCACGCTGGAAAAGCACGGGTCACCCGAAGACGGCAGTTATCCATTCGCCGGCCTCGCCTTTCGACAACGTAAGGATTGCCCATGGCACGCAAAGCGACCCTCCTGGCCACGGGATGTGCGGTATTCGCACTGGCCTTCACCGGCTGCGCGGGCACTTCCGACGGCGACGGCGACAACGATCCCGAAGGTTCCCCTTCCTCTTCCTCATCCAGCCCTTCGCCCTGCGGCACCGATTCCCCGGACGCCAGCGGAGAAAACTGCCAGGCGGCCGGCGTTCCCGGCCGCACTGCCAACCCCGATCGCTGCGGAAAGTTCACTGCGTCCCCGACTCCGGGCGGGATCATCGAGGGAACCTTCGGCCCGTACTGCGACGACGCCGTAGCGACCACCTACAGCACCGCCTTGATCCCGGATGAGTCCGTTGCGATTGTCACCGTGGAGGAAAGCGCGGAGAACACCACCGTTCAGCTCCAGGCACAGAGCTTCGCCGCCGACACGACCTACAGTGCCCGGCTGCACGAGGATGACTGCGGAGCAGATCCATCGGACGCCGGCGCGGAGTACCAGGGCAGCCAGGGCGGCCTCGTCCTGGACTTCACTACCGACACCGCCGGCAATGCCACCGCGAGCACCACGGTTCCGTGGACGCTGCCAGACGACGACGCCGAGTCGCTCCTCATCCTCGATGCGGGGCAGGGCGGTGCGGCGGGAAGCCCCGTGGGCTGCATCAATCTGGTGCCCTGACCCGGTCCGGGACTCCCCGGCCCCGGTTTCGGGGCAGCTGTGCGTGCGGTTTAGGATGAGGGTTGGCCGGCCGGCGGGCTGTACAAGCCCGCGGAATCCGGCATTACCGCTCACCTTACGGAGGACCTATGGCCCTGAACGCATCAACTATCCTGCCCTACGACGTACGGACCGTGACGGACACGTTCGCTGACGAGGGTTTCCTGCGCAGCATGAGCGAGCACGTAGGCGGTTCCCTGGTTTCCGCTTCCGTGGACGGTGACACCGCCGGGGCATTTGTCCTCACTGCTGTGCGGACGATGCCCACGGACCGGTTGCCGGACATTGCGAAGAAGTTTGTTGGTGCCACCCTGACCGTGACCCAGAAAGAGCAGTGGGCCGCACCTGCTGCCGACGGATCCCGTGAAGCGGCAGTGGAGCTCTCCGTGGGCGGGGTCCCGCTGAAGGTCAACGCCGTGCAGCGACTGGTCAGCACCCCCGAGGGCACCCGCGTGGATGTTGACGGCAAGGTGGCCTCCAGCATTCCGTTCCTTGGCGACAAGATCGCCAAGGCCGCCGAACCGATGATCGGCAAGGCCCTTACGATCCAGGCAGGCCAGGCCGGCAAGTGGATTGAAAGCCGGAAGAGCTAACCCATGGTCCTCTCCACTCCCCTCGCGCTGGTCCTGGTGATCGCCGGTCTCTGGTCCCTCATCGTCTGGCCGCCCTATCTGCGGGACGTCCTGAAGTCCCCGCAGGCGCGGGACGCCAAAGGTTCGCCGACCCGGTACATGACCACGAACCTCATGAAGATCAGCACGGCCATGGTCTTCGGACTGGCAACCCTCGTGATCGGCGTCCGTGGCCTGATCGGCTGACTTTCCCTGATGACGCACGCCCCGGCAGCTTTCCTGCCGGGGCGTTTTGCTGCCCGGTTCGTCCCTCATCACACGCTGCCTGGCTGATGCAGTTAGACTGGTACACGGTGCGCCGGGAAGTCTGGTCGGCAATAACTTTGCCGTACCCGAATCTGATTGGAACCTTTCATGGCCTCTGAGCCCTCCTCCCCCAAGCCCACTGGCGCGCACACAGTCCTGGGCAGGCGCAGCTACGGAGAGACACTTCGCATCGGCGAGATCCTCCGTCAGGAAACAGTGGGCGGCGTCCTGCTGCTGATCGCCACCATCGCAGCCCTGATCTGGGCCAACTCTCCGGCCGCGGATACCTACTTTGCGGTGCGTGACTTCGAAATCGGCTACGAGCCGTGGCACCTCAAGCTGAGCATCGGCACCTGGGCGGCCGACGGGCTGCTGGCCATCTTCTTCTTCCTGGTCGGCCTCGAGCTGAAGAAAGAATTCATTGCCGGGGACCTGAGGGACCTCAGACAGGCGATCGTCCCGATAGCGGCAGCGGTGGGCGGCGTTATCGTGCCCGCACTGGTGTACGTTGCCGTCAACCTGATTTCCGGTTCGGACGGCCTGCGGGGCTGGGCCATCCCCACCGCCACCGATATTGCCTTCGCCCTGGCAGTCCTGGCGGTCATCAGTTCGCACCTGCCCAGCGCGCTGCGCATCTTCCTGCTGACCCTCGCCGTGGTGGATGACCTCATCGCCATCGCCATCATTGCCTTCTTCTACTCCGAAGACGTGCACCTTAGCTACCTGCTGTGGATGCTGCTGCCGCTGGCCGCGTTCACGCTGCTGGTCCAGCGCGTCCCGCGCTTCTTCGGCACCCGGCGCTGGCCCGCCTGGGTGATCCTGCTGCCCCTGGGTGTCGCCACCTGGGCGCTGATGCACGCTTCCGGCGTGCACGCCACCGTGGCCGGGGTGCTGCTGGGCTTTGCCGTTCCGGTGCTGCGCCGCGGACCGGACCGGCAGAAACTGCCCGCTGACCCTGAGGCCCCCGGCCTCTCGGAAATCTTCGAGCACCGCTTCCGGCCCGTCTCCACCGGCTTTGCCGTTCCGGTCTTTGCCTTCTTTTCCGCCGGCGTGGCTCTGGGCGGCTGGAGCGGCGTGGCCTCGGTGGTCACTGATCCCGTTGCCATCGGAATTATCCTGGGCCTCGTTGCAGGCAAGCCCGTCGGCATCCTGCTCACCACGTGGGCGGTGACCGCAGGCACACGGGCAAAGCTCGACCCGGATGTGCGCTGGATTGATCTGGCAGGCATCGGCATCCTGGGCGGGATCGGCTTCACCGTCTCCCTGCTGGTCAATGACCTGAGCTTCGAGGTCGGCTCGCTGCACAACGACGACGCCAAGGTCGGCATCCTCGTGGCCTCCGTGCTGGCAGCCCTGCTGGCTTCAGCCCTGCTGACCGCCCGGAACCGGCGCTACCGGCTCATCGAAGCTGAAGACCGGCGCGACGATGACCAGGACGGCATCCCGGACGTGTACGAGGACCGGGAGAACTAGCGCGAGCAGGGGTAGGCCAGCAGTCCCGGCGGCGAGTAATAGAACATCGGGAGCGTGGACGCCTGGGAAGCGGACAGGACATCGCCCTCGCTGATGGGCGTCACTGACGGGACATCCTTTTTGACCGTGGCTGTCCGCAGCGTGACTGTCAGGGACACCTTGTCATAGGGGGTCCTGCCCAGCGCGTCGCTCAGACCGCTGAGGTATACGGGCTTGACCATAGTAGTGCTGCGCGGAACCGCGTAGGTCTTGGTGCGCCCATTGACGGCGAAGGACAGCACATAGACCACGTCGGAGTCCACGTCCGTTACGGCGGTCCAGCTGATCTCGTTGGCCAAAACCCGAGTGGTGCAAACGGGAGCGGCGGGCGTTTGAACCTTTGCGGTCGGGAGCCCTGAGATGGTCACTGCAGTCGACTGGCTCCAGTACGCATACGCGGCGGGACCGCCCAGGCCCAGAACCACCGTGAGCACAAAGACCACCGCAGCGGTCCGGAAACCCGGCTGGGCACGAAGCCGCCTCAACGGGCCCGGACGGGTCTCCGTCACGGCGTCGGTGCCCGCCGCAGCCCCCTGCTGCGTTTTCCTGCTCATCGGCTCCTGCTTCGTAGTCGGATTCCGGCGGCGGCGAAGAACGCCACCGACAGCACTATCAGGAGCGTACCGGAGAGCGAACGGATGATGGGTTCGACGGTGCTTTCGAACGACGCGGGCGAAGCCGCTTCCAATCGTCCGGTTTCCGCCGGCGGGACCTGGGTGTTGAAGCGCGCGTCCGGGTCCTGTGCCTGCGCGGGGGCAGCCGGGAAAGCGGCCAGCACCGCTGTGCCGTCGGTTGGCGCAGT
Source organism: Arthrobacter sp. zg-Y1116 (assembly GCF_024385485.1). NCBI lineage: Bacteria > Bacillati > Actinomycetota > Actinomycetes > Micrococcales > Micrococcaceae > Arthrobacter > Arthrobacter sp. zg-Y1116. The sequence continues at coordinate 485,127 of NZ_JANFLR010000004.1, read as the reverse complement.
GCCCTGGACCGTGGCTGCCGCCGGCCGCTCCTGGCCAGCCTGCTGGCCCGCGGTCCCGGTGTTCCGGGTGTCATCCGAGGAGTTTCCGTTTCCGGGGACTTCGGCATTGGGTGTCCCCGGATCCGCCGGCGGCGTGTCGCCGGTGTGGCCGTTGTTCCCCAGCGCCTCGCAGGCGCTGGGTCCGGTGCCTGCACCGTCCGTGGACTGCAGGTAAAACACGACGTCGAACCGGGCACTGCGTTTCATGGCCGCGTTGGGAGCTTCCGCGGCAAGGCCTGCCGTGAGCTGCACGAGGACGGCGTCACCCGCGCCCAGTTCCCAGCCCCGGTAAAGGTCACTGCACGCTCCGGGAGCGCCGAGGTATGCCGGCACGCCGCCTGCGGCACCGGCCGATCCGCTCACGCTGACCAGGCCCGACAGCTCCGGGTCCATGGCGGCGCTGACGGCGCCGGCGGAGAGATAGGCTGCCTCGGTGCCGTCGTTCCGCACCCACACGCTGCCCCCCGTGGATGCTCCCGGGACCAGTTGAACCGCCTGGTTGAAGACGGGCCGGGTCAGTGTTGGGCTGAAGCCGACGCCGTCGGGGCTGAAGCTGAGGTAGCTTCCGGATGCGGAAGCGGCAGGGATACCGGCGAGGGTGATGGTCGCCGCGGCTCCGCACACGGCACCAACCGTCAGCCAGTGCCTCACCGGTTTGGGAATCCGCATTAGACGGCTACGGGCTTCCGGTGGCTGCGGACATGCGGGTGGGCGCTGTCGTGGTTGCAGTGCTCGCACTCTTCCAGGACGGGATCGTCATGATCCAGCGGGTCCTGGGTGCGGAAGGCGAAGAACGGGTCCGCGCCGTCGTCGGTGGAACCATTATCCGGATCGTCGTTGTCTGCCTGCGGGGTTTCCCCGTCACCGCGTTTCTTGGCCAGCGCGCCGCGGACCATGGAGATGATCCCGTAGCCCATGAGTGCGACAGCACCCCATTGGAGTGCCGCTCCGCGGTCCGAGTTACCCAGGGCATTGGCGGCAAAACCTACAAACGGTACGGCGTAGAAAAGCTTGCCGCGGACCTGGACTTCGCGCACAGGCTCTGCGTCGGCAACGTCATTGTTGTCGCCCTTGGTGATCAGGGTGCGTTCGCCGTCCTGCGCGGTGCCCACGGACGTGATCCGGTGGGTGATGACGGCAGAGCTGCCGGACTCGATCTGGTAGGTGATCACGTCACCTACGCGCAGTTCCTCGAACGGGGTGGGCTTGACGACCAGGAAGGTGCCGGGGGCGTAGTGCGGAGCCATGGAGCTGGTCAGGACGCTGAAGGTCTGCGAGCCGGTCACGAGGGGAATGACTACAAGGACCAGGGCAACGAGGGCCGTGGCGCACAGGGCGATGTAGCTCAGACCGGTTCCGATGAAACGCAGCGGGCTGGCGGGCTTCTCTGCTGTCCTGCGGCCACTCGACATGGTTTTCCTATCCATCAACTAAGCTGCCGGCGCAAGCTGCGCCACACTGAGGTTTACCGGGATGCTGATCGGCGTTCCGAGCTGGTTTGCCGGGGTGTTTTGCTTGACTTCTACCTTGAAGCAAATGGTCTGGGTGGTTCCGGTGGCCAGGACCGGAAGAACCGGGGTTCCGGCCTGGTAGGCCAGGTTGGCGGTGCAGATCGCCGATCCCCGGACAACCGCGGTGTGCACAGTCAGGTTGCCGTTGAGCAGGCTGCCGGGTACCGGGAGCGAAACGGCGGGCTGCAGGACCAGCGGGGACTGCGCGGTGACGTTGGTGTTGTTGGTCACCTTCACTGCGGTGAATTTTGGTACTCCGCGGTGCAATCCAGCAACGTCCAACGACAGGGTCGGTGTCTGGGCCATGTTGGCTTCATTCACCAGGATGTTGAAATCGGCGGCCTGGACGGTGCCGGCGTTCTGCTGTGCGGCGGCGTTCCACAGGGCATAGCTTCCCTGGACCGTCATCAGTCCGAGTACCACAGCGGCCAGAATCAGGCCGGCTGCCTTCAGTACTCGGGAGCTCTTCACGGATTTTTTCCTCCAGGGGAACGGTTGTGCGCGGGACAGGTGTTCCGCGCACAACCGGGGTGAGAACAAGGGGCTTAGGGAATGCTACTTGGCGACCTGGGTCAGGACGTAGTTCACGCGGGAGAGGTCCAGGCTGACGTTGGTGTCCGTGCGGGCGCCGGTGTCCTTGTTGAAGACGAAGACGGCCTTGGCGGTGACCACTCCCGCCCTGTCGACGTCGTTCGCGGCGGTCAGGTTCGCCGCGTTCAGGGGCTTGCCGCCCTGGGTCAGGGTGGGAACCGGCTTGGCGCTGCCCGTGAAGCCGTTGCTGACGTCCTCGTTGATAACCAGCGTCGCCTTCATCTGGTCACCGTCGAGCTGCAGGCTGACATCCTGGGTGAAGGTCAGTTCATCGCCCGGTACAACCATGTACTTGGTGATGTCGATTTCGGTACCGGCCTTGTTGGTCCACTTACCCGGCGCGGCGGTCACGTCAAGGTCACCGGAGACGATGGTGCCGGCGTTCGCAGTCTGGGAATCGTTCCAGACGGCGAGCGTTCCGCCGCCGCCGAGCAGCATTGCCGAGCCGATACCGATTGCCAGTGCACCCTTAGCCATCTTGTTCACGCTGTTCCCCTTGTTCGAAAGTCTTTTGGCTCGGAAGGCTTTCCTCGCCGCTGGGTATTACTTTGCCGCCCTCCCCTCAAGAAACAACGCCGCCCAAACACAGGGTTCATGCAACATTCCGGCAAAGCTCAAGCGCCACACAAGGTAACCTCAACACCAGCACAACCGGCCGCATCCGGCCCGGGAACCAGCCCTATCCGAAGCCTGAGGACATGAGACCCACCGCTGCTCCGTTCCGAATCCTGACTGTCTGCACCGGCAACATCTGCCGCTCCCCGATGGCCGAGCGCCTGCTCCAGGCCGGACTGGACAGCGTTGCCCCCGGTGAATTCGAAGTCACCAGCGCAGGCACCGGCGCCCTGGTCGGATCCGGCATCGAACCGCACGTGGCCGGTTTCGTGAACATTTTCGGCGGCGACTCCGCCGGCTTCGCCGCACGGCAGCTCTCTGCGGAGATTCTCGAGGGGCAGGACCTCGTGCTGGGCATGACCCGGGCCCACCGGAGCAGGATCGTGGACCTCGCCCCGGCGTTGCTGCGGCGCACCTTTACGCTGCGCGAACTGGCCCGCCTGCTCCCGCTGGTCGACGCGGACCCCGATGCCCCGGCCGCCGAACGGTGGCAGACGGCAATGGCCCGGGCGCTGCGGCTCCGCAGCGCCCATCCGGCGGGACCGGAGGAAGACGACGTAGTGGACCCCTACCGCCGCAGCGACGACGTCTACCAGCAGATGGTCCGCGAGCTGACTCCGGCGGTGGGTGAGCTGCTCGCCTGGGAGCGCCGCTACCGGTGAACCTGGTCATCCGGGATAGACGACGACGGCGGCTGCTGGCCGGGCTCTTCCTCCTCTACATAGGGGTCGTGGCGCTCATCGCGTTCTGGCCCTCCCCGGTCGACGCCGGATCGGCCGGCACCCTCCGCGCCGTCCTTACTGCCCTGCACAGCCGAGGCGTGCCCGAATGGGTCGACTACACCCTCGTGGAGTCCGCCGCGAACGTGGTCTTGTTCATTCCCTTCGGTGTCTTGGCCGCCGCTTACCTCACCGACCGTTTCGCCTGGCTGGCCGCCGTCGTCGGCATGGCCGCCTCCTGCGCCATTGAAGCCGGGCAGCACGTGTTCCTGCCGGCCCGCTACGCCACTGTCCACGACGTCATCGCCAACTCGCTGGGTGCGGCGCTCGGCACGCTGGCGGTCTATGCCTTCCGCAGCCGGAAGGGTGATTAGCCGGCGGCCTGCAATATTGCCTCGATCTTGAGCGTTGCAGGCAACTTTTCCTGAGGTTGGGGTGAGACCGTAGGACATCAGCCGGGAGTATTCGGCTGGCTTCCATCAGGCACCGAACCGCCCGACGGCGACCCCACACCGAAGGATATTTTGTTTGTCTCTCACGCCCCCGCAGCCCCCACCGGTCCGGCCACCGCGCCGGTCCGCCGCTGCACGAGTATTACCGCGGAATCGGAATGCCGCCCTGCCACTCAGGAGCGCCGGCTGATGACGCCCCAGGAAGAACTCGAGGCGCGGCTGATCTCCTTGGACCGGCTGCGGGAACTTAGCGACCAGGTTGGCGTGGAATCCTGCCGCCGGTTCGTCGCCAACTTCACATCGATGTGGGAGGGCCGGTTCACGCGCCTCCACCAGGCGGTGCAGGGCCGGGACTTCGACGCCGCCATGGATGTGGTCCTCAGCATCAAGATTTCCAGCCATATGGCCGGAGCTGAACGGCTCTCGGCCCTTGGCGCTGCTGCGCAGGACCTCGTAGCACGCCGCGATTTGCGGGGCCTCGAGGAGATGGTGACCGCTGTCCGCACCTGCGGCGCCGAAACCATGGCCTATCTGAACGAGTCAGACCTGTTTTCCGCCGCCTAAGTCCCGCTCCCACCATCCCGACCGCCGTGCCATGGGAGTGAGCGCGGTCACGCCTGCCACATACCACCGGTATCGTTAGACCCTGTTGTGTTTTACGAGGGGGTCACGCGTGTCGCGGTTGTCGCAGTCGACGCTGAAGTTTTTCGGCATTTCGTCCCAATTCCACGAGCTTCCGCTGCGGTACCGGACCGCAGTGAGCCAGGCCCCGCTGGTCGTCGTGGTGGCGCTGATCTGCGCGGTTGCCGCCTGGCAGTTGCCGGAGGTCTTCCACCGCCGGGAATTCGTGGCCGGCCTGGTCACGCTGGCCGTTGCCACCGCCGTATGCATCGCCCTTCCCTGGAACCGGCTCTGGTATCCGTCCTACTGGATCATCCCGCTGCTTGACTTCGTGGCCATCGCCCAACTCCAGCACGGCAGCACCGGCATCCTTAACGGGCTGAGCCTCCTCCACGTGTTTCCCGTGTTCTGGATGTCCTGGTCCCGCGTCTCCCCGCCGGCCGCCCGGTACCTGAGCTTTTTCTGCCCCCTGCTGTCCGTATGGCACCCCTTCATCCTGGGCACGTCCGGTCCGGTCAGCGGTGCGGACCTCTCCGCCCCCCTGCTCGTTCCCCTGGTCAGCCTTGGCGTCGCGATCACCGTGTCCGTGCTGCGCGAAGACATCCGTTCCCAGCGCGAAACGCTGGAGAACAAGGACCGGCTGCTCGAGGCCGCGCTGGCGGAGAGCAAACGGCAATCCCAACAGCTCGACGGGGTGCTGAACGCCATCAACGTCGGTGTCCTCCTGGTGGACGAGGACGGCGTGCCGCGGCATATGAACCGCCGCCAGCGGATGCTGCAGGAACGTGCACTGCCCCCGGGCACGGTCCACCCGCATGAACGCGACCTGTTCCTCTACACAGTTGACCGCACTACTCCCGTACCCTTCGACCAGCGTCCCGTTGCCCGCGCCCTGCGCGGCTCGGACTTCAGCGACCTGCAGCTGTGGCTGGGTCCGCCCGGCAGCCAGATGGCAATGAACGTCTCGGGGGCCGTGCTGCGCAATGACGACGGCGGTTTCAACGGTGCGGTGATCGTTTTCTCCGATGTCACGGCCATGGTTGGTGCGCTGGCCGCCAAGGACGACTTCGTGGCCAGTGTCTCGCACGAGCTGCGAACTCCGCTGACGTCGATCATGGGCTACCTGGACCTGGCCCTGGACGAGGCAGAAGAGACCGGGCTGCAGGGCACCATTCCCGGATCAATGCGGGTGGCCCTGCGCAACAGCGAGCGGCTGCTCCGGCTGGTGTCGGATCTGCTCACAGCGGCCTCCGGCACCGTTCAGCTGGAATCCCGGCCCATGTGCCTGGCGGAGATCATCCGCAACAGCCTCCGCACGGCGGAAACCCGTGCACGGGAGGCCGGCGTCGATCTGGTCAACGATGCCCCGGCGGAGCTCCCGATGTTCGCGGACCCGCACCGTATCGCGCAGGTACTGGACAACCTGCTTTCCAACGCAGTCAAATACTCCCCCGACGGCGGCACGGTCACGGTCAGTGCGTGGCGCGAAGGGGACCGTGCGGTGTTCCGTGTGTCGGATACGGGCATGGGTATGACCGCGGACGATGTGGATGATGTCTTCGAGAAGTTCTTCCGGACCGGCACGGTTCGGCAGGCGGGCATCCCCGGAGTCGGGCTCGGCATGGCCATCAGCAAGGACATCGCCGAGGCCCACGGCGGCAGCATCCGGGTCGAGAGCACGCTGGGCCGCGGCACCAGCTTTACCGTCGAGCTCCCTGCCGGCGTGCCGGCGCTCGCTTAGCAACGCCGCCGGTACTCACGCCGGCCCAGGGCCCGTGGGCTCGGAGGGCCCGTGGGCTCGAGGGCCGGGACCCTGCCGGTCAGGCCTGCGGAGCCAGGCGGTAGCCGACGCCGCGTACGGTTTCGAGCCAGCGCGGTGCCTTCGAATCGTCCCCGAGTTTGCGGCGCAAATTGCCCACGTGCACTTCCACGGTCCGCTCATCGGCGTCACTGATGAAGGATCCGGTGTCATACTCCTCGCCCCGCAGCCGCCGGACCAGGTCGGTTTTAGTCCGTACCAGGCGGCCGCCCTCAAGGAGCGCCTGCAACAGGTCGAACTCGGTGCGGGTCAGCTCTACGCCCTTGCCGTTGATTTCGGTGGTGCGCGTCCCCGGGTTCAGGGTCAAACCGTTGTGGGCAAGCGTGCCCGGGGCCGCTGCGGGAGCCGGAGGCTGCACCGCTGCTGCGGAGGGGGTTCCCTGGCTTCCGCCGAGGGAGGAAGGAGCATCAGCGGACACGGGCGTCTCGCCTTCGCCTGCAGACTCTCCACGGGGACGGCGGAGCATGGCTGAAATCCGGGCCCGCAGTTCCCGGGGCCGGAAGGGCTTGGTGATGTAGTCGTCGGCGCCGGCTTCCAGCCCCATAAGGGTGTCGAGCTCCTCAGCCCGGGCGGTGAGCATCACGATGTAGGCATCGCTGAACTGCCGCAGCTGCCGGATTACCTCAAACCCGTCAATGTCCGGAAGACCCAGGTCCAACGTGACGACAGTGGGATTATGCAGCCGCACTGCCTCAACACCTTCGGAGCCGTTCGGAGCAGTAAAGACGTTGAAACCTGATTGCTGCAGAACTGCGTTAAGAAGATCGCGGATATCTGCATCATCCTCGATGATGACGGCTACACGTTGAATTTCCATGTTTTTGTTTTTTCCTGTCCTGCGAGACCTTCTGAATCCCCGCTCCCCTTGCTCGGTATCCTACAGGAGCACCCCTATACTCTGAGCTACCACTACAGGAATCCGGGGGTTCCCTTTTTTCATGTCCAGTCTCAAAGACCGAGTGGCCACGCTTCCTGGTATCAAATCGCAGTTTAATGAATTGAGTCTTCGGCGCCGGCTGCTGGTAAGCCAGCAGCCGTTGCTGATATCGGTTGGCATAGCGATCGTGATTACCGCCGTGGTGGCCCCGGATGTATTACGCAGCCACAGTTTTCAATTCGCACTGGTGCTCCTTGCCGCTCTGACTTTGGCATGCGTGGTTGTCCCGTGGGAACGGTATCCCCCGTTGGCCTATTGGTGCATCCCCGTCCTGGACTTCGCTGTTGTGGGCGGCCTCTATTACGAGGGTCGCAACTCAGTGATCGGACTTAGTTTCCTGGCAGTCTTCCCCGTTTTCTGGATGGCCTGGTCCGGTGCTGCTCCGCGCAGGGCATGGCTACTCAGCTATGTCTGCACCACGATGCTGCTGTGGGCACCACTGTTCACGCAGGCGGGCGGTTTCCCCGCCCGGGAGGATCTGGTGGCCCCCCTCCTCATCCCGTTCGTCATGTTTGCCATGGGCGTGGTGATCTCGACGATGGAATCGGATACCACGTCCCAGCAGAAGCGGCTTGTGGCGATTGAAACCGAGCTGCAGGCCAGCCTGCGGGAGACCCGCCGACGCTCGCAGTTGCTGGACGCCGTGCTGGAAACGGTCGATGTGGGCGTGATGGCGGTGGATGCTGCGGGCCGGACCATCCTGATGAACAGCCGCCAGCGGATCAACCATGCGTTGGCCGGTCTCCACGACGGAGCAGACACGGGCAGCGATGCCCGGATTTACGGCCTGGACCAGCTCACGCCGGTGCCCCTGGCGCAAAGGCCTTCGCAGCGGGCCATGCGCGAAGAATCTTTTTCGGACGTCATTGTCTGGGTTGGAACCGGGGAGCGGCAGCGTGCCCTCGCCGTCTGTGCCCGTGCCATGCACGAACAGGGAGAATTCGCCGGCTCCGTGCTGGCCTACAGCGATGTCACGGAAATGGTCAATGCACTCAATGCCCGGGAGGATTTTGTTTCCAGTGTCTCCCACGAGCTGCGGACCCCGCTGACCTCGATCATCGGCTACCTCGACCTCGTCGTTGATGACGAAGAGACCGCCGGCCTTCCGGGGCACCTCGTGAACGCCCTGCAGGTGGCCCAGCGCAACGCCGAGCGGCTGCTGCTGCTGGTGGCCGACCTGCTGACCACCGCCTCCGGAACCATGCACCTGCAACGCTCCGAAACCGATGTCGCCGAATTGGTGAGTGTGGCCTTGGACTCCGCCCGGCCCAGAGCCACCGCCATCGGCGTGGACCTCGGCTGTGACTGCGAAGCGGAACTGCGTGCGTCGGTGGACCCGGCCCGGATCTCCCAGGTGCTGGACAACCTGCTCTCCAACGCCATCAAATACTCCCCCGACGGCGGCAAGGTCACCGTTCGCTCCCGGAGGGAGGAAGGGAACCTGGTGCTGGAGGTGGAGGACACCGGTATCGGCATGAGCGAGGCCGACCAGCGGGACGTGTTCACCAAGTTCTTCCGCACCGGCCAGGTGAAGAAGGCGGCCATCCCGGGCGTGGGCCTGGGACTCGTCATCACCAAGTCGATCGTGGAAGCCCACGGCGGGCGGATCTCGTTCAGCTCGGAGCTCGGTGCGGGGAGCACGTTCCGGGTGGAGCTGCCCGGATCCGGAAACTAACCTTCGCCGGACATAAGTCACCCGTCCTGGCCGTCCCGGGGACCGCGCCGGTTTTGGCAGGTTCGTGCCGAGCCTAGCCGCGCAGTGAGGTGAGATGGCTCCGATACCAGGACACTGTGTCCCGAATGCCGTCCTCGAAGGGGATCTGTGCGGTCCAGCCGGTGGCAGCCAGCTTGGAGACGTCGAGTAGCTTTTGCGGGGTGCCGTCGGGTTTCGAGGCATCCCACTCCACGGACCCGTTGTAGCCCACGGCGTCGGCGACAAGTTCGGCGAGTTCCTTGATCGTGAGGTCTGATCCCGTTCCCACGTTCACCTGCTGCGGTCCGTCATAATGCTCCAAGAGGTGGAGGCAGGCAGCTGCCATGTCGTCGACATGCAGGAATTCACGCCGGGGCGAACCTGTACCCCAGTTGGTCACGGTGCTCAATCCCTGTTGCGCTGCCTCGTCATAGCGGCGGATGAGAGCCGGAAGGACATGGGATCCTTCCGGCGAAAAGTTATCCCCCGGGCCGTAAAGGCTGGTGGGCATCGCTGAAATCCAGGGCAGCCCGTCCTGGCGGCGGACGGCCTGGATGTGCATGATTCCGGCGATCTTCGCGATCGCATATGCGTCGTTGGTGGGTTCGAGATGCCCCGTCAGAAGCGAATCCTCCGAAATGGGCTGCTCGGCAAACTTGGGGTATATGCAGGAAGATCCCAGGAAAAGAAGACGTTCCACGCCCTGTTCGCGTGCGGCATCCAGCACATTGATCTGGATCTGCAGGTTCTCGGTCAGGAAGTCCACCGGGTACGTATTGTTGGCGAGGATGCCTCCCACCTTCGCTGCCGCCAGGACCACATAGCGGGGCGTGGTCTCCGCAAAGTATTCGAAGACGGCCGGGCGATCCTTCAGATCCAGTTCACTGGAGGTCCGGCCCAGGAGATTCGAGAAACCTGCGGATTCGAGGTTGCGCCAAATGGCCGACCCTACGAGTCCACGGTGTCCAGCGACGTAGAAGGGAGCGTTGCGGTCGAGTTTGCCGGGCTCGAAGCCCGTGTTGTCTGCCATTGAGTGCTGCGCCACGTCAGTCATTCCAAGACTCGAGGTTCACGGTATCGACCCAATTACGGCCCGAGTGCTTGAGCATTTCGGTGTCAGCATCCACCATGATGCGGGCGAGATCGGGAGTATGTACCGTGGCTTTCCACCCAAGCTTCTCCTGTGCCTTGGAGGCATCACCAACGAGTGCGTCAACCTCCGTGGGCCGAAGATACCGTTCATCGAACTTCACGTGTTCTTCCCATTCGAGCCCTGCGTGTTCGAAGGCGATGGTGAGGAAGTCCCTCACGGTGTAGTTTCCACCGGTGGCCAGCACAAAATCCTCGGGCTCGTCCGCCTGCAGCATGCGCCACATGCCCTCCACGTATTCCGCGGCGTAGCCCCAGTCACGGATGGCGTCCAGGTTACCCATGTACAGATACCGCTGCTGCCCGGCCTTGATGGCGGCTACGGCGCGGGAAATCTTACGGGTGACGAATGTTTCGCCGCGGCGGGGGGATTCGTGGTTGAAAAGAACTCCGTTCACCGCGTACATGCCATAGGCCTCGCGGTAGTTCTTCGTGATCCAGTAGCTGTATACCTTCGCGGCGCCGTACGGCGACCGTGGATAAAACGGAGTGTCCTCGTTCTGCGGCGGCGGAGTAGCGCCGAACATTTCCGACGAGGATGCCTGGTAATACCTGGTGTCTATTCCAGTGAGGCGCACTGCCTCGAGGAGCCGAACCGAACCCATGCCCGTGGTGTCCGCCGTATGTTCGGGTTCGTCAAAGGACACACGGACATGGGACTGGGCGGCGAGGTTGTAGACCTCATCCGGCCGCAGGCCGGCGAGCAGCGTCGCCAGGCGCGACCCGTCGCTGAGGTCTCCGTAGTGCAGGAACAGTTTTGCCTCCGGGTCGTGCGGATCCACGTAAAGGTGGTCCACCCGGGAGGTATTGAATGTCGAGGCGCGGCGGATAAGCCCGTGCACCTCATATCCCTTCCTCAGCAGAAGCTCCGCAAGGTAGGAGCCGTCCTGCCCGGTGATTCCTGTAATGAGTGCGCGCTTAACCAAAACAATCCCCCGATTACTTAATGCGTTCCTTTTGATGGTGGGCAGTGAGATGCATGAGATACGAACCATACTTAGCGACGGCGTGCTCCTCAGACAATGTCGTCTCCATAAAACGGCGGCCGTTTTCAGCAAAACGGAGCCCTTGTTCCTTGTCCGCCGCCATTGCCTCTGCGCCGCGGACAAGATCAACCGGGCTCCCTGCAGCCACTCGCATACCCGCCTGCGCGGTAGCGATTTCCTCGGCCGTGACGCTGTCCTTGTCGGTAGCGGCCAGTATGGGAACACCGGAGCTGAAATATGACGTCAATTTGCTGGGCACGGACATCTCCCGGACGCCCGGCAGTTCATTGACCAGGAGGACGTCCGCCGCGGCGAGGGCTTCCTGGAATCGATTACCGGGAAGTGAATCCACAAATTCGATCTGACCAACGCCCTGCGCGAGTTGTTCAAGCCGGCTCCGCTGGTTGCCGTCGCCGACCAATACGAAACGGACGGCACTACCCTCGCGAGAGGCAACGCGGGCTGCCTCCACCACGTTCTCCAGCCCCTGTTTGGCGCCCATATTCCCTGCATGAAGGACAACCACGTCGTCCGGCGACCATCCGAACGAGGCACGGGAAGCAGCGCGGTCCTCAAGGTTAAACGGCTTGAGGTGTGTCCAGTTACGGACGACTTCCACTCGGTCGGGGTCCACTCCGAGTTGCCCGGTCACGTAATGGCGAAAGCGCTCATGAACGACCACAACACGGTCGGCTGATCGCAGTATTTTCGATTCAACCCATTCCATGACCTTGCTGACTGCGGAACCGGAGGTTCCGGTCTCCGTAATGCCCAGGCTGTAGAGATCGTGCACCCAGATGAGGACGGGGGGCTTGGCCGGGGCCATGCGTGCTCGGAGCAGAGCGATCCCCGTGGCGAAAAGGGCTGGGCTAACGAGGATGACCGCGCTCTGCGGGCCCCAGCGTGCAAAGGCCAGTCGAAGGCCAAAAGAAAGCTCCATACCGAGCCTTGCGAAGCTCCGAGGCCTGGCAGGGACGAGATGGTTTAACCGTCGAACGGATACGCCCCCGATTGCTTCAGAGATACTCCATCCCTTGTATCCCGGGCGCCGCCGCCACTCCGGGTAATGCGGATAGCCCGTAAGTACGCTTACTCGGTAACCCTTATCGGAAAGTCCGGTAGCCAACCCAGAGATATATGGCGCGTTGCCGGATGGCTCAGGGCTGTAATTCAAGCCCGCAATGAGTATTTTTGGGTTAGTTGGAATCACATGGGGAGACTAGCAGTCGGATGAGACCTAAACGATGGATTGAATTTCATTTAGTACTCGAAGCCGCAATGCGTGGTTGGGTGCCCTTTTATGAAAAACAAGTGTTTATGTGAGTACCGGAAATGCATGCAGTAGGTGATTTCTTCCGTAACCATCGCTCGCCGCACCCCCCAACCAACCGTTCAGCTGCCGCTCTCGGCGGCCCACCCGGAGAAAGCAAGGGCTACCGGCCCCGTGCAGCCAACAGTCCCGGGTTCCGTGCGCACACGGCTCAAGGGATAGGCTGGTAGCCGTCTTCCGCTATCGAACCTTTGGGGTAACAGTGCGTCTCTCGGTTATTGGCTGCGGCTATCTGGGCGCCGTCCACGCGGTTTCCATGGCCCGGCTTGGACATAACGTTGTGGGGATCGACGTCGACACCGCAAGGATCGCGGACCTCGCCGCGGGCCGGGCGCCGTTCTTCGAGCCCCGCCTGCCTGAGCTCCTTGCGGAAGGGCTGGAGAGTGGCCGCCTGAGGTTCAGCAGCGACCTGGCGGACGCCGCCGGCGCTGACGTCCATTTCGTCTGCGTGGGCACGCCCCAGCGCAAAGGCGAGTACGCCGCGGACATGCGGTACGTGGACGCGGCAGTCGCCGGCCTGGCGCCGTACCTGGCCCCCGGCAACATAGTGGCCGGCAAGTCCACCGTCCCGGTGGGCACCGCCGCACGGCTGGCCGATCAGCTGGCTGAAGCCGCGCCGGAAGCGATCCTGGCCTGGAATCCGGAATTCCTGCGCGAGGGTCACGCCGTCCAGGACACGTTAACCCCTGACCGCTTTGTCTACGGTGTTCCCGACGACGCGGCGGGAGCCGCCGCCGTCGCGGCGCTGGACGAGGTTTATTCCACCCCATTGTCCGCCGGCACCCCGCGCATGGTGGTGGACTATGCCACGGCCGAACTGGTCAAGACCGCCGCCAATTCCTTCCTGGCCACCAAGATCAGCTTCATCAACGCCATGGCGGAGGTCTGCGAGGCGTCGGGTGCGGATGTCACGGCCCTGGCCGACGCCATCGGCATGGACGAACGCATCGGACGGAGCTTCCTGAATGCCGGCGTCGGGTTCGGCGGCGGCTGCCTGCCCAAGGATATCCGTGCGTTCATGGCACGGGCCGGGGAACTGGGTGCCGACCAGGCACTGACCTTCCTGCGCGAGGTGGACGCCATCAATATGCGCCGCCGCTCCAAGGTTGTCGAAATGACACGCGAAATCTGCGGCGGCTCCCTGCTGGGCAAGCGGGTGACCATCCTGGGCGCCGCATTCAAGCCGGAGAGCGACGACGTCCGCGACTCCCCTGCCCTGAGCGCTGCGGCCCAGATGCAGCTCCAGGGTGCCACCGTGACCGTGGCCGACCCCCAGGCCCTGCAGAACGCGAAGGGCCGCTTCCCCGAACTGAACTACGAGCCCGTCACCGGGAATGCGCTGCTGGGGGCCCATGCCGTGGTGCTGCTGACCGAGTGGAAGGAATACCGGTCCCTCGACCCGGAAGCCACCGGGACCCTCGTTGCGGATCGGAACATCATTGACGGCCGCAACGTCCTCGACCCGGCCGCCTGGCGGGGCGCCGGTTGGAACTACCGCGGCATGGGCCGGCCCTAACCGCCCGGGAGCCCGTTAGCCGTCCGGTCCGGCAGCCGCACGAGGTCGCACGAGGCCGGACGCCTCAGTTTGCCGCCAGCAGCGCTTCTTCCAAGGCAACCCAGGCGAGCATGGCGCACTTGACCCGCGCCGGGTAGCGGGCCACGCCTGCAAAGGCCGCGGCGTCGCCGAGCACTTCCTCATCCGGTTCAATGCTGCCCCGCGAACGCATCAGCGTACGGAACTCGTCCACCAGCGAGAGGACTTCGTCCCGCTCCAGGCCGGCCGCGAGTTCCGTCAGCACAGAAGCGGACGCCATGGAGATGGAGCAACCCTGTCCTTCCCAGCTGATGCCGTGCACGGTGGAACCGTCGACGGCGGCCCGCAGGGTGATCTCATCGCCGCAGGTGGGGTTCAACTGGTGGGACTCCCCCGAAGCCAGCCCGTCCGGGGCCGCTGCCAAGCCGTCGCCGCGCCGCCGCTTGGCGTGTTCCAGGATGATCTGCTGGTAGAGCTGCTGCAGGTCCGAACTCATTTACTTCACTCCAAAGAACGGACGGACGCCGGCCACTGCGGCTAGGAACGCGTCAACGTCGTCCGTGGTGTTGTAGAGGTACGTACTGGCACGGGTGGTGGAAACCAGCCCCAGCCGGCGGTGCAGCGGCTGGGCGCAGTGGTGGCCCACCCGCACGGCAATCCCCTGGTCATCCAGGAACTGGCCTACGTCGTGGGAGTGGACGCCGTCGACGTCGAACGCCGCCAGGCCGATCCGTTCCACACCGGCTTTCGGCCCCAGCACGCGGATCCCGTCGATGGCCGCCAGCCCCTGCACCAGGCGCTGGCCGAGCGTGGTTTCCCAGGCGTGGATGCGGTCCATCCCGGTCTCGGTGAGGTAGTTCGCTGCCGTACCCAGGGCCATAGCCTGCGAGATCCGCTGCGTTCCGGCCTCGAAACGCTGGGGTGCGGGCAGGTACGCGGCCTTTTCCATCGTCACCGTGGTGATCATGGACCCGCCGGTGAGGAACACCGGCATGGCATCCAGCAGCTCGGCCTTGCCGTAGAGGGCGCCGATGCCCGTGGGCCCGAGCATCTTGTGCCCGGAGAAGACCAGGAAGTCGACGTCGAGCGCCTTCACGTCCACCGGCAGGTGCGGCACGGACTGGCATGCATCCAGCACCACCAGGGCGCCATGGCGGTGTGCCATGGCCACCAGGGTCTCCACCGGGTTGATGGTGCCGAGCACGTTGGAGGCATGGCTGAACGCCAGGATCCTGGTGCGCGGCCCGATGATGAGCTCGGCCTCCTCGAGCCGCAGCGCGCCGTCGTCGTCCACCGGAATGTAGCGCAGAGTTGCGCCGGTGCGGGCCGCAAGCTCCTGCCACGGGATCAGGTTGGCGTGGTGCTCCATTTCGGTGACGACTATTTCGTCCCCGGGTTTCAACGCGAACCGGGCTGCAGCTTCTCCCCCTCGGCCCAGGGAAGCGTTGGAGAAGGAGTAGGCCAGCAGGTTCAGGCCTTCGGTGGCGTTGGAGGTCCACACCAGCTCATTGGGACGGGCGTTAATGAAGGCCGCCACCGTTTCGCGGGCCTGCTCGTAGACGTCGGTGGCGGCGACGGCAAGGGTGTGGGCGCCGCGGTGGACCGCGGAATTGCGCTGCTCGTAGAACTCCTGCTCGGCTTCGATGACACTCAGCGGGTTCTGGGAGGTGGCACCCGAGTCAAGGTAGACCAGCCGGTGCCCGTTGACCTCCTGGTCGAGGATCGGGAAGTCGTTGCGGATGCGCAGCACTTCGGCGTTGTCCATGGGCCCGGTTGCCGGGCGCAACGTTGCGGGGGTAGTCACCACAGGCACGTTCGTTACTCCTCTGCTGGCGGCGTCCTGCATTACGCAAGACAAATCTTCCCTAATCGTCCCACGCAGCAGGGGGCAATGCATCTGAGTCTGGCCTAAGTTCCGTTCGTCCCTGGGCGAAATACTACAAACCCAGCGGCAGCCCTTGGGCACCGGGCCGTACGACGGCGATGCGCCGGACGGTGCCGCCGCAGGAGTAGGTAAGGCCAGCACAAAACCGGGTATGGGCCCGCGTTAAGGTTCCGCCTCCCAACCGGTAGCTTTCCAGCCAAAGACGTTTGGACAGCCGGGAAGGAACATGCGCAGGAAATCCACCGAGCGCCCTCCGAGCTACCGGATCCGCCGGGCAGCCAAAGCTGCTGCCGCCGTGGTGCTTGCAGCCGGCATTCTTGCGGTGGTCCTGTGGCCTACACCGGTCGACCGCCCGTTGTACGGGAGGCTGCTGAGGGCCCTGCAGCGGCTCGAGGAGCTGGGCCTGCCCGGGTTGAGCTACGCCGTCCTCGAGGCCTCCGCAAACGTGGCGCTCTTCGTGCCGCTTGGTTTCATGGCGGCCCGCCTTATGGCACCGCAGCGGTGGTGGATCGCTTTGTTGATCTGCACCGTGCTGTCCGGAACCGGCGAACTGGCCCAGGAGCTGTTCCTGCCCGAGCGGGTGGGCAACGCGAGGGACGTCCTGTTCAACTGCGCCGGCGCGCTGGCCGGGATCGGGATGGCCGCGTTGCTGCGGCGGGGTGCGCGGCGGGGTGTGCGGCCGGAACTGCCGATCAGGTGATTGCCACATTGCGGAACTCCACCGGGAAATCCCCGGCATAGTTGCGGGTGAGGCTGAAGTAACCGCCGCGGTAGCTGCGTTCGACAGCCATGCCTGCCCATCCGGAGCTGTCCCGGCGGGAGAAGCGCAGGCTGTCGGGGGCTATCTCGACTCTAAACGAGAGCCATTCGCCGGATTTGGCCGGCTCGGTCTCCAGGACGGCGAGCCGCAGGCCGTTTGGTTCGCCTGAATGGCGCAGCAGCAGTGCCATTTCCCCGTTCGGCCGGAACACGAGGTGGTAGCCGCCCACCTCGCTCGGTATCAGCACCCGGTAGGGCAGGTCGTTATCCTGCCCGAACGCCAGGCCGGCGTGCCCTTCGACGCCGGGAAGCTGTCCCGGCCAGCGCATCTCGAACTCAATGCTGTACACGTCCTGCTCCACCGGCCCCATGGACCCCATCCGGTAGCTGCTGTTCACCGGGGCGTGGAGCCGAAGCACCCCTTCGTCCGCGTCCAATTGCGGCTGCACGTCCCACCCTTGTTTCACTGTCCAGGGGAGGTCCCCGGCTGCCCGGAGACCATCCCCGAAGCGATCGGCGGTCTCCGGCGAGGTCCGGACCGACAGATAGGGAACGTTGGCACTCATGAGCCCCGCGACTCCAAGCCCGATCAGCCGGTCCCGCTCCGCCCGGGAGTGGACCTCCCAGCAGATCACCGGCTTCCCCGTTGCCACCGCGGCGGTGATCTCCGCGTCCGTGGCGAGGGTGTTGATTCCCAGGAACGTGAACCGCTCAGAGTTATCCGGCAGCAAGGACATCTGTTCCTCGGTGAAGTAGCCCCAGCTGTCGTATCCCCGCTCGGTCACCGCACGAATCTGCTTTGCAACTGCGGACTGCTTCCAGATGATGTGCCGGCGCGAATCCGGATAGGTGTCCATCAAGTCCAGGAGGGCTTTGGTGTTGGTGCCCTGCTTGTCCTCGAGGAAGATCACATGCGTGCCGGCGAACGCGTCCAGGACCTCCTGCAGCCGGGGAATCGGTTCCACCGGCATGTGCGGGCCCAGCCACGGCCGGGCGTCGACGCGCAGCCGCGACAGGTCTTTCCAGGTCGTATCGCCAATGACCAGGTTCTGCCCGGTGGTTCTTCCGGTATCGATGTCGTGATGACAGACCAGGGTGCCGTCCGCCGTCGAGCACACCGAAACTTCCAGGGCCGGAGCCCCGGCACGGGCCGCTTCCCGGTAGGCAGTCATTGTGTGTTCGGGCCAGTTGTCCCAGGATCCGCGGTGGGCCACTTGGAAGGGATGCGAATCGAAGAGTGAGCGCACCGTGTGCACCTGGGCTGCCGCGGGGGTCTCTTCGGAGGCACCGGCGTCCGGATCCACGTCCTTGGGCATGCATCCGGCCAAGGCCAGGCCGATGGTTCCCAAGGCCAATACGCTGCGGCGGCTCGGCCCGGAGGGCGCCGGGGCGCCCAGGCCGGGAGTGCCGCGGTGTTTCATGCGTTCAGGGCAGAGTCGCCGGGTAAACCGGTGATTGCGCTCAGCGCGCGGCGCAGCATCGTAGAAGAGGTGGTTGCCGTATACGGCAGGTAGACGACTTCGACACCGATCAGCTTCATATCCCGTTCCAGACGTACGCCCTTCGGTGTGCCCCGCCAGTCGTCGCCTTTGAAGAAAACGTTGAATCCGACTTCGCGCCACGTCTCGGCCTTATTCACGTGTTCATCCACCACCACGGCGTCCACGAACCGGATACTGCGCACGATCTCCAGCCGCTCGGCCAGCGGAACCACCGGGGTGGTGCCTTTAAGCCGCTGGGACATTTCCGCCGAAGCGACGCCGGCGATAAGGAAATCACACCGGTCCCGGGCCTCACGCAGCAGGTTCAAATGGCCGATATGGAAGAGATCGTAGACGCCCGAGGCGTAACCGACTTTTACAGGCATGACCTATGGACCCCCAGCTGCGACAGTGACTTTCCGGCTTATCTTCCAGTCCCGGGAACCGGCGGTAAAGGGCATTTTTCGGCTTCGAGTAACCTCACTGCAAACACGGGTACCGGTGCGCGGATGCCGCGTAACGTCGGGCACAAGTCGGGTAATGGACACCGTGCAAACGGCCTCTTCCGCATGGCTACGATGCTCACAGTCTCGGGCAAATCGTCCCGACCCCATGTAAACGAGGCGTGGCGTGCGTAAATCATTAGCAGCTCTATTGGCGGTTGCGGCCCTGGCAGCAACCACGTTGGCAGGGACAGCAACGCCGGCGTCTGCCATTAGCCCCGGCGTCGCTTTTTCTGCCACCGACCTGCCCACCTGGCAGACCAACGGCATCGTCTGGGCATTGGCACAGTCCAACGGCATCGTCTACGCCGGCGGCACCTTCACCGCCATCCGCCCGCCCGGCACCACCGCCGGCGGCACCGGAACACGCAGCGCCGTGAACTTCGCCGCTTTCGACGCCTACACAGGGAACCCGACCAACTGCAACCTCTCGGTCACCGGCGGCAGCGGCACCGTCCGCGCCATGGATGTTTCCCCTGACGGGCGAACCCTCTACATCGGCGGCAGCTTCAGCTCCGTCAACGGCGTCAATGCCTCAAGCATCGCCGCGATCAACCTGCCCGGCTGCACCGTCAAAACCAGCTTCAATCCCGGCGGCGTTTCCGCCACCGTCCGCGCCATCGACGCCACCAGCGACACCGTGTATTTCGGCGGGGACTTCCGCACCGTCCGCAACACCCCCCGTGAGCGCCTCGCCGCCGTCACTCCGACCGGAGCACTGCTGCCCTGGGCCCCGTCGGCGGACCTGCCCATCCGGGCCCTGCACGTCCCGCCCGCCAAGAACGTGGTCATCGCCGGCGGAGACTTCACGACCATGAACGGCACCGACTCCAAGTCCCTGGCAGTCCTGGACCCGGTCTCGGGCAGCAACATCAGGACATATCCGAACTTCTTCATTCCGAGAACGTCAGTAGTGAAATCCATCACCTCCGATGCCACCAGCTTCTACATCGGCAACGAAGGAACCGGTGGTGGTGTCTTCGACGGACGGGCCCGCCTCGATCTGGGCACGTATGACCAGGTCTGGAGGGACACCTGCCTCGGTGCCACGCAGGCCGTGTCCATCTACCAGCACAGCCTCTACGCCGCGCATCACTCCCACGACTGCGGCAGCATGGGTTCATTCACCGATGGAAGCCGGATCCACCTCAGTGCCCAGGACGTGGACAACCCCTCCCCCATGATGCAGTGGAACCCCCTGACCAATGACGGGCAGGGTGAAGGCATCGGTCCGCGGACCCTTGCACACACCACCACCGGATCAAACGACGTGCTGTGGGTCGGCGGGGAGTTCACCACCACCAACGGCAAGGCCCAGCAAAGCCTGACCCGGTTCGGCCCCGGTCCTGGCACCGCCGGCCCCGGCACACCCCGGTTCGTCAGCGTCGAGTCCCGCGCCGTCGGGCAGAACACCATCCGCTGGCAGACGGCAACAGACCCCGACGACTCGGAGCTGACCTACAGCATCTACCGCAACGGATCCTCCACCCCGTTGCGCACCGTAGCGGCGTCCTCTCTCTGGTGGAACCTGCCGCAGGCCTCATTCACGGACACCACCGCGACACCCGGGGTCAGCTACTCCTACCGGGTCCGCGCCAACGATCCCGACGGACACGCGGGACCGCTCTCGGCCCAGGTACAGATCACCACGGCCACCACGGCGCAGGCCTACTCCTCCAGGGTCCGCGCGGACGGCGCGGAAACCTACTGGCGCCTCGGCGACTCCTTTGCCGCCGCGCCGGATTCCGCAGGCGACCGGATGGGTCTGCCCTACGGCTCTCCCGTCATGGGCTCAGCCGCCGGCGCACTTGCCGGCGACGCCAACCGGGCCACCAGCTTCGACGGTGTGGACGATTTCGTCTACGGCCCGCAGCGGGTCACCCCGCCCAAGGTGTTCAGTGCAGAGGCCTGGTTCCGGACCGACACCACCACGGGCGGAAAAATCTTCGGCTTCGGCAACGGACAGCCGCGCCGAAACAATACTTCCCCCGGCCTCAGCAGCAGCTACGACCGGCACGTCTACATGAACAACGCCGGCAACCTGATCTTCGGGGTCTGGAACGGCAGTGCACAGACGCTCGTCTCGCCCGCTACCTACAACGACGACGCCTGGCATCATGTGGTCGCCACCCAGGGGCCCAACGGCATGGTTCTCTATGTCGACGGCGTGCAGGTGGGCGCGAACGAGGTGACCACCAACGAATCGGTCGCCGGATCCTGGCGGATCGGCGGAGACCAGCTGGGCTCGACGTGGCCGCAGATGCCCCGCAGCCGGTATTTCAAGGGCAGCGTTGATGAATTCGCCGTCTACCCCACGGCCCTGAGCCAGGCCACGGTGCAGGCGCACTACACAGCCGCCGGCGGAGGCGCCCCGGCTCCGGACAGCACGCCGCCGTCGGCGGTGGGAGGTGCAACTGCCTCCCTCTCGGGAACCACCGTGAATCTGGGCTGGACCGCTGCCACCGACAATGTTGGAGTCACCGGGTACCGGGTCCATCGGTCCACCGTGGAGGATTTCACTCCGTCCGCAGGAACCCTGCGGGCCACGGTGCCCGGAACGGCACTGTCCTACGAGGACAGGGAACTGGCACCAGGGACCTACCATTACCGGATCGTGGCAGTTGACGCCGCGGAGAACAGCGGACCGGCTTCGGCGCCGGCCTCCGCAACAGTTCCCACCGCCGAAGTCCCCGTGCAGCCGGTCACGCTGACGTTGACGCCGTCGGAGGACACCTACGTTAATCAAGCAGCACCGAACTCGGCGTTCGGCTCCCCCGTCACCATGGCCTCCCGCGGCAACCTTGGCTACACCTCGTATCTGCGGTTCCTGCCCGGCACCGAAGTGCCGGACGGGATGCGCCTGCAATCGGCCACCCTCCGGCTCTACACCACGACCGAGTCCATCGCGGGATCGGTGGACCAGCACACAATCCACTCCGTTACCGGCAGCTGGTCGGAGGCGGCTACCAGTTGGAACACCAGGCCGGCTCTGGCTTCGACCCTGCTGGGCAGCATCGCACCTACCGCAGTGAACAGTGCCTACACCATCAACCTTGATCCGGAGGCCGTCTCCGCGCTGTTGGCCGGACCGGTGAACCTGGGCATCACCAGTACCGGCACGGACAACGCGTGGTTCTACACCAGAGAAGCATCATCCACCCGCCGTCCGGTCCTGACCCTCGTCTTCGCCCCCTGACATCCGGCCGGCGGGGCACACGTTCCGCCTTGAAGAGAAAGCGCATCGCATGAAAACAGGTCTCAGTAAACAACCCGTGGCGGCACGTCTGCTCGCCGCCGGGCTGTTGGTTCCGTTGCTGGGGACGGCCACAGCCTGCAGTTCCTCCGATCCCGGGCAGGGAAACCCGAAGGCTACGGCCAGCTCCATCCCCTCCGCACCCCCTTCCCCGTCCGGCGGCGGCAGCACCGCCGCCGAATCCCCGTCCGGCGCTCCTGACGCGGAGGAACAGCCCACCGGCGACCAGTCCCCGCAGCCGGCACCGGAGCCCACCTTCAACGACGCCGAGAAGGTCTTCCTCGAGGGCAAGGTGCCCGAGGGCGTTGATCCTAACGCCGTACTGCAGGTCGGCCAGGAACGATGCGACGTTCTGTTGAGCGCAAAGGCATCCGATCCCGAGGCCGTGGTCAGCGAGCTGATTACGAATCCCTCGACCGAGATGGCCGACGCGATCAATGCTCTGTGCGCGGACCTGCTGCCGGAGCTCGAGGCATCCGCACTCGGATTCCCGGACGGGGTTTTCATTGTGGGCGAGCCCGCACCCCACGCAGAAGAACCCTCCATCGCTCCCGGCACCTACCGTGCCTACACAGGCATCGACGGATGCAGCATCTCGATCTATACCGGGTCCGGCGCGCTGATCGGAAACTACGACGGCTCCGCACCGGTCACTATCGGGGCAGATGCCGCACGGGTGGATTCCAGCCAGTGCCACTCCTGGTTCCGCTCATGAGGCGCCGGATCCACCAAGCACCGCAACCAACCAGCCATCTTATCCAAGGGAAGGGGTAACCAATGGATATGCGCGAACAGATTCTCGTCCTGCGACGAAATTGGATGCTTATTGTTTCATTCGCTCTTATTGGCCTGATCACGGCCGGCGTGGTGTCTGTCATCATGCCGAAGGATTACACCGCAAACAGCAGTATTTTTGTCTCGACCCAAAACGTGGAGTCATCGGCCGAACTACAGCAGGGCAGTGTTTTCGCGCTGGCCCGGGTGCAGTCCTACGTCGACCTGGTCAGGAAGCCGCAGGTCCTGGACCCGGTGATTGAAAAGCTCGGCCTCGACACCACCGCGCCGGAGCTGGCGAAGAACGTCAAAGCCTCGACCTCCCGCAACACGGTGATCATTGAGATCGAAGCCGTCGACTCCTCTCCTGAGCGTGCCGCGGAAATTGCCAACGGCGTTGTCTCAAGCCTGATTGTGTCCGTGGCAGACCTGGAGCGTCCCACCAACGGACTGCCCTCGCCGGTCCGGCTGTCCTCAGTGGACACTGCGCAGGCACCGGCCAGCCCGTCCAGCCCCAAGACTTCCCTGAATCTGCTGCTCGGCCTGCTTTACGGCCTGGCCGCCGGGCTGGTGGTAGCCATCCTGAGGAACGTCCTGGACCGGCATGTCCGGACGGAAGCAGATCTGCGCAGGTCCACCTCGCTGGCGCTGCTGGGCGGTATCACTGAATCGGCGACCCCCGGGGTCTCCTCCGCACCGTTCGTGCTCGGCGGCTCGGGCAGCGATGCGTTCCGCCAGCTGCGGACCAACTTGGAGTTCGCCGCCGTCGGACATGAGATGCAATCCGTAGTAGTCACGTCGTCCCAGGCCGGAGAAGGCAAAAGCACAGTAGCCCTGAACCTGGCGCTGAGCATCGCGCAAAGCGGCCGCAGCGTCCTGCTGGTCGACGCTGACCTGCGCCTCCCTTCGGTGGCCGCTGCCACCGGTTTGGAGCAAACCGTGGGACTGACCACGGTATTGATCGGGCGTACCAACCTCTCCGATGCGGCGCAGCACTGGGGCAACGGCGGCTTGTCCGTCCTGACCTCGGGTCCGTTGCCGCCAAACCCCACGGAACTGCTGGGTTCATCCACCATGCAGAAGCTGATCGGGGAAATGGAGGAGGCATACGACGTCGTGATCTTTGATGCCCCGCCGGTGTTGCCGGTCGCCGACGCCACTATTCTGACCCGGTACACGGACAGCCTGCTGCTGGTGGTCGGTGCGACAAAGGTCAGCCAGCACAATCTGTCCAAGGCAGTTGAACAGCTGAACCTGGTGAAAGCCAATGTCATCGGGGTCGTCCTGAACCGCATACCGCGGAAGGGCCCGGATGCGAACTCGGCGTACCTCGCCGGCTACGGAGCCGTTCCGGCGTCCCCGCTGGACGGGGAGCAGAGCGGCCAGCCGTCGTCGCCGATCGCCGAAGCTGAGGCTGCCATCGTGCACGGCGGTGAGGGCCGCAGCGCCCGCCGGAAGCACCCTGTAAAGAGCTGATTCCCAGTCCCCCTGCGGACCCGACGGACCGCACTGTGTCATGCGGCAGGCAAAGGCCCGGCACCTGATCACCCTGGTCAGGTGCCGGGCCTTTGCCTGCATTCCTCCCCTGATGGGGCACCGGTACCTTCTGCCCGTGCAGCCCGGCTGTTCGGACAGCGGCTCCCGCGTCTACCGGCTGGAGACCTCCTGCGTCATCGCTGCCTCAGCTCCGCTGCGGCGCCTGACGGCCAGACTGAGCAAGCCGCAGGCCGAGGCCAGGGCGACGGCACCTGCAAAGCCCCACGCTGCGGCCACCACGGATCCCGTCAGGGCGAAACAGAGCGGCAGTACCAGGGTTAGGCCGGCAAGGACTGCACGCATAAGGGTGGAAAGCCGGTTGGCCTCGGAGGCCCGGAAATAGGCCAGCATGACCGTGTAAGGGACCATGGCCAGGTAGTGCATGGCATACGGCCAGCGCAGCTCCGTGGCGTTGGACCAGGTATCGCCCAATACGAATTCCCCGGCAGCATCGGGCAGAAGCAGTACGGCAGCACCCCAGGCCACAGCGAGTCCACACACCACCGCCGAGGCTTCCAGCAGCCGCCGCCGGAACACTGCCGTCCCCCGCGAGCGCACCAGTTCCGGAATGATCGCCGTCTTCACTGCACCGAAAACCGTGTTCAGCGGCGAAAACAGCAACTGCGCCGCACGCAGTGCCCCGACACCGGCGGCCCCCAATGGAAAGACCAGCAGATACAGCACCGCGAAGCTCGAGGCGTTGAGGGCAGCGAACTCTGCGAGATAACGGAATGCACAGTCCCGGTTCAGCCGCAGCCAGCGTGCTCCGGCCAT
The DNA here is from genome assembly GCF_024385485.1 of Arthrobacter sp. zg-Y1116. NCBI lineage: Bacteria > Bacillati > Actinomycetota > Actinomycetes > Micrococcales > Micrococcaceae > Arthrobacter > Arthrobacter sp. zg-Y1116. Next base: position 460,166 of record NZ_JANFLR010000004.1, on the reverse strand, counting down.
CACAGCCGGCACACTTCGGACAAGTATCAGGCCAACGACCAACGCTGCGAACGCCCCCGCGATCCACCATAAGAGCACCGGAGCCAGGGACCAGCCAGCGTTCGCCGCCAGCAGCATGGCAGGAATGGACAGGCCTGCCCAGAGCCCGTCTATGGCCAGCGCCCGTGCCGGCAGTCCCTGACAGATGAAGAGGTACCGAAGGCTGTCCTGCAGCAGGATAAACGGTGCTGCCAGCGCCATGACCATCCACAGGAGTGCGTCCTGCCCTTCTGCGAGGGCAGCAACTCCCAGCAGGAACAGCGCCGCCGGTACGGCCACGAGTACCGATCCGCCCAGGCTGGCGGCGATGACCTGTGCGTTGAGGGCACCGGTGCGCGAGTAGCGCACCAGCAGAGTTTCACCCACGAATGCGCGCTGCGCTCCGAGGAACAGCAGCAACCCGGCATACGCGAGCGAAAACTGGCCGAACTCGCCGGTGCCTGCCACGTTCGCCGCCACGGCAACGGCCACGAAATTGGACACACTCGAGACACCCTGGTCGGCGAAGGTGGCAAAGCGGCGCATTGCTCCCATCAGCGCAGCCGGAGGAGCTTGGACCGCCAGTGCCGTACGAACGCGGCACCGAGCACAACGTGTGCGGCGGCCAGGATGAGGTAAACGGTGAGGAAGACCGAAGGCGCGGGCAGCGCCAGGAAAGCCAGGCAGGTAATTCCATAATCCGCGGGGAGCATCACCACGGAACGGACGAACAGGCGCCGGTCGGCATTCGGATTCGCGCCGGCGACCTGTCCGGAACACCCATCGGGCCCGTGACCCGGGCCGCGATCCGTCCGGGCGTTCCTGGCCAGCTGGTCGAAGAGCATTCCCCCGAAGAAAATCACAGAGCTGGCCAGCAGGAAAACACCGCAGGCGAGAGCCAGCAGCACGACGTCGTAATCCGTTGTCCGCGCGAGAAAGCAGAAAGCAGCCACATGCATTACCGTTATCCGGCCGTTGTCCAGCAGGTGGTCCAGCCACTCCCCGTAGGCCGTGCTGCTGCCCTGCAGCCGGGCCAGCTGCCCGTCCGCGGAATCAAGGACATACCCGGCAGCGAGCAGCACGCCCGCCAGTGCTGCCGCCGGCTCGGGCTGCGCCCAGAGCGCCAGCCAGACCAACGACCCGTAGGTCAGGACCGCTCCGGCCCAGGTCACATGATTGGGGGCGATCCGGGTTCCCCGAAGGGCCGCTGCGACGGCGCGGCCGGCCGGCCGGTTCACGTAGAGCAGATACAACGGGGCGCCCTTGCGGGTTTTCTGCGCCTGTCTCAGCTGGTCAAAGGAGGCACGGAATCCCGGGCGGTCCGGTGCCTGGGGCAGGGGCAGGGGCCCGCTCATGGTGTGCTCCTTTCGCGGCCGTTGGCCACGGTGGTCAGGATGAGGATGGAAACCGCCAGGATCATCAGCCGGCCCATGGACTGAAGCAGCGATCCGCGCATCAGGATGAAGAGGTAGCCCGCAAAGATCGAGATACCCAGATACCCGACGGATCCCATTCCCAAAACGTCTGCCCGGTACGCCGTGTCCAGGCGGCGGGCCAAGACGCCGAGGCCGGCGAAGGCCAGCACCACGCCGAGCAGTCCGAAGTTGATCCAGGCCTCCGCCCATAGCGGCGCCGACAGGTTGAGATTTGAGTTGTTCATCCAGATGCCAACCTCAACACCGGTGTCGTACGGCTTATCCGGCCAGCCCACCCGCGGCACCCAGAAAAGCAGCGGCCCCAGCGCCTGCATACCCCAGGACAGTCCGTGGTCAGCGGTATAGCCGAGGGTGTTGGCCAGCATGGTGAACTGGTCGTAATCCTTCGTGGCGATCATGGTCCACACCGAATCGACCTGCAGCGGAGCCTGCGTACCGGCGGCCCGGCGGGTGATGTCCGACAGCGGGAAAACGAAGATCGAGGCAAGTGTTCCGCCCAGGATGGCAAGGTTGAACAGCGCCTTGCGTCCCCGGATCAGCGGGAGGACCAGCCCGAACAGTACAGCCAGGACCCAGTAGCGTGAATTGGAGATCGGGTTGTTCACGACGACGTTCATCAGCACCAGCGCCACCATGAGGATGACGTCCAGGATTACCAGCGCATGCTCCCGGGTACGGACCACGTGAATGTAGAAGATAAGCGCGCAGAGGTTGGCCACCGACCCTGCGCCGGAGATGATCGCCCGCAAGGCCTGGCCGCTGTCCGGGTTGATCGCATCAAGTGCCGCGCCGGCCTCCTGCCTGCTGAGGAAAAAGACGGCCATACCTCCCACCTGGACGATATAAATCAGTCCCGCAGCCAGCGCACCAATGGAAAACATGCGCAGGACCCTTATGCCGCGCAGCCTGTGCACACGCATCCGGGGCTTATCTGCCTGCGGCCGGCGCAGCCGTGAGTGGTATGCGATGTCGAAACAGACGCATCCCAGAAGGGTAAGCAGGCTGGCCCCCGTCAGCATCTGGTCGTCCACTTGGATCGCGAGGGCTGTGGACCGCCCAGTGGTCAACTGCGCGAGCGGTGCCACCCCCATACAGGTATAGACGAAGATCCAGAACACACCGGAGACGGGGCGGATGGCCCGTTGGCTAAGCACGAGGGAAAGTTTCACAGCGGCGTAGAGCACGACAGCGTAGCGGATCAGGAAATCCGTGTCGGTGTAAAAAACGGCGCTGGCGCCGCGGACCAGCAGTGGGAGCACCACGCCAAAGGCGAGGAACGCCACCATGGCGGCGGCGGACCGGGCGCTCGAGCGCTTCTCGATCTCGGTACCGGCGGGCAACAGGGTTGTCATAGCTGCCTTCCATCCGACCCGGCTACGCCGCGATAGGTTGTGAGCAGGTCTTCGGCCAGTGCGCGGGTGGACCAGTTATCCCGGTGAATTCGCCGCGCGTTGCCACCTATCCGCACACGGGCAGCGGGGTTTCGGGCCAGCTCAAGCATCGCGTCCCGAACGGTGGAAACATCAGGTTCCACCACGACGGCGGCGTCCTTCCGGGCCATTAAGGGAGCCAGCCCGCACTGCACAGTGAGGATCAGCGGTGTGCCCAGCGCAGCCGCCTCAAGCACCGTCATGGGGTATGGCTCGGACAGCGCGGGCAGGACGTAGGCCGTGCACGCCGCCATCCGCGCCTGGACGCCGGCCGCCGGCAGCTCTCCGACGAACTCGAAACGGTCCGCGTGCCGGGAAGCAGCAATCAAGGCGCGCACCTTCGCTGCTTCGCCCTGATCAGGTCCGACAATGACGAACCGGGCGTCCAGTCCCGCGTCCAGGGCCTGTATGGCAGCCTGCACGAAGACCCCGGGCTGTTTGCGCGGTGCCAGCCTGGCCGCGAACAGGAACACGGCCTTGTCCGGGTCCGACCACCTTTGCCGCGGTTCCGCCGTCGCATTCACGACACGGTGGAAACGGGCGGGATCCACTCCCAATTGAGCCAGCCCCCGTTCCTCGTCCTCGGTGAGGGTCAGCCAGAGAGTCGGGATCCGCAGGATGCGGCGGGTGATCAGCAGGTCGAAAGCCCGCAACAGGGGGCGCCGCGACGGCTGGAGCATCCCGTGCGCCTGGGCCACCACCGGCACCTTGGCCCGGCCAAGCAGGAACACCGAAGCGCAGGTCACGAAATCCCGGCAGAGGTGCACGTGCGCGACACCGGCCCCTGCTGCGGCTCTGAGTACGTAGCGCGGCAGTGCCAGACTGACCGGAGCCCGCAGTCCGGCTCCCGGTGCGGGCCGACGCATCCGGAAGAGGCGGGGTACCACCGCTGGCTGCCCCTGCTCCGCCGGGAGGGACGGAGCCTGCGGCGCAGCTGCGCCGACGTGCGTAGCCGGCGGAACGCCCAACCAGCCACCGACCAGGTCGACTTTCACTCCCAGTCCGGCCAGGGCATCACTTTGCATCTGGGCCACTACCCATACGCCACCGGCTGCCGTGCCCGCGAGCCCGCCGATCTGCAGGACGGCCGGGGCCGGACCCGAACGGTCCCGCCGCCGGTTCTCTTGAGCAGCAGAGCCCACGGTTGGTACGGCAGCGGTCTTTGGCACGGAGGTGAGCAGTCCACCGGAAGCACCCTGCTCCCTCGCCTTCACTTGCCGCTCCCCTGGTCAGCGGGAGAGGCGGACCCCGCGTTTCGCTGCTGCCCGTCCCGGCAGTATCCGTCCGTTTCGGGAATTCCGCGAATAGCGCTAAAACCGAATGACAGGAATGCATTCTGCACCATCCGGCGTCCAGATTTCAGCCCCGGCCCCGCACAATGCCAATAAACGGGTGAATCAAGGACTGCAGGCCGCATAAACCGCTCCGGAGCATATCCCCCGGCTGCCCGCTCGCACCAAATCCCGAAGTTTTGATGCCCGCCTCCTTTTTCGCGCTGAACTCCATCATTAAGGAAGGAGGTACCGGAAAATACGCGGCAAGACGGGGCAATCGCAGCCGCTCGGCCCGATCCCGCGATGCCCTGAAGGAATGTTCGACAGGACGCACCGAGCGCTCCGGACGACATTACTGAGACATTTTTGGCATAGCTTGTTTCACTCAAAAGAAAAACAGGTATTTTACCCACGTACTCCCCCTGGATTAAGTATTTATGGACCGAGTCAGCATCTTTTTACGGGATTATTCGATTACGATTCAGGAATGCCTACTCGACATGGACGCCACACATCCAAGCGCCGTTCCCGGAGGAGACGGCAGGGCCGGAAGTTCGTCTGGTTCCTGGTCCTTGCCGTGACTGCCGGCTTGGTCTCGGCGTACGCGCTTTCCCAGGCCCCGGAGACCAGCCGGGCTCTTTCCCCACGCCCGTCTTCCGGAGGCCCCGGCACAGGCGAGGTCTTCGCAGATTCGGTGGTCAAAATCGATGTCCTGGGCGATTCCTTCACGGCGGGTTCCGTGGAAGGCGGCCGCGGGGCGGCTAACTGGACCCGGCTGGTCGGCACCCGGTTCACGGACCGCGGCGATACGGTCGAACTGAACGTCATGGCGCAGCCAGGGTCCGGCTACATAGCCCGCGGCATCGAAGGTCTGACCTTCCGGGAGATTGCCACTCTCCGGCTGAGGGAGGATACGGATGTCGTCCTGGTTTTCGGCAGCAGGAATGACGGCCTCCAGACGGACGATGCCATGTACGTTGCCGCCAAGGCGCTGTACGCGGACGTCCGGGACCGTGCACCGGGGGCCCGCATCGTCGCCGTCGGACCGGTCTGGCCCCAGGACACCGCTCCGGATTTCATCCAGGCCAACAACGAGGCCATGGCTCGGGCCGCCAGCGAGGAAGACGTCCGGTACGTTGATGCCTTGGCGGCCGGCTGGTTCGCCGGCGACAACACCGGATTGATCAGTGAGGACGGTGTCCATCCCACGGACCTTGGCCATGACTACCTGGCGGGGAAGATCTTTCCGCTGCTGGAGGACGCCCTGCGCGAAGTCCGCGCCGCATAGCGGGTACCCGGCTGCGGCCCTCACGAAGATTTCCGTTCCGCATTGCTGCTCTCCGCGGCGGACACGAACCGTTCCCCGAGCCCGGTCGGTCCGACGGCGCTGCCAAAGACCTGTCCCGGCGGGACCGTCCCCTTGACCACGGTCATTGGCTGGATGACTGCGGACTTCCCGATTCGGGTTCCTCCCAGCACCATGCAGCGCGACGTGACCCAGGCGCCGTCGTCAACCCGGATGGGACTGGTCACCAGCCCCATGTCGGTACGGACCCGGTGGCTGCCCGTGGTCAGGAACGTTTCCTGTGAGATGACGACGTCGGCTCCGATCCAGATGTCGTCCTGGTTGTGGAACCACACGCCTTCACCGATCCAGGACCGGGGACCGATGTGGAGCTTCCACGGTGCCTTGACGCGGGTGCGCGGACGGAAGATCACGCCGTCGGCAACCTCAGCCCCGAAGGCCCGCAGCACAGCGACCCGCAGACGGGAACTGATCTGCCACGGGTTCGTGACAAAGACCAGTTCACACGCGGACCACAGGGCCACCACATACAGTGGCTTTCCCCAGGATTCCTTGGAACCGGGTGCCTTGGACAAATCGATGACAGCGCCGGCGTTTTCCCCTACCGGTCGGGGCTTAGGCCGCAGCATTGTGCGGCCTCCGAGGCATCCGCCGGGGTTGCCTGGGCCAGTCCCCCCGGGAGGAGGCGACCAGCCGTGGTGCACCGGCTCCGGTAACGAAAGATTCCATGGTTTCCGCTTTCTTCTTGGGGAGACCAGCCGAAGCCGGCGGGCACGCGCTAGTAGGCGCCGACTGGCCGGCGGAGCATCTGCACCGTACGCCAGAGAATGATGAGGTCTCCGGCAAGCGACCAGTTTTCGACGTAGTACAAATCCAGCCGGACGCCGTCTTTCCAGTTGAGTTCCGACCGCCCGTTGATCTGCCACATACCGGTGAGGCCGGGCTTGATGTAAAGGCGGCGGTGCACCCGGTTGCCGTACCGGGCCACTTCGCGGGGCAAGGGCGGCCGCGGGCCGACCAGGGACATGTGGCCCACGAATACGTTCCAGAACTGGGGCAGCTCATCGAGGGAGTACTTGCGCATCCATCGACCCACGTCGGTGACCCGCGGGTCGTGCTGCATTTTAAAGAGCAGGCCGTCTCCCTCATTACGGTCCAGCAGTCCGGCAAGATCATCTTCGGCGGTTTCCACCATTGACCGGAATTTGTACATGAGGAACTTCCGGCCGCCCCGCCCTACGCGTTCCTGGCGGAAGAGAACCGGACCGGGGCTGTCCTTTTTGATCAGCACGGACAGGATGATGAAGACCGGCAACAGCACCAGCAGTGCCAGCCCGGAGAGGGTTATGTCCAGGGTCCGTTTCATGGCATGCCGGGCACCGGCGTACTGCGGGAGCTCGACGTGCATCAGGGGCAGTCCCTCCACCGGGCGGGCGTGAATCCGTGGGCCGGCTACATTGGTCAGTCCTGTGGTGAGGATCAGTTCCGTGGCTGATTCCTCCAACTGCCAGCCAAGCTCCTGTACATACTTGCTGCCGCCCTTGGTGGGACCCGCGACAATGACGGCGTCGGCACCCACGCGCCGCACGGCGTCGACCACCGAGTGCTCATCCGACACCACGGGAACGCGCGTGCCGTCTACTTCCAGCCAGGTCCGCGGCTTTCCGGTCAGCGCCACCCCCACCACCTGGTAGGCGGCCCGTGACTTCCTCCCGATCTGGTGGGTGACGTAGCGGACGTCCCGCGGCCTGCCCAGAACCACCACCTTCGAGAGGTAGCGGCCGCGTTGCCGCTGGCCGGCCAGCCATTGCCGCAGAAACCACCGGCTGCAGACCAACCCGGCAGTGCCGGCGAAGAGCACGAAGCCGAAATAGCCCCGCGCAAGGTCGAACTGGAAAGCGACTGAGGCAAGGGCGAGCCCGCCCAATAGGGCGACGGTGGCATTCACCAGCCGCTTGTATTCGTCGGTGCCCATTCCGGTTATTCGTTTATCCCGGGTCCGGTAGACAGACAGTGCCAGCAGCCAGGCGCAGCCCGTGACCGCCGCTACCACCAGGTAGCTGGTCTCGAACACGCCGACCGGCAGTACGGCGGGCTCCAGCCCGAACCGCACGAGATAGCCGCCAAAGACAGCAGCGAAGACAATCAGTGCGTCACAGACCGAAAGGATTCGGGCGTAACGGCGGTTCCAAAGTACTGCCGCGCTCCTGGTACGCCCGGTCCTGCTGAACGGCTTGGCAGTGGTGAAACTCGGAAAGACAAAAGGCTGCGCCGGCAGGACGGTTTCAGCTGCTCCGCGGACCTGCGCCATAACGGAGCCGTCGGAATGCGCGCCGGGAGGACCGGTGGCGGAAAAATGCACCAGATCTGGCGCCTTGCGTTCGGATACCGTGCGTTCGGCTGCCCTGTGTCTTGCCTCGGCGGGCACAGCGTTCGCCGCCTTACGACGGCGTTCTTTCGGCAACAGACGAGTGCCCATCTTTCCCCCCAGACCGAGACCGGCGTCCCTTTTCCCAAATCAACGTCTACCCAACTGACATCAATTTAGGAGCGGCAATGCAGGGCGGACACGCGTAACGGATACTCAAGTCAGCGGGCTGATCTCGCCCTGACAAACGGCAGTACCTGTCTTGTACTCGGTACCTCTACGTGTGCGCATACCGGCACGCTCCGACCGTGGCTTTCCGGACGGTCGATTACAGCAGAGGCGCAGTTCGGGGGCCCGGTTCCAGGGCGCGGTAGGCAGATTCCAGATCCGCCCGCCGGCTGATCCCCAGCTTGACGTAAATCCGGTACACATGCCCCTCCACGGTCCGCTGGGACAGTGTGAAGTGGCCGGCAATATCCTTGGTGGTTGCCCCGGACAACAGTAATGCCACAATCTCGTGTTCCCGTCGGGTGAGCCGGACCAGGTGCAGCGACGGACTCAGGTAGGAGACGGTTACTCCCGCCAGTTCCTCCCGTCGCCGCCGCAGCTGCTGGATAAGCGCACGCTGCCGGCGCAGGTTTCCATGGTTTCCGTAGAAGCGGATGGCGTGGCCAATGCTCTCCACGGCCACCAGGTACTTCTGTGCTCCGATCGCGTCCTCGGCGGCGGCAACCATACGGTCCGGATTACCGGAGGCGACTGCCGCGGCATAGGCGTGCAGGGCCTGGGCTTCTGCGCCCTCGAAGTCCGCCGTCAGCTCGGCCAGCCGTCCCACCTGGGTCAGGTCCCCCACGGCAAGGCACAGTTCCAGGATGTCCTTTTCGCTGCTGCGCAGCCCGGCCGCCCGGGCCTCGGCGGCAAGAACCGCCAGCCTGCCGGAAGTCGGCCCCTCGGTGGACTGGGAGGCCTCAGCAGCCGCCGCATAAGCCTGCGCGGTGAGCCACAAATGCCGGGGACCAGGGTAGCCTGCGGCGGATACCTGGGTGCCCGGCCCGGCGGCAGGAGTTCCGTCTCCGACCACCGTCGAGGCGTAGCCGGCCAAGCCGAGGGCGTAGGGAAGCATCAGCTCGGGGTCCTTGTCGCGCAGCGCTTCCACGGCAGGGCGCAGCCTCTGCAGTCCTTCGTGCAATCTCCCCCGGTGGATTTCGAGGGCGGCTTCGAAAACGCCCAACGTCCCTCCCAGCACGGTCAGCAGGTACTGGGGTCCGGTGTGCATCTTGGCGATCAGCTGTTCCAGTTGGACAAACCGGCCGCCGTGGAGCAGGGCGAGGGCATGGCGGACAAAAACGAACCCGGCATAGCTCCGGAACCGGCCGGCACTGCCCGCGAGGAGGTTCGCGGCGGCCTGCGCCTGTTTCAGTGCCGGTCCCACGTCGCCGCATGCCCCCAGGACTTCCGCATAGAGCGCGTGGATGATCACGGCCCGCTCGACGTCGTCGGCAGACCGGGGTTCTTCCTCGTCGCCGGCGAGGGCGGCCAGCCGGGTGCGGGCTTCGGCGTAGTCCCCCTTGAGCACCAGTGCGGCGGCCGTGAGCACTCCAGCACCGGCGGATACTCCCGGCGGCGTGCCGGCGGACGCTATCTCCCTTGCGGCCATTCCGGTTGCCACGTCGGTCCAGCGCTGTGCCAGGGCATTCAATTCCTCGGCGTCCACGTTGCTCTGGCGGAGCATCAGCGCACTTGTGAAGGCAGCCCGCTGCAGGCTCCGCTGATCCCAGGTCTCACCCGCACCCGTCTTGAGTGCTTCCAAGTGGGTTCGGGCGCGTCCGTAGCTGCCCTGTGCGGCAGCCGAAACTGCAAGCTCCACTTCTGCGGCCTTACGGAAGGCAGGCTGGTGGACGGCGGCAGCGAAACGCTGAGCGCGTGCTGCCTCCCACATTCCGTTTGCCGCTCGCGCCGCCGCCAGCAGCTCCTCGGCGGAAAGCCGTTCGCCGCAGTCGAGGGCCCACTCCGCGTACCTGAGCAGGGTATCCAGGCCGGCCGGTTGCACCGTATCCAGCAGGGATCCGGGCTCGTAGCGGCCCAGGACCCGGGCACGGATTTCGGAGCTGCGGGCGGCCGGAACCAGGCTGCGGATGATCTGCTCATGCAGCGGCTGCACCAGATGTACGGATTCATCCCGGTCCGGCAGGATTTCCAGGATCCCGTCGATCAAGAGCGAGCGGACGGCGTCGTCGTCGGACACCGCCGATACAACGGCCCGCGGCAACCGTTCGGCGAGCGCCACCGTTTCCAGGACATTGCGTTCTGCGGGGCTGCGCGAAGCCAGCATGCCCTTGACCAGATCCACCAGGGAGGTGTCGAGGCTGTCGGGTTCTTTCCCCAGGTACCAGGCACCGTTCACTTCGAGAAGCCGCTGCTGCCGCTGGGCCCGGGTCAACAGTTCCTTCACGTACAGCGGGTTGCCGCCGGACATCCGGCTCAACAGTGTGCTCGAGGCCTGGAGTACGGGGCCTCCGAGGGCGCTGACGCAGAACTCGTGAACGGCGTGCCGGGACAGCGGTCCCAGGTCTATCCGGGCCAGCAGACCGTCCCGGGCCAGTGAGAGCAACTCATGTATCCGCGGTGCCCGGGCGCGGGAAATGACCATCAGCCGCAGTTCTCCGGACATGGCCAGCTGGGTCAGCAGGTGCGCGCTGGCCTCGTCGATGTGCTGGGCGTTATCCACCACCAGCAGGGACTGCATACCGCTGGTTTCCGTCAACCGCTGGAAATGCGCCCGCACCGTCCGCAGGACCGCGAGCGGGGACTCCATTTCTGCAGCCGTGGCAGAACCCAGATAGGTGGACAGGATGCCGTACTGCATCCGGGACAACACCGGGGACCCGCAGACATAATACGGAACCATGATGGAGCTGAGGCGCTCAGCCGCCAGTTCGGCGAGGGAGGACTTCCCGATCCCCTCGGCTCCGAGCAGGACTACGCCGCGCAGCCCCGGATCCAAGAGCCTGTTAGTCACCTCTGCAAGTTCACGTTCGCGGCCGAACAACCGGCGCCCCTGTCCCCAGTGCGTCATTTCTTCGCCCCTGACTGCTCAGCAATTGTTCGGGCCAGTTCCCGTCGGCTTCCCACATGGAGTTTGGAGTACACCTGGTAGAGATGCCCTTCGACTGTCCGGACCGAGATGCCCAGTTCCTCTGCGATTTTTTTGTTGCTGGTGCCCGCCACAGCCTTCCGGGCGATGGAGCGTTCCCTGGCGGTAAGTGCTCCCAGGAATTCGTCCGCGGCTTCGGCCGGAGAATCGGGAGCTGCCACCCGGCGGCTGCGGTGGATAAAACGGACGGTGGCGCGGTCCCCGGCTCCCGAGGCGATGCTCAAGGCGTGTTCCGAGATTTCCCGGGCCAGCAGCACATGCCCGACCCCGGCGGCTACCTCAGACGCCCGCAGCAATACCTGGGCGTCTCCGTTGCCCAGCCCCTTGGCATAAAGCTCGCACAATGAGGCGAAGTCCCCTTCCAGGTTGGCCGCCACCGAGAGGACGTCATCCAGGCTTTCCTCATCGCCCAGCCTCATGGCGGTGAACCGGGCCAGCAGTTCATAGGCGTACGCTCCCCGCCGGTGGTCCTGCGCTGCCAGCGAGGAAAAACGGGAACTGCCCGTCTCGGATCCAAGCGCTGCTTCGGTCAGGGCCGCGAAGTGCCGGGCACCGCGGCGAACCGTCCAAGGGCCGCCGTCCGCCGCCGAGCGCTGTACCTGGAGGTACCGGCGCGCTTCCTCGCTCCGCCCCTCCACGGCGTGGCAGTACGCTGCCGCGGCAGCGGCGAGCGGAAGGAACGCCGCGGGTCCGCTAACCGTCAGCTGGCTGACCCCGGGCGTCAGTGCGGCGAGTGCCGGTTCCGGCCTGCCGGCGAAGGCATGCAGTAAACCTTCAGCCAGTTCCGCGTACGTGCCCTCCATTCCCTCTGCAGCAGACCGCTCCAGCAACCGCTCGCAGGCGGGGAGCGCCCCGGTGAGCGCGTAGGTGTGCAGCAGCCTGCTGACCACGCGGGCACGGGTACCGGCAGTAAGCTCCGTGCCTTGGAGCAGCCGCTCCACCTTGCCTGCCTGCTCGACGGCGTCATCCTGGCGGTTGGTCATGCTCCATGCCTCGGCCTGCCAGGCGGCACGCAGTATCCTGAAGCCCGCGTCGGGGAGCTCCAGGTCAGCCAGGTAGGTGGCGTTGGCGACGAACCGGCCGTGAGCGGAATGGCATTCGGCGCGGGCCAGAGCAAGTTCCCTGACCAGGTCGGCGACATCTCCCCCGTTGTCTCGGAGGTCAGCGATCTCCTGTTCCGCCTGCTCAAAGAGATCCGTATGCCGCATCCGGGCCGGCTCCGCGGGAGTTTCCGCGGAGCGGGGATCGCGCAGTCCGGTGGCCTCAATGCACATCACCTTGCCCTCGGCGAGCAGCAGTCGGATCCGGTCCTGGCCGGACGGAACCGATTCGCTGCCGCGGAAGCGCGCAAGCACCCCCATTGCTGCCCCGTATTCGCCCTGGGCTGTGCGTGCACGTGCAAGTTCGACGACGGCCCCGGCGCTTTCCTCACCGTCGGTGACCTCCGAAAGCAACCGGACAGCGGTCTCCGGCTGCCCCGAGGCGGTGGCAAGACGCGCAGCCCGCAGCACCAGTTCCAAGGACGGCGCTTCGCCGATGGCACTCAGCCAGCGGGCCAGGACGAGCGGATCCAGGACGAGGCCGGTGTTCAGCGCCGGCGCAAGTTCTTCAAAGAGCTGCCGCTGCCGCGCCGGTGTCAGGCTAGCCCGAACCGACCGTGCCACTACGGGATTGGAGATCAGCACGTCAACAACGGGACGGGCATCGAGTGTCACGATTCCCTTTTCCTGCAGCGCGTCCAGATCCGCACTGTCCAGCCGGGCAAGGACCACGGGCAGCGGGAGCGACTGCGCCATTGACAGCAACTGGAGGAGATTGGTCTGGGCGGGCGGCAGGTCGGAGAGGTTGCCCATGACTGCTGAAGCGACCCGCCCACCGCGGATTTCTTCGCCTGGGGCAAGGATCCACGTGCCGTTATGCAGTTTCAGCCGCCCGGCATCCTGGAAGTCTGTTCGGGCCAGCGCCAGCAGATGCGGGTTCCCTCCGGCGTGGTCGTGGACTGCGGCTGCTGCTGCCCGCGAGACCGTACCGCCCAGCAGCGAACCGAGGTAAGCGGCGGTTTCGGGGACGCTCAACGGCTCAAGATCCACCCGCTCCAGGATGCCGTCCCGCCACAGGCCCGCAAATTCCGCCGGAGCCGAACTGAAATCGCGGAATGCCACGAGCATGCCGGCGCTGCGGTTAAGCACCATCTGGGTAAGCACCATGGCTGAAAACTCGTCCAGCTCCTCTGCGTTGTCCACGGACAGGAGCACCGGCCGGCCGCCGGAACGTTCCGACACCAGCTGCGTGAGGCCGCGCAGGATCATCACCGGATGGCTGGAAAGCTCCGGATCCAGGTCCGAGAGCAGGAACGTCAGTGCGCCAAACGGTGTCCGCCCCGCAAATACCGAGCCACGCACCTGCACTATGTACGTGTCTTCCTGCAGGTTGCGGAGCACGTGCTGCATCACGGCGGTCTTGCCGATACCGGCCTCCCCCACAAGCAGGCAGCCGGTTCCCTGCGCGCCCCCGGACAGGTTCCGCAGTATTTCTTCCAGTACCTGCTCCCTGCCGACGACGGCGGGCTGGGCCTGCTGTCGGGCGCCCGTGCCCGCTGCCGCGTCCGGCGTATCGGCGGCGGTTAGAACGGGAAAGGCTGGTTGATCTTCATGAGGCTGCACTTTGAGACCCGTTTTCTGTCGGTTAACGTTCTTCGGTTCACGTACAAGCGGTTCTGGAACATGTTCGGCAGGGAGCTGTCACATCCAGGCACCATCGGTGTGCGGATTCCGCGTAGGACTCGGCCCTGCTGCCGTGCACCAGAGTAGAAAGGGTGGGTGTGCACTACACGAGTAGCACTCCCTAGTGATGCCACTTGGGTTACTTGGAAATATAGTGCCGGGGCAGCTCGTGCCTACGTGGTTTTTCCGAACAAACCACCCGTAACGCTGCCAACACTGGGCAAAGGGCGACTCATCAGTTACGGGGGCGCTCCGCCTCGAGGCACTCCCTCAGTTCTGCCCGCCCCGAAACACGTAGTTTCTGAAAGATGCGGCCAAGGTGCCAATCCACTGTTCTTGGCGAGAGGTGCAGGCCACCGGCCAGCTGTGAACTGTTCTTCCCTGCTGCTGCCCCGAGCGCCAGCTCCCGTTCAAAGTCCGACAGTTCCGGTAACCGGTCGGCAACCGAGTTGGCCGCCCGCAGCAAACGGTAACTGGCGTTCTCAAGTCGACGCGCTGCACGCAGCCGCGCACGGTCCGACTGCGCGCGTGCCAGGCGGACTGCCTCGCCGGCTGCCCCGTGTGCCGTCAGATACTGGCCCAGGCCGTGCGCCCTCTCCGCTGCCCTGAGCAGGCTGGCGGGTCGGAGCGCCGTGAGCCCCTCGGCCAATTCCAGGTACATCTGCGCGGATTCCCCGCTGCAGCCGGCCGCTGCTTCCCGCAGTTCCTCGGCTGCCCCAGGCCTGCCGTGCAGCGCGGCAGCGGCCAACACCAGCATGGCCTCCGGAAGGCCCTCAGGTCCGCCGTGTGCCGCGACAGTAGTGAACTCCCCGTTGCCTCCGGGGATCGTCACGCCGTAAACGGCGCACAACCCGGAAAAGCTCCGGGTGAGGGCGGTTTCCCAGTCGAAGGTCCGTGCGCCGGCATCCGTGGAAGGAGCATTGGCACCGCCCGTACGCTGCCGGGCGCCCGCGCCGGCCGCCGTAAGGTAGCCGCGGGCAGCATCGCCGTCGCCAAGCAGCACGCAGGCATAGGCTGCGGCCGATTCGGCGAGGGGAACCAGGTCCTCTGTTCCTTCTGCCTCGAACTGCGCGACGGCCCGCTGCAGGGAGTCCAAGGCACGGTCGGCGCGGCCGTCCAGGACCTGCACAATGCCCTCGCACAGGTCATTGCCTCCTCGAAGCTCCATCCCCTCGACTGCCTCGCCTGTTTTTGCCAGGACATCGGCCGCATGCCGCAGCTCGCCGCAGCGCAGGAACACACAAAACAGCTCCGACAGGAGGTCCCGGCGCCAGCGGCCGGTTATTCCACATCTGTCCGCCAGTTCCAGCCCCGCCTGCGCGGCTGCGCTGGCTTCCGTCCACCGGCCGGAGCGAGACAATTTCCCTGCTTCCTGCGCTGCTACCCGTGCAGCAGCCATTTCCGCGGCAGGTGAGGGCTCCCTGTTGTCTTCGGCTTTCTGCTGCCTCTGGACCGAGGCAAGCCGGGACCGGATCTCTGCGGCGCGGCCCGGCGGAACCAGTGCGGCCGCGGCCTCGGCTAGCAGCGGGTCCTTGAACCGAAGGAAACCGGCTGATCCGGAGGAGACCAGGAGATTCTGCTCAAGCCGTTCCACAGCCGGCGGATCGGCAACCTGCAGGAGCAAAAGAATAGGAAGGGCGCCACTGACCGCGAGCACGTCTGCGGCGAACCGTTCCGCCGTGGACAGCCCGCCGGTCTCCGCCTCCACCCGCTCGGCGAGGGCGCCGGAATATGACACCGACCCCGTCCATACCCATATTCCCCGCCGGCGGACCACTGTCCCGGCGTCCATCTGTTCCCGCAGGAACACGGAGGAAAGCAGTGGGTTGCCCCGGCTCCGGGCCTGTACCTGGGCCACCAGCCGGCTGGAAACCGTTCCCCCGGCCAATCCCTCGAGCAACACCCGGGTTCCCCCGGGACGCAGCGGCTCCAGGACTTCCCTGTGCACTGAATCTTCGGACCACCATCGGACGAACTCGCTGGTGCAGGCGGAGAGATCCCGGACAGTTGCCAGCATCAGGGCACTGCCTGTCCTGCACAGTTGGAGAAGGACGGCGATGGTTGCCGCATCCATGTCCTCCACGTTTTCGATTGCAAGAACAAGACGCCGTCCGGCAGCCTTGCCCTTAAACACCCGCCGGAGGAATTGGAGTACGTACACCGGATCGGACAGTGCCTCAGGCGGCAGCTCGCTGAGCAGCCAGAACAATCCGGCGAAGGGTTTTTCGGCCCACGAGGCCGCCCCGCGCAGCTGCAGCACCGAGTAGCGGTCGCCGAGCCCGGCCAGGATACCGGCCATCGCGGTGGACTTACCTGTTCCCGCGGCCCCCGTCACCACCACGCTCCGGTCTTCGGACAATGCTTCAAGGGCTCCTGCAACTGCGTTCTTGACCTGCGCCAGGAGGGGTTCGCCAAGTTGGTTTCCCGTTTCACTTCCGGGGTTCCGGCTGCTTGCAGTCAGGGTGCGTCCGGCAACTTCCATCGAACGGCTCCTTCACCGGCGTCGTGCAGGGCTGGCGTCACGCGCATAGTGGGGGTTTTGGTGCGGGCGCATGAATGCGCCCGGGAAGGAGCCGACGGCGGCTGGGGGGACGCCCCGGTCTCAGAGGGCATCGACGCCGCCGGCTCCGTATGTGGGACCCGAGGTACCGGGGCGGCAGGACCGGATGGAAACCCGCTGCCGTAACCAGGTTGAACCTTGAGTGACATGCACAAGGCTACGAACCCCGGAATGGCGGCGCCCGAGTAAAACCTACTGGTGTTCCCGGCGGAAATTACTCGGCCGGAGCGGGCCGGTTCCAACCTCCGGAGGGGCGGTCAAGCAGGGGAAACCGTTCCCTCAGTTCTTCCCGGCGGCTGATCCCCAGTTTTTCGTACGTGCGGTAGATATGCCCTTCGACTGTTCGGACGGAGAGGTTCAGCGCGCTGGCTATTTCGGCGTTGCGCTGTCCGGCGGCGACCAGCGCAGCAACATCGCGCTCCCGCCGGGTCAACTCCGGAAGCATGCTGCGGTTCCCGCCGCCGTGCCGTCCGGTCAGCCGATGGATCCGGTTCAACAAGGCACGGTCGTTGTTCCTGCGGGCCAGCCGCTGGGCTTCGAGCAGGCATTGCCGGGCCAGCTGCAGGTCAAGTTCCGGCTCCGGGTCCGAGGCCAGTGCCACCAACGCAGCGCTGTCCTGGTCCAGGACGGCTCGGGTCACCCGGTTCATGACCAGAGCCTGCGGTCCCTCGAATCCCTCCGTCACCTTCAGCAGGCGGCCGGCCTCGGAAAAGTCGCCCAGACGCATGGACAGGTGGCGCAGCGTGAACTCCACCGCTGTGAAGGAACGCTCCTGCGCCGCAGCGGCGGTGTCGCGAAGCTTTTGCAGGTAGGAGCCGTCGGCGTCCAGCGCAAACCGTCCCCCGGCGAGAATACCCTCGGCCAAAAGCCGGTATTGCTCCGGTCCCCGCGGCGGAGTCCTTCCCGCAGCGGCAAGCAGCCGTCCGGCAACTTCCCGTTGCCCAAGGCTCGCAGCGGCAAAGGAACCCATCGCCAGGGACAGCGGAAGGATTCCTTCGGGATCGTTGCCGGTCGACGCTTGGACTGCAGCGGAAAAATCCTTCACGGCCTCGTGCAGGGCATTGGAACGCAGGTGGCTCATGCCCATCGCAAAATCCGCGACACCGCCGGAATGCAGCAGCGCGCGCTGAACGGGTGAATCCGCGGAGGCAACGGACCGCTGCAGTTGTTCCCATTCCCCAAGCCAGAGCAGCGCGGTGAGATGCCGGTGCAGGATAAACGGACCAAAGAGCTTTGAACCGGCAGTGGCTTCCCGTAACAGTTCCATGGCAGTCGTACTGTGTTCAAGCGCGGTTTGGGCCCGGCCCGTCGCCACGTGGACCTCGGCCGTTATCGCTTCGGCAAAAAGGATTGCCTCGGTGTCTGCGCTTTCACGTGCCTTGCGGAGTACCTCCGCCAGTTCCAGTTCTGTTTGGGCGTATTCGCCCGCCCAAACCCGGGACAGAAGACGGAGCATGTGCGCCCCGCAGCGGGCCGCCTCAACCGCCTGCGCCGGCTGGCTCCCGGACAAGCGGTCTATTGCGCGGTTCCACTGGCTGGCCAGGGGAACCTCCCAGCCGGTCCCGGTTGTGGACTGCTGCGCCAGCTGGACGTGCACCATCATCGACTGCTTCACGGTGCGCAGGTCCGGTGCCTGCTCGAGTGTCCCCTCCAACGTTGCCGCCGCCTGGCCCGCTTCGCCGAGCAGCAGCAGTGCGCGCGCCTCCTGTATGCGTGCCGGTATGCGCAGCACCCCTCTTCCGACAGCAGCGGCAGCCCTCAGCGCCAGCCGGGGATCGGATCGGTTGTTTGCCGTTTCCGCGGCATACAACAGCTCCTGCTCCGGGACCTGCACCCCGAGTGCCAAGGACCACGAGACAAGGTGGAGTTGCCCTTCCTCCCCGATGTCCACGCCTGCCAGCACGGCTTGCAGCTGTTTAAGCAGGCGTGCACTGCGGGCAGCCGGAACCATCCCCCGGACAACTTCTCCATAGATCGGATGCAGCGGACGCACAACCTGCCCGGCGTCGGACGCACCTGAAACCACCACCAGGAGGAAATCCGCAAGACGGTCCACGGAGGCATGCAGTCCCAGCCGGAACGCAAGCCGCAGCGGCAGCGGTTCAGCAAGCGAAATGATCTCCAGCGCCGTGCGGTCCTCCGGGTCCAGACCCCGGATCTGGGCCTTGACGAGGTCTCCCACGCGTCCGCCGACGGGCGTCTCGCTTTCCGTCGTTCCCCAGATCCCCTGCCGCTGGACCAGGAAACCGCTGCGCACCGCCTCGTCAAGGAAGGCGAGCAGGTACATGGGATTTCCTCCGGTGAGACGGGCCAGCTCAACCGCGGCCGTGGTGCTGACCTGGCCTTGGAGCTCCTGCTGGCACAGCTGAAGGACGTCCAGTTCGTCCAGCGGCAGGAGGTGGTGGCGGGTTACCTGACCGTCCCACATGTGCGGCAGCACGCCCGAAATGTCCCGGAAGGACCGGGTGAGGACGAGCAGCCTGATGTGGCGGGCGTCAAGGAGTTGGACGAGTAGGTCGAAGCTGGGGACGTCAATATCGTGCGCGTCGTCAACTACCACCAACGGTGCCGCACCCGGCTGGTCCGCGGGTGCTCCCCCCGCGGGTGCCTGGGGAATGATGCGGGCCATCAGGGCACGCATCACCGCAAGGGCAGACCCCGTCTGCCCTTGCGCCAGGTCAGGCAGGAGCGCAGCCAGTGCACCGTACGGCACGGACTTCAGGGCAGGGCTGGAGTACACCCAGTAAACGGGCATCTCGGCCTGCATCTCCTGGACGACAGCCGTTGCCAGGGCGGTTTTGCCAAGCCCGGCTTCCGCCGCCACGGCGGCACCGTGGCCCGCGGGGCGGCGCAGGCTCTGCAGCACGGAGGCAAGGACGGTGTCCCGGCCCGTCAGCGACCGTGCGTTCAACCCGTGCATTCCATCCCCCCCCGTCGGTCCCTAGGCCAGGATCTCGGACAGCTCAATGCGGCCGGAGACGTGGAGCTTCGCGAAAATCTTTCCCAGGTGCCACTCGATGGTTCGGGGAGACAGGTTCAGTTCCCTGGCTATCTGCGTGGTGGTGGCCATCGTAACCGCCCGATGCGCAAGATCTGCCTCGAATTCACTCAGTTCTGCCAGCGTTTCTGCGCGGCCGCCGGAATGCTCCATGCGGCGCATGCTCGCATTTGCCACTTCACGGGCAGTTTTGGCCAGTCTTTTCCGCTCGTCTGCGCTGCATTCTGCCAGGCTGTGCTCGACAGCCCTGGCGGCATCCCGTGCGAGCAGGTACTGCCCGCAGTCGAGGAAACCCCTTGCCGCAGCGACCAGCCGGGCCGGATCATCGTTGAGCAAACCGGCAGCGAAGTCCGCCATCCGTTCGCTGAACCTTCCGCTCACCTCCTTGGACACCCTGATCACATCGGCGGCAGCGTCCTTGTCACCGGCCCGAACAGCTGCAGACAGGAACAGCAGCGCCGGTGCCGCGTACCCTGCCGCGTGCGCGGACGCAGCTTCGGCGCGCAGGCGCCCGCCGCGGATTCCGTCATCGGCGCCGTCGGCCAGGATGGAGAAATAGCGGAGGAGGAACCCCCGGAAGTAGCTGGGATGTTGCCTGCCGATGCCTGCCTGCCGAAGCAGTTCGGCGGCTTCCGGGCGCCGCTCACGATGGATATAGGCCGTAAGGGTTCGGGCAAGGGGAAGCATGTCTTGCGGGTCATGGACGCGGAGCTGCCCGATAGCACCGGTTAGCGCATCCCGGGCCATGCCCTCCTGTCCTTGCCAGGCAGCCAGGATGGCCACGGCCAGTTCACCTGCGCTGCCCTGGTAGGAGGGGCGGACCCCGATCGCGTCGAAGGCCTTGACGAAATCTGCAGCCCGGTCCAGCTCGCCTGAAAGGACATAGGTATCGAATATGCGGGTGCAGGCTTCCCCGGCGTTCCCGCCATTGACCGCGTAATTCTCCGGCGGCCCCAGCTGGTCGAGGATGTGCAGTGCTTCATCGGTCCGGCCGGCCAGGGCGAGGACATGGGCGGACAACGCTGCTGCCTGCATCCGAGTGGCCTGCCCCAGTTTTCCGTCCTCCCTAAGGCTGGCGAGCCGCTCCGGGACCAGCGGAAGGCGCCCCCCGTCCGCAGCCAGTGCGCTGCGGGCCATGACCAGTGCCGCTTCAAGCTCTGGTGGTTCCCCTTCGGCCGGGCATGACTCCTCTATCGCGGCAAGCGCCTGTTGCGGGTCTCCCGATCCGGGAACACGGGCCAGGGTATAGCTGTAAAGCAGCATCAACGGCACGAAGCTGGAGCGCTTCTCCGAGGCCAGGCGGGGCTCGGCTTCACGCAAGACGCGGAGTGCCTTGTCGAGATGGCCCACACTGTGCAGGGCGCGGACCTCTTCAAGAACCATCTCCTGGCCGGGCGTTTTCGAGGCCGCCGCCCGGACAAACCGGAGCGCGGCCGCTGCATCCGCACGGTCGTTGGCCACACGTGCGGCCAAGAGGGCCTCCCCCGGACCGATCTCCTCCCCGCAGGACAACGCCCAGCCCAGGAACCCGGTCAGTTCCTCGCCGTCCATGTCCGCAGGGTCAAGCCGGACTCCCATGTCTTCCCACAGTTCCCGCCTCCGGCCGGGCGCCATGCTCGCCGCTATTACCGACCCCGGATTTCCGCCGCCGAGCCGCACTGACGGCGGGTTGCCGCCAACAGAGATGATCTGCTGCTCTTCGAGTGCCTCGACGGCGGCTGCCGGTACCAGTTCCAGGACGATGGACAGAGGCAGGCTGACGCACAGCGCCAGGACCTCGACCAGCCGGCGTTCGTGTGCACCCAGCCGGTCCAGCACGGTGTCGAAAACCTCGCTGACCTCGCCGGTGCGGACAAAGGGAGCGGTCCGGACCCATACCGCTTCCCGACGCACCAGGGTCCCGGATCGCTCCTGTGCAGCTGTCATGAGCCGGATGAGCCGGGGGCTGCCCGCTGTTTCCTTCCACATTGTGCCCGCGGCAAGGGAGGAAACGGGACCGCCGAGCAATTCCTGCATAAGCTGGCGGGTCTCCCGCTCGGTAAGCAGTTCAAGGTCGACCCGTTCCAGCAGGCCTTCGCTCCAGAGGCCCACCAGCTCATGGTCTGCTTCCCAGTCGAGGGACGCCGCCGCCAGCACGGCAATCTTTCCCCGCCGCAGCAACTGGGACAGCACCATGATGGAAAATCGATCCAGCCGATCCGCGTTGTCCACCGTAACCAGCACGCGGTTTTCCCGTGCTTCGGCGTCAAAGGAGCGGCTAAGTTCCTGCAGCAGCTGAAGCGGATCCCGCTCCGCGCCTTCGGGCAGGCCGCTGATGAGATAGGCCAAGGCTCCGTAAGGAGTCCCGGCGGCGATGGCCGTACCGCGGACCGGAATGATATGGAAGTCTGCCCGGAGGCGGTCCGCCACTGCGTGCAGCACGGCAGTTTTCCCGGCACCGGGCTGACCGAGGATAACGGCTCCGGCACCGCCGGCAGTAAGTGCCGAGCACAGGTCGTCAAGAAGCTCAGTTCGCCCGATTAGCCCGGCGACAAGTGAAACACTTTCCATCAGCCAGCCCACGCCCCCCACAACGCCTGCACGGATCCGGACTCCGGATGCCGCGGCTATCGGTAGCAACTGCTCAGTGGGATGGAGCATACGCGCGTATGTGGGCGGCGTCTAGATACAAAAACATGCATTTAGACGCGACCGCGCTGAGCGCGTCGAGCAGGTGCGTACCTGGGCCATGGATAACAGACCGAGGCTAACTGTCAGACTAGGGCGGTCAGACTGGGGGGAACAAGACCGGGGCGAAAGCGGGATGAATAAGGGACCGACGCCGGGATGGGGGTGGCCCAGTCTCGGAGGCCTCCCGACGTCGGCCCCGCTTTGGGAGCCCTTGAGGCTGATTCCATTTTAGGCCCGGTCACCGAACCGAAACAATGGTCACCCGGCATTCGGGACGCTGGAAAACTACTCCAATCTGCCCCGCCGCTACCTAGCTGTGACGTCAGGCGCCTGTGGCGTGAAACTTCTGCTGAGCGGTGGTAAGGCCCTCGGACAGGAGCAGCTCCACGGCATCGGCGGCGTCGCCGACGAGGAACGGAAGCTCCTTGGCCTCGGTACCGGAAAAATCCTTGAGCACGTAATCCGCGGTATCCATGCGCCCGGGCGGTCGGCCGACGCCTACCCTCACACGGAGGTAGTCCTTGGTGCCCAGGGCCTTGCTGATGTCCCGGAGACCGTTGTGTCCGCCTTCTCCTCCGCCGAGCTTGAGCTTAACGGTGTTGAAAGGGATGTCGATCTCGTCATGCACGGCCACCACGTGTCCGGGGTCGATATCGAAGAACCGTGCCAGGGAGGAAACCGGGCCGCCGGAGAGGTTCATATAGGTCAGCGGTTTGGCCAGCACTACGCGCGGTCCGCCGATCCCGAGGCGTCCTTCGACAATGGAGGCGTGCGACCGGTGGGTCTTGAACTTTCCGCCCATCCGGGAGGCCAGCTCGTCGAGGACCATCTGACCGATATTGTGCCGGTTACGGCTGTAGCCGGGCCCGGGGTTGCCGAGCCCGGCTACAAGCCAGGTGTTGCTGTTCACTGCGGGTACTGCTCCTTCGCTAAGAACCGGACGGCTCCGTTACCGGGAGCAGACCCCGGAAGTGGGTTACGCCTCGGCGCCGACTTCAGCAGCTGCAACGGCAACCTGCTCGTCGGACGGAACACCCAGGTCCTGCACGGCGGACTCGGAGATGTTGATGATCATGGTCTCGGGATCGAGCAGCAGCTCGACGCCGGCAGGCAGGATCAGGTCGGAGGCGTAGATGTGCTCGCCGGCCTTGCGGCCTTCGATGCTCACCACGATGGTTTCCGGCAGGTCGGTGGCGTCGGCGGCAACCAGGACGGTGTTGGCTTCCTGGTTGTAGACGGAGTCGCCTGCTTCCAGTTCGCCTTCAACGTGGACGTTGACCTCTACCTCGACCTTTTCGCCCTTGCGGACGGTCAGCAGGTCGATGTGCTCGATGATCTGCTTGATCGGATCGCGCTGGATGTCACGCGCGAGGGCCAGGTGGGACTCGCCGTCGACGTCGATTTCCAGCAGGGCGTTGGAGGTGCGGACGGCCAGCGTGGTGGCCTTGGCCGGCAGCAGGATGTGCATGACATCGGCGCCGTGGCCGTAGATGACGGCCGGGATCTGGCCGGCGGCGCGGGCCTTGCGGGCGGCACCCTTGCCGAACTCGGTGCGGGCGGTTCCTGCGAGCTTCTGCTCAGACATTGCTACTCCTGTAAGTGGTGTTCCGTGGTTGCCTCAGGCGCCGGTTTCGGAACAGTGCACCGTACGGACCGGATAACGGTCCTTTGTACGATCAGAAGTTGCCAGCCACCGTCGATAACGGAGTTCGTCCGGAGTTCTCCGGGCCGCTCCCTCGCCTAGGCATCGGTCTCCATGCTACCAGCACAAGTCCGCCCGCCCGAACGGCCGTGAGGCGCGGCCCGGGCGGGCGGTTGGGTAAGCAGGGTGCCGTAAGCGCCTAGGCCTTGCCGTCGAAGAGACTCGTGACGGATCCGTCCTCGAAGACTTCCTTGATGGCCCGGGCGATCAGCGGGGCAATCGAGAGGACGGTCAGCTGGTCGAAACGCTTGGCGGCCGGGATGGGCAGGGTGTTGGTGACAACTATCTCGCGGGCACCCGATTCAGCCAGGGTCCGGGCGGCCGGGTCGGAGAACACGGCGTGCGTGGCGGCGATGATGACGTCCTTGGCTCCGGCTTCCTTGAGCACGCGGACGGCACCGGCAATGGTGCCGCCGGTGTCGATCATGTCATCGATCAGCACGCAGGTGCGGCCTTCAATCTGGCCCACGACCTGCTTGGACACGGCCTGGTTCGGGACGGTGAGGTCGCGGCTCTTGTGCACGAAGGCCAGCGGTGCGCCGCCCAGGCGCTCGGCCCACTGCTCGGCAACGCGGACGCGGCCGGTGTCCGGAGACACGACGGTCACATTGGAAACATCCACGCGGGTGCGGATGTAATCGGCCAGCAGCGGGATGGCCATCAGGTGGTCCACGGGGCCGTCGAAGAAGCCCTGGATCTGGGAGGTGTGCAGGTCCACGCTCATGATGCGGTCCGCGCCGGCCGTCTTGTACAGGTCGGCGATCAGGCGCGCCGAGATGGGCTCGCGGCCGCGGCCCTTCTTGTCCTGACGGGCGTACGGGTAGAACGGGGAAACCACGGTGATGCGCTTGGCGGAGGCCCGCTTCAACGCATCCACGGTGATCAGCTGTTCCATCAGCCAGTTATTCATCGGTGCCGGATGCGCCTGGATCACGAAGGCATCGGTACCGCGGACACTCTCGCCGGGACGGACGTAGATCTCACCGTTCGCGAAGTCATAGGACGCCAGCGGCAGCAGGTCCGTGTCAAGACAGCGTGCAATCTCCTCCGCCAGCTCCGGGTGTGCCCGGCCAGTGGCAAGGACAAGCTTCTTTTCACCTTGTGCGGTGATCTCGCTGCTCATTAATGATCGCTTTCTCGCGTGGGGGAATCAGTTTCGGAGGAAGAAGTGCTGATGGCTGAAGCTGCGGCGGCCGCAGCGTCGGCGGCGGCGGTACCGGGGCGCTTATCCAGCACCCAGCCGTCGAGGTTGCGCTGTGGCGCCACATTGATTGCCAGGGCACCGGCGGGGACATCCTTGCGGATCACCGTTCCGGCTCCACTGTACGCTCCGTCGCCCACCGTGACGGGTGCCACATACATGTTGTCGCTGCCCATGCGCACATGCGAACCGATGGTCGTATGGTGCTTGTTTACGCCGTCGTAGTTCACGAAAACCGAGGCTGCACCGATGTTCGACTGCTCGCCGATGGTGGCATCCCCCACATAGGAAAGGTGGGGAACCTTGGATCCGGCGCCGATCTCGGCGTTCTTGGTCTCCACGAAGGTTCCGATCTTGCCCTTGGCGCCCAGCACTGTTCCGGGGCGCAGGTACGCGAACGGTCCCACGCTGGTTCCGGCACCCAGTACGGCATCGCTGCCGTGGGTCCGCACCACCGAAGCTCCCTCGCCCACGGACACGTTGGTCAGCGTGGTATCCGGCCCGACGACGGCGTCCCGGGCGACGCTGGTGGAACCGTGCAGCTGCGTGCCCGGAAGCACCGTGACATCTTCCGCGAGGGTCACTGTCGAGTCGATCCAGGTGGTGGCCGGATCAACGACCGTGACACCCGCGCGCATCCACCGATCCAGGTTGCGGCGGTTGTGTTCTGCGTTGAGGGCAGCGAGCTGGACACGGTCATTGGCGCCCTCCACCTGCCAGGTGTCGTCGGTGACAACGGCGCTGATGCGTCCGCCCGCCGCGCGGGCGATGCCCAGGACGTCGGTCAGGTACATCTCCCCCTGCGAGTTGGAGGTGGTCACCGATTCGAGCGCACTGCGGAGCACCGCGGCATCGAAGGCATAGATGCCGGAGTTGATCTCGTTTACGGCACGCTGCTCGTCAGTGGCATCCTTGTGCTCGACGATTCCGGTCACTGTCCCGTCTGCTGCCCGCAGGACCCGTCCGTAGCCCGTCGGGTCCGTAAGCCGCGCGGTCAGCACGGTCACCGCGTTGCCGTCCGTTTCATGCACGGCCACCAAGCTGCGAAGTGTCTGCGCCTCAAGCAGCGGGGTATCCGCGTAGGTGACTACAACGGTGCCGTCGAGCCGGGCGACGGCGTCCAAGGCAGAGAGCGCCACCTGGACCGCGCGGCCGGTGCCGGGAACCGCATCCTGGTCGACGATGACGGCCCCGGGGGCCTGTTCGGCGACATGTCCGGCGACCAGGTCCCGCTCGTGGCGCACCACGACGGCCAGGAAACGGGGGTGCAGCTCGGAGGCTGCGGCGAGTGCATGGCCGAGCATCGAGATGCCGCCCACGGGATGCAGGATTTTCGGGGTCCGGGACTTCATCCGGGTTCCGGCGCCGGCTGCGAGCACAATCACCGCGGACAAAGCGCCGGCGGAGGCCTCATTGGTTCGGACATCGTTGGTGGTCACGAAAATGGCGCTCCTCGGTGGTACGGCCGGTCTTTGTCGAAGCGCGGCCGATCCCCGGAAAGGATTCTCCTGGGGCGTCGCGCAGCGTTCCGCCCATAGGATTCGAACCTATACTCCACGGCTCCAAAGGCCGGGGTGCTGCCATTACACCAGGGCGGATCGTCTGCCTGGCTAGCCACGCACACAAGAGTTTAGTCTGCCACGGGAGCCGTTGGGTGCGCGAGTTGAGTCCCCGCCCGCTGTGTTGGCGCCGAGGTGGCAGGGGCGCGTGGGTACACTGGTCCGGTGGTAAAGACTTCCGCCGGCGGCACACGCCTGCGTATGACCGGCGTCCAGCGCCGCGCCCAGCTGATCGAGGTGGCACGCGGGCTGTTTGCCCTGCGCGGCCTCGACGGTGCAACCATCGAGGAGATTGCCGCTGCAGCGGGCGTGTCGAAACCTGTGGTCTACGAGCATTTCGGATCCAAGGAAGGCCTCTACACGGAGGTTGTTGACATTGAGTTCCGCCGCCTGCTGGAAGTGATGACCGAGTCGCTCAGCGCCGACGCCGGCCCCCGGGTGCTCCTCGAACGGGCCGCGTACGCCTTACTGGACTTCATCGAGAACCACACGGACGGCTTCCGGATCCTCACCCGGGACTCCCCGCCGTCGCAGCCGGAGGGGACATTCTCCACCCTGTTGTCCCGGATCACCCGCCATGTGGAACACA
Source organism: Arthrobacter sp. zg-Y1116 (assembly GCF_024385485.1). Classification (NCBI taxonomy): domain Bacteria; kingdom Bacillati; phylum Actinomycetota; class Actinomycetes; order Micrococcales; family Micrococcaceae; genus Arthrobacter; species Arthrobacter sp. zg-Y1116. The sequence continues at coordinate 433,178 of NZ_JANFLR010000004.1, read as the reverse complement.
TCCTGTCAAAGGAGTTCGGCAGCCGCGGCCTGAGCGCCGAGGTGGGAGGGATGTACGCACAGATGCTGGTGGGCATGGTCGCCATGACCGGCCAGTGGTGGCTGGACACACGGACCCCGGACAAGGCCGCCGTGGCAGCACACCTGGTAAACCTTTCCTGGAACGGACTGGCGGGCCTGCAGAAGGATCCCCGGCTCTCCCACATGCCCGCGGGCGCCGTTTTACCGGAGGGCGGCTACGACGGGCAGTCCCCGACGGTCCTGCGGCTCTCCGCGGTCCTGGTCACCGACGACACCGGACGCATCCTGCTGGTGCGCAAGCGCGGTACCTCCCGTTTCATGCAGCCGGGCGGCAAACTGGAACCCGGCGAAACCTTTGCGGAGGCGGCGGCCCGCGAGGTGGGCGAGGAGCTGGGGCTCGACGTGGCTCCGGAGGAGCTCGGATCCGAGGGCCGCTGGTACGGACCGGCGGCAAACGAGGAGGACACCTTCATTGACGCCGGGCTGTTCAGCCTGGACCTGCCGGCCGGAGCGCCGATGCCCGAGGCCGCGGCGGAAATTGAGGAGCTCCTCTGGCTGCAGCCGGCGGCAGCCGCCGCACGCAAGGACCTCTCTCCCCTGCTGCGCGACCACATCCTCCCCCAACTGCTCTCGGCCTAGAAGCCCCCCGGAGGCAGCGGGTTCCGAGAGTATTGTCCCGTCCTTGGCCCACCTCCTTAGCGTGAGACCCCCGAACAGTTCGTAGCATATACGGTTGTCGTAGACTGAACGCATGGTAGAGAAGACGGACCCGCAGGGCACGCTGCCGAGGGGCGTGCTCCAGGCCTGGGGGCAGGACAAGCCGCAGACCAGGCCGGGGCCCAAGGCAATGCTCAGCATTGCGGGCATCGCGGCGTCGGCGATTTCGCTGGCCGACACCGACGGAGCTGAAGCCCTTTCGCTGGGACGGATCGCCGAACGGCTGGGGGTGACGGCCAATGCACTGTACCGATACGTGGATTCCCGGGATGACCTCGACGTCATCGTCCATGACCAGGCTCTCGGCGCCCCGGCGGGCATCGGTCCCGGGGAAGACTGGGCATCGGCGGCCGCGGCCTGGTGCCGGGCCCTGCGCCAGCGATACGAGCGGCACCCCTGGCTCACTGACCTGCGGATCCGCATACCGTTCGCACCCAATGCGCTCGCTTGGCTGGACAATCTCCTGGAGCGCCTGGAGCCGAGCGGCATGAGCGGGCGGCAGGCGCTCCAAGCCGCAGGCCTCCTCGACGGCTACGTGCGTGCCCGTGCGGGAGCAGAGCGCGACGTCGCCCGGGAAGGCAGCTCCGCAGATCCCGAGGCGCTGGTGGACCGCATCGGCGTCCATCGTTTTTCGGCTCGGCTCCCCCGCGTGTCCGCCCTCATCTCGGACGGCCACTTCCGTCAGGCTGCGGCCGGAGCGGATGAGGACTTCGAGTTCGGACTGGAGGCCATCCTCAACGGACTCCGCCGACTCCCCCGCCACGACGCCGGCCCCCGGAAATCCTGAACGGCGGCACACCGGAAACCTTCGTGCAGCCCCTTCACGCATGCCCGCCATCCGTGTACAGTCCTAACTGTTCATGGCAGGCACAAAGGAGGCCGAACGATGAACAGAGCAGCCATCAGTACCCCGGCACGGGCGCCAACGGCTCCGGTGGTCCTGGAGCGGGTGTCTAAGACCTACGGCTCCGGTGCGGGAGCCGTCACCGCCCTGCACGAGACGGACTTGGAGCTGCCCAAGGGATCCTTCACCGCCGTCATGGGGCCTTCCGGATCCGGCAAAAGCACCCTGCTGCACTGCGCGGCGGGTCTTGACACCCCGACCACCGGGCGGGCCATTCTGGTTGGCCATGACCTCAGCGGCCTCTCCGAGGATGCCCTCACCCGACTGCGCCGGGAGCGGGTGGCCTTCGTCTTCCAATCGTTCAATTTGATGCCCGCCCTGACGGCCGCACAGAACGTTGAGCTCCCCGCCGTCCTGGCAGGACGCCGACCGGTCCGGCGGCTGGCCGAGGACGCGTTGGCCCTGGTCGGGCTTTCCGACCGGTCCGGCCACCGCCCGGGTGAGCTCTCCGGCGGGCAGCAGCAGCGAGTGGCCATCGCCCGGGCCCTGGCAGCCAATTCGGAGGTCCTCTTTGCGGACGAGCCCTCCGGAGCCCTGGATTCCCGAACTGCCGCCGGCGTCTTCGACCTGCTGCGGGAGGCAGTGCACCGGCAGGGACAGACCATCCTGATGACCACCCATGACCCCGTTGCGGCGTCCTACGCCGATTCGGTGATCTTCCTCTTCGACGGCCGGATCGAAGAACAGCGCGGGCACGGATCAGCCGGGGAAATCGCCTCCGCCCTTTCCCGCCTGCCCGTCACCGGCCACGGACGGTGAGGCGTCATGCTGACGCTGATCCTTGAAGGCCTGCGGCACCGCACCGCTGCCCTGCTCGCCATCGTGGTTTCAGCGGGCCTCGGTTCCGCGCTCATCGTGATGTGCGGCGCGATGATCGAGACCGGCATCCGGCTTTCGGCGCCGGCTGAGCGCATCGGCGCGGCCGACCTGGTGGTCATCGGTGATCCCAGCTATACGATGCTCAACCGGGACGGCGAACAAACCACCGATCTCCGCCCGTTGCCCGAGCGGCACCGGCTGTCAGCCTCAGCAGCTGCGGCGGCGGACGGAATCGACGGCGTGGCACAGATTGTGCCCGTCATGTTCCTCGATTCCTTCGCCCGGAGCGCGGCGCGGGCCCTGCCGCTCACGGCGCAGAACTGGCCATCCGTCGCCGTCAGCGGCATCGACCCTGTTCCGGCCGCAGGTCCCGCCGCCGGCGAGGTGGTGCTCACCGCCGCCGCCGCGGACGCCCTGGCGGCGGGTGAGGACGAAGACCTGCTCCTGACCATGGAGGGACGGACCCTCAGCGTCCGGACCGCCGCCGTTATCGGCGGACCGGAGGATCCGGCGACCGTGTTCTTCAGCGAAGAAGCCGCTGGGAACCCGCTGGACGCATTGGGCGTGGTGCTGGCTCCGGATGCCGATCTGTCCGTCGTCCGCGCGGCGCTGCAAGCGGAGCTCGCGGACGTGCGGGTGCTGGCCGGTGATGGCCGCGGCGCCGCCGAGGATCCGGCAGTGTCGGCGGCCCGCATTCCCGCCATCGTTGTCGGGGCGGTAACCGGAGGCATCGTCCTGACGGTGCTGGCGACCGTCATCTCCGGAGTCGTCGCCCTGTCCGTACGCCAGCGCAGCCGCGAGATCAGCCTCCTGCGCGCCACCGGCGCAACCGGACGCCAGGTCCGTGCACTCGTCGTCGGCGAAGTCATGGCCGCGGGACTTCTCGGCGCCCTGCTCGGCCTCGTCCCGGGCATTCCGCTGGCCTACCTCCTGCACCTGGGGATGCAGGCCGGCGGCGCCCTCCCCAAGGGACTCGAGCTGAGCTCCGGGCCGGTCCCGCTGGCCGCCGCCGCAGCCGTAACCGGGCTGGTGATCTGGCTGGCCGCCGGCCTGGCCGCCCGGACGGCCCGCTGCTCCCGGCCAATCGACGCGATGCGCGAAGCTGAACTTCCCCCTGCCCGGATCGGCATTATCCGGTGGCTGGCAGGAATCCTGTTCGGGCTTGGCGCCGTCGCCCTCGCCGTGCTCACCTTCCTGATGCCGCCCGCCCTGGTCTCCGCCACAGCCGGTCCTGCCGTGCTTGCCGGCACCATTTCCGCCGCGCTTCTCGCCCCGGCCTACCTGCGCCTGGGTGTCGCCGTGCTCCGGCCGGTGATGGGCGACCACCGGCACGGCGTCGCCGGGCTCGCCGGGACGAGTATCCGCGCCCGGGCGGCGGCCCTCTCAACCGTCACCGGGGCCGCCGCACTGGTCTTCGGAATCGGCGCCGGCAATCTCGTGTCCTCATCCATGCTCACCGCAGCTGCCGCCGACGCCCAGGTCGAGACCATCACGGCCGACGCCGTCGTGACCGGCGCGGCCGGCGCCGCTGCCGAACGCGCAGACGAAATCGCCGCCCTGCCCGAGGTGGACGCGGCCACCCCGTTTGTGACGTCCGGGGGCTGGATCGAACGCCCCTACGACGCCTCGCACCGCGACCGGCACTGGCCGGTGCGCGGGCTCGACGGCGCCCAGGCGCAGGAGGTGCTGAGCAACCGGCTCGTGGCCGGCGACTTCGCTGATCTGACCGGCGCCTCCGTCGCACTGCCCGTCGATACCGCGGCTGCCCTCGGCGTGGACATAGGAGACACCATCGGCTTCCGGTTCGGTGACGGCGACGGCGCAGAACTTCGTGTCGCCGCCGCCTACGAGGACCTGCCGGGCTACGAAAACCTCCTGCTGCCCGTCGAGCTCCTCACAGCCCACACGAGCGACCGGGCACCCGCGGCGCTGCTGGTCAGCGCCAGCGACGGCACCGCCGCGGAGGCCGTGGCCCCTGCCGTGGAAGGTGCGCTGAACGGCCATCCCTCACTGCGGGTCGGGGACCGCGGCGCGTTGGAGGCGTCCCTGCAGGAGGGCCTCAACATCAACGCACTCATCAACGGCCTGCTGCTGCTGGTTGTGCTGGCCTACGCGATGGTTGCCGTCACCAACACCGTTGCCGTCTCCACCCTGGGCCGTCGCCGCGAGCTGGCCATGCTGCGCCTGACCGGCGCGACCCGCGCCCAGGTCCGCAGGCTGCTGATTACCGAGACCGCCGTGTGCGCCGCCGTCGGCATCGCCATCGCCGTCATCGCTGCGTGCGCCGCAGTCCTGCCCACCGCCGTGGTCGTAGGCGCCAGTCCGCTCGCCCCGCTGCCCCTGGCTATAGCCGGTGCCCTCTGCGCCGCCGTTGCGCTGACGACGCTGCCGGTCGCCGCGATGACGGCGCGGCGGGCGATGCGCGGACCGCTCAGTGCCACGGCAGACACCATGTGAGCCGGCCCAGGATGCGCCGCCCGCACCTTGCGGCTACTCGAGGATCTCCGAAGCCTCGAGCCACTCCATTTCCAACTCCTCCTGCTCGGCCGCAACGGCCTGCAGCTTGGCATTGAGCTCGCCGATGAGTTCAAAGTCCGCGCCGCCGGGCTTCTGGGTGGCGTCGTTCATCTGGGCGTTGATTTTTTCGGCCTGTGCGGTGAGCTTGCTCAGCTGCCGCTCGATCCGGGTGAGGTCCTTCTTGGCCGCCCGCTTTTCAGCTTCGGATGCACCGGAGCCGGCCAGCGCCGTCGTCGTTCCGCCCCGGGCGCCGGCTGGAGCAGCCGCGGACGTGCCGCCGGGACGCGTGGCGCCGGCCGCAGCGGCGCGGGCCGCCTGGGAGGAGCCGCGGGCAGCGGTGGACGCAGACGAGTTGGCGGCCAGGGCTTCGCCGCGCAGTTCCAGGTACTGGTCCACGCCGCCGGGCAGTCCGCGCAGCTTGCCGTCGCCGAGGAGCGCCATCTGGTGGTCGGTGACCCGTTCCAGCAGGTACCGGTCGTGGGAGACCACCACGAGCGTGCCGGGCCACCCGTCCAGCACGTCCTCGACGGCAGCCAGCGTGTCGGTGTCCAGGTCATTGGTCGGCTCGTCGAGCATCAACACATTCGGTTCACCCACCAGCAGGCGCAGCAGCTGCAGCCGGCGCCGTTCGCCGCCGGAAAGCTCGCGCACCGGTGTCCACTGGCGCTGGGCGCTGAAGCCCAGCTGCTCCACGAGCTGGCCGGCGGACAACTCGCGGCCGCCCACGTTGAAGACGCGCTTCTCGTTTTCAATGACTTCAATGACGCGCTGGTCCGCGACCTCATCCAGTTCCCGGACCTCCTGCGACAGCACGGCGGTCTGGACCGTCTTGCCGCGCTTCAGCCGGCCGGACGTAGGCTCAATGTCGCCGTTGAGCAGGCGCAGCAGGGTGGTCTTGCCGGCGCCGTTGACACCCACCAGGCCCAGCCGCTCCCCCGGGGCCAGGCGCAGGGTGATGTTGCGGAACAGGTCGGTGTCCCCGAGCGTCAGGGAGACGTTCTCCAGGTCCAGGACGTCCTTGCCCAGGCGGGCGGTGGCCATCTTGTTCAGGGACAGCGTGTCGCGGGGTTCGGGGACGTCCGCAATCAGGTTGTTCGCGGCCTCGATGCGGAACTTGGGCTTGGCGGTCCGGGCCGGGGCGCCGCGCCGCAGCCAGGCCAGTTCCTTCTTGACCAGCTGCTGGCGCTTGCCTTCCACCACGGAGGCCATCCGGTCACGCTCGGCGCGGGCCAGCACGTAGGCGGCGTACCCGCCGTCGAACGGATCCACCATCGCGTCATGGACTTCCCAGGTCCGGGTGCAGATTTCGTCCAGGAACCAGCGGTCGTGGGTGACTACCAGCAGGCCGCCGTCGGAGGGGCGCCAGCGCTGCTTCAGGTGCCGGGCCAGCCAGGCCACGCCTTCGACGTCGAGGTGGTTGGTGGGCTCGTCCAGCATGATGACGTCGTCGTCGCCGGTGAGCAGCTTGGCCAGCGCCACGCGGCGCTTCTGCCCGCCGGACAGGGAGGAGACCTGCGCGTTCCAGTCCACTTCCTGCACCAGGCCGCTCATCACGTCGCGGATCCGCGCGTTGGACGCCCATTCGTAGTCCGCGGCGTCGCCGACGATCGCCTGGCCGACGGTCAGGTCCCCGTCCAGTACGTCCGTCTGGTCCAGGTAGCCCACGGTGACATCGCGGCGGCGGGTCACGCGGCCGTCGTCGGGCGTCTGCCGTTCGGCCAGCAGGCTCATCAGGGTCGACTTGCCGTCGCCGTTGCGGCCGACCATGCCGATCCGGTCGCCTTCCTCGAGGCCGAGCGAAACGCCGTCCAGGATGGTGCGCGTGCCAAAGGAAATGCTGAGGTTTTCAGCACCAAGCAGGTGTGCCAATCGGTACTACTTTCTGTGCGTCTGAGGTGCGGTGGTGTCGGCAGCCGTGACGGCGCCGTCGGCCGGCCCGTAAACGGCCAGGGCCGAGTGGCCTTCGGTGCGCAGCGCGGCGGCCAGGGCGGACGCAGCTGCTTCATCCGCGGCCAGGAAAGCCAGGGTGGGGCCGGAACCGGAAACCATGCCGGCGAGGGCGCCGAGCCGGATCCCCGCCTCAAGAACGGTCCCCAGTTCGGGGGCAAGTTCCAAGGCCGCCGGCTGCAGGTCATTGACTAGAACGCCCGCCAGTGCGGCAGTGTTCCCGGCGGCGAGGGCGTCGAGGATCACGGGGTCCGCTTCGGTGGGCTCGGCGACGTCGGTTCCCGTGCGGAGTCGGTCGACGGCGGCATAGACCTGCGGGGTGGAAAGCCCGTAAGGTGCCGGGACGAGGACCCAGTGCAGCCGGTGCGGTGCCGGCACCGGGGTGAGCCGGTCCCCCACGCCGAGCCCGGCAGCAGCACCGCCGAGCAGGGCAAACGGTACATCGGCCCCGAGCCCGGCAGCCAGGCCGGCCAACTCAGCCTGAGACAGGCCCGCGTTCCACAGCTCATTGCAGGCGAGAAGCGCGGCGGCGGCGTCCGCAGAGCCGCCTCCCATTCCGCCTGCCACCGGCACCCGCTTGGTGATGTGCAGGTGGACGCCGGGATGCTCCCTGCCAATCCGGGAAGCCACTGCCCGGGCGGCACGTGCGGCCAGGTTGTCCCCGTCCAGGGGTATGCCTCCCTGCGGAAGGCGGCCGTCGGGATCGCTGAGCGTCAACCGGATCTCGTCGGTTTCCAGCGCCGTGGCCGTGACCTCCTCGAAGAGGGACACCGCAAGGTAGACGCTGGCAACGCTGTGGTAGCCGTCCGGACGCAGCGGTCCCACCTTCAGGGACACATTGATCTTGCCGGGGGTCCGGACAGTGACGGAGCGCGGTGCGGCCATCTCTTCGGTTTCCTTTCCCTCAGGCAATGAGCGGCTTCCGTGCCTCGGCGATCCGGGCAAATGCCGTGATGTCCAGGACCTCGCCGCGGGCGCTGGGATCCACTCCTGCAGCACGCAGTGCCTTTTCCGCTTCGGCGGGGCTGCCGGCCCATCCGGCCAGGGCGGCGCGCAGGGTCTTGCGCCGCTGCGCAAAGGCAGCGTCAATAACTGCGAAGACCTCTTCACGGGTTGCTCGCGTCTGCGGCGGTTCGTGCCGGACAAACCCGACCAGGCCGGAGGCGATCTTGGGCGCCGGCCAGAAGACGTTCATGCCGATGACGCCGGCCTTGCGCATCTGCGCATACCAGGCGGCTTTCACCGAGGGCACCCCATAGGTCTTGGAGCCGGGCTTGGCTGCCATCCGGTCCGCCACTTCGTCCTGGACCATGACCAGGCCGTGCTGCAGGGACGGGAAATGCTCCAGCAGGTGCAGCACCACCGGGACGGCCACGTTATAGGGCAGGTTCGCTACCAGCGCGGTCGGTTCCTTGGGCAGCTCGGTGATCCGCATGCCGTCGCCAAGCACAACGTGCAGCCGGCCGGCCGCTTCCGGGCGCCGCTGCCCCACCGTGGACGGAAGCTTTCCGGCCAGGACGGGATCGATCTCCACAGCCACCACCGACTCGGCTGCGTCGAGGAGCCCGAGCGTCAGGGACCCGAGGCCGGGGCCGACCTCCAGCACGGTCTCCCCTGGAGCGATGTCCGCCGCAGCCACAATCCGGCGGATGGTGTTTCCGTCAATAACGAAGTTCTGGCCGAGGCTCTTAGTGGGGCGGACTCCGAGTTCTTCTGCCAGCGCCCGGATATCCGAGGCACCAAGGAGTGCGGGAACTGGTGTTCGGGGGGCAGGTTCGGATTCTCTCACCCAGTAATACTAGCCGAGCGGGCGTGGCTGCCGCCGCCGAGGGTACGCCGGTGCAGCCGTCCGGTCCACTCCCCGGAGGTCTTCCCACGCCCGGGTGGCGCGCTTCGAAGGTGCCGGAATCGAGTTCGCCGTTTTGCGTTCCATAAGCACGGAATGCCCTGCCGACGACTGGTCTCCACCGGTAGCATCGAGCGCATTGCCGGCACCGGTAACAGTGTGCCGCACCCCGGAGATCGGCGGTATCGACGATGGGCAAATCATTCGGTGGAAAGCTGCGCTCGGCGCGGCAGGAGCGAAACCTGACGCAGGCCCAGCTAGGACACGGTGCTTTTCGGCCCCGTGAGATCTCGCTTTTGGAAGCCGGGCGGAGGGAACCCGTTCCGGGTGCGGTCAGCCTGCTCTCCGACCGGCTGGACTCAGGCGCCGCCCCGGGCCGGACAGGGAAACAAACGGCCCTGTTCCTGGAACTTTCCGCCCGGCAGGCGCTGGATGAGCGCGACTACGGAGCGGCATGCTCACTGGCGGATGCCGCCGCGGGTGCGGCGCTGGCTGAGGGGCATCCGCAGTCCTGGTGGGATATGACCTATCTGGCAGCCCACTGTCTTTGCACCACGCACGCCTACCGGGACTGCATCGCGAAGGCGTCCCTGCTGGCCCGCCATCCCCTGGCGGCGGAGTACCCCGGCCTCCGGGCACAGGCGGAAACACTGCTCGCCACCGCCTACCTGGGCACCGGGGAACTGGGTTCGGCCGTGACCCATGCCCGCAGCGCCGTTGCGCGGGTGCAGGAAGCCAGGGTCGGTGCGGCTGCCTTCCTTGACGCGTGCGGAGCGCTGGTCACCGCGCTGGCCGAGGCGGGCGGGCTCGACGAGGCATGGACCTACTGCCGCACCCTGGTGCTTCCCCTGCTGGAGACGGGGGTTGGCCGGCAAATCGAGGGTAAGGCCCGCTGGGCGGTGGGCACTGTGGCCTTTCGCCGCGGGGACATCTCCACCGGGCTAATGCACCACCGTACTGCTGCGGACCTCCTGGAGCCGGGCGTCGACGTCGAGCTGTGGGCCCGCTTCAATAACGCCACCGCTGCCATCCGGCTCGGGGCGGGCATCCACGACAGGGAGACCCTGACCTGCATCGAGCATGCCGAGGCGGCCATGTCGGTGGTCGGACTGCATGGTCCCGAGCGGCTGGAAGCAGACCACAGCCGGGGAATCTGGCTGGACCTCAACGGCGACCATGCGCGGGCTGTGTGGATGCTCTCGGACGTGTACGCCCACCGGGGCGAGCTCTCACCCCAGGACTCGGGCGAACTGGCCCTCCACCTCGGCCTGGCCTTGGCGCGGACCGGCATGCCCGACGCCGGTTCCGTCTATCTGGCGGATAGCGAACAGCGCTTCCGCTCGGCCGGAGCCAAGGACCGCGCAGCACACGCGGCGGCCCTGGCCCACGAGATGGCGGCCGGGTGAGAAGCAGCCGGGGTTGGGCGGGCCCGGGTTAGAGCAAGCCGAGCTTCGAGGCGCAGGACGGCCAGTGGCCCCATCCGCCGTTGGCCCGCAGCTTCTCGGCTACCGCAATCTGCTGCTCCGGGGTGGCTTCACTGGCAACAGGAGCGTACGCACCGCCGCCGGCACCCAGCCAGCTGCCGGAGCTGAACTGCAGGCCGCCGTAATAACCGTTGCCGTTGTTGATGTGCCAGTTGCCGCCGGATTCACACTGCGCCAGGGCGGCCCAGGTCCCGGAGGCCGGTGCCTCACCGCCGCCGCCGGCCCTCGGACCGGCGGCAGGCTTCGCCTCCGGGCGCTTCTTGGTGCCCTTGGCGACGGCTTCGGCTACCGGTTCCTTGGTCACGCTTTCCTTCACGAGGGTACGGCTGACTTCCTTGCCGTCTACGCGGGTGACCGAGAAGACACGGGAACGTTCCCCGTCCACTCCGGCTGTGGTGACCTTCTTCTCGCCTTCGAGCAGGTCCGCATCGGGAACCTCGGAGCTGGTAAACGGCACCGCTTCCGTGACGGTCTCCTCAACGCCGGCCGAAACACGCGTGACCTTCAGGCCCATGCCGTCAACCAGGCCGGCGCTGCGCGGAGCCGAAACCTGGTCCCCGGTGCCAAGCTGCATCCCTGATTCCTTCAGCAGGTCCCGCACGGTTCCCGCTGTGGTGGTGTGTTCGTGGGTTTTCCCGTCCACGGTGACGAACACCGTCTTGGGAGTGGAGATCGAAATCCTGCCGTCCAGCCCGTCCAGCGAGGTATCCATCGGGGCGGAGACGGCGGAGTTGGTGGCCACCCGCAGCTCCGAAACCAGATCCTCGACGGTTTCGCCGGTGGTGTGGACCGTGGTCCCCTTGCCGTCCACCACGACATCCACTGCGAGGGCCCGCTGGACTTCGATGGTGGCGCCGTCTTCCAAGGCTGCCGTTGGCTCCGGTGTCACCCGGTCAACGGCGGTTACAGTCACATCGGCCTGTGCCAGTACATCCGCAACGGTAGCGTCGAAGGTCTGCACCTCCTGGCTCTTGCCGTCGACGGTCAACACCACCGACTTGCTGGCGCCGACAAAGGCGACCATGCCTAGCAGCAGGCACACCATAACGGTTGCCTGGCCAACGAGCTTTATCCCACGCCTTGCAAGTGTTCTCGCCACGAGATTCCAAACGGTCACAGAATCCGGGCACGGGGACTTTAAGCGCCGTGCGCATTCCGGGGCACCTGCCGGAGGGCAGGGCAACGGGACGCGGCCAGGCACAGGCTTGGCGAACAAAAACCAGCCGCAGCAGCGAACTGACGCGGACCGGTATCACAGGTCCGTGCAGCCGCTCGGCGGCATGGGCCCGCAAATTGTTGCAGTGTTATGCAGTGTTCATGCAGTGATAGTCCGGATGCCTTCCCCGACCCCGGCTAATTGCTCCCTACCGTAACCGAACCGTGATGTGAGGGCAAACAGGGGTCCCCGGGTAGTCGTGCGGCCCGCGGCGCGGCGCGGGCTTCGACGCGTGCTGACTGCCGTTCCTACTGCTCGGCCCAGGAGCCGTAGGCCCGGACAGTGTTCGCGGCCAGTCCTGCTCCCAGCTCGGAAAGGTCCACTCCCATGCGGTCTGCCATGGACCGCACCGTATAGGGGACCATGTAGCTGGCGTTGGGACGCCCGCGGTGCGGGTGGGGAGTCAGGAACGGAGCATCCGTTTCAACCAGCAGCAGGTTCCGGTCCGCGATCGAGAGGGCCTCGTGGAGGTCGTGCGAATTCTTGAAGGTCACGGTGCCGGAGAACGACATGTACCAGCCGTTTTCGTTGCAGGTACGGGCCAGCTCGCGGTCCCCGGAGAAACAATGGAAAACCACCGTGTCGGGGGCGCCTTCCTCCTTCAGGAGGCGGACGACGTCGTTATGCGCATCGCGGTCATGGATCTGGAGTGCCAGGCCCAGGCGCTTGGCGATGTCGATGTGCCGGCGGAATGAGTAGTGCTGCCGTTCCCGGCCGTCTTCCCCGGTCCGGAAGTAATCGAGCCCGGTTTCGCCGATTGCCCGGATGCGCGGATGGGCTGCGAGCGCCTCGATCTCGGCCAGCGCCGGTTCCAGGGTCCCTTCCGCTGCAAGCACGGGGGCATCGTTTGGGTGGATGGCCACCGCACCCAGCAGGCGCGGATCGGCGTCGACAGCGGAAACAGTGAAGCGGGAAGACTCGAGATCGGTGCCTACCTGGACGGCACCTTGGACGCCGGCTGCCTCCGCCGCGTCAAGGGCAGCGGCGAGGGCAACCGTAAAGTCGCCGGCCATGTCGCCGGCCATGTCGCCGGCCGGAAAGTCGAAATGCGTGTGGTTATCCATTACGGGCACAGGCAGCGGCTCAGGAGCCGGCGGATAGCCTTTGCCCTTGTGCCGGACGGTTCCGGCGCCTTCGGCGGACGGGAGGTAGGCCGTCGGTGTGCTGCCCGGGACAAATCCACTTCGATTAATCATGTTCTTAAGCCTAGGTGAGCTAGTAGCCTGAACAGACAAACTGCTGTTGGAGCTCCCGCAGGTCGAAAACGGATAGCGGGGCTTACTCCGCCTGCCGTGTCACCGCAGGTGCGGTCTGTTTGCTGCAGCTGCAACCGCCGAGTATGGAAGGTGTCCATGGACGCTCCGATCCCGTCTGCCGCCGCAGCGTCCCTTAACGGCTTTCCTTCCCGGCCCTCGGCCGCCACCCTCCATTCCCCTCCCGCCGCGGTCGACGCCCAAGCCTTCTCCGAAGCGGCAGAGGGAATCCTGGCCGCCGTGAATACGGTGATTGACGGCAAGGAAGACGCCGCCCGGCTGGTGCTGACGGTCCTCCTTGCCGAGGGGCACGTGCTGCTCGAAGACGTTCCCGGGGTCGGCAAGACAATGCTCGCCAAGACACTGGCCCGGACCATTGACTGCACAGTCAGCCGCATCCAGTTCACCCCGGATCTGCTGCCGTCGGATGTCACCGGGGTGTCCATCTACAACCAGGACAGCCACCGGTTCGAATTCCGCCAGGGCCCGGTGTTCGCCAACGTGGTGATCGCCGACGAAATCAACCGGGCTTCCGCAAAGACCCAGTCGGCTCTGCTGGAATGCATGGAGGAACACCAGGTGACCGTCGACGGCGGCACCCACCGGCTCTCGGCACCCTTCATCGTGGTTGCCACGCAGAATCCCATCGAGATGGAGGGGACCTATCCCCTGCCGGAGGCGCAGCGGGACAGGTTCATGGCCCGGCTTTCCCTTGGCTACCCGGATGCTCGTTCCGAAGTGGAAATGCTTGAGAACCATCAATCCGGCTCACCCCTGGACAGCATTACCCCCGTTGTGGGAATACGCGAGGCCTCGGCCATGATCGCCAGGGTCCGCGATATCTACGTTTCCGACGCCGTCAAGGAGTACACGGTTTCCCTGGGCCGGGCCACCCGCGAACACCCGGATCTCCGGCTGGGTGCCAGCCCCCGGGCCCTTCTGCAGCTGCTCCGTGCGGCCAAGGCCTACGCAGCGCTCGAAGGCCGGGATTTCGTGCTGCCGGACGACGTGACGAGGCTGGCGGATCCCGTACTCGCCCACCGGCTCCTGCTGCAGCGAAAGGCAGCCGGAACGGGGATCAGCGCCACGAGCATTATTGCGTCCGTGATTGCGGCCGTGCCGGTTCCCCGGTCCGCCGGAACACCGCAGCGGCTGCACCGCTAGCGGCCCCGACAGGTTCCACCCGAGCCGGCTTCCCGCCGCACCGAGCCCGCACAGAGTCCGCACCGCCGAGCGAAAGGCTCCCATGGACACCTCATCCGTTACGAGGTTTTTCACCCCGCGCGGCTGGGGCCTGGTGTGCGCCGGGACGGCGGCGCTCCTTGGGGCAGTCACTCTGGGCCGCCGGGACCTGCTGGCACTCGCTGTCCTGCTGATCGCACTGCCGATCCTGGCCGCAGCACTGCTTCGCCTGTTCAAACCCGGCTTTGAGGTCGAGCGCAGCTTCTCTCCCCCGCTGGTGGAAACAGGCACGGCCGCCACGGTATCGCTGCGGGTGCTCAGCCGCGGAACCCCTGCATCCGAAGCACTCATCCGCGAGGGGCTGCCGTTCCGTTTCGGGCCCAGCCCGGTGTTCCGGTTCCCCTCCGGTTACGCGGCGGAGAACGGATCCAGTACCTATGAGTACCGCCTGCGGTCGAGCCGTCGCGGCCTCTACGGCATCGGCCCCGTAACCGCGGACTTCGTCGATCCGCTGGGCCTGGCGCGGACGGTACACACACTGGGCGGAACCGACCGGTTGGCAGTGGCGCCGGCCCCGCTTGAGCTTCCGCCGTCGTCGTTGTTCAGTGCCATGGGCACCGACGGCAGTGCGCCGAGCAGGCGCCGCGGAACGCCCAGCGAAGATGATGCTTCCACCCGCGAGTACCGTCATGGAGATCCCATGCGCCGGGTGCACTGGCCGGCGACGGCCAGGCACGGGGAATTGATGGTCCGGCAGGAGGAACCGGTGACCGCGCCGACCGCTTCCATCGTGCTGGACCAGCGCCTGGCCTCCTACGATGACGGATCGCCGCTGAATCCTGACAACGGCGAGCTGCTGACGTCGGAAACATTCGAATGGGCGGTTTCGGCAGTTGTTTCCTCCGCCGTTTTCTTCTCCGAGTCCGGCTACGGCGTGCGCTTCACCGACGAGCTCTCCCGGCCCGGGCTGGCCCGTTCCCCGTCTGCCGTAGACAGCAGCGAGACCGACTTCCGCGGGTTTGACGGGGTGCAAAACCTCGCCGAAGGGCTGGCCGCCCTGGGCCTGGAATCTCCGCCGCCCCCGACGCCGGGGAATCCCACCGATGCCGCTGCCCCCTTTGCCGCGCTGGACGTTTCCGGCCAGGCGCCCGGCCCCCTGCTCGTTGTTGCCGGCCGGATCGACACTGCCCAGGCGCATACGCTGGCTCCGGCCGCACGGTATGCCCGCCAACCACTGGTGCTGCTGGTTACCGACCGGCCGGCCGCGCTGCGTCCTGTCCTGACAATCCTGCGGGAGGCCGGGTGGATTGCCGCGGCGGTAACACCGGCAACTCCGGTACCCGCGGCCTGGTCCCTCCTTGACCACGATCCCCAGGGCGTCCACGCCGGGGGGCGGGTATGAGCGCCCTGCTGAGCCGCCCGGAGGCCGTGCCGGCGTCCGGCCACCTGCAGGGTACGGAACCGGCGCCCCGGGGCGACCGCGGGCCGGCCAACGTTGCGGTAGCCGGAGCAGGAGCGCTGGCGGTCCTGCTTTGTTCGCTCAGCGTGCACGGGGTCATCGAAGGCTGGTCCTGGCTGCCGCCGCTGTTTTTCGCCGTCCTCGTCCCGCTGGCGGCCACCGCCGGTGCGCGGCGGCTGAAGGTGCCGCAACCTCTGGTTCCGGTGGCAGGCATGGCGGTCCTGGCGTGCACCCTGACCTGGCTGTTCGCTTCATCGGCGTCATTCCTGGGCTTCCTGCCCGGCCCGGGCACCCTTGCCCGGGCGGATGCGCTGCTGGCCGAGGCGCGGACGGTCGTCCTCACCGAAGTCGCCCCCGTGCAGCCGCTGCCCGGCATCCTGTTCCTGTGCTGTGCCGGCATCGGGCTGGTAGCCGTCCTGACGGATACCCTGGCGGCCACCCTGCGGATGCCGGCAACCGCCGGGCTGGGCCTGTTAGCGGTGCTGATGATCCCCGCAGTGCTGAAACCCGCGAGCCTTGGAGCAGGATATTTCTTCCTCGCAGCGGTCGGATACCTGCTGTTGCTGACGGTCAGTGCACGCAGGGAACAGCACGGGCACGGTAACCCGCGGACCTGGCTGGCACGCGGAACGGCAGTTTCCGCATCTGCCCTGGCATTGGCACTCCTGCTGCCTCCGGTGTTGCCCGGATTCAACGGCGGCGCCTTCCCGGAAGGCACCAGATTCAACTTCTTTTCCGGCAGCACCGGGCTGAACCCCATAGTCACGTTGGGCAATGACCTGCGCCAGCCGCAGTCCTCAGGCCGGATCACCTATGCAACCTCGTCCGTCGAACCCGTGTACCTCCGCTCCACTACCCTGGAGGATTTTTCCGGGAGCCGCTGGGCTCCCGACGTGCGCGAGGACGAACGCCGGCAGGGCGTGGCAACCATGTCGGGCGGCGCCTACACACCGCCGAGGGGAAGCCAGGCCGAGGCGGTGGTGACGCGGATCAGCTCCAACACGTATTCGAGTCCGTGGCTGTTGGCCCCCTACTATCCGCTGGGCGTTACCGGTGCCGAAGGAAGCTGGTCCTGGGATCCCAAGACCATGACCGTGCTGGACGACGATTCCGAGGGCGCGGCCCGGCAGGATTACCAGGTGCTGAGCATCGCGGCCGAGTTCACGCCGGAGCAGCTGGCGGCAATTCCGGCGGCCGACGGCGCGGACCTGGACCCGGTTTTCACGGACCTGCCGGCTGACCTGCCCGGAAACATCCGGGAGGCAGCCGCGGAGGCAGTCGGGGATGCCGCCACACCGTATGCCAAGGCCATGGCCCTCCAGAGTTATCTGCGCGGGCCGCAGTTCAGCTATTCGCTGGAAGCACCGGTGGAGGGCGGCTATGACGGGAACGGGATTTCGGTCTTGTCCGAGTTCCTCGAACGAAAGGCCGGCTACTGCGTGCATTTCGCCGCAGCCATGGCCGTGATGGCCCGGCAGGAGGGCATCCCCAGCCGGATGGCACTGGGCTACGCGCCCGGCCAGGACACCGGCGAGACCCCGGACGGGACCGGCCCCAACGGAGAACCGCTGCGCGAGTTCGAGGTCGATTCCACGGACGCCCACGCGTGGCCCGAGCTGTATTTCGAAGGTGCCGGCTGGGTCCGCTTCGAGCCCACGCCTTCCCGCGGATCGGTGCCGGACTACGCCCAGCAGCAGCGCACGCCGGGGACTGCCACTATTCACGACGACGACGATCCCCGGGTCCCTGACGCGCTGGCGACGGCGCCGGCTGTCCCGCAGGAGGAAGCTCCGCTGGCACCCGAAACCGTGCTCGAACCCGCCGACACGGGCACGACCGCGTGGCTGGGCGCCGTCCTCGGAACGCTGGCGGCAGCGGCTGCCGTGCTGACGCCCTGGGCGATGCGGCGGCACCGTGCGGCCCGGCGGCGGAAGGCCGCCGCCGCTGGTTCCCGTTCGGGGCCGGTCTGGGACGAAATAGCAGATCTGGGGATCGATTACGGGCATCCCGGCCGGACCTCCGACACTCCCCGGACGTACGCCCGCCGGTTGGCGGGCGAGGCCGGCTTCTCCCCGCAGGCGGACGAGGCGCTGACCCGCATCCGTCTGGCATTCGAGGAAGAGGCCTACGCCGGCTTCGGCCGCCGCGGACGCGGCGGCCGGGGAGCCGCCCCGGCATGGGAGGACCTCGAAACGGTGCGGAACGAACTGCGGAGCGGCACCAGCCTGTTCGGCCGGCTGCACGCGCGGTTCCTCCCGCCGTCGCTGGCCATGCGGTTTCGGCACGACTGAGCCTGACCTGAAAGGGCAAAAAGAAACCCAGTGACGCCGGCGGCGTCACTGGGTTTCTTCCTGTCGGTTACCTACCCGGCGTAGGGGTCGGCGATCCCGATGTACTGCGTGTATAGGTATTCCTCGATGCCTTCGGCACCGCCCTCGCGGCCCAGCCCGGACTGCTTGACTCCGCCAAACGGTGCGGCGGCGTTGGAAACAACTCCGGCGTTGAGTCCCAGCATGCCGGATTCCAGCTTTTCGCCGATCCGCAGTCCGCGGTTCAAATCCCGGGTGAAGACGTAGGACACCAGTCCGTATTCGGTGTTGTTGGCGAGCGCCACGGCTTCGTCCTCAGTGGAGAAGGTGACGATCGGTGCCACCGGACCGAAGATTTCCTCTTTCAGGATCCGGGCATCCGGGGCAACGTTCTGCAGGACCGTGGGGCGGTAGAAGTAGCCCGGGCCGTCCACGGGTTCCCCGCCGACCAGTGCCACTGCGCCGCCGTCGACCGCTTCGCTGACGAGGGCGTGCACCTTGTCCCGCGACTTGCCGTCAATCAGCGGCCCGATCTTGGTGTCGTCTTCGGTACCCCGGCCGGTAGTCATGGCACCCACCCGTGCCGCGAACTTCTCTGCGAACTCCTGCGCCACCGTGTCCTGGACGATGAAGCGGTTCGCCGCGGTGCAGGCCTCGCCCATGTTCCGCAGCTTTGCGGTCATGGCACCTTCCACGGCCTTGTCCAGGTCTGCGTCCTCGAAAACAATGAAGGGGGCGTTTCCGCCGAGCTCCATGGAGGTGCGCAGGACGTTCTCGGCTGCGTCCCGGATCAGGCCCTGGCCTACGGGTGTGGATCCGGTGAAGGAAACCTTCCGCAGACGGGAATCCTTGAGGATGGGGCCGGTGACGTCGCCGGCGGAAGTGGTGGAGACAACGTTCAGCACGCCGGCAGGCAGCCCGGCTTCCATCATGACGGCCGCGAAAAGCTGGGAGGTCAGGGGCGTCAGCTTGGCGGGCTTGAGCACCATGGTGCAGCCGGCCGCCACGGCGGGGGCGATCTTGCGGGTGGCCATGGCCAGCGGGAAGTTCCAGGGGGTGATCAGCAGGCACGGGCCCACCGGCTTCTTGTTCACCAGCAGCCGGGACTTACCGTCGGGAGCGGTGCTGTAGCGTCCGGAAACCCGGACGGCTTCCTCGGAGAACCAGCGCAGGAACTCCGCGCCGTACACCACCTCGCCGCGGGCTTCCGCCAGCGGCTTGCCCATTTCCAGCGTCATCAGCAGGGCGAAGTCCTCGGCGCGTTCCGTCACCAGTTCAAAGGCGCGGCGCAGGATTTCCCCGCGTTCGCGGGGTGCCGTCCGTGCCCAGGCATCCTGGGCGGCTGCGGCGGCGTCCATGGCCAGCGCACCGTCTTCCGTGGAGGCATCGGCAATGCTCATCAGCACCTTGCCGGTGGCGGGATCTTCGACGTCGAACGTGCGGCCGCCGGACGCCTCCCGCCACTGGCCGTCAATCAACAGGCCGGTGGGGACCTGCGCCAGGAGTTCGGCTTCACGGTCTGCGGGAATGCCCATAGGGAATGCCTCCAAAATCATCGGATCCACCGCGGGCGGCGTGCCCGTGGTCTCACTAAACCGTAGGCTTCGGCGGCACTGCCTGTAAATGCGGGTATGCACTACCTTCCGGAGGAGCTACTGTGCATCTGCCCATCCCCAGGCATAGGTCGGAGCGCTTAGCTGCGCGCTTCCAGCACCGCCGAATACAGTTCGCGCTTGCTGATCCGGGCATCCTCGGCCACGGCGGCGACGGCGTCTTTAAGCCGGATGCCCTGCTCCACCAGGGAATTGACGGCGGCCACGTGGTCCGCCGCCTGTTCCGGGGCGGCGTCCGGTGCGCCTTCGACCACCACGGCGATTTCCCCGCGCACGTCCCCGGCCTCCGCCCATTCCAGCAGCTCGCGCAGGGGCCCGCGCAGCACCTGTTCATGCAGCTTGGTGAGCTCGCGGGCGACGGCGGCGCGGCGGTCCCCGCCAAAGGCGGCGTCCAGGGCACGCAGCATGGGTTCGAGGCGGTGCGGAGCCTCGAAGAACACCATGGTCCGCTGCTCGCCGGCCAGCTTCGCGAGCCGGCTGCTGCGTTCCCCGGGCTTCCGGGGAAGGAAGCCTTCGAAGCAGAAGCGGTCCGTCGGCAGGCCGGAAAGGGCCAGCGCGGTCAACACCGCTGAGGGTCCGGGGGCGGCGGTGACGGTCAGTCCGTCGGCGGCCGCAGCCTCCACCAGGCGGAAGCCCGGATCGGATACGGCGGGCATGCCGGCATCGGTCACCATCAGGAGGGTGGCGCCGCCGCGGACCATCTCCAGCAGATCGGCAGTGCGGGAAGCTTCGTTGTGCTCGTGGTAACTGATGATCCGGCCCCGCGTGGTGATGCCGAGGGCGCTTACCAGCCGGTGCAGGCGCCGGGTGTCCTCCGCGGCAATGATGTCGGCGCTTTCCAGCAATCCGATCAGCCGGTTGGTTGCATCACCCATGTTGCCGATGGGGGTTGCCGCCAGGACAATCTGCCCCGGCCCTGCGGCGTCGTTGTTCGCGGTGCCTGCCATGGTGCCTGTCCTGGTGCCTGTCATGCTGCCTGTTACCTTGCTCGAGTCCACCCTCTAACCCTACGCGACAGGCTATAGAGTGGTGCGCGTGAGTCTCTCCGGTACCTCGACGACGCACCGCGAGGCACCGGCCGCGGTCGAGTCCCCACAGCATGCGTTCACCTTCGATGCCCTGCGGAACCGCCTGCTGGGCAGCAGCCTGGTGCCGCTGGGGGCGGCCGGCTGGATCCTGCCGCTGATGATGGCGGTACTGGGCGGTGTGCTGCGCTTCACCCGCCTGGGTGAGCCCGGCGCCCTGGTGTTTGACGAGACCTACTACGTCAAGGACGCCTACTCGCTGCTGCAGTCCGGCTATGAACGTGCCTGGCCCGAGGATGCAAACGAGTCCTTTGCTGCGGGCCGGCCCCAGGTCCTGCTCGATGAGCCCGAATATGTGGTGCATCCGCCTGTCGGCAAATGGATGATCGCTTTCGGCATGGCACTTTTCGGATCGGATAATTCCTTCGGCTGGCGCTTCGGCGCCGCGCTTACCGGCGCCCTTACGGTCCTGCTCCTGGGGCTCATCGCCGCACGGTTGTTCTCCTCGGCGACTCTCGGCGCCCTGGCCGGGTTGTTCCTGGCCGTGGACGGGCACCATCTGGTCCATTCCCGCACCTCCCTGCTGGATGTCTTCCTGACGTTCTGGGTGGTGGCCGCGTTCGGCGCGCTCCTGTTGGACCGACGGGACGGCCGGCTGCGGCTGGCACATGCCCTCTCCCGAACGGCCGGCGCCGGCGCCCCGGACCGCGCAGACTCCGGCGGTGCACTGCTTTACGGGCCGTGGCTGCTCTGGCGCCCCTGGCGGATCGTCGCCGGCGTCTGCCTCGGCCTGGCTGTGGGCACCAAGTGGTCAGCCCTGGCCTTCGTTGCCGTCTTCGGCCTGATGACTGTCCTTTGGGATGTCAGTGCCCGGCGGGTTGCGGGCATCCGCCAGTGGGAAAGCGCGCTGTTCCGGGACGGCGTGCCGGCGTTCCTCACCATCATCCCGGCCGCGCTGATCACCTACGTGGCCAGCTGGAGCGGGTGGCTGTTGTCCGATGACGCGTACGACCGGCAGTGGGCCGAGGAGAACCCGGACGAAGGCTGGAGCTGGCTTCCTGCTGCGCTGCGTTCACTGGCCGAGTACCACCGCAGTGCCTATGCCTTCCACAACGGACTCAGTTCGGAGCACAGCTACTCCTCCAACGCCTGGACCTGGCTGTTCATGGGCCGCCCCACGTCGTTCTTCTACGAGTCCTCTGCGCAAGGAGAGGCCGGCTGCGCCGCGGAGAGCTGCTCCACTGCGGTCACCTCCGTCGGCAATCCCCTGATCTGGTGGGCTGCCGCCCTGTCGCTGCTGGTGGTGCTCTTCTATTGGGCCGGCCGGCGGGACTGGCGGGCCGGTGCGGTCCTGTCCGGAGTGGCGGCTGGATACCTTCCGTGGTTCGCCTATCCTGAACGGACAACTTTCTTCTTCTATGCGGTCTCCTTTGAACCATTCCTCGTCCTCGCATTGGTGTACGTGCTGGGCCTGATACTCGGCCGGCCCGCGGACAGTCCGCAGCGCCGGCGGATCGGCCTCCTGCTTACCGCCTGCTTCGTCGCGGGGGTCCTGGCGCTATCGGCATATTTCCTGCCGGTCTGGACGGCGGATACCATCCCGTATTCTGGCTGGCGGCTGCGTATGTGGATGCCCAGTTGGATTTAGTCTCATTACCCATGTGCTCAATGCACAGAAAGAGAGGGTCATAAGTGCGCGAGTCCGCCACTGACCTCCTGGTTAGCCTTCCCGAAGATTCGAATGTTACGGATCTCCTGCTCCAAATGCATCGAAAAGATCCCGCCCGCGTCCTGTACGCGGTCAAGAACGGCAGCAGCTGGGAAGACATCACCGCCGCGCAGTTCCTCGCAGAAGTTACCCGGCTGGCCAAAGGCCTGATCGGATCCGGTGTCCGTCCCGGAGACAGCGTTGCCGTCATGTCCCGGACCTCCTACGAGTGGACCGTGGCGGATATGGCCAACTGGTTCGCGGGAGCCGTGACCATCCCGATCTATGAAACCTCCTCCCCCTCCCAGGTCGAGTGGATCCTCAAGGATTCCGGTGCCCGGCACGTGTTCGTGGAGGACGCGCGCAAGGCCGACGTCGTGCTGGCCGCCGCTTCCGCCCTTGACGGAGAGTTCTCCATCTGGCTGATGAACAACGGCGACGGCGCCGACACGTTCACCGGCCTCACCGCCGCGGGAAACAGTGTCAGCGACGACACGCTGGAAACCGCCCGCAGTACCGCGAACCTCAGCGACACCGCGTCGATGGTCTACACCTCCGGCACCACCGGCCGGCCCAAGGGCTGCGAAATCACGCACGGCAATTTCGCCCTCTTCGGCGTCAACGTCATTGAAGTCCTGCCGGAAATGCTGAAGATCCCCAACCCGACCACGCTGATGTTCCTGCCGCTGGCGCATGTGCTGGCCCGGGCGGTCCAGGTGGGCTGCCTGCACGCCGGCGTCAAGGTGGGCCATTCCCGCAGTGCGTCCGACCTGATGTCGGACCTCAAGTCCTTCTCCCCCACGTTCCTGCTGGCCGTGCCGCGGATCTTCGAAAAGATCTACACCGGCGCCCAGGCTTCGGCCGAAGCCGCCGGCAAGGGCAAGGCCTTCGAGGCTGCCGCCGCCACCGCCGTTGCCTACTCCGAGGCACAGGACTCGGCCGCCCGCGGCGGCCGCGGCCCGTCGGTGGCGCTGACCTTGAAGCACAAACTGTTTGATCGGCTCTTCTATCCCAAGGTGCGTGCGGTCCTTGGCGGAAATGCCGCATTCGCGATCTCCGGCGCCAGCGCGCTGAGCCCGATGCTCGCGCACTTCTTCCGCGGCTGCGGAGTCACGGTACTGGAGGGCTATGGCCTGACCGAAACCACCGCCCCGGCGAGCGTGAACCAGGCGACCCGCACGCGGGTGGGCTCGGTAGGCCTGCCCATGCCGGGCACCACCATCCGGATTGCCGACGACGGCGAGGTCCTGGTCCGCGGCGCCGTGGTCTTCAAGGGCTACCACCGCAACCCTGAAGCAACTGCGGACGCCTTCGAGGGCGAGTGGTTCAAGACCGGCGACGTGGGCGTTCTCGACGACGACGGTTTCCTGCGCATCACCGGCCGCAAGAAGGACCTGCTGGTCACTGCCGGCGGCAAGAACGTGGCTCCCGGCCCGCTGGAAGAAAAGATCCGGGAGAACCGGCTGGTCTCACAGGCCATCGTGGTGGGCGAAGGACGCCCGTTCGTTTCCGCCCTGATCACGCTGGACGAGGAGGCCCTCGCCGCCTGGAGCCGGGAGAACGGCGCCCCGGACGGTGTTGCTGCGGAGGATCCCCGGGTGCAGCAGCTGCTGCAGGAGTCAGTCGACGCCGCCAATGCAACGGTGTCCCGGGCCGAACAGATCCGCAAGTTCACCGTGCTGCCCAAGGATTTCACCTTGGAATCGGGCCATCTCACGGCCACGCTGAAGCTGCGCCGCAATGCGGTGATTGCGGATTACTCCGACGAGGTCGACAAGCTCTACGCCAAGTAGGCACACACACCGGCAGTAAAAATCCCCCGTACCGATACCGGTACGGGGGATTTTTATGCTGCGGGGCTGCCTAGAGTGCTTCGAGGGACTCTGCGTAACGGCGGCGGGCGTCTTCCCGGGCCTGCTGCACGCGTTCCCGGCGTGCCCGGGTGGGCCAGCAGCAGACCAGCACGACAACGCAGGTGAGCAGCACCAGCGCGGCAATGGTAATCCCGGCGTCCATCCAGAACTGGGCCGGGAAGAGCCGGATCAGCGTGTCATCCAGCCGGAAGGTCCAGTTCCCGTTCGAGAAGAAGACCGTGTGCAGCTGGGTGAAGAACTGTTCCCAGCCCAGAACGGCGAGGACGACCAGCGCCGCCACCAGGACCAACGTGATCACCGCACCGGAGAACAAGGACCGGCGGATGCCGCCCGGGCTGCGTCGGTGCAGATAAAGTGCGGCGAAGAGGCTCAGCACCGCCATCACCGTCGCAGCGATGAAGGCCACCGTCAGCACTGTCTTGACATCGGCCATGTGGCTGACTTCGCTGGCCAGGTACAGCGGTTCTCCGCCGTCTCCGACCAGGTCCCCCAGATACCGGGATCCGCTGAAGTTGAGCAGGTAGTCCACGGCGTAGGAACCGTAGGTCATCCGGTCATCGGTGGAGAAGCCGTAACTGTCTGCCGGGAAACCGGGCCGATGGTACTCAGCCCACAGGAACAGGGGCGTCGCGACGGCACGGATCGCCGCGGCCAGCACCATGACCGGGAAGAACACGGCAATCATGACCTGCAGGACACGGGCCAGGACGGGCTTACCCGCTGCAGCCTTCTCGCGTTCCTGTGCACGTCGCTGCGCTTCAGCCAGTGCCGCGTCGGCGTCGTCGGCGTGGTCTGCCCTGTCAGTGGCTGGCTCTGTCCCGCTCTCCGTCTCGGCAGAGTGGACGATAACCGGTGTGACGGCGGTGTTTGTAGACTCGGCAGCCACCGCCGCAGTGCCGTCCTGCACTTCGCCGTCGGCGTCGTCGGACGTTTCGGTTTCGCGCTCCGGCGTCGTTTCGGTTTCCCTTTCGGAGTCCCCGGATGCATCGGCTTCATGCCGGCCGGCGTCGTGCGCTCCGGAGGGCACGGCATGCGGCCGTTCCTCGCCTGCTTCCACTGCGCCCGAAGGCGTTTGGGCGGATGTTGCCGCCATGTCCTCATCCGTGCGGTCCCGGTCCCGGTCCTCGGGGCCGGCGTCCACGGCGTCGTCGGTGGAGGAATAACCGCTCAGGTCGGGGAGGGTGCTTGCCCGGCGCATGGGAAGCTGGCTGCGCTGGGCGACCTTCGGGTGGCCGCCCGGGACGGTTCCACCGGCGCCGGCAGTTGCTGCCGCATCCGGGTTTTCGGACGCGGCCGTGCCCTCAGCCGCTTCCCGGTTCCGGAGGGCCTCAGCGTCCTCCGCGTCTTCCGGCTCTTCCGTGTCCTCGAGGTCCTCCGGCGCTTCCGGGGTCAGCTCGGCGTCCGGTCCTGCGGCGTCCGGTCCTGCGACGTCCGGTTCGGCGGCGTCCGGTTCTGCGACGCCGGCGTCGCCTGCCTCATCTGCTGCAGCCTCCGCGTCGGCCTCGGCCTGCTCGGATGCGGTGAGGTTGTCGAACTCCGCGTCCCAGTCGGCGTGCTCACGGGTCCCGGCGGCTTCCGGGGCAGTAGCGGCGTGGGAGCCGGATCCGTTGGGGGCCTTCCCCTGCGGCGGCGCTGAAGCCTCGGTTCCGTTGAGCGGCTCCCCTCCGGCCGTCGATCGATGCGTGGGGGTTTCGTCCTGACTTGCCACTGCTTCCTCTTTCACTTCCCTGAACTGTTCTCCGCTGGTCTTACACTCGACCCTACCGGGACAGCACCGGGTGGACTGCACGCCACCCCGCGGCTAGGCAGTACGCAGATACGCTCCGGCGTCGCGCGCGGACAGGTCACCTCGGTGACCGGCCCGGTAGGCCCTCCCGCCGAGGATGAGCGTGTACGCCCAGTACGCCGCAAATACTCCGAACCCGATGGTCAGGCGCAGCCAGGCCGGCAGGGGGCTGGGTGTAACGAAGCCCTCAACCAGTCCGGAGATAAACAGGACCACTACCAGGCCAAGGGCAACCGTCATCAGTGAACGCCCCTCCTGCGCCACGGCGGTCATCCGGGAACGCCGCCCGGGTGCGGCGAAGGCCCAGAAAATCCGCAGCCCGGCGGCTGAGGCAATGAAAATGGCGGTCAGTTCCATGAACCCGTGCGGCAGGATATAGGTGAAAAACACGTCCAGCCGGCCGTGTGCTGCCATCATCCCCGCGGACAGGCCCACGCTAACGGCGTTCTGGTACAGGATCCAGGGCACCCACAGTCCGGTGATGCCGAACGCGACCGCTTGGACGGCGATCCAGGCATTGTTGGTCCAGACCATGCCGGAGAAAGACGCCGCCGGATTTTCGGAGTAGTAGTTGACGAAGTCCTCTTCGACATAGCGGCGGACCTCCTCGTCCGACCCTACTGCGGCCAGCACCCCCGGCGTATTGACGGCCCACAAACCGGTCAGCCAGGCCACCAGGACGAAGGCTGCACCTATCGCAACGGTCAGCCAGCGCACGCGGTAGAAGGCGGCTGGGAGGGACGAAACGAAGAAGTTCGCCAGGTCCTCCATGAAGTTGGACCGGCTGCCGGTGAACCGGGTCCGGGCGCGGGACAGGCGCATCGAGAGGGAGGCGGACAGTGTTCCTTCCGGGGCTACCGAGCGCACGATGGAAAGATGGGTGGAGGCACGCTGGTAGAGCCGAAGCAGTTCGTCCGCTTCCGGGCCGCTTAAGCGGCGGCGCGCAGCCAGCTCGTCGAGGCGTTTCCAGTCATCGCTGTGCACGGCAGTGAAGGCATCGAGGTCCACGGTTACACCCTAACGGGTCGGTACAGTGGTCCCCATCACTTCAGGAGGGCACGAATGAGCAGCATTGTTACCGGCGAAGCGGTGGTCCTTGAGCTCCGTCCTGCCGGCTTCGCGGCGCGGATGGTCAGCGCCCTCATCGACGTCATTGCCCAGGTCCTCGTGTTTATCGTCTTGATGCTGCTGGTCGCGCAGGCCGTCGCGTCGTCGGACCCGGCCCTGGCACAGGCACTGTCGCTGAGCCTTGTGGTGCTGCTGTTTGTGTTGGTCCCGGCGGCGGTGGAAACCCTGACGCGGGGAAAGTCGCTCGGCCGGCTGGTCATGGGGCTGCGGATTGTCCGCGACGACGGCGGTTCGGTGCGGTTCCGGCACGCCTTCATCCGGGCGTTCACCGCGGTACTGGAGATCTACATGCTCGCCGGTTCGCTGGCCTTCATGGTGGCGTTGTTCAATGACAAGTCCAAGCGCCTCGGCGATCTCCTGGCCGGCACCTACGCCCTGCGGGACCGGGTGGTGGCACCGTTGCCGGAGCTGGTGGCGGCTCCCCCGGAACTTGCCGGATGGGCGGACCTGGCCGATATCGGCCGCCTGCCCGACGGGTTGGCGCGCCGCATCTCCCGCTTCCTGGCCCAGAGCGGGCACATGACCGGAACGGCCAGAATGGTGCTCGCATCCGAACTTGCCTCGGAAACCACTGCGCATGTATCCCCGCAGCCGCCGCCGGGCACGCATCCGGAGGCCTACCTTCGGGCGGTCGTCGCCGAGCGCCGGAACCGCGATTACGTCCGGCTGGACCGCCAACGGCGGCAGTCCCGGGCCCTGGCCGAACGGCTGCACCGGATGCCGTTCAGCGACTGAGTCCGGGCCAATCCGTCGGCCCTTAACAAACCCCGGCAGTCAGTACCGGTAGTGCTCGGGCTTGAAGGGACCCGCCACGTCGACGCCCAGATAGTCCGCCTGGCTCTTGGTGAGTTCGGTCAGTTCGACGCCGAGGGCGGACAGGTGCAGGCGGGCCACCTTTTCGTCCAGGACCTTGGGCAGCACGTAGACCTGGTTGGCGTAGGTCCCGTCGCCGTGCCTGGTGAACAGCTCAATCTGCGCAATGGTCTGGTTCGCGAAGGAATTGCTCATCACAAAGGACGGATGCCCGGTGGCGTTGCCGAGGTTCAGCAGCCGCCCTTCGGAGAGCACAATGATGCTGCGCTGCGCGTCGGTGCCTTCATCGAACACCCATTCATGGACCTGCGGCTTGATCTCGACCTTGCGGATGCCGGGCACCCGGGCGAGTCCGGCCATGTCGATCTCGTTGTCGAAGTGCCCGACGTTGCCGACGATCGCCTGGTGTTTCATGGCGGCCATGTGCCAGGCCATGATGATGTCCTTGTTCCCGGTGGTGGTGATGAAAATATCGCCCTGCGCCAGCACGGATTCCAGCTTCGCCACCTGGTAGCCGTCCATCGCCGCCTGCAGCGCGCAGATCGGGTCGATTTCCGTGACGATCACCCGGGCGCCCTGCCCGCGGAGTGCCTCCGCGGCGCCCTTGCCGACGTCGCCGTAGCCGCAGACCACGGCAACCTTGCCGCCGATAAGCGTGTCAGTGGCACGGTTCAATCCGTCCGGAAGGGAATGCCGGATGCCGTATTTGTTATCGAACTTGGACTTGGTGACGGAGTCGTTGACGTTGATGGCCGGGAACAGCAGCCTCCCCTCGGCCGCGAGCTGGTAGAGGCGCAGCACACCGGTGGTGGTTTCCTCCGTGACGCCCCGGATGCCCTTGGCGATTTCGGTCCACTTCCCCGGATGCTCCGCCAGGCTGCGCCGCAGACGGTCGAGGATCACGGTGAACTCGTAGGAGTAGTCCTCGTCGCCGTCCTGCGGGTTTTCCGGTACGAACCCCGCCGCTTCGAACTCCACGCCCTTGTGCAGCAGGAGGGTGGCGTCGCCGCCGTCGTCGAGGATCATGTTCGGGCCACCGGATCCTTCGGGCCAGCTAAGGATCTGCTCGGCGGTCCACCAGTAATCCTCGAGCGACTCGTTCTTCCACGCGAAGACGGGAACGCCTGCGGGTTCGGCGGCCGTTCCCCCGCCTACCACCACGGCAGCAGCGGCTTCGTCCTGCGTGGAAAAGATATTGCAGGACGCCCAGCGGACTTCAGCGCCCAAGGCCGTCAGCGTCTCGATCAGCACGGCGGTCTGCACCGTCATGTGCAGGGACCCGGCGATTCGGGCCCCGGCCAGCGGCTGGCTTGGACCGTACTCGCGCCGCAGCGCCATCAAGCCTGGCATCTCGTGTTCGGCCAGGCGGATCTGGTGGCGTCCGGCTTCGGCGAGGGAAAGGTCAGCTACTTTGAAGTCAATGCTCACGCTGGAATCCTTACGGGTTCGCGGCGGGTCCGGGCGGTTAGCCCTCCTGCCGAGTGGCGGCGGCCTTCAGCAGAACCGGAATGCCTTCTTCCACGCGGTACCGCACCCGTTCGCCGCTTGCGTCGGGAACGGTCGAAACGAGTTCGTCACCGTCCTGGACGAGGACGGATCCGGTGGCAGGGCAACGCAGGACGTCGAGGAGTCCGGCTGTCAGATTGGCCATTGATACAGCACTTCCTTGAAATCGGGTGCCGCGGTGGGCGGCGCATCACAGCCAAGCCTAGCGCTTGGAAGCCAGCTACCCGGCGAAGGGCGGTGCCTAGTTCTGCTCGCGCAGCACCTTCAGGTGCGCCCGGCGGGTCCCGGGGGTCTCGGCGGGTGGCTCCAGGGCATGCTTTCCGCTGCGCTGCGACTCCGTGGCATCCTCTTCCGTTGCCTTCGCTGCCTGTTCGCGTACGGCGTCCACCAAAGCGGAGAGTTCGTCACTGGTCGGAGTCCGGGGCTGGCCCTCCAGGTTCAGGCGGACAAGTTCCCATCCCAGCGGGGCGGTAAGCCGGGCGGAGTGGCCGGCACACAGATCGTAACAATGCGGCTCGGCGTACGTGGCCAGCGGGCCAAGCACTGCAGTGGAATCGGCGTATACGTAGGTCAGCGTAGCTACCGCCGGCTGGCGGCAGGCTGACCGGGAGCACTGGCGTAAGGATTCCACGGAGGATCACTTTACCCGCTCCCTGCGCGGTGCCGGTGCAGGCGCGCCGGAACCGCGGTCCCCGGGCACGGCTGCAACGCAAGACGAGTGCACAAAAGATAAGGGGTCCCCGGGGCTGGGACCAGCGGTTAGAGTTCTTACATGTCCATGGGATCTTCATTCCGGGTGCGTCTCGAAGATGAGTCAAGTGCCGCAGCCGCTTCCTCCCCCGGTGCGCCCGCCCGGTCCTTCCGGCAACGGCGGCGCAACCGGCACGGGCGCGGCCTGCGGGGAGACGTGATCCCGCCGCATCTGGCCGGTGCCCGCACGCGCGCGGAACGTTTCGACGAGTGGGTACTCGAATCAGCGCAGCGGCTGGAACGGCTCTGGGGCGAACAGATCCAGACCTACCAGTTCGTGGTCGAGGAGATCCCTCCAGGACTTGAGGAGCTGGCGCGCTCCGGCGGACCCATTCCGCTGGGCGCCGGGACCGCCTCCGCACCAAACCGGCCGCCGGTCATCACCATCTACCGGCACGCCGTCGAAACCGCTGCCCGCTCCCTGGTGCCCGTCAGCGAACTGGTGCATGACGTCATCGTGGAGCAGCTGGCGATACTGATGGGAATGGACCCCGAAACCGTTGATCCTGCCTACGGCCGGTTCCGTCCCCTGTAACCTCCCCTGCAACCGAGGGCTAGTACCCCACACCCACCTGGACGCGGCTGCCGCCTACAGTGCCCCGGGGCAGGGGCACCACGCTGATCCCGGTATCTCCCCCGGTCACTATCTGTGCCCCGTAAACCGGGGCTCCGGTGGCACTGACCAGGACTGCGGCGGCGGGTCCACCGAGATCGGCCGGGTTGACCACGGTAGTAGAGGCTGCCTTGAGCTGCACCGTCTTTTCGGCCAGCAGGACACCGTCGGCGGTGACAGCAGCGAGGCGCACTTCGGAAGCGCCTTCCGGTGCCGTGAAGGAGAGAGCGGAGTCCCCTGAGGCCAGCACCGCCAGGTGCTCGCTGCCCAGGCGTTCGCCGGCGGGGGCAACGGCAATATCGGTCCCCTTCTCGGCATCGGAACCCCGGCTGAAGACGGCTGAAGCGGCCACGGCGACGTCGGACGTAATATCCAGCGTGTAGGTGCCCTCGGGCAGCGTATCCAGCGGAAGGCGCGTCACTGTGCCTGCCGCAGCGTTGTAGCTTCCGCCGCCCGCCAGGACGGCTTCGCCGCCGCTGCCGAAGACGCGGACATTCACGACGGCGTCGCTGCCGCCCGGAACCGCTACCTGCAGTGACGGCGTCACCGATGCATAGCCCTCTTCCTTGGCCAAGTTGCGGGTAGCCTCCGGGTTCTGGATGCGCACGCCGCTGACCACCTGCGCCGGACCGGGTGCCGCCGTGGGCTGGATCAGCTCCACGCCGCCGGGGGTCAGGCCCCGCAGCAGGTTCTGCGAGATGACCGCTGAAACCGGTCCGCCCGAACTCCGCACCCGCACGGCCAGGGACTCCTGGTTGGCGGCCAGGCCGGCAAGGACCACTGACTTGGTTTCGCCCGGGGCTACGGCGATGCCCCGGGTACCCGGCCCTTCCACCGGACCGGCAGTGCCGTAAAGCTCCAAATCGACATCGGCCGGGGTCAGGGACGGGTTGGTCAGCTGCAGCACCGCGGTGGCACCGACGTTCGTCCGTGCTCCCACCAGCCAAAGGTCGTTGGCGGGCGCCTGGCAGGTGGCCGCCGTGAGTCCGGCCAGATCGCCGTCTGCGGCGGTATAGGTCATGGTGGCTCCGGCCGTGACCTGCTGGGCATCGGCTGGCTCGGCGCTCAAAAGCGCCGCCGCAGAGACCGGCGTCTCGCGGACGACGCCGGCGGTCCGCTCTCCAGCGAGCGGTGCTTCCGTGCCGCCGCCGATGCCTTGGAGGACCGAACCGTCCGAGACTGACGACAGTTCGGCAGCCGGCAGCGGGTTGCCCGCATCAGCCAGGAGAACCGCGCTCACTACGGACTTGGCGGAGGTGGACTCCGCACTGAACTCGGCATCCGTACCGGCCGTGTTGCCGGCGAGCAGCCGCGGCGGCTGCGGGCACACACCGGTCAGGGGCCCGGCGGGGACTTCGGCATAGGGAACATCGACGGCGCCGCCTGCGGAACCGGTTCCAACAAGCGACGTCCCCGCCACCAGCGCACCGGAAGCAGTCAGGAGCAGGATCCCCGTCGTCCAGCGTCCGGCGGTCCTGGCGCCGCCGGAACCGGCCCTGCGGGCAGTGGCTCCGTCGGCCTTGGAGCCGGCCGGCGCGGACGCCGGAGGCGTTGATGAAGCCGCCTCGGGCGCCTCCCGGCGCAGCTCAGCCTCGTCCTCCGTAGAAGGAAGTTCCTGCTCCCCCGGCTTGTTGCCGGACTTGTCCCTGCTCATTGCTGGCTTCCTTCCGGGGTCCGGTCAACCCGGTGCGGG
This sequence comes from Arthrobacter sp. zg-Y1116, assembly GCF_024385485.1. NCBI lineage: Bacteria > Bacillati > Actinomycetota > Actinomycetes > Micrococcales > Micrococcaceae > Arthrobacter > Arthrobacter sp. zg-Y1116. The sequence continues at coordinate 400,996 of NZ_JANFLR010000004.1, read as the reverse complement.
CCTGCGCCGAGGGGCACGGGCGATTCCTCTTTTGCGGCCGTCTGTGCCGAGCCGGGTGCCGGTCCGGCCGCGGGCTGCGGCTCGTTTGCCGCCGTTGGCGTCTCGGGTAATTCCCGTTTGCCGGGAAGGCGGACAGTCTGGCCGGTGGGCGTGGGAAGCGCCAGCAGCAAGGTCAGGCCGATCACCAGGATCTGCAGCGCCTCAAGCCACGGCGAGGCTGCGCTGACGTAGTCCACGCGGAGCTCTCCACCCTCGGCAGGCAGTTCAAAGGCCTGCTCCCACTGAAGATCCGCTGCGGTCAGCGGGCTGCCGTTCAGGCTGGCCTGCCATCCGGCGTCGGCACGTTCGGCGAGGACGAGCAGCCGGCCTTCCGTGCCGGCCGGGATGGAGGTGCGGATTTCTTCGGTCTGGGACGGCACCCCTGCCGCGGTGCTGCCGTCCGCATTGACGATGCGTGCCCTGGCACCAAGCCCGGACTGCGTTTCCGTACCGGCTGCGCTGAGGGGTTCGCTCACCCGCCAAAGCCACCCGGAGCCGGTTTGTCCCACCGCGGACAAGCCGGGTACGGAGTCCATCCGCCCGGCGAGCAACTCGGCGGCCGTATCGGACTCCTGCAGCACCACGAAGGCGACGCCGAGACGGGCGAGGTCTGCCCGCGGGTCAACTCCGCTGCCCGCAGTGATCGCGGCCACCGCCCGACGCAGGTCGGCAGTCGCCGGATCGTCGTCCGCCAGCGTTTCGCTGCCGACGCCGCCATTTACCCCGCGGGCAGCGTAAATGGTCGAAAGCTGCTCGAGGGTTGTCCCGCCGCCCCGCATGAGCGCAGCTGAGACATTGCCCTCCGCGTCGGCATGAAGGACGAGGCTGCGTGACTGGGTGGTGTCATGGCCGGCATCGGCTGCCGTGGCGGGCAGGCTGCGGGCTTCCGCACCCTGGACCTCCAGGTTGGTTCCCGGCAGGATCGCTGCGGCGGCCACGTCCGGGCTCTGCGTTCCGGGGAAACCGCTGCCGGTGAACTGCGGGATGACCCAGAGGCCAAGGCTGGCGGCCGGACCGGCCGCCAGTACTGTTCCAAGAACCGCGGCCAGGATGCGGTTGCTGCGCGCAACCGTACGGCGCCGTGCACCGGACAGGAGATCGCCGGCAAAGACCAGCGCCGGGCAGAGAAGCAACAACGTGCAGGCGGAGACGAGCGGGCCGGTGAACGCCGTCACCACGGCATCCGGCGCGGCAGCGGTTCCCAGGTACGATGCTGCGGCGTTGAGTGCCAGGGCCGTCAGGACCAGCAGCCAGCTCAACTTCGCCAGCGGCGCGGACCGGGAACGGAAAAGGGCAAGGGCCGCCAGGAACACAACCGGAGCGCCGACCACCAGGGCCAGGACCAGGTTCCAGGGACCGGCCGGAAGCAGGCCCGCCAAGGTGCCGTTGATGTCGAAGGCCAGTGGATAGCCGAGCAGTTGCTGCCAGGCCTCGGAGCGGGTGAAGGCAAGCGGCAGGCCTGGATCCGCCAGCACGGCGCGAAGGTTGGGCACCGCCGAGAGGACCTGCGGGAGCAGGAGGACGGCGCCGGGCAGCAGGGACCACCACAGGGTCCTTGCTCGGCGCCGCAGCCCCAGCGTCAGGAGGAGGACGGCGGCGGCAGCCAGCACGAACACCAGCGGCGCGGCAGCAGTGACGGCGGCCAGCAGAAGGCCTGCGGTAGCGGCTGCGGTCCAGGATGCGGCTCCGGCGGGTACCGGCGTGCCGGCGGCCGCGGTCCCAGCGGCTGCGCTCCCGGCGCCTGCGGTCCCGGGTGCTGCACCCGAGCCAACGGCGCGGGCAACCGCCAGCACCGTCAGGGGAAGCAGCAGATGGACAACCAGGGCGCCGAGCCGGCCGCTCCCCAGGGCCACTTGGAACGCGGGAACCGCTGCCCAGAACATGGCAGCCCAGAAGCGCAGCCCGCGATGGCTGGTAAAGGCTCCGGCGGCGAACCAGGCGCTCAGCCCGGCCAGCGGGAGCGCCAGCAGCAGCAGGATCAGCAGGGCGGCATTGCCGTTGCCGAATCCGGCGATCGCCAGCAGTGTGAGGACAAAGTTGAAGGGGTCGCCATGGGCCGGGGCTCCGGAGCCCACCTGCGCCCACCAACCGGTAGCGGCGGCCCAGATTTCACCCACACCCGGACCCAGGGGCACCAGCGCACCGCCGGCCGCGGCCGAGGCGCCGAAGAGCCGGTGCAGCCCGGCCAGGGACAACCCTGCCAGCAACAGCACAGCAGCCAGGGCGCCAAGCCCCACCCAGGTGCGCCCGGGACCTTCCAAGGCGGCGAAATCGTTATTGGTGTCCCCGCTGGGGACGTATTCCGCGCTGCCCGTTTCGGCAGTTTCCGGCGAATCAGCCCGGTACATTGTCCGCCGGTGCTCCCGGACCTCCCTGCTGCCGCTGCGCAGTGCGTTAACCGCGTTACGCGGGCGCCGCCGGGTCACCGCTGCCCGCCGTCGGGAGCGGTACAGATCGACCGGGCGCAGGACAGCCGCGGCGCTGGTGAGCAGCGAGGACACCGCATATCCCGGGTCCTTGGCCACCATGCCGAGGAAGAAGCGGCCAATGCCGCCCAGGACCGCACCTACTGCAAGGAACGGCACCTGCCACAAGGGTGCGTGCTTGAGCCGGAGGAAGATCTCCGCCCGCCGGGCAGCGGATGCGGAGGCCGCGGGGTTGGGACGGTTTCCCGCATGGCGCATCCGTGCGGAAGGCACCACCACCACCCGGTTTCCGGCCAGCCGGTTCCGCCAACAGAGGTCAATGTCATCTCCGCTGCCGGGCAATGCAGGGTCGAATCCCCCCAACAGGTCCCAGGCGTCGCGGCGGATCAGCATGCCGGCGGAGTTCACGGCAAAGATATCGCTGCGGGAGTCGTACTGCCCCTGGTCGAGCTCATCGGCGTCGATAAGCGTGAGCCTTTCGGCCCACCGGTTGATGCTGACACCCACGTCCACCAGGCGTCGGTCGTTATCCCATTCCACCTGCTTCGCACCGGCAATGGTTACGGAAGGAGCGCGCTCAACTGCTAGAAGCAGTTCCTGCAGTGCCCCTGGATCCGGAGCCGAGTCGTCATGCAGCAGCCAGATCCATTCCTGCACGCTGCCGGCGGCGTCCTCGGTGCCGCTGCCGGAAGCGGAACCGCTGCCGGTGACGCGCAGGTTGTCCGGGAGTTCGGCCAGGCCCGCCTTCACCGCGGCTCCGAAGCCGCTCCGCGCCGGAACTCCGATGACCGGGCTGCCGACCGGGAGTCCCAGCTGCAGCAATGACGCGCTGGCGTCCGTGGAACCGGCGTCAACGCCGATGTAGAAGTCCGCGGGCCGGGTTTGAGCCGTCAGCGCGGAGAGTGTATCGGGTAGATAAGAGGCGCCGTTATGGGCTACAACAACAGCGCAGACATGGACTTGCGAATGAATTAGACTGCCTGCTTCCGAAGCCGACGACGTTCGCGCTCGGACAGGCCGCCCCAGATTCCGAACCTCTCGTCATTGGCCAGTGCATATTCGAGGCATTGCGAACGCACGTTGCAGGCGGCGCAGACCTTTTTGGCGTCCCTCGTCGAGCCGCCCTTTTCCGGAAAGAACGCCTCGGGATCGGTCTGTGCGCAGAGGGCATCCGCCTGCCAACCCAACTCGCCTTCGTCGGCGTAGTCCTGGCCCAGGCCGGGCAATCCGATCCAGACGGGCCGGCTATCGGACTCCGGCGGAGCCTGGAACAACGTAACGGGCGGGTCCAGGACGAGCTCCTCGTCGGCAGGAGCATCCGCGAGTGCCTCATGCGCCGCGAGGAAGGCAGTGGCCTGGTCCTCGAGGGTGCCGGCGGTTTCCCTGCGGTAGCGCTCGGCAGCAGCCGGATCTGCAGGATCCACGTACCAGTCGACGGGGACACCCCTTGAGCCGTAGCTGGCCGAAGCCTGCCCGGCAATGACCGTGTTGTCCTGCGTTTCTTCTGCTTGCCCCATGGAGTCCTCCCGGTGTTGCTGCTCCAGCGGCGGCTGTGTGGTCGACCCGGCGGGGCCTGGGCCCTGCGGGTCCTCCCATGTGGCTGGAACAAATCCGATACCTAATTACACGCGTGTAATACGGCTCCGTCAAGCTGTTCAGGCATCCTATAGAGTTCAATCAGCGGATGCCGGGAACGCCACGCCCGGGATTTCGCACATAAGCCCGGCGCGCCGCGCTTTTCCCGGTCGGGGAACCGCGAATAGCGCGTTCCATGTTTATTACGCGTCGCCATTCGCCGTACGCCGATGCCCGCCGTGCCGCCTAGCTGGAACCAACGAAAGAGGCCCTCTCCATGACCATGTCCGCAGCAAGCACCCTACTGTCAGGGCTGCGCACGAGCCAGGCTACCTCCCCCGCCCTGATCTGGTACGGCCCCGCCGGGGAACGGATCGAGCTTTCCGGGAAGGTGCTGGACAACTGGGTGGCCAAGACCTCGAACTTCCTGGTCGATGAACTGGACGCCGAGCCCGGCCGGCTCGTCCGCCTGGACCTGCCCATCCACTGGAAAACCCTGGTCTGGGCCCTGGCTGCCTGGCAGACCGGCTGCACCGTGATCCTCGGTTCCCCGGCCGAAGGAGGACCCGTCGACATTACGGTCACCGACGCTGCGGACAGCGGCACCGAGGGGACCGTCGTCGCCGTCGCGCTGGGGGCACTGGAGCTGGCGTTCCCGTCGGAGCTGCCGGCCGGCGTCGTCGACTACGCGGCGGAGGTGCGCTCCTACGCCGACACCTTCATGGAGGGCCCCCGGCCCGACGACGGACAACCGGCCCTTGAGGTCGGAAGCCCTACCGCCGCCCGCGAATTGAAGGGAACAGTGTCTTACGGATCGCTCGGGACCCTGTTCAGCGCATCGGACGGCTCCGCCGAAGTACTGCTCGCTTCGGCTCCGGACCTGCCGCTCGTACTGGAGGCGGCTGTAGCCACGTGGGCCTCGGGCGGCGCCGTCGTGCTTACGGCGGCCGGCGTTGAACCGGACGAACGGGTATTGGCCTCTGAGAAGGTTACGAAGCGCTTGGAGGCTTAGCGGCGCCGTACCGGTTGGCCTTGCCGGGCGGGACTATGGACTCGTCGATCAGTTCATAGTCCTGCTCGAAGCCGGGCTCCTGGTCCAGTTCAACATTGAAGACCCAGAACCGGTACGCAAAGAACCGAAGGACGGTGGCGACGGCGATGCCCAGCACGCCGGCCAGGAACAGCATGTTCTTGTCCTCGATACCCATCGGGTAGCGGGCCACCCAGGTGAAACCTGTGGAAATGACAATGCCCACGCCGTTGATCAGAACGAACAGTCCCAGTTCACGGCCCACGTTGTCCACCCTGCGGCGGCGGCGGAACGTCCAGTAGCGGTTGGCAACCCAGGAGACCATGGTGGCGACGACGGCGCCCACGAAACGTGCCTTGACCTCGCTGCCGGACATCGGTCCGTGCATCAGGTAGAGGGTAAGGCCGTTGTCCACAACGAAGGCCACGGCACCTACCGTGCCGAATTTGGCAACCTCGCGCCAAAAAAGGGAAACCAGGCCCCGAAGCCGATCTGACAGCGATGTATTCATGACCCTCCGAGGCCGATCGACGGCAGCACCCCCAAAGACTCATTCAAGAATCGACGGCTGCCAGTTCCCGACGCGCGGACGCGCGGCGGTCAACAGCCGATATTACCGCGCCTTTATGGGAGTCTGCTTAGTGTCGGGGAGGACAACGGTGCCGCGAGGCGGGAATAACAGCCCCTTTCGGTACGCTTAAGCCGTGGATTTCCCAATTATCGGCGTGATAGGCGGCGGCCAGCTCGCCCGGATGATGGCCCCGGCGGCCACAGCCCTCGGATTTGAGCTGCGCGTGCTCGCCGAGGGCCCCGACGTATCTGCTGTGGCGGCAGTGGCCAATGCCACAGTGGGTGATTACCGGAATCTGCAGGATTTAGCGGATTTTGCCGCCCAGGTGGACGTTGTCACGTTTGACCACGAGCATGTGCCCGCTGAACATCTGCGGGCCCTCGTGGAGAAGGGCATCAATGTCCAGCCCGGTCCCGCAGCACTGATCCATGCCCAGGACAAACTGGTCATGCGTGCCGCCGTGGAGCGCCTCGGACTGCCCAATCCCCGCTGGGCCGCGGTTTCCACGCCCGGGGAGCTGGTCTCGTTCGGCAACTCCGCCGGCTGGCCGGTGGTCCTGAAGACACCGCGGGGCGGCTACGACGGCAAGGGCGTACGCATAGTTGACGACGCCGCCGCTGCCGCGGACTGTGCCGATTGGTTCGGCTCCGAACCCCTGCTGGTCGAGGAAAAAGTACCGTTCAACCGGGAATTGTCCGCCCTCGTGGCCCGCACTCCCAGCGGTGAAAGCAGTGCCTGGCCGGTTGTCGAATCCATCCAGGTCCACGGCGTCTGCGACGAGGTCATCGCCCCGGCACCACAGCTGGATCCGGCCGTCGCGGACGCTGCCGCATCAGCGGCCCTGCGACTGGCGGACGAACTGGGCGTCACCGGCGTCATGGCTGTCGAGCTCTTCGAGACCCCCGGCCGCGGCCCCGGCTTCCTGATCAACGAACTGGCCATGCGACCGCACAACTCCGGGCACTGGACCATGGACGGCTCCGTCACCGGCCAGTTCGAGCAGCATCTGCGCGCAGTCCTCGACCTCCCGCTGGGCGCCACCTTCCTGCGGGGCGGGACAGCCGTGATGAAGAACTTCCTCGGCGGCGACAACTCCGACCTTTTTGCCGCCTATCCCCTGGCACTGGGCGCCGAACCCGCCGTCAAGGTCCATACCTACGGCAAATCCGTCCGGCCGGGACGTAAGATCGGCCACGTTAATGCCGTCGGTTCCGCCGACGACCTCCCCGCCCTCCGCCGCAGTGCCGGCCGGGCAGCAGCCATCATCCGTGACGGCCGCGACCCCCTGAAGGAGAACTGAAGCATGCCCCACCGTGCTGCCACGCCGCTGGTAGGCCTCGTCATGGGTTCGGACTCCGATTGGCCGGTCATGGACGCAGCCGCTGCCGCCCTTGCCGAATTCGGCATCCCCTATGAAGCCGACGTCGTTTCGGCCCACCGGATGCCGGCCGACATGCTGGAATACGGGCAGGACGCCCACCGACGCGGGCTACGCGTCATCATTGCCGGAGCAGGCGGCGCCGCCCACCTCCCCGGCATGCTCGCCGCGGTTACCCCGCTTCCGGTCATCGGAGTCCCCGTGCCGCTGAAATACCTGGACGGCATGGACTCCCTGCTCTCAATCGTCCAGATGCCCGCCGGAGTACCGGTGGCCACGGTTTCGATCGGCGGTGCCCGGAACGCCGGGCTGCTGGCTGTCCGGATACTCGCAGCGGGTACGGACCCCCTCGCTGCCAGCCTCCAGCAACAGCTCATCGAGTTTGCGGGCGGGCTGCGCCAGTCCGCCATGGCCAAAGGCGCAGCACTGCGCACATCCCTGCCCGGAACGGACTAGCAGCAATGAACCAGCAACGTTCCGAGCCCGCGGGCGGCTCCTTCACCGATCCCGTGCGGTATCCCCAGACCGCGGCCCCCGCGGTGCGCACCAAGCGTGCCTTCATCCTCCTGCTGCTGACCCTGGTGCTTCCCGGGTCCGCGCAGGTGGTAGCCGGGGACCGGCGCCTCGGCCGGCGTGCCCTGAAAGTCACCTTCGCAGTCTGGGCGGTGGCTGTGGCGGCCATCATCCTGGCCGTCACCAACCGTGCACTGCTGATCAACATCCTGGCCAACGGCTGGGCCTCGTTCGGAATCATGATCGTCCTGGCCGCTCTGGCCGTGGCCTGGGGACTGTTGTTCCTGAACACCCTGCGCATCATCCGCCCTCCGCTGCTGCAGCGCCGGGTACGGCCGCTCGTTGCCGCCTGCCTGGTCCTGCTGATGGTGGGAACCAGCGGCAGCCTCGCCTACGGCGCCTACCTGATGAACGTCAGCCGGCAGACTTTCGGCTCCATCTTTTCCTCGGGCCCGTCCCTTGATCCGGTGGACGGGAGGTACAACTTCCTGCTGATGGGCGGAGACGCCGGCGAGGACCGCACCGGCCTGCGTCCCGACAGCATCTCGATGATCAGCGTGGATGCGAAAACGGGCCAGCCCGTGACTTTCAGCATTCCCCGTAACTTCCAGAACGCCCAGTTCCCCACGGATTCCCCGCTGCACGATGTGTACCCCGACGGTTACAACTGCGGCGACGAGTGCATCATCAACAGCCTTTACCAGACGGTGACGGAGAATTACGCGGATCTCTACCCCGGGTCAGCTGATCCCGGCGCCGAAGCCATGATGGAGGCCGTCAGCGGCAGCCTGGGGCTTGAGGTGCAGGCCTACGTCATTGTGGACATGGGCGGTTTCGAACAGCTGGTCGACGCCATGGGCGGCGTCACCGTCAATTCCGGCGGCTGGGTGCCTATCACTGCCGGCGAGATTCCCGGCACCAACCGGCACTATCCCCCGGACGGCTGGATTCCGCCGGGCACCCAGACCCTGGACGGCTACCATGCCCTTTGGTACGCCCGCTCGCGCGAATTCGTGACTGACTACCACCGGATCGCCCGGCAGCAGTGTGTCCAGCAGGCCATGGTGGCGCAGATGGACCCGGCTACGCTCCTGACCCGCTTCCAGGCCATTGCCACCGCCGGTGAAGAGATCGTGAAGACGGACCTCCCCCAGGACCAGCTGGGCAGTTTCGTGGACCTGGCGTTGAAGGCCAAGGGCCAGCCCATGGAGCGGATGACCATCGGCCCGCCGGACTTCGGCACGGCGGCGGACAACTTTGTGACCTATCCGGACTTCAACCTGATCCATTCCCGGGTGCAGGACTTCCTGGCCGGTTTGGAAGCCGCACCGGCCGAGCCGGCTCCGGCCCCTGCTCCGGCGGAAGAAGCCGCACCGGCTCCGGAGGAAGCTGCTCCAGAGGAAGCCGCACCGGCGCCGAAATCAGACACCGGCGCCGACGGTGAGGCAGCCGACGGAACTCCCATCACCGAGGTGCCGCAGGAGGAAACGGAAATAACGGTGGAGTATCTTCAGTACCTCGCGGAAATCGGCGATGACGCCACCCTCGGATCGCTCCTGAACAACAACGGCGAGTGCAGCGTGGGATAGTCCTCCCCTTCCCGACCCGACCCGATTCTCAAGCACCCGAAAGAGGCCCGTGTACCTACTCCGGAACACCCTTCGACCCTATGCCTGGGGATCAACCACCGCGATCGCCGAACTGTTCGGCCGGGAACCTTCCGGCGAGCCCGAGGCTGAGTTGTGGATCGGTGCGCATCCCGGGGCTCCCTCGGCGTTGGTTCCGCCGGTGGGCGGCAGCGAAACGCTCGACGAGTTGATTGCGGCCGACCCCGAGCTGATGCTCGGTGCCGACGCCGCCGGGCGTTTCGGTTCCGAGCTGCCGTTCCTGGCAAAAATCCTGGCGGCCGGGGCTCCCCTGTCGCTGCAGGTCCACCCTACGACCGAGCAGGCCCGGGCCGGCTACGCAGCGGAAGAGGAAGCCGGCGTGGACCGGGGCGCCCGGGAGCGCAACTACAAGGACGGCAACTCCAAGCCCGAGATGATTTTCGCGCTCACGCCCTTCGAGGCGCTGTGCGGCTTCCGCGAGCCGGAGGAGTCTGCGGGCCTCTTCCGGGCCGTCAATGCTGCGGTCACCGCCGCCGGCCGGGAGGTGCCCGACCTGCTGGAATGGATCGCGGCGGAACTGTCCTCAGGCCATCCGGCACCGGCTCGGCTGCAGTCCGTCTTCCGCACCCTCATCAATGACGGCGAAGCCGTGCGTGAGGCCGTCGAACTTGCCGCCGCTGCCGTCGCGAAGCTCACCGACTACGGCGAATATGCCCGCGAATTGTCCACACTGACCGAGCTGAACGGCTACTACCCGGGCGATCCAGGTGTCCTGATCTCCCTGCTGCTCAACCGTGCTTCACTGCAGCCCGGCGAAGCGGTGTACCTTCCGGCCGGCAACGTCCACGCCTACCTCAGCGGGTTGGGGGTGGAGGTTATGGCGGCGTCGGACAATGTCCTGCGGGGCGGGCTGACCCCGAAGCACATCGACGTTCCGGAGCTGCTTCGGACCGTCGATTTCCGTCCCTTGGGCGTCCCCTACGTGGCGGCCGAGGACACGGGGGCAGGTCAGCAGGTATTCCGCCCGCCGTTCGAGGAGTTTGCGCTCCAGCGCCTGGAGCTGGCCCAGGGGCCTTCCGGCGCCGAGGGAGACTCGCTCCCGGCCGAAGCGGCAATACTGCAGCACGGACCCGCGGTGGTCATCGCCGTGCGGGGCACCATTGCCCTGACGTCGCCCTCGGGCAGCCTCACCCTCGAGCCCGGAGACAGTGCCTTCCTTCCGGCGTTCGAGGCACCCGTGGCGGCCCGGCTCGCTGCGGACTCCGCCCAGCACGACGACGGCGCGCTGGCCTTTGCAGTGACGGTCGGGTCGGTTCCGGCCGGGGAAGCAGATGCCCCCCGGCTGGATATCGAGGCCTAAGGGCCTTAGATCCTAAGGGATCTCAGACTTACCGGCCGAGCCGCCTCCCTGCCCCTGCGGGGACACCGAGAAACCAAGCAGGGAAGAGAAGTGCTGAGCGCCCTCCAGGACGAGCCCGGTCCAGATCTCCTCCGGATATTGCTGCCATCGCGCCACGGGAACTGACATGCTGATGGCGGCTACGACTGCCCCCGTACCGTCACGGACGGGGGCTGCGACACAACGGATATTCGGCGTCGATTCTTCATTCTCGAAGGCGACGCCGCGCTCCCGGATACGTTGGAGCTCGACCTCGAGTTCAGCGAGAGTGCCAATGCTGTTCTGCGTCATCCGGGGCAGGTTATCCGGGTCCAAAAACCGGGTGGCGAGAGACTGCGGAGACGCATACGCAAGCAGCGCCTTACCCAGTCCCGTCACACTCGCAGGCAGCCTCTGGCCAATGCTGGAGGGAAGGCGAAGGTTGTCACGGCTTTCTATCTTTGCCAGATAGAACACGTCTCCACCTTCGAGGAGGGCAACGCTGACAGTCTCGCCACTTCGTTCCGCCAGTTCACGAGCAACGTCATTTGCAGCTGAGAGCATGTCGAATCTGGCCGAATAGGCATTCCCCAGATGAAGGAGTCGGACCCCTAAGCGGAATGTGCCTGATACGTCATCCTTCTGCAGGTAGTCCCTGGCAACAAGGGTTGCCAGGAGCTCGTGCACTGAAGTGCGGGGAAGCCCTGTCTTCCGAACGACATCCGGGGCGCTCAGCGGTGCTCCGTCATCAAGAAACAGTTCCAGAATGTCGAGTGTCCGCAGCACGGCGGGGGTAAGTCGGGCCATATCCCAATAGATACCCGGTAATTCAGGGTGCCGCAAATGGACCTATTGACATTGCCCTTTGCCTCGTGTTCGATGCCTAGAACAGGTGCCGAAGTTTCGAACAGATATGGGCGCACTAAATACTACGACAGGAGCTGAGCATGGCTGAGGGCATTCCCGCAGCGATCATAGGTTCAGGCAATATCGGCACTGACCTAATGATCAAGATTCTTCAGCGCAACGGGATCATCTCCATCCGCGCCATGGTCGGCATCGACCCCGAGTCTGATGGATTGGCACGCGCAAGCAAGTTAGGCGTCACAGCGATTTCCACGGGGGTGGAGGGCCTCATCTCGTCGCCTGTCTTCGCTGATATCCAGATAGTTTTCGATGCGACATCGGCCGGAGCACACCATTTCAACGCCGACAAACTGAGGTCGGCCAAGCCGGACATTCGCCTGATCGACCTCACGCCGGCCGCTATCGGCCCCTATTGCGTGCCGGTCGTGAACCTTGCTGAGCACATTGATTCACTAAACGTGAACATGGTTACCTGCGGCGGCCAGGCGACCATCCCGATCGTTGCTGCCGTCTCTGCCGTTACACGGGTTCACTACGCCGAGATCGTTGCGTCCATCTCCAGCAGATCAGCCGGGCCTGGAACCCGGGCCAATATCGACGAATTCACCGAAACAACCGCTGAGGCACTCAAGTTGGTTGGCGGTGCCGCCGCAAGCAAAGCACTCATTGTCCTCAATCCCGCAGAGCCGCCGATGATAATGCGCGATACCGTTCTGGTGCTGACGCCAGCCTCCGCCGACAGGGACGCGATCGAGGCTTCCATACGCGAAATGGTGGCTAAGGTAAACGCTTATGTTCCCGGCTATCGCCTGAAGCAGGAGGTCCAGTTCGACGACGTTCTGGAACCGGTCAATGTTCCGGACTTGGGGGCTTTTACCGGCCTGAAAACCACTGTTTTCCTTGAAGTCGAAGGGGCTGCTGACTACCTCCCCTCATATGCGGGCAATTTGGACATCATGACGTCCGCTGCGCTTCGCACCGCAGAAATAGTGGCAACCCATGTCCAGAAAGCTGGGGCGGCATCATGAACGATTCCCTAGTACCGGAAAAACTGTTTATTTCGGACGTTACCCTGCGGGACGGCAGCCACGCAGTACGACACCAATACACCGTCAAGAACGTCCGCGACGTCGTTTCGGCCCTTGACGCGGCTGGAGTCGACAGCGTGGAGGTTTCGCACGGCGATGGGCTCAACGGTTCCAGCATCACATACGGGTTCTCACGCCACTCGGACGTTGAATTGATCGAAGCAGCAGCGGAGGCAGCAAACAATATCGCCATCGCCACCCTGCTCATCCCGGGCATCGGCACGATATCCGACCTGAAAAGGGCTGCGTCCGCAGGTGTCGGATACGTGCGCGTGGCAACTCACTGCACAGAAGCCGACGTCTCAGCACAGCACATCGACACGGCGCGGAATCTCGGCTTGAACACGACCGGCTTCCTGATGATGAGTGCCCTGACCACGCCTGCAAAGCTTGCCCAGCAAGCAAAACTCATGGAGGGGTTCGGTGCTCAGTGTGTGTACGTGGTCGATTCCTCCGGAGGTCAGACAATGACTGATGTGACGGAACGTATCACCGCTCTCAGGGATGTCCTTTCTCCACAGACCGAGATCGGGATCCATGCCCATCACAACCTCGCTCTGGGAGTTGCCAACTCGATGGCAGCCGTTGAGGCAGGAGCCATCAGAGTAGATGCAAGCCTGGCAGGTATGGGAGCAGGAGCAGGCAATACGCCCCTTGAGGTTTTCGTTGCTGTCGCGGACAAGCTCGGTTGGAATCATGGAACTGACGTGATGGCGCTTATGGACGCAGCGGACGATATCGTCCGGCCTCTTCAAGTCCGTCCGGTACAGGTTGATCGCGAGACTCTGGGCCTCGGCTATGCCAACGTCTACTCCTCGTTCCTCCTTCACGCTGAAACAGCAAGCGCCAAGTACGGCATTCCAACCATCGAAATCCTCCTCGAGCTCGGACGCCGCAAAATGATCGGCGGCCAAGAAGACATGATCGTCGACGTAGCCCTGGATCTACTCAAGGCAAAGGGCTGACCGCGATGCCATACAGCGCACTAAGCCGTGGAAGCCACTCACGCATCTCATTTCCACACCCGCCGGAAATGCCGGAAGTCATACCCTTCAACGACGAAAGGTTCACGTCATGAGCACAATCGCTCAGCCCTCGGCTCCAAGAGACAAGTCAGAGCTAATCGATGGCCCAACGCGCCGGCGGGCCCTTTTCGGGAGCGCAGTTGGGAGCGCAGTCGAATGGTACGACTACTTCCTCTACGGGACCATGTCTGCACTCGTGTTCGGTCCGCTGTTTTTCCCGTCCGGCGACCCGGTGGCCAGCCAAATGCTCGCATTGGCGTCATTTGCCTTGGCTTTCCTCATCCGCCCGATCGGCGGCATCATTTTCAGCCACATCGGTGACCGCATCGGCCGCAAAAAGACTCTGGTTATCACCCTGACCATCATGGGCGTGGCGACCGTAGCCATAGGCCTCATGCCGACCTTCGAGACCATCGGGATGTGGGCCCCCATCCTGCTGACCGTGCTTCGGCTGCTACAGGGCCTGGCACTCGGCGGGGAATGGGGTGGCGGACTCCTTATGGCCGTCGAATACGCACCTCGAAATAAGCGCGGCCTTTATGGTGCTGTACCGCAGACCGGGGCATTGTTTGGACTGGCCCTCGGGAACCTGGCCGCCTCCGCAACAAGTTCGATTTTCTCCAACGAGGATTTCCTTTCCTACGGTTGGCGCATCCCGTTCCTATTCTCCGTGGTCCTGGTCGGAATCGGTCTGTGGATCCGGCACAGCGTGGCGGAAACCCCCTCATTCCAAAATGTTGTAGCGACAAACTCGACAGTCAAGGTTCCGCTTATGAAGACACTGCGCCATCACTGGCGTGCTGTCATCATCACCATTGGCGCGAAATTTGTGGAAACGTCGACCTTCTTTATCTTTGCGACCTTCACTGTGTCCTACGCGGTGAGCCTCGGGTTTGCCCGCAGCGAGGCGCTGAACGCAGTTTTGATAGCAGCGATTCTCGCGATCCCGGTCATGCTCGGCGTCGGTGCGCTCTCTGACCGGTTGGGCCGCAAGAGAATGTTCCTTACGGGTGCCGGGCTCATAATGATTTACATTATTCCGTTCTTTTGGCTCGTCAACCAGGAGTCATTCCTCCTGCTCACCGTGGCCGTAGTTGTCGGCTTCAGCTGCATCTGGTCCATGTACGGGGCTGTGTTGGGAACGTTCTTTGCCGAAAGTTACCCGGCGGATGTCCGCTACACGGGGGTTTCGCTCGGCTATCAGATCGGGGCAGCCCTGGTGGGGGGCCCCGCACCGCTCATAGCCACAGCCCTTCTTACCGGATTCGGCGGAAGCTACATACCGATCGGTCTGTTCATCATCGCCTGCAGCGTGGTCTCGGTGGTTGCCGTGCTGTTCGCCAAGGACCGTTCGGGGGAAATCCTCGATTAACTGATCAACTGATGACCGGGAGGACGCCCGGCCATATCTCTAAAGTTGAGGCCAGACTCGCGATCGGCGAATCTGGCCTCAACTCTGTCCTGAACGAGAGTGGCGCAGCATGCCTCAGACTCCCGGCATGCAACGCGGGTGCTAGCGGCCCAGCCGGGCCTTCAGCGCGGCCGCTGCCCCGCGGGCCTTGCGCATTCCTGTCTTGGCCAGCGGCAGCGCGGCGGAGAAGACCGGGTAGAGCGGCGAGAGGGGCTTGTCCCAGGTGCCGGCCAGCTGATCCTCGTGCTTCGCCCAGCCCATCTTGAACTTCGAGACTCCGTCATTCAGCAGTCCGTTGAAGTCGTACCGGGTGATCCCCCGTTCCTTCATATCGGAGATGGCGTGCCATTTAAGGGCGTAGTTCGCCCGCAGCCGTTCGCCCTCCTCCGTCATTCCGCCGTAGAGCTCGAACGAGGTGTAGTTGCTGGTGGAAAGCCACAGGAACGCGACCACGTCCTCGCCCTTGAAGGCAGCGTAGACCGGTGAATCCTCGCCGAGGTTGTCGAAGATATCCAGGTAATAGGAATCCTCATGGATGCCGAAGTTCGCCCGCTGGGCGGTCAGCTTGTACACCGCCAGGCATTTGGCGATTTCCCCGCGCGTCACGCGCCGGTAGGTCAGGTCCTCGCGCCCGGATTTGCGGATGTACTGCCGGTGTTTCTTGCTCATGTCCCCCGACAGGTCCTCGAGGCTGCGCTGCAGGTCCAGGATCAGTGTCCGGCCGATGAGGATGGTGTTGTCGCTGCTGCGGAAGCCTAGCCCGGGCAACCCTGCCACCAGCTTCCCGTCCGCATCCCAATCGGGTTCGATGGACAAGGCCACGGCGGAATGGGTGCTCTTGACGTAATCCGCAACGGCGTCCAGGACTTCGAGTTCCCGTCCCGGCTCGCCCTGCGGGCCGCGGGGAATGTAGGCCAAGGCCCGGAAGGGGAAAGGAAGTGCACGCAGCAGGACCTGCGCGCACCCGAGGACCGTGCCGGCGTCGTCGCTCACCAGGACGCGGTCTACGTTCCATCCGTGGTCTGCCTTGGTCTTCCCCCAGCCCCACAACTGCTGCGGATGTCCGCGGAAGCGGTTCACGGTTTCGTTCCAGGCGGCGGCATCGGAGCAGGGGGTAACGCGCAGTGTCATGCCTTCCAGCCTACTTGGCTCCGCTGCCACACCCGAAAACAGCGGTACCGGACCGCTTCCGGTTTTCGCCGCGCCACTGCCGGGCGGTTGGCTGCTTTGTTACGGTCAACTATGAGTTCCTACGCATCCAACACCCGGACGTCCCGGACCAGTTCCGGCGGAGCTGACTTGGCCCGCCTCAGCACCGTAAGTATCTGTTTCGCGGCCTGCATTGCCGGTTCGATGGTCGGTGTGGGTGTCTTCGGCGGCACTCCCATTGCGGAGGCGGCCGGCGGCGCCCTCAGCGCAGACGCCACGTACCTCGCCCCGGCCGGCTCGGCCTTCTCGATCTGGCCGGTGGTTTACACGGGACTGGGCCTCTACACCGTCTACCAGTGGTTCCCGTCCCAGCGGAGGTCGGACCGGCAGCGCTCCCTGGGCTGGCTGGTCGCCGCCTCGCTGGTGCTTAACGCCGCCTGGATCCTCACCGTCCAGGCCGGCGCGGTCATTCTGAGCGTTGTGGTGATTGTGCTGCTGCTCGCCGTCCTGGCCTTGTGCTTCCGCCGCTACGCCACCACCCGGGCGTCCGGCTGGCTCGAAGCCATCGCCGTGGACGGAGTCCTTGGCCTGTACCTGGGCTGGGTCTGCGTGGCCACTGCCGCGAATACGGCCTCGGCACTGACTGCCGAGGGATTCCGGGGATTCGGTATTGCTCCGGAAGCCTGGGCCTGCGTTGTGCTCGCCGTGGTTGCCGGAGTGGGCGCCGGGCTCGCCGCAGCCGGACGCGGCCGTCTTGCCCCGGCGGCGTCGCTGGTGTGGGGGCTGGCCTGGATCGCCGTTTCCCGGCTGAACGGAGGACTGGAATCGGTTCCCACCGCTGTCGCCGCCGTTGCCGCCGCCGTGGTTGTAGCCGCAGTAACCGTGGCCTTCCGTGTCCGGGCGGTCCGGTCCGCGGCTTCAGTAAAGGAAGCCCGGTAAACAGTTGATGCTGCCTGCGGACGGGAGCCAGGCAGCATCAACTGTGTCAGTAACGCCTAGTTGGAGCGGGCGTAGGACTCCCACTTGTGCGCCTGGTGCTCGCCGTCCACCACGCGGATGGTGCCGGACTTGGAACGCATCACGATCGACTGGGTCAGTACCCGGTCCTTCTTGTACCGCACGCCGCGCAGCAGGTCGCCGTCGGTGATCCCGGTGGCGGCGAAGTAGCAGTTGTCGCTGGTGACCAGGTCATTGGTGGACATCACGCGGTCCAGGTCATGTCCGGCGTCGATGGCCTTCTGCTTCTCGTCGTCGGAGGTCGGCCACAGCCGGCCCTGGATGACGCCGCCCAGCGTCTTGATGGCGCAGGCCGTGATGATGCCCTCGGGGGTGCCGCCGATGCCCATCAGGGCATCGACGTCGGTGCCTTCGCGTGCGGCCGCGATGCCGCCGGCAACGTCGCCGTCCATCAGCATCCGGGTGCGCGCACCGGCGTCGCGGATTTCCTGCACCAGCGGCTTGTGCCGGTCCCGCTCCAGGATCATCACGTTGAGCTGGTTGATTTTCTTGCCCTTGGCCTTGGCGATCAGGTGCAGGTTCTGCTTCACCGGAAGGCGAAGGTCCACCATGTCCGCGGCTTCGGGCCCCGTGACCAGCTTTTCCATGTAGAAGACCGCCGAGGGATCGAACATGGTGCCGCGTTCCGCAACGGCCAGCACGGCAAGGGCATTGTTGATGCCCAGGGCAGTCAAGCGGGTGCCGTCGATCGGATCCACGGCGACATCGCACAGGGCTCCGGTGCCGTCACCGACGTACTCGCCGTTGTAGAGCATCGGCGCTTCGTCTTTTTCGCCTTCGCCGATCACAACCACGCCGTTGAAATGGACCGTGGAAATGAGTGAGCGCATGGCGTCCACGGCAGCACCGTCTGCCGCGTTCTTGTCGCCGAAGCCCACCCAGTGGCCGCCGGCGATGGCCGCCGCCTCGGTGACGCGCACGAGTTCCAGGGCCAGGTTGCGGTCCGGCTCGGAGTCCCCGACTGCCAATGCGGGGGAAAGTGTGGAGTACTGGGCACCTTTGGACACGTCAAACCTCATCTTCGAAATTATGATGTAAAACTCTGCTGTAAACGTCTGCGGACACCGCCGAAAGCGGGTGGCCTTTGTCCGATCATAGTCTGCGTGCTTCCCGTCACCACCTCAGCCAGCGGATTTCCGCGGCGGTGCATTACTCGGAGTAGGACATAAGCATCCGAATAGGAGATTATGGATGGGTGAGTGAAACGCAGCCCGATCCCCAGCAGACCGATGAACCCGTAACGCCGGTATTGACCGCCAAGCAGGCCAAGCGGGCCAATGCCACCGTGATAGGCATGCTGATCGCCACCGGGCTCACCCTGGCGCTGTGCCTGGTGCCGGTGCTGCTTAATCCCGCACCCAAGATGCAGGCCCGCAACGTCGATGTTGCTGCCGCTGCCAACCAGGCTGCCGGCGACGCCGGCTACCAGCCGCTGGCACTGGAGCTTCCGGACGGTTGGAGTGCCAACTACGCCCGCTGGAACGCCGGGACCAACAACGGCGTCCCGAACTGGGAAGTCGGATATGTCACTCCGGATACCGAGTTCATCTCCCTGACGCAGACCAACGCCGCCAATCCCACCTGGATCTACGAACACAGCGGCGATTCGACCGTGTCCGGTGAACGGCCGGCAGGTGGAGTCACCTGGGAACTGCGTGATTCCTCCAATGCGGACTCAACCCTGGTCGCGGAGATCGACGGGCAGACCGTGATCCTCACCGGTTCCGCCGACCTGGCGGAATTCGATGTGTTGGCCGACCACGTGGTCCGCGAACTTCGCAGCAACTAACCCTGACGGCTGCGGGCGTTCCTGCTGAGGCCCCGCCGGTTCCCATAGGAGTAACCTCGATATCGTGGAAACAGCGAGCGAAAAGATCATCACACCCGCCCAGGCCTGGCAGAAGCTGCGCGAAGGCAACGAACGTTTCGTGGCCGGCACCGCCAGCCACCCCAACCAGGACGCCCCCCGGCGCAGTTCGCTGGTTGAAGGGCAGAACCCGTTTGCAGTGATTTTCGGCTGCTCGGATTCCCGCCTTGCCGCCGAGATCATCTTCGACCTCGGCCTTGGGGACGCATTCGTGGTGCGCACCGCCGGGCAGGTCATTGACGACGCGGTGCTCGGCTCGCTGGAGTACAGCGTGGGCACGCTGGGCGTGCCCCTCATCGTGGTGCTGGGGCATGACAACTGCGGCGCCGTCACTGCCGCCAAAGCCACCGTGGACACGGGCGAAATGCCCACCGGCTACGTCCGTACCCTCGTCGAGCGGATCACTCCGTCCGTGCTGGCGGCGCAGCGCAAGGACCTGCACGACGTCAACGACATGGTGGTTGAACACACGAAGCAGACCGCGGAACGCCTGGTGGAAAGTTCCCGCCTCATTTCCGCGGCTGTGGAGGAAGGACGGGTCGCCGTCATCGGCCTGTCCTACCGGCTGGCGGAAGGCAACGCCGAGCTCGTCTCCGGGTTCGGTGCCCTTGAGCACCCCGCCGTGCTGCGTTCGGCGCTGCCGAAGTAGCGGTTATCACTGCGGTGCCTTCGGAGATTAGGCTTGGGGGCATGACTTCTGACACCTCCGAATACCGCATCGAACACGACACCATGGGTGAGGTCCGCGTTCCGGCCTCCGCCCTCTACCGTGCCCAGACCCAGCGCGCCGTCGAGAACTTCCCCATTTCCGGCACCACGCTGGAACCCTCGCACATCGAAGCGCTCGCCCGGATCAAGAAGGCCGCGGCGACTGCCAACGCGGAACTGGGAGTGCTCGACGACGAGCGCGCCCGGGCCATTGAAAAGGCCGCCGACGCCGTCGCCGCCGGCACCTACAATGACCAGTTCCCGATCGACATCTTCCAGACGGGTTCCGGCACCTCCTCGAACATGAACACCAACGAGGTGCTCGCCGAGCTCGCCACCCGTGCGTTGAAGGAAGCCGGCAGCGAGACCAGCGTCCACCCCAACGACCATGTGAATGCCTCGCAGTCCTCCAATGACGTCTTCCCGACGTCGGTGCACGTTGCCGCCACATCCGCCCTGATCAATAACCTGGTCCCCGCCCTCGAGCACCTTGCCGTGTCCCTGGAGCGCAAGGCCGAAGAATTCAAGGACGTCGTCAAGTCCGGCCGTACCCACCTGATGGACGCCACTCCGGTCACCCTTGGCCAGGAATTCGGCGGCTACGCCGCGCAGGTGCGCTACGGCATCGAGCGCGTGCAGGCATCCCTGCCCCGCGTAGCCGAAGTCCCGCTGGGCGGCACCGCCGTCGGCACCGGCATCAACACTCCCGCCGGATTCCCGCAGCGCGTGATCGAGCTGCTGGCCGCTGACACGGGCCTGCCGCTGACCGAGGCACGGGACCACTTCGAAGCACAGGCCAACCGCGACGCCCTGGTTGAGGTGTCCGGCATGCTGCGCACCATCGCCGTGTCCTTCTCCAAGATCGCCAACGACCTCCGTTGGATGGGTTCGGGTCCCAACACCGGCCTGGGCGAAATTGCCATCCCTGACCTGCAGCCGGGCTCCTCGATCATGCCGGGCAAGGTCAACCCCGTCATCTCCGAGGCCGTCCTGCAGGTCGCCGCGCAGGTAGTGGGCAACGACGCCGCCGTGGCCTGGGCCGGAACCTTCGGCTACTTCGAACTCAACGTGGGCATCCCGGTGATCGCCGCGAACCTGCTCGAATCCATCCGGCTCCTGGCGAACTCCTCCCGCGTGATGGCGGACAAGATGATCGACGGCATCGAAGCCAACGTCGAGCGTGCCCGCTACCTGGCCGAGGCTTCCCCGTCCATCGTGACTCCGCTGAACAAGTTCATCGGTTACGAAAACGCCGCGAAGATCGCCAAGTACTCGGTCAAGGAAGGCAAGACCATCCGCCAGGCCGTCGAGGACCTCGGCTACGTCGAGCGCGGCGAACTCACGGTGGAGCAGCTGGACAAGGCCCTTGACGTCCTGTCCATGACGAAGCCGCCGCAGGCCTAAGGACCACCGCCGTCCCCGCACGGCAGGCCTGCCGAAGGAGCGTCCGGAATCCCGGGCGCTCCTTTTGCTTGCCCGGCAGACCGGAAATTTGCACCCGCTGATGCAGAGTGCAAAACTTTACGCCATGCCGAATAGTGCAACAGAAGACTGCGGCCTGCGCGAACGCAAGCGTACGGCCACCCGGGCCGCCATCACGGCGCAGGCCCGCGCGCTGACCGCCGCCCACGGCGTCAACGGCTTCACCGTCGAACAGCTGTGCGATCAGGTCGGCATCTCCCGGCGGACGTTTTTCAACTACTTTCCCGCCAAGGAAGACGCCATCCTGGGCTCGCCCGCTGATGACCTTCCGGAGGATCTGGTCCGGCGTTTTATCGACGGCGGGACCGGCACCGCGAGGGAAGGGATCTCCCCTGCCCTGGTGGCGGACTTCGTTGACCTGGCCGTCGGCATGACCGAACGCATGGCCATGTCCCGCGTGGAGATGGCCCAGCTGAAGGAAGCTGTCAGTGCCGAACCCCGGCTTATCTCCAAGGCCATGCACGGCTCGCAGGAGACCGAGGAAGCCTTTGCACGGATAGTAGCCGCCCGTGAATCCCTGCCTGCCGATGATCCACGCGTCCGGGCAACGGTTGCCGTCTTCGGGGCACTGGTCCAGCGCGCCGGACTCCGCTTCTTCGATCCGGCCAACACAGATTCCTACCGCAGCATCCTCGTCACGGAGGTCAATGCCGCAATCGAAGTGTTTTCGGCGGCGCCCCTGCTTCCCCCCGCGCCGACGGATCCCCGCCCTGCCCCCACCGCCCCATCCGATACCGCCCCATCCGATACCGCCAAGGACACGTAAATGACCTCCACCGCCGAACGTGCTTCCGGGCCGCTCCTGCTGACCCAGAAACGCATCTGGATCATCTTCTCCGCCCTGATCGCCGGCATGCTGCTTGCCAGCCTCGACCAGACCATTGTTTCCACCGCCATGCCCACCATCGTGGGCGAACTCGGCGGCGTCGAGCATCAGACCTGGATCACCACCGCCTACCTGCTGGCCACCACCATCGTGATGCCCATTTACGGCAAGTTCGGTGACGTGCTGGGCCGCCGCAACCTGTTCCTGTTCGCCATTGTCCTGTTCACCGCGGCCTCGGTCGGATGTGCCTTTGCCACCGATTTCTGGGGCTTCGTGGTCTTCCGGGCCATTCAGGGTCTCGGCGGCGGCGGCCTGATGATCCTGTCGCAGGCCATCATCGCGGACATCGTGCCGGCCGACCAGCGCGGCAAGTACCTCGGCCCCCTCGGCGGCATCTTCGGTCTTTCCGCCGTCGCAGGTCCCCTGCTGGGCGGCTTCTTCGTGGACCACATGACCTGGCAGTGGGCGTTCTACATCAACATCCCGATCGGCATCGTTGCCTTCCTGATCGCCTTCTTCACCCTGACGCTGCCGAGCAAGAAGGCAACCAAACGGATCGATATCGGCGGCGTGGTGCTGCTGTCCATAGCCACCACCTGCCTGATTTTCTTTACGGACTTCGGCGGCAGCGACGAGCGCGGCTGGACCGACCCGCTGACGCTGGCTTTCGGCGCGGGGATGCTGGTTGCGGCAATCCTGTTCGTGATGGTGGAAAACCGCGTTGCGGACCCGATCATCCCGATGAGCCTGTTCCGGAACCCGATCTTCGTCAACAGCACCGCCATCGGCTTCACCCTGGGCATGGGCATGTTCGCTGCCCTTGCCTTCGTGCCGACCTTCCTGCAGATGTCCACCGGCACCTCGGCAGCCGTTTCCGGCCTGCTGATGCTGCCGATGATGGTGGGCATGATGGGTACCTCGATCTACTCCGGCCTCGCCATCACCAAGCACGGCACCTACAAGAAGTACCCGATCATGGGTGCGGCCCTGGTGATCGCTGCCATGCTGTGGATGACATCCCTTTCGGCTGACACCCCGGTCTGGGTGATCTGCGCGCAGCTGTTCGTCTTCGGCGCCGGGCTCGGTTACATCATGCAGGTGGTTGTCCTGGTGGTGCAGAACTCCGTGCCCGTGGACCAGATCGGCACCGCCACGTCCAGCAACAACTACTTCCGCGAGGTCGGCGCCGCCTTGGGCGTGGCCATCTTTGGTGCCATGTTCACCTCGCGCCTTTCCGAGAACCTGCATGAGGTCTTCACCAAGGCCGGCTTCGATCCTTCCGCTGCGGGCGAGGCCACCGCGACCCTGCAGCCGTCCGTCATGAATGATCTGCCGGAACCGATCCGGGACGGCATTGTCACCGCTTATGCCGATTCCCTGGCCCCTGTCTTCTGGTACCTGATCCCGTTCCTGGTCATCGCACTGGTCCTGGCCCTCTTCCTGAAGCAGATTCCGCTGTCCGACGTCGCCGGCATGGTGGCCCGCGGTGAAGCTGTCGCCGGCCCGGAGGCGGACCGGCTGGAAGCGGAACGCCTGGCCGTGCTCAAGGGAACCGGCCGGGACACTACCGCCCCGTCGGGCACGGAAGCCGGGCGTGCGGATGCTTCGGAGGCTCCGCTGCAGGCTCCGGAGAACCCCTACCGGGAGAAGTAGCGGCTTCGGTTTAACCGGCGAAAGGGTCGTCCCGCTGCTGCGGGGCGGCCCTTTGGGTTGTCAGCGGCTCAGCGTTCGAAGACCGGCACGCCGTCGGCCGTCAGGGCCAGGTCAATCAGCATTCGGTGCCGTTCGCTCAGGGGCGGCAGGGCATCCAGGTGATACCAGCCCACCTCGGTGGACTCGTCGTCGTTCACCCGTGCCTCGCCCGAAACGTACCGGCAGCTGAAAGCCAGGTTCAGGAAGGAACAGACATCCCCGTTGGGGAAGGTGACCGGCCCGTGGGCGCCGACGTGGATGAGGTGCTCCAGCTCGGCCCGGATACCGGTCTCCTCTTCCACTTCACGCACCGTTCCCGGCCCTGCCTCCTCCCCCGGCTCGAGCATTCCGGTGATCAGGGCCCACCGTCCGTTGTCCGCGCGGCGGCCCAGCAGCACCTGCCCTTCCGCGTTGAACACGACGGCTGTGACCCCGGGAAGCCAGAGCGGATCATGTCCTATCCGCTTCCGCAGGGACAGGACGAAATCAGGCGTAGGCATGCTTCTACTGTAGGGCAGGGGCAGCCATGGCCACGGCGGCCCCCAGGAGCAGGAACGGGCCGAACGCCACCGTTGACGACGCCGTACCCCGCCGGGTAATGATCAACGCCAGCCCCCAGAGTCCGCCGAAAACAAATGCAGCCACCACCCCTGCCAGGACGTGGCCGGCACCGAGAAATCCCAAATAGAGGCCCAGCAGTCCGGCCAGCTTGACGTCTCCGAAGCCCATTCCGGCCGGACTGAGCAGCCGCAGGGCAAAAAACCCGATCCACAGCGCAGCGGCCCCCAGCAGCATTGCGCCAACACGCTCCGGTTCCCCGCCGGCCAGCGCGGCACCGGCCAGCAGCACGGCGGCTACGGGATAGGACGGCAGGACCACGGCGTTGGGCAGGCGGCGGGTACGGATGTCGGCCAAGGCCAGCCGGACGGCGACGGCCGCAAACCAGGCCAACGCGGCAACCAGCAGCACCGCGGCAACGGATGCGCCTGATCCACCGCTTGCGCCCGCTGCCCAATAACCCGCCAGGATGCCCACCATGGAACCACCGTAGCCGGAGGCCCGGCCGGTTCAGGCGGCCGGGCCGGCGGCTGTGGACAAGCTAGCCGATCTGCCCTTCCTCCAGCAGCTCGGTCACCAGCGCGGCAATCGGCGAGCGCTCCGAGCGGGTGAGCGTCACGTGGCCAAAGAGCGGATGGCCCTTGAGCGTCTCCACCACGGCGGCCACGCCGTCGTGCCGGCCTACCCGCAGGTTGTCCCGCTGGGCGACGTCGTGGGTCAGGACCACCTTGGAGTTCTGTCCGATCCGTGACAGGACCGTCAGCAGCACGTTCTTCTCCAGGGACTGTGCCTCGTCCACGATCACGAAGGCGTCATGGAGTGAACGCCCCCGGATATGGGTCAGCGGGAGCACCTCGAGCATGCCGCGGTCCAGGACCTCCTCCACCACCTCCACGGAGACCAGCGCCTCAAGGGTGTCGAAGACCGCCTGCCCCCAGGGGCCCATTTTCTCGGACTCCGTGCCGGGCAGATAGCCAAGCTCCTGGCCGCCCACGGCGTAGAGCGGCCGGAACACCATCACCTTGCGGTGTTCCCTGCGTTCGAGCACCGCTTCCAGCCCCGCGCACAGGGCCAGCGCGGACTTACCCGTCCCTGCCCGGCCGCCCAGCGAGACAATGCCCACCTCACGGTCCATCAGCAGGTCGATGGCCAGCCGCTGTTCAGCCGAGCGTCCGTGCAGCCCGAAAACGTCCCGGTCCCCGCGGACCAGCCGCAGCCGCTTATCCGCCCCCACCCGCCCCAGCGCCGAAGCCCGCCCGGCCATCAGCACCGTGCCGGTGTTGACGGGCAGGTCCGCGGCTTCGGGGATCAGCAGCGGCTGGTGGTCGTACAGCAGCGCCATGTCGGCGTCGGAGATTTCCAGTTCCGCCACTCCGGTCCAGCCCGAATCCCGGACCAGTTCGTTGCGATATTCATCCGCTGCCAGCCCCATCGCCGAGGCCTTCACCCGCATGGGCAGGTCCTTGGACACCACTGTCACGTTCCGGCCGCCGTCGGCCAGGCTCTTGGCCACGGCGAGGATCCGGCTGTCATTGTCGCTGCCCCGGATGCCCGCGGGCAGCACGTCCGTGGAGATATGGTTCAGTTCCACCCGCAGCGTGCCGCCGCTCTCCCCCAACGGGATAGGCGCCCCGAGGCCGCCGTGCTGGACCCGGAGGTCGTCCAGCAGCCGCAGCGCGTTCCGGGCAAAATACCCAAGCTCGGGATCCTGGCGCTTACGCTCCAGTTCGGTGATGACCACCAGGGGAAGTATTACTTCATGTTCGGCGAAGCGGAGGATCGCCCGTGGATCGGACAGTAACACCGAGGTATCCAGCACAAAGCTGGCCCGCTCCTGCACTTGCTGTTCAGCTGCCATGTGGAACTCCCGTCAGGGGCGCCCCAGGGCCCCGGTCGCTGGATGTATTCCATCTCAATGTTGCGTTGGACGTTCCGCCCGCTGCCTCAGCCGGGCCGATAGCACCAAAGTACGCCCGCAGGGCGCCGCCCCGCAGCAGGACACGGCCGTTGGCGGCCGTGCGGGGAGCCCGCTAGGAGCCGAAGCGCCGCTGCCGGCTGGCGTAATCGCGCAGGGCACGCAGGAAGTCCACCCGCCGGAAATCCGGCCAGAGCGCTTCGCAGAAGTAGAACTCGCTGTAGGCGCTCTGCCACATCAGGAAGCCGGAGAGGCGCTGCTCGCCGGAGGTCCTGATGACCAGTTCCGGGTCCGGCTGGCCGCGGGTGTAGAGGTATTCGGAAATCTTGGCGTCACAGATTTCCTCGGTGACTTCCGCGATGCCTTTGCCTTCGGCGTCGGCGTCCCGCAGGAGTTCCTTGACGGCGTCGACGATTTCCCGCCGGCCGCCGTAACCGATGGCCACGTTTACATGCAGCCCGTCGGCGTCGCCGGTGCTTTCGCCAAGCTCCGTGAGCTGTTTGGCCAGCCGTGACGGAAGGATCTCCAGGGCCCCTACCGGCTGGACCCGCAGGTTGCCCTCTTCGCCCAGGCGGTCCAGGGTGTTGCCGATAATGTCCAGCAGCGGTTCCAGCTCGTCCGCGTCACGGTTGAGGTTGTCCGTGGACAGCATGTAGAGGGTCACCATCCGCACACCCAGTTCCTGGCACCAGCCCAGGAACTCCAGGATCTTGTCCGCTCCGGCCTGGTGCCCGTCGCTGGTAGGCGCGCCGGCCAGTTTGGCCCACCGCCGGTTTCCATCCACCATTACCCCGATGTGTTCGGGGATGCGGTCTCCAATCAGGGACCGCCGCAGCTTACGCTCGTAGTAGGCGTAGACAACACCGGGGAATTTCATTGTTTGCCTCACGTACCTGGGATCCGGAGCGGCACCACCACATGGTCCCGCCTGCCCCGGGTCTGCCCAAAGGATAAAAATCTTCTCCTAGGCTACCGCTAGCTCAGCTTGCCGAAGCGCAGACCGGAGCGGGCGCGGGGTTACCCAGCCATAAGTTACCCGAACGTAGGTTAGAATTTCCGTTATGGATTCGTCACCATTTTCCGCCCCTGCCTCCCGGGTTCCAGCCCAGCACGACCCGGAATCGAAGACCGCACCCGGCCCCCTGGAAAACGCGGTTGAAGCAGTCGCCGAAGAACTGGAAATCAAGCCGCGCCTGCGCGGCTGGCTGCATGCCGGTGCCACTCCCCTCGCGCTGGCGGCCGGGATCATCCTCGTAGTCCTCGCTCCGACGGCCGACACCCGGATCGCCTCCGCAATCTATGCCTTCACCGGCGTGCTGTTGTTCGGCACCAGCGCCGTCTACCACCGCGGCAACTGGTCCCCGAAGGTGAAAACGGTGCTCAAGCGCCTGGACCACACCAACATCATGCTGGTCATTGCCGGCTCATACACCCCGCTGGCCTGGTCCCTGCTGCCCCGGGACACCGCCGTGACCCTGCTGTGGATCATCTGGGCCGGTGCCCTGGTCGGTGTCGCGTTCCGGCTCCTGTGGCTGCATGCTCCCCGCTGGCTGTACACACCCGTGTACATTGCCCTGGGCTGCGCCTCCCTGTTCTACCTTCCGGATTTCTACACGGCCAACCCGACGGCAGCCATCCTCATCTGCGTGGGTGGTGCCATGTATATTGCCGGTGCCGTTATGTACGCCATGAAGAAGCCCAATCCCTCGGTGGACTGGTTCGGCTTCCATGAGATTTTCCATGCCTTTACCCTGGCTGGATTCGCCGCACACTACATCGCCATCATGATGGCCGTCCGCTCGGTGGCCGGCTAGGAACGCAGCGCGCTGAACTGGGCCGCCAGCTCCTCCGGGTCGGATACCGGCCGGTTGCAGACCATCCCGCGGCACAGGTAGGCCAAGGCTCCCCCGTCCGGTGCGGGCCGGTCCCGCAACAGCGGCACCGACGTTTCCCCGCCGGGTCCGCTGGCCACGACGACGGCGGGACCGCCCGCGGCCCGGCCGGCCCGGAGCAGCTGCCGCACCAGCACGGGATCACTGCCCGTAACGGCCAGCTCCCGCGGCCCCTCCAGGGCCTGCACGAGGACGGACATCGCCCACCCGCCGGCGCGCGGTGCACGTGCCGCCACCAGCTGAACGTGGGCCAGCAGTGCTTCCGCGAGGGCGCGGTGCCGGGAGGAACCGGAATAGGCCGCGTACGTCACCAGCACGCCGGCAAACAGCGCTGTACCGCTGGGCGCGGGGCCGTCCATCGGATCCGCTGCTGAGAGCGATCCCTGCGCGGCTGCCAGCTGGTCCGTGCGCACAGCGGTGTCCTGCAGGACCCCGTCCATGATGAAGCGCTGCTCGGCGGCCAGCACCAGCTCCTCAGCAGTGCGGTACCACTGTTCCTCACCGGTGGCGGCGTAGAGCGCAAACAGCCCCTCGGCCGCACCGGCATAATCTTCGAGCAGGCCTTCAATGCCGGAGGCGGTGCCGGCATGGGAGACCCGGGACAGCAGTCCGTTGCGGTAGTGGACGCGCAGCAGGTATTCCGCGGCATCCCGGGCCAGGTCCAGCAGAACGGCGGCCTTCTCCCCCGGGTCCCCGGCATCGTCGAGGGCCAACGCCGTGTCGGCCAGGCCCGCGATGGCCAGCCCGTTCCACCCTGCCACCACTTTGTCGTCGCGGTCCGGCTGGGGCCGCCGGTCACGAACGGCCAGCAGCGCAGGCCGCACGCGCTGCCAGAGCAGCTCCTCCTCCGGCTCCAGGCTGCGGCCGAAGTGGAGGGTGGACCCGCCGTCCTCCATTCGGCCGGTTTCCAGGTCCAGCAAGGAAAGGACCGCATCTGCGTCGGCACCGGAGACGGCGGTGCGAAGCTCCTCGGCTGTCCACACATAGGTGGCGCCTTCGCGGCGCTGCCCGTCCACGAGGGTATCGGCGTCGAGCGAGGACGCGAATCCTCCTCCCTCCACGCGCAGCCGCTTGGCCAGCCAGGCTGCGGTATCGGCGCTTACCTGCAGGGCAAGCTGCCGCTGGTCCTCCGTGGGCGCCGAGCGGCTCCAGTGTGCGTAGAGGCGCAGCAGCTGGGCATTGTCGTAGAGCATTTTCTCAAAGTGCGGAATGGCCCAGGCCCGGTCCACGGTGTACCGGGCGAAGCCGCCTTCGAGCTGGTCGTACAGTCCGCTGCGGGCCATGGTTTCCAAGGTGCGGCCAGCCACGGACGCCGCGGCGCCGGCGGCCGGCCGGTCAGTCGATCCGTACACCAGCAGGAACCGCAGCAGGGGCGACGGCGGGAACTTCGGTGCACCGCCGAGCCCGCCGAAACGCGGGTCAACTTGTTCGATAACCGCGCCTACCGCAGCCTCGAGCACCTCGCCCGAAAGCGGACCGGATTCGGGAGTCACCTCGAGGCTGCCGATCAGCCGGCGGTTTCCCGCCTGGGCGGAGGCCAGGTGGGCGGCGATCTGCGCCGCGCTTGCTTCCACTTCGGCCGGGCGCTCCCGCCAGGCGGAGGAAACCGCTTCCAGAACCTGCTGGAAGGACGGCATGCCCTGCAGCTGCCGGGGCGGAAAATAGGTGCCGGCATAGTAGGTGCGGCCGTCCGGAAGGGTAAACACGCTCATCGGCCAGCCGCCCTGGCCGGTCAGTGCCTGCGTCGCTGCCATGTACACGGCGTCGACGTCGGGACGTTCCTCGCGGTCCACCTTCACCGACACGAAGTGCTCATTCAGGTACTGCGCCGTGGCGGCATCCTCGAACGATTCGTGCGCCATGACGTGGCACCAGTGGCAGGCCGCGTAACCCACGGAGATAAAGACGGGAACATTCCGGCGCCGGGCTTCGGCGAAGGCTTCCTCACCGAAGGGCCACCAGTCGACGGGGTTGTCCGCATGCTGGCGCAGGTAGGCCGACGCCTGGTTCCTCAGTCTTTCAGCCATGGCATTCCCGCTACCGCAGGTGGTCCCAGGTGGTGTCGCGGTCCGCGGGATTATCCCCGGTCTTGTCCATGGAAAGCGCCGTCCGGGAGGCATCCGGCTGGCCGGAAGCGTCGCGCTCGGCGGCTTCCTGGGCGGCCAGCACCTGTTCGCGGTACCGGACCCGGCGGATGCGTTTGGTCATATCGCGGATCAGGAAGATGATCGCAATCACCACGAAGAGCGTGAAGAGGAACCCCAGCGTGCCCGGGGTGACGTCTTCTGCGGCAACTCCAGGCGCGAGGGACTCCTCGGGTGCCGGGGTGGCGGCCGTAGCCAGGCTGTACAGGAAGTTCACGGTATATCTCTCTTTTAGCCAATACTGCGGCGGAACCTACGTTCCTAGGGTCTATCGTATGCCAGCGAACAGGTCGGTTTCCGGCAGTTCTGTTTCCACCCGCGACTCAATCAGCGAGTAGTCCTCCCAGGGCCAGACCTTGCGCTGCAGATCCGGGCTGACCGCGAAAAAGAAGCCGTTCGGATCCACCTGCGTGCGGTGGCTGCGCAGGGCTTCGTCGCGGACTTCGAAGAAGTCACCGCACTCGATCTGCGTGGTGGTCGCATGAGTGGGAGCGGGCGGCTGGTGGCCTTCCGTATCGGTTTCCTGCCAGGCGGCGATCCGCTCTGCGTACGGGGACTGCAGCCCGGCCTCTTCCAGGGCAAAGTGCAGGGCACGGAACCGCTCCGGGTTGAAAGCCCGGTCGTAGTAGAGCTTCGACGACTCCCACGCGGCACCTGTCCCGGGGTACCGCTCCGGATCGCCGGCCGCGGCGAACGCCTCCACGGCGACTTTGTGGGCCATGATGTGGTCCGGGTGCGGATAACCGCCGTTTTCGTCGTAGCTGATGATGACGTGCGGACGGAACTCGCGGACCAGCTTCACCAGGGGTGCCGCAGCCCGTTCCAACGGCTGCAGCGCGAAGCAGCCGAAGGGCAGGTCCGGCAGCGGATCCCCCTCGGGCAGCCCGGAATCCGCAAATCCAAGCCAGCGGTGCTGGATCCCCAGGGCCGCCTGTGAAGCAGCCATTTCACGCCGGCGCAGTCCGGCCAGGTCCCGCTTGCCTGCGGGATCGTCTTCGGCACCGGGGTTGAGGATGGATCCCCGTTCCCCTCCGGTGCAGGTGGCAACCATCACTTCGACGCCGGCGGCTGCGTAGGAGGCCATCATGGCCGCGCCCTTGCTGGCCTCGTCGTCGGGGTGGGCATGCACCGCAAGCAGGCGCAGCGGGGCGGTAGGCCGGGAATAGGTGCTTTCGCGGGCAGACAAGGCAACTCCTGAAGTAAGCGGAAAACGGCGGTGGAATGGAGAAGCTAAAATGGGCCTGTGAGCACTTCGGAAGGTCAGCCCGAGACGTCGGCACCCCATCAGCCGGACGTTTCCACGTCCGACTCCAGATTAGCCAATCGCTACGGCGCTCCAAAGCGGCGCCTGTCGCGGCGGACGCAGATCATCGGGGTGTCGGCCGCCGTGGCCGCCGGTGTAGTGGCCGCGGCGTGGATGAACATCCCTGCCTCCACCGGAACGGTCACGTCCAAGGATGTGGGTTACACCTTGCCCGAGGACGGCCGCGTGACGGTGGATTTCAAGGTCGATAAATCCGCCGGCAGCACCGCTGCCTGCGCCATCCAGGCACTCAACGAAAGTTACGCCGTCGTGGGTTGGAAGACGGTGGTCCTGGGACCGGATGCTCCGGAAAGCAGCACCCAGCGGGTTGAACTCCGCACGGACTCCCCGGCAGTGACCGGCGGCGTGTCCTCCTGCTGGATAGTGGACGAGGACTAGCCCCCTAAGACGTTCCATCCCGCATATTGGGTTATGTGCGCGGGCAAACTACTATGGGAACTTACGACATGCCCCGCCCAGGTGTCCGGCTGGTCTTTGGTAGACATTCCAAACCAGTTGGTCTCCGCCCGGCGGGGTCTTTGCTTGTCAGGCCAATCCGGCCGGCGGGCATTCAGCCATGCCGGACCAATCGATGGCCCGGACGTTTATATAAGGAGATACCCGTGTCAACCAACAGCGCATCTGTCGCCTGGCTCACGCAGGAGTCTTACGACCGCCTGAAGGCGGAACTGGATCACCTGTCCGGCCCCGGTCGGACGGAAATCGTTGCCCGCATCGAGCAGGCACGGTCCGAGGGCGACCTCAAGGAAAACGGCGGCTACCACGCAGCCAAAGAGGAACAGGGCAAGGCTGAGGCCCGGATCCGGCAGCTGACGCAGCTCCTTGAAAGTGCACAGGTTGGTGAATCTCCGGCCGACGACGGCGTCGTAGAGCCGGGCATGCTGGTGGAAGCCCGCGTCGCCGGCGACGTGGAGACCTTCCTGCTGGGCAGCCGCGAGATCGCCGGCGACGGCAACATCGACGTCTACAGCGAAAAGTCTGCGCTGGGTGCGTCCATCCAGGGCCTCAAGGCCGGGGACAGCACTACCTACACCGCGCCGAACGGCAAGAACATCACCGTCGAGATCATCTCCGCCAAGCCCTACACCGGCTAGGTTTTCCGCGGTTCAGTGGCGGCGGGCTCTCCTACGGGAGGGCCCGCTTTTGCGTTGGTGCGCGGCGGTCATGCCGCAGCACGACGGCGGCCAGGACGCCGCCCGCTGCCCCGAACAGGTGCGCCTGCCAGGAGACGCCCAGTGCAGTGGGGAAAAGGCCCCAGAGAATTGATCCGTACACCAGGAACAGCACGGCGCTGAGCAGGATCTGGCCAGTGTTGCGGTTGTAGAAGCCGCGGACGATCAGATACGCGAATAATCCGAACACCACGCCGGAGACGCCTACGGTCAGCCCGCTGCCGAACAGCCAGACTCCGATGCCCGAGCACAGCCAGGAAATGGCCAGCACCGAAACAAACCGCCGCACCCCTTCCAGCAGCGTCAGGAATGAAAAGACGATCAGGGGCAGGGTGTTGCCCAGGAGATGGGACGTCCCGGCGTGGAGCAGCGGGGCGAACACCACGCCGTCGAGCCCCTCAAGCTGCCTCGGCAGGATTCCCAGCAGCGGGAAGAGGACCGGCTTGAAGAGCAGCGTGAGCAGGTAGACCGCCCAGAGCACGGCGGCGAACAGGAGCGACCCGGCCAGTGCGGTGCGTGCACGAGAAGCAAACATGGCTTAACCGGCCAGTACGACGGGTTGGAAACCAACAGTGCGCAGGTTCTTCAGCACCAGTTCGCAGTGCTCGTGCCCCTTTGTTTCCATGTTGATGGTGATCGCTACGTCTCCCATGCTGATTGATCCTCCTACCCTTGTGTGGTCCACTCCGGTGACGTTGGCATCCGCTTCCGCGATGATCCGCGAGATGGTCGCCAGCGACCCCGGACGGTCGTCAAGGAGGATGCGGACCACCAGGTAACGGCCCGCAGCCGCCAATCCCCGCTGGATGACCTTCAGCATCAGCATCGGGTCGATGTTGCCGCCGGACAGGATTACCGCCGTATTTCCGGGATTTTCTATCTTCCCTTCCATCAGCGCGGCCACTCCCACGGCCCCGGCCGGTTCCACGACCATCTTGGCACGCTCGAGGAGGAAAATCAGTGCACGGGCAAGGGCATCCTCGCTCACGGTCACCACATCGTCCACCAGCTCGCGGATGATTGAAAAGGGCAGTTGTCCGGGCCGGCCGACGGCAATGCCGTCCGCGATGGTGCTGACCCTGGTGAGGGGTACCAGCGCGTCAGCGGCCAGCGAGGGCGGATAGGAGGCTGCGTTTTCCGCCTGCACCCCGATGATCCGGATCTCACGGCCAAGTTCCCGTGCCCGCGACTTGATCGCGACAGCGACGCCGGCGAGCAGGCCGCCGCCTCCCACCCCCATCAGCACGGTGTCCAGATCCGGTATCTGGTCCAGGAGCTCAAGGCCGATGGTCCCCTGTCCGGCCACCACATCCACGTTGTCGAACGGGTGGACAAAGACGGCGCCCGTTTGGTCGGCGTACCGCTGGGCCTCGGCCAGGGCCTCGTCGACGGTATGGCCGTGAAGGATGACTTCCGCGCCGTGTCCCCGGGTGGCGGCCAGCTTGGGCAGCGCCACTCCCTGCGGCATATAGATCCGGGCGGAAATGCCCAGGCGCGCCGCAGCTACGGCCACGCCCTGCGCATGGTTGCCGGCAGAGGCAGCCACCACTCCCCGGGCTTTCTCCGCAGGGGACAGCTTGGCCATGCGGACGTAGGCGCCGCGTACTTTGAATGACCCTGCCCGCTGGAGGTTTTCGCATTTGAGGTACACCGGTGAACCGGTTTCGCGGGCCAGCGCCCGTGATGACTCGACGGGGGTGTGGGCAATAACTCCGTCGAGGAGCTTTGCCGCTGCCCGGATGTCATCCAGGGTGACGGGCAACTGCGACAGATCGGTCATGGGCGGCGCTCTTCCTGTGTAGCCGACGTGTCCTCCGTGCCGGAACCGTGTTCCTCCGGCACAGGGTTATCGCCGTCGTCGTCCTCTTCCCCCTCCGGTTCCATGGCCGGGTCGTCCTCCCAGCCGCGGGCCGCTATGTAACGGACCATCGTGTTGAGGATGGCCAGCAGCGGCACTGAAAACAGGGCCCCGGGGACCCCCGCGGCGAGGGTGCCGCCCGTGACTGCCAGGATCACGGCCAGGGGGTGGAGGGAGACGGCCCTGCCCATGACCAGCGGCTGGAGGATGTGGGATTCCAGTTGCTGTACCAGCAGGACGATGCCCAGCATGATCAGCGCGTTGACTCCGCCGTTGGCCACCAACGCCAGCAGGACGGCCACGAAGCCGGTGACAAACGCACCTACCAACGGAACGAACGAGCCCAGGAACACCAAAACCGCGAGGGGCAGGGCGAGCGGAACACCGATGAGGGCTGCGCCGCCGCCGATGCCGATGGCATCGATGAGTGCCACCACCACCTGCACCCGTACGTAGTTGACCATGGATTCCCAGCCGTGGATGCCGGCTCCGTAGGCGGCGGGCCGTGCCCGGCGCGGCAGCAGTCCGGAAGTGAACTCCCAGATCCGGCGGCCGTCCAGCAGGAAGAAAACCAAGGCGAAGAGGGTCAGCAGGATGCCGGCGGCGAAGTGGCCGGCGCTGCTGCCCACGCTCAGGGCACCGGAGAGGATGTTGGCCGAATTGTCCTGCAGCGTGGTGGTGGCTTCGTTGAACAACGAGTCCATGTCGCCTGCAGTGATGTTCAGCGGGCCGTCGGACAGCCAGCCCTGGATCTGGCGGACCCCTGCAAGGGTTTCACCCCAGAGATCCCGGAACCCGAGGGCAAGCTGCCGTCCCACCAACGTCAGGGCAGCGATAACGACGCCGAGGAAGGCCACGATGGTCACGGCAACCGACAGGCCGCCGGGAAGCCGGTTGCGCCGCAGCCAACTCGAAACCGGCGACAACAGCCCGGCCAGCAGGGCGGCGATCATCAGCGGAATGATCAGCAGCGAGAAATGGCTGAGGATCCAGATAAGCCCGGCGCCGACAATCAGGACAATGCCGAGGCGCCAGGCCCAGGCGGCACTGACCCGCAGGGCGAAAGGGACCTCGTCGTTGTTCCGGTTGGAATTCGCCGCCGCAGCCTGCAGCGCGCGGGGCGCCGATGTGCGGCGTGCATGGGGTTTCATGGGGCCATCTTTCCATACCGGGCTTGGGCCGGGACCCCCTTTACGTGCCTATCCTCCGCTGTTACCTCGAGCTCTGCTGTTCCCTGCCGCCGGGTCCAGCTCGGCGCGGATGCCCCAGCGGGCGGAGAAGACCTGCCCCGGGGGCAGCCACGCCAGCCCCTCCCCCGAGTTCAGGGCGTTGGCCGGAGCAGTCATCGGTTCCAGTGCCACCGCGCGGCGCTGCCCGGGGAATGTGTCGGTGACGAAAACGTGGACATAACCGCATTCGGCTCCGGTCCAGAGACTCACGCTTCGTCCGTCCGGCGCGGTGAGCGTATGCCGGTGCGTGCCGGGGGCTGCCTCATCGAACGAAAGGTCCGTGTAGGCGTTGTCCAGTGCCAGATCCCCTACCCGGGCCCCGCCGCGGAGGTCCGCCGCTCCGGCTGGTTCCCGCCGCCCATTGGGAATGAGCCGCTCATCAACGGTCAGCACGGTGGAGGCGGACACTGTGAGCACCAGGTCTTCGGTCGGTACATCGCCGAGCCGCAGGAAGGGATGGGCGCCGAGGGCAACGGGAGCGGCCGCTGCGCCCGCATTCGTCAGGCTTTGCTGCACCCGCAGGCCGCCGTCGTCGTCCAGGCTGTAGCGCGCCCGGTGCACGAGGTGGAAGGGATACCCGTGCTGCGGGAAGATCTCCGCGCTGAGTTCCACGGCGCCCGGCACCTGTTCCCGGACCGTGTAACCGGTATTGCGCAGCAGTCCGTGGCTGGCGTGCCCGCGGGAGGGCTCGGTGATGTCCAGCTGCTGCGTCTTCCCCGCCAGGGTCCAGCGTCCGTCCGCCGTCCGGTTGGGCCAGGGCGCCAGCAGCACCCCGTTGGCGGACGGGGGTATGGCGTTGTCCGGATACGTCTGCACCAGGTCAACCCCGTCTACCGTGTACCGGCGCAGCGCGCCGGCCAGGGAGGCGATGACGGCGCGGGCCTTGCCGCGGCTGATTTCGTATTGTGCACCGGTGGCCGGGCCGGCCTCTCCCGGTTCGCTGCCGGTTGCGTTCATGCCATCCGATCTTACCCGTGCGCCCGGCGGTCACTCATCAAAATGTGTGTTGACCCGGTCGCTGACGGCAGCCACCACGCCTGCTGCGACATTGCGGATTTTGATGTTGCGGCTGTTCGAGACACTGCGGAGGATGTCGATGGCAGCCTGCTGGCTGCAGCCGTTCTGCCCCATGATGATGCCCGCTGCCAGGTCCACCACCGTCCGCGATTCCAGGG
The DNA here is from genome assembly GCF_024385485.1 of Arthrobacter sp. zg-Y1116. Lineage (NCBI taxonomy): Bacteria > Bacillati > Actinomycetota > Actinomycetes > Micrococcales > Micrococcaceae > Arthrobacter > Arthrobacter sp. zg-Y1116. The sequence goes on along the minus strand of NZ_JANFLR010000004.1, from coordinate 364,080 downwards.
CGGCCTGGAGATTCGCCGCCCGGTTCGCCTGCGCATCGATCTGCAGGGCCAGCCGGAGGACCTTGGCTGTTTCGGCGGCAACGGCACGCACACCGGCAACCTCGCCCGGGCCGAACGCGTGCGTCCGCGGCGAAAAGCAGCTGAGGACCCCGCGGTCCCCCTCCAGCGGCAGGGCGACGGCGGCAACCGACCGGATTCCGTTAGCGGCGGCCTCGGCCAGCCCCGGCCATCGCTGCTCCGCGGCCAGGTCCGTCACCACGACGTCGGGTCCGCCGCCCAGCACGGTTCCGCCCGGGCTGCCGGGACCATGCTCCGCCCGGACTGCCGGTAACCCCGGGGTCCGGACGCTGAGCAGCGGCCGCCGGCTGCGTTCCACGGCGATCGAACAGCCGTCCGGTGCAGACAGGCCCAGCCGTCGGGCAGCGATCCCGGCGGCAACGGACAGGAATACCTCGGTATCCGACCCGGCTAACAGGGCGGCAACGAGCTCCTCGACCACCGGCTGCCGCTCAGATTCGGCCATCGAAGCCCCCTTTCCCGGTCCCCCAGCGGCCATGCTACGTCCGTATGCGGAGGGTGCCCAGAGTCCAGCGCCTTAAACGGCGGAAGGACCGCAGGCATTGCCTGCGGTCCTTCCGGTAGTGCTACCGATGTGTCGTTGCCGGGAACGTCTAGTCGTTGCCTCGGAGAATCGAGAGGAGACGGATGATCTCCACGTACAGCCACACCAGCGTCACGGTCAGGCCGAACGCAGCGGTCCAGGAGTAACGCTCGGGGGTGCCGGCCTTGACGCCCTGCTCAATGGACGTGAAGTCCATGATGAGCGAGAACGCTGCCAGGCCGATGGCCAGGACGCCGATGAAGACGCCCAGGGGAATCCCGAAGATCTCCACGCTGCCCCGCAGGCCCCACGGGTCCTGCACGCCGCCGAAAATCATCAGGCCGACGTTGAGCAGCGAAAAGACCGCGTAGCCGATGATGGCGATCATAAAGAAACGGACGGCCTTGGGAGTCGCGCGCACCTTGCCGCTGCGGAACAGCACGAGGGTGACCGCGAAGACTGCCAGCGTGCCCAGCACCGCCTGCAGGCCGACGCCCGGGTAGGCATTGTCCAGGACGGCAGTGAGACCGCCGAGGAACATACCTTCAAGGAAGGCGTAGGCCAGGATCAGTGCGGGAACCGGCTCACGCTTGAAGGAGTTCACCAGGCCCAGGACGAAACCGCCCAGGGCGCCCAGGATCATCAGTCCGCTGCCCATTCCCGGCAGCAGGAAGGTCGGAACGGCGGCACCCACCAGGACCATCGCCAGGCAGAACACCGTCTTCATGATCACGTCGTCATAGGTCATGCGGCCCATGTCGGACGGCTTCGCCGAAGGGGCCGTGTAAAGATCCTGCAGCTGCTGCGGGGTCATGTAGCTGTTGTCTGTTGCCAGGGAGCCCGTTGCGGTACCGCCGCGGGTCTGGGAACGGAAGTTTTTTCCGTTGAATACCGGATTTCCGCCAAGTGCCATTGAATCTGTCCTCCATCTGGGGGGCTGTTTCAGCCCAGCCTACCAAGTACAACGAGCACGGGGGGCGGCGGATTCCCGCGAAACCGCTGCCTGGCGGTAACGGTTTGGTACCGCGGGTCCCCTCGGGGGAAGGCTTCGCTTGCGTTGCCGCAACGGAGTCGTTACTCGATTGCGACATGCACGCCGGAAGAAAGGTCATTGCCTGAAACATTCTGTGGGTAGCATGTTCTCCAATCGGTGACCTGTGTCACATCTGCCCGCCTGCGCGCCGTTCCCTCGGTTCCGCAGCCCTGCGTGGAGGTTTCAAAACTTGGTAAGAACATCGGCGCTGACCCGTTATCTGGGGATGCTGGCGGCCGTGGCGGCAATGTTTGCTGCCCTGCTGCTCGCGGCTCCAGCCGCGTCTGCAACAACTGCAACGTCTGATGCCTCGCCATCAGCCACCAGTCCTGCCTCCGGGGCGGACTACCGCGACCGGATCAGCGGCGTCATCAAGAATGAGGGCACTCCGCTCGAGGGGGTGAAAATCACCGCGAACGGCAACGGATACGAGGGCGAAGCCGTCACCGGAGCAAACGGCTCCTGGTCCATCGGCGTCCCGCAGCAGGGCGCGTATGAAGTGGAGCTGGACGAATCAACGCTTCCGGAGGGCGTCGCCCTGGCGGAAGGCCAGCAGAACCCGCGCACCGTGACCTTCGCCAACACCACCAACATCACCACGCTGTTCCTGCTGGGTGAAGGCATTGTGCTGCAGGAGGAAAGCTTCGGATCCCTGCTTCTCGAGCGTGCCGTGGCGGGCCTGAGCTTCGGGCTCCTGCTGGCGCTGAGCGCCGTCGGCCTCTCGCTGATCTTCGGCACCACCGGCCTGACCAACTTCGCCCATGGAGAGATGGTGACCCTGGGCGCCGTCCTGGCCTTCGCCTTCGCCTCTCTGGGCATGCCGCTCTGGGCCGCTCTTCCACTGGCGGTAGTGGGCGGTGCGGCCTTTGGCTACGTGCAGGACGCCGGGATCTGGAAACCGCTGCGCCGCCGCGGCACCGGCCTGGTGCCCATGATGATCGTCAGCATCGGCCTGGCCGTGGCGGTCCGCTACACCGTGCTGTTCTTCTTTGGCGGCGGCACCCAGCAGCTGCCGGGCTCCCAGAGCCCGATATTGGAACTCGGCCCCGTCTCCATCCCCCGGAATACCCTGGTGTCCCTGATCGTCAGCCTGGCCGTCATCCTGGTGGTCGCGCTCCTGCTGCTGCGCACCCGGATCGGCAAGGCCACCCGGGCAGTGGCGGACAACCCCGCCCTGGCCGCGGCGTCGGGCATTGACGTGGACCGGGTCATCCGGCTCGTCTGGGTCATCGGCGGAGCCCTTGCCGCCATGGGCGGCATCCTCTGGGCGTACTACCGTCCGGGCGTTTCCTTCAACATGGGCCAGCAGATCCTGCTGCTGATCTTCGCCGGAGTGACCCTCGGCGGCCTCGGCACGGTGTTCGGGGCGCTGGTCGGTTCCGTCCTGGTGGGTCTCTTCGTCGAGATTTCCACCCTCTGGCTGGAGGCGGACCTGAAATACGTCGGCGCCCTGGTCATCATGATTCTTGTCCTGCTGGTCCGGCCGCAGGGACTCCTCGGCCGCCGCGAGCGCATAGGTTAGGGGCTTAGTTACAGATGGATTTCGCCAATATTCTTCTCGGTGCCTTCACCGAAATCATCAGCCCCACCACGGCCGCGTATGCACTGGCCGCCCTCGGGCTGGCCGTGCACTTCGGCTACACCGGCCTGCTGAACTTCGGCCAGGCCGGCTTCATGGCCGTCGGTGCGTACGGTTTCGCCATCCCTATCCTGTCCTTTAATGCCCCCCTGCCGCTGGCGCTGCTGATCGCCCTGCTGGCATCAGCGGTGTTTGCCGTCATCCTGGGCATACCCACGCTTCGCCTCCGTGCGGATTACCTTGCCATCGTTACCATTGCCGCCGCCGAGATCATCCGGTACGTCGTCACCACCAACTCCATGACACCGGTGACCGGATCCGCCAACGGCCTCGCCGCGTTTACCGGCAGCTTCTATGCCCTCAACCCGATTCCGGCCGGCTCCTACAGTCTCGGCCCCGTCTCCATGAATGAGCGGGACCTCTGGATCCGCCTGGTCGCCTGGCTCCTGGTGGCTCTCGCCTGCCTCCTGGTGTGGATGCTGATCCGCAGTCCCTGGGGCCGCGTACTCAAGGGCATCAGGGAGGACGAGAATGCCGTCCGTGCCCTGGGCAAGAACGTGTACGCCTACAAAATGCAGGCGCTGGTCATCGGCGGCCTCCTGGGCTCGCTGGCCGGAATCATCTTCACCCTCCCCCGGGACGCCGTGCAGCCGGCAAACTACGGGACCGAGCTGACGTTCTACCTCTACACGGCCCTGCTCCTGGGCGGAATGTCCACCGTGCTGGGCCCGGTCCTGGGGTCGATGATCTTCTGGGCCATCCTCTCCGTCACGCAAGGTGTGCTTTACGGCGCCATTGAATCCGGGTACATCACGTTCATCACCACTACCCAGGCAGGCCAGATCCGCTACATCCTTGTAGGCGTAGCCCTGATGCTGCTGATGATCTTCCGGCCCCAGGGCATCCTGGGCAACAAGAAGGAGCTGTCGTTCGCATGAGCCACCAAGCAGACGGGCCTCGGGCGGCCGCAGACAACGAATACATGGACGACACCCGTCCCATCGCGCAAGGTGAGATCGGCCCGGGCTGCGCCAAGCGGGATCCGATCCTGGTCGCGGAAAACGTCACCCGGACCTACGGCGGAATCAACGCCGTGGATGTGGAGCATGTGGAGATTCCGCGGCATAAAATCACCGCACTGATCGGTCCCAACGGTGCCGGGAAAACGACTCTGTTCAACCTGCTGACCGGCTTCGACACGCCCCAGTCAGGCACGTGGCAGTTCGAGGGCAAAGACCTGGCCGGGGTCTCCGCCTACAAGGTGGCACGCCTTGGCATGGTCCGCACCTTCCAGCTGACCAAGGTCATGGGCAAACTGACCGTCTTGGAAAACATGCGCCTGGGTGCCACCGCACAGCCGGGGGAATCCCTCAGGCGGGCGCTCCTGCCTCCGCTGTGGCGCCAGCGGGAAAAGGAGATTACCGAACAGGCCGACGTTCTGCTGGCCAAGTTCAAGCTGGACACCAAGCGGAGCGACTATGCAGCGTCCCTCTCCGGCGGCCAGCGCAAGCTGCTGGAGATGGCCCGCGCCCTGATGGTCCGCCCCAAACTGGTCATGCTGGATGAGCCCATGGCGGGCGTGAACCCGGCGCTGACCCAGTCCCTGCTGGATCACATCAAGAACCTAAAGGCCGAGGGCATGACCGTCCTGTTCGTTGAGCACGACATGCACATGGTCCGCCACATTGCCGACTGGGTGGTGGTCATGGCCGAAGGCAAGGTGGTGGCCGAGGGGCCGCCTTCCGAGGTCATGAAGGACCAAGCCGTGATCGACGCCTACCTGGGCGCCCATCATGACGTGGACCTCGCCGATTCGGAGGGTTTCGAAAAACTGGAGGCGGAGCTGGAGCACGACGCCGAGTCATCGGTGGGAACCGAACCCGCCATCCAACCTGCCGGGGCATCGGCCCGGCACCACGACGAACGGAAGGACCAGGCATGAGCGCGGAGGCATTTGACGGCGACTCGGTTGTCAAGGTGACCGACCTCGTGGCGGGGTACATCCCCGGGGTGAATATCCTCAACGGCTGCAGCATCGAAGCCCGCCGGGGAGAGCTGATCGGGATCATCGGACCCAACGGCGCCGGCAAGTCCACCCTGCTCAAGGCGATGTTCGGCCTGGTCAAGGTGCATTCCGGGACCGTGGTGGTCCGCGGCCAGGACCTCACCGGGCTCAAGGCCAACAAGCTCGTCAGCCGGGGTGTGGGGTTCGTCCCGCAGAACAACAACGTCTTCCCCTCCCTGACCATCGAGGAGAACCTGCAGATGGGCGTCTACCAGGCGCCCAGGACCTTTCGGGAACGCTTCGATTTCGTGGCCGGAGTGTTCCCCGAACTGGCCAAGCGCCGGGCCCAGCGGGCGGGTTCCCTGTCCGGCGGTGAACGCCAGATGGTCGCCATGGGCCGTGCCCTGATGATGGATCCCGCAGTGCTGCTGCTGGACGAACCCTCCGCCGGGCTCTCCCCCGTCAAACAGGACGAGGCGTTCCTGCGGGTGCATGAGATCAACCGGGCAGGGGTCTCCGTGATCATGGTGGAACAGAACGCCCGCCGCTGCCTGCAGATCTGTGACCGGGCGTACGTGCTGGATCAGGGCCGGGACGCCTACACCGGTACCGGGCGCGAACTCATGAAGGATCCGAAGGTCATCCAGCTCTATCTGGGCACCCTGGCAGACACAGCCTAGCCCCGGGCCGGGCAACGCTCGGCGAGGCACCGCCAAGGACAGTCAGCAGCAAGGAAGAAGCCCCCGCCGGAACCGGCGGGGGCTTCTTCCTTGCTGTTCTGCTTCAGTTACAGTTTGCCCGCTTCGGAGCGGCTCGGCTGCGGCACGTTGTCAGCGTCGTACTGGTAGATACCGATGAAGGCTTCCGTCGGGTCTCCGTTCTCATCGAACGTGATCGGTCCGGAGTAGCCGTCATAATCGATGTCTCCGCCGCCGCGCAGGATGGTCACGCAGCCGGCAAAGTCGTAGCATTTCTCGCCCTCGCCGGACACGCTCTCCAGCTGGGCGGCTATGGCCTTGCCATCGGTGCTGCCCGCGGCCTCGGCGGCCAGCGCCAAGAGGGTGACGGCGTCATAGCTTTCACCCGCGTAGGACCAGTCCTTCAGGGCCGGATCGACTGCAAGCAGGGACTCCTTGAAGTTTTCCGATGCGAAGGTTCCGGGAATGGTTCCCTGCGCCCCTTCAAGGGTTCCGGCGTCCAGGTCCTTGCTGTAGTCCGACGTATTGCCGTCCACAAAGAACAACTGGCTGGAGTCGACACCCTTGGCCGTCAGCAGCGGCACGATGCTCTTGGCCTGGTCGAAGCTGATCACCACGATGGCGTCGGGCTTTGCTGCCACAACGGAGTCCACCTGGCTGCTGAACTGGGAGTCGCCCTCATTGAACATCTCCTCGGCCACCACCTGGCCGCCGGCGGATTCAACCGAGGTCTTCACATTGCTCTGCAGCCCCGTGCCGTAAGCGTCGTTAAGCACGATCATGCCCACGGTCTGGGCGCCGCAGGACATGATGTAATTTCCCAGGATGCGTCCCTGCAGGAGATCCGAGGGAGCGGTCCGCCAGTACAGTCCGTTGTCATCCCACGTGGTGAAGTCCGGTGAGGTGTTGGCCGGGGAGAACTGGATGACGCCGGCGCCGGTGATGTTGCCGATCACCGTTTTGGAGACGCCCGAGGACGCTGCACCGACAATGGCGCTGACGCCCTGGCTGAGCAGGTCGTTTACTGACTGGGTGGCGATATCCGTGGTGGTGTCGCCGGAGTCGCGGTGGACAATTTCGATGTCCTTGCCGAGGACGCCGCCGGCCGCATTGATTTCCTCGACTGCCAGGTTGGTACCGGCGATTTCCGGCGGGCCGAGGTAGGCCAGCGAACCGGTGGTGGGCAGCAGCGTGCCGATCTTGAGCGGTACGTCCGTGGTGCCGGTGGAGGCGGGCACTGCTGCGGGATCGCCCTTGGCGCCCGGGTCCTCCCCCGTTCCCCCCTGGCTTTCCGGGCAGGACAGGACTGAGGCAGCGGCGGTTTCGGTCTCTGCGGATGTTTCTTCAGCGGACGATTCCCCGCTGCTGCTGCTGCTGCAGCCGCTGGCGAACAGTGCAAGCCCCAGTCCAAGGGCGGCGATCTTGGCGGTGCGGGCGTATCCCGTGCCCTGGCCAAGACCGCTGGCAGTGCGTAGTGCAGTCATAAAAGTTTCTCCCCGATCGAAAGGCGGGTGCCTTTGACGCAATTACCAGGTGTTCCTGATTAGAAGAAAAGCTAATGGAACATTGTGACGAATATAAGAGGCTCCGGTTACAGCCTTGTAACGCTCGTCACATTCCAACATTGGCGCCCTTGCCGGGAAGTGCCTGTTCGACCTATACGATGGCCGTAGAACCGTTATCTTGGGGGAAACAATGCACGTTCCACGCCTGTCCACTGCCGCTTCCGCATTTCCGATCGCTGCCCTGCTCCTGATGGGGCCAGCTGCTCCGGCACAGGCCCTGGAGTGCGCGCCGGGCTACCTTTCCGCCGTCGTCGACGGGGTCGAGACGTGCGTCGTCAGCACCTACAGCCCCGCGGTGCCGGCACCGTCCTACAACCCGGGCGAAAGCAACTACGATCCGTCCACCGGCAACTACTCCGAGGCGGTTCCCGCCGTTCCGGTTCCGGCGGCACCAGCCCAGCCCGCGGAGCCCACGCCGGAAGCCACACCGTCCACTGTGCCGCCCTCCCCGGCTTCCACCGGCAGTACGGGTGGAACAACCGGAGGCGGAGCCGGAGGGAACTCTTCCGCCGGCACGCCGTCGCCGAGTCCCAGCCGGACCGCCAGCCCCTCGCCGTCCGCCACGGACGAGGTTGAGGAGGAACGGACCGCCTCGGATCTGGCGCTCCCGGCGATCGCGGCCGTCGTCATCCTCGGGCTGCTCGCCGGCGGACTGCTGCTGCGCCACCGCAACCGCTCGCGCGGCTAGTCGGTCGGGGTACCCCAGGTCGGACTCGAACCGACAACACGCGGATTTTAAGTCCGTTGCCTCTGCCAATTGGGCTACTGGGGCTCTGCGATTGCCTTCCAAGCCTACTGGACACGCGCGGACCGCAGGAAACACAACAACGGCGGCCCTCCTGCTGGAGGGCCGCCGTTGTTGTTTGTGAACGACTGCGGAACTAGGCCTTCACTGCCGGCTTTTTAGCCGGCGTTGCTGCTTCCTCGAAGCCGCGGCGCGGGTCTTCCAGATTGCGCAGCGACGTCAGGTCGCGGCCGTAGCTCACGTTCAGCAGCCAGCCCGAGATGACGCGGAACTTGCGCTCGAACATCGGCATGGCCAGGCCGTGGTAGCCGCGGTGTGCCAGCCAGGCCGGGAAGCCCTTCAGGCCGAAGCCCATGATGTTGGCGACACCCTTGTACTGGCCGAGGCCGGCCACAGCGCCGAGGCTCTTGTGGTTGTACTCTTCCACGGTGCCGACGCCGTAGCGGGCAGCCATGATGTTCTTGGCCAGCAGCTTTGCCTGGCGGACGGCGTGCTGTGCGTTCGGGACGCAGAAGCCGCCTACACCGCCGCCGGAGAGATCCGGAACGGCGGAGACGTCGCCGGCAGCCCAGGCGCCGTCGATGGGGCCGTCGTCGCCGGTGATGCGCAGTTCGGCGTTGGCGCGGACACGGCCGCGCTCGTCGATCGGGAAGTCGGTGGCGCGGACCATCGGGTTCGCCTGCACACCGGCAGTCCAGATCAGCGTGTCAGCACCGAACTCGCCCGCCGGGGACTTGTCCGCCATGTTGATCAGCTTGAGGACGCCGCCTTCTGCGGACGCCAGCGAGGTGTTCAGCAGGACCTCGATGCCGCGCTCACGCATGCTCGAGACAACCCACTCGGCCTGGTCAGGCTTGACCTCGGGCATGACCCGGCCCATGGCTTCGATCAGGACGAAGCGGAGGTCTTCGCGGCGAAGCCGGTCATTGATGCGGACCGCGTCGCGGGCCATGTCTTCGAGCTCGGTCAGGGTTTCGATGCCGGCAAAGCCGCCGCCGACGACGACGAAGGTCAGGGCGCGTTCGCGCTCCGGGCCCGCGGGCATGAGCGATGCGGTTTCAATGCGCTCAAGCACGTGGTTGCGGGTGGCCATGGCTTCTTCGATGCTCTTCATGCCGATGCCGGCCTCTGCGAGGCCCGGGATCGGGAAGGTGCGGGTGATCGAACCGGCGGCCAGGACAACGTCCTGGTAGGGCAGGTCGAACGGCTCGCTGCCGTCGCCCGGCTCAATGGTCGCGGTGCGGGCGGCGTGGTTGATGGAAGTCACCTTGCCGTTGATCAGCTCGGTGTTCTTCAGGTGCATGCGGTGGGACACAACGGCGTCGCGGGCTTCAATGGTGCCTGCGGCAACCTCGGGAAGGAAAGGCTGGTAGGTCATGTACGGCAGCGGATCCACTACCGTAACAATCCCTCCCTGTTCCTTTACCTTCTTCTGGAGGTCTTTGGCTACGTACAGACCGACGTAACCACCGCCGACCACCAGAACGCGGGGACGATCAGAAAACTGCTTGTTCGATGCCATGCCCTAATCCTACCTGAGTTTGTGAAAGTCTTCACGAACCATTTGACAAACCGGGAACCGGGCCTTTCGCTATCGGATCCCGGCCTCGTCCAGGGAGTCCGCTTCGGTGTTCCGGGTCCCGCCGGCTGTCTTGCCCCGGCGTCGAACATGGGTCACATGCACCGTGCCGGCCACCAGGAGGGCCACCAGGAGCCCGCCGAATCCGAGGATGACGACGGCGGGAAGGTTGCCGTCCGCGGCAACCGGCTCCTGCGCCACCGGCACCGCCGGCTCCGGCAGGTCCGGGACCGTGGGGGCGGGAATGTCCGCGGCGCCGGGCGGCTCCTCCGCCACCCGCCGGTGCACGCGGATCCACTCGGCAATGGTTCCCAGCGGGTTGCTGGTGACCGAGGGAACGTCGGCGTTCACTGCGGCGTTGGCGTCCAGGATTCCGTAACCGTAGATAGTGTCCGTACCGGGGTCCCCGGCGTCCCGCGCGGTGCTGACAATCCGGTTGATCACATCCGCCGCGCTCATTTCCGGGTGGGCAGCACGGATCAGTGCAGCGACGCCGGAAACCAGCGGCGCCGCCCCGGAAGTGCCTTCCCATGTCGCATACCGGGATGTGTTCCCGGGCATCCCCCCGATCAGGTCTTCGGCAGGAGCGGCAACACCAATGCTGATGCCTTCGGAGGACGAGTCCAGGCTGGCCTCGCCCTGCCGGTTCAGGCCGGCCACGGTAAGTACGCCCGGAATGGTGGCGGGTGCTCCCACCTGGGTCATGCCCCCACCGCGGTTGCCGGCGGCTGCGACCACCACCACGTCGTTCTGTTCGGCGTAGAGGAAGGCGTCATCCCAGCTCTCGGGCCAAGCTGTCGAGGTACTGCCAAGGGACATGTTGATGACCTTGGCGCCGTTGTCCACGGCCCAGCGGACGGCGGCGGGGATCTGCGTGTCAATCGGAACTCCGCCGGGATTTGTTCCGCCGATCCAGGTGGAAACGGCGAGGATCTCTGCCTCCGGGGCAACGCCGATAATGCCGTCGGGGCGGTCGGCGGGCTTGTCCTTGTCCTTGTCCTCGCCCTCCTTCTTCTCCCCTTCGCCGGCTTCCTTGTCCTCCTGGGGTTTCTCGTGCCCCCGGCCCGCCAGCAGGGTCGCCACCAGCGTTCCGTGCTCGGGTGTGCTGCCCAGGCCCTTGGCGCCCTGCGGGTCGCCTGCTCCTGATACATCGAACCCTCCGGCGACGGCGCCGGCAAGGTCGGGGTGAGTGGCATCGACGCCGGTATCGATCACGGCCACCTTCACTCCTGCGCCCTTGGTGGTCTTCCAGGCCTCGGTCACACCGTAGTCGGTAAGCCAGTACTGTTTGTCCCGCCATTCATCGGCCTGCGCCGGAGCAGGTGCCAGAAGCGGCAGCGCCACTGCTGTGCAGAGCGCTGCGGCAGCGGCCCTCAGGCGTGCTGCGCCTCCCCGGCGGCGGCCTGGGGCGGTTCCCGTTGCCCTCACGCGCTCAGCGCAATGCCGTCAAGGATGTCGTGTTCGCTGGCGAACGCCGTGGCCACGCGGCCGTCGGTCAGTTCGTCGATGCGGTCCACGATGGTGCGCCAGATCAGCGCTCCGGCCCCGATAACGTCCACGCGGCCCGGATGCATGTACGGCAATGCTGCCCGCCCGGCACGGTCCTGCCGCAGCAGGGAGTCGGCCGTCTCGTCAATCCGTTCCCGGCTCAGCTCGGCCCCGTGAATGGCCTCGGGAGAGTACTCCGCCAGGCCCAGGGCTGCAGCGGTGACGGTGGTGATCGTCCCGGCCACCCCCACCAGCCGATCGGCTTCGGCCAGCGGCACGGTGACCAGCGCGGACGCAATCATGTCCAGGATCTCGGTGCGTGCGGACGCGATTTCCGCTTCGGTGGGTGGATCCGACAGGAGGTACCGTTCGGTAAAGCGCACGCAGCCCATATTGGTGCTTTTCGCCGCCAGGACGCCGGTGCCGTCACCGAGGACGAACTCGGTACTGCCGCCGCCCAGGTCCACCACGAGTGTCTTGGCGCCGTTGCCGTCGGCGAAGACGCTTGCCGCACCGGCGAAGGAAAGCGCAGCCTCCTCATCTCCGCTGATCACTTCGGGTTCCACGCCAAGGCGTTCGCGGATTCCGTCTACGAATTCCTGCCGGTTTTCGGCGTCACGGCTGGCGGAGGTGGCAACGAACCGGATGCGGGATGCACCGTGCTCGCGGATCAGGGCGGCATACTCATCAGCCGCGGCAAAGGTGCGTTCCAGCGCTTCCGGGGCCAGCCGTCCGGTGGCATCCACTCCCTGTCCCAGCCGGTTCACCCGCATCAGGCGTACGACGTCGGTGAGCCGGGCTGCGCCGCGCTCGTCCCGGCTGATGTCCGCGATGAGGAGCCGGATGGAGTTGGTGCCGCAGTCGATGGCTGCAACCCGCACGCTTTCCGCGCGGTGACCTTCCTGGCCTGTCACAGTTCCCCCTCGTTCATTGCGGCATCCGTTGCCTGCCGGCGTGCGGCCTTCTTGCTCTCGAGCTCTTCCGGGCTGAGGCCCTGCGTCTTCGTGTGGCGGCTGAGGTCACGCGCGGGAGCGGGAGCTGCAGTGTCCCAAGCACCTTCGCAGTAGCAGCGGTCGGTTGTCCACCACTGTTCAATAGCGGCCAGCGCTTCGTCGCCCAGCGGATTAACCCCGGGACCGGCGGCCAGGGAATGGCCCACCAGCACGTGCAGGCACTTCACGCGGTTGGGCATCCCGCCGGCGGAGACACCGTCGATTTCCGGTACCGGACCGGTCCCAGTGCGCTCCCCGATCTCGTCACGGACCCGGAGGTAGTGTTCATGGGCGCTGCGGTACCGCTGCGCCAGCTCCGGGTCTTCCTCCAGCCGGCGGCTCATATCGGTCATCAGGCCGGCGGCTTCCAGCCGGGATACGGCAGCTGTGATGACCGGGTGCGTCAGGTAATACGTGGTGGGGAAAGGTATGCCGTTGCTCAGCCGGGGGGCCGTGGTGGCTACCAGAGGGTTGCCGCAGACGCAGCGTGCGCCGATTTCGACGACGTCGCGCACCGGGCGGCCAAGCTGCCGGCTCAGGGTTTCCAGGTCTTCCTGGGTGGGGGCGAGCTGGTCCTGGGTCATGCAGGAGGTTCCTTCCGTGGGGGCCGGCGAGGGCCCCGGGCTGCTTCTTCTATCAGCCTCCAGATTACTGTGCCGTGGCGGATTTCTTGACCGAGTCCCACAGCGAATCGACCCACTGCAGGTCTTCGGGCTCTTCTTCGGCAGCAAGCTCCTCTGCCTGCTCCACACCGTTTTCACCCTTGACCAGGTACCGTTTCTCCCCCGGCATCACCAGGAAAATGCGGTCCCGTGCCTGCTGCTTGATGTAGGCAGGGTCTTCCCAGCGGCCCAGCTGGACTTCCAATTCGGCCTGTGTTGCTTGGGCCTCGGCAATCTCCGTCTTCATCACGGCGATCTCCGAGCGCTGCTGGAGGTACGTCCGTACCGACGGTGCCAGCAGGACGGTGATGGCCACCATCACCATGGCCAGGACCAGCAACCGTCCGGAGAATGCCTTTGCAGGTACGGGACGCAGCTCATCGGGAGCTTCCACCTCCGGCACAGCTGCGGGGGCTTTGGATTCGGGTGCCGGATCGGACTTGCGGCGGATCGCGCCGGAAAGCTGGGAGCGCACTGCTGCGCGGGCGTCCGATGCCGACAGCTTCCCGAAGCGCTGGTTCCCCGGCTGGGCGCCGGCCTTCGAAGCTTCGGTTTTCCGGGCCGCCGGCTGCTTTGGCGCAGCCTTGGGTGCCGGTGATTTGTCAGCTGCAGCCTTGGGCGCTGCAGCTTTCGGGGCCGCGGCCCTGGGCGCAGCAGACCTGGGCGCTGCAGCCTTGGGCGCTGCAGCCCTGGGGGCAGCAGCCCTGGGGGCAGCAGCCCTGGGCGCCGCCGTCTTCGAGGCGGCCGGCTTCGCCGTCACCGGTTTCGACGCGTTGCCTCCGCTGGCTTTTACCCTGTCCGGGTTCGCTGGGGCCGCGGGCCGGGGCACCTTGGGGCGTCGGGTTGGCATGCGCTTCCTGTCTAAATCGGTGCTGTCAAAAAGGCGGGGCAGGCGGTTAAAAACAACCGCGGGCGGGTTCCCTCCTATGAGGTTACCCACCCGCGGTGTTTGGAGCCTGTTCCGCAACGCCTACGGTCCCGGAATCGGGCCGGCATCCGCTGCGGCGGTACGGCTACTTGGCGTTGTTGAAGCGCGGGAAGGCGCTGCGCCCTGCGTAGCGTGCGGCGTCGTCCAGCTCCTCTTCGATGCGCAGCAGCTGGTTGTACTTGGCCACGCGCTCGGAACGGGCCGGAGCGCCGGTCTTGATCTGGCCGGCGTTGGTGGCAACGCAGATGTCGGCGATCGTGGTGTCTTCGGTCTCACCCGAGCGGTGGGACGTGATGGTGGTGTAACCGGCGCGCTGGGCCATGGTGATGGCGTCCAGGGTTTCGGACAGGGTGCCGATCTGGTTGACCTTCACCAGCAGCGAGTTGGCGGCGTTGTTCCGGATACCGGTTTCCAGCCGTGACGGGTTGGTGACGAAGAGGTCATCGCCCACAATCTGCACCTTGTCGCCGATGGACGCGGTCAGGGTCTTCCAGCCGTCCCAGTCCTCCTCGTCCAGCGGATCCTCGATGGAGACCAGCGGGTAGTCGCGGACCAGTTCTTCGTAGTAGGCGGACATTTCCGCCGCGGTCCGGTTCTGCCCCTCGAAGACGTACGAGCCGTCCTTGAAGAATTCGGAGGCTGCCACGTCCAGTGCCAGGGCAATGTCGTTGCCCGGTACGTAGCCGGCACGCTCGATGGCTTCGATGATCAGGTCCAGGGCGGCACGGTTGGAGGGCAGGTTCGGAGCGAAGCCGCCTTCATCGCCAAGACCGGTGGAGAGGTTCTTTTCCTTCAGCACGGACTTGAGGTTGTGGTAGACCTCAACGCCCCAGCGCAGGCCCTCGGAGTAGGTCTGGGCACCCAGGGGAACAATCATGAATTCCTGGATGTCGACGTCGGAATCGGCGTGCGATCCGCCGTTCAGGATGTTCATGAGCGGCACGGGCAGGATGTGCGCGTTGGGACCGCCGAGGTAGCGGTACAGCGGCAGTGCAGCGGACTCGGCGGCGGCACGGGCCACGGCGAGGGAAACGCCGAGGATGGCGTTGGCGCCCAGGCCGGACTTGTTCTCGGTGCCGTCCAGGTCAATCATGGCCTGGTCGATGGCACGCTGGTCGGCGGCATCGAACCCGAGCAGTGCCGGCTGGATCTGTTCGATCACGGCTTCAACGGCCTGCAGTACGCCCTTGCCCTGGTAGCGGTTCTTCTCACCGTCACGGCGTTCGTTGGCTTCGAAAGCGCCGGTGGAGGCGCCGGAGGGAACAGCCGCGCGGCCGAAGGTGTCGTCGTCGAGCAGCACCTCCACCTCGATGGTGGGGTTGCCGCGGGAATCAAGAATCTCGCGGGCATGGATGGCATCGATGATGGCCATTGAATTGCTCCTGTTCATTGGAACGATTGGGGAGAAAACCGCGTTGCTGCGTGGGCAGCAAGTCACAGTGTCTGCCTCTTAGCCTAATAGAATCACGGCTCCGAGTAAGGTCCGGTGAGCTGAATCACGGATATTGGGGATCTCTTCGGCACAGGCCGGCACCGCCGGAATCAGGTGCCTGCGTCTTCGGCTGTGTACCGGCGGACCGCTGCCCGCAGGGCCGTTTCGGCGTCAAGCCCCTGCTCCGAGGCGCGGCTGACGAGCGAAAACAACACGTCACCGAGCTCGTTTTCATCGGAAAACTCCACAGTGGAGGCCGGCTCCGGTGGCTCCCGGCGTCCGGCACGGCGTGCCCGGGAGAGGGTCTTGGCGGCCAGGAGCAGCGCCGGCAGGCCGGCCGGAATTCCTTCGAACGGCGAGGTCCGGGAGGGCGTCTCGGCTTTCTTCGCCTCGTCCCATGCCTGTTCAATTGCCGCAATACCGGAGTCCCCGCACTCTTCCCGGAGGCTGCCGTCGGGGCGGAAGACATGCGGGTTGCGGCGGATCATCTTGGCGGTGAGGAAATCGATCACGTCTGCGACCGAAAAGCTGCCGGATTCCTGCTGCAGGCGGGCATGGAGCATCACCTGCAGCAGCACGTCGCCGAGTTCGCCGCGTAGTTCCTCAGCGCGCCCGGGACCGGATGTTCCGCCTTCCACCGCTTCAACGAGCTCGTACGTTTCCTCCACGAGGTACTCGAGCAGGGATTCGTGGGTCAAGGCCCCGGTCCAGGGGCAACGTTCCCGGAGGGCACCGATGACCTCGGCGAGGCGGGTAAACCGCTCGCCGAGGTCATCGGGAAGGGGGATTTCAGCCACGGGCGCGGTTGAATCCCTCGGTGACGTAGGCCGAAAGCGCGGCACGCTCGTCCAGCGGCAGGAACGCCGCGTTGACGGCGTTCATCGTCAGTTCCAGGACATCGTCGAGGTCGTAGTCGAAGGTGTCCATCAGGAGCTCGAACTCGCCGGTGAGCGTCACCGAGCTCATCAGCCGGTTGTCCGTGTTGACGGTGACGGCGAATCCCGTCTGGTAGAGCAGGTCGATCGGGTGGGTTTCAATGTCCTCGCCGAAGGAGGCAACGGCACCGGTCTGCAGGTTCGAGGACGGGCACACCTCCAGGGCAATACCGCGGTCGCGGACCCAGTTGGCCACCCGGCCCATGCTCACGATGCCCACTTCGGGTTCGTCCGGCGTGCCGTTGTCCTCGAATTCGACGTCGATGTCCTCGGCAATCCGCACGCCGTGACCCAGCCGCAGTGCCCGGCCGTGTACCAGGGCATCCACGATGCTCTCGATGCCGGCTGCTTCTCCGGCGTGCACCGTGGCCGGGAACTGGTTTTCGGCCAGGTAGGTGAAGGCGTCTTTAAACCGCGAAGCCGGGAAGCCGTCTTCGGCACCGGCGATATCGAAGCCCACGGCGCCGGAGTCGCGGTGCCGCACGGCCAGCTCGGCAATTTCCATCGCACGGTCCGCGTGCCGCATGGCGCTGATCAGCTGGCCCACTTGGATGAAGCTGCCGGCGGCTTCCGCGTTCGCAACGCCTTCTTCGATGCCGGCCTGCACCGCTTCGACGGCTTCGTCCAGGCTCAACCCTGCCTGCACATGCTGTTCCGGCGCCCAGCGGACTTCCGCGTAGACCACTCCGTCAGCTGCGAGGTCTTCGACGAATTCGCGGGCCACCCGCACCAGGCCCTCGTGCGTCTGCATCACGGCGATGGTGTGGTCGAAGGTTTCGAGGTAGCGCTCCAGGGATCCGGAGTCCGCCGAATCGCGGAACCACTCCCCCAGTGCGGCGGGGTCGGTGCTCGGCAGGGTGTGGCCGACGGCGGCGGCCAGCTCAATGATGGTGGCCGGACGGAGGCCTCCGTCAAGGTGATCGTGCAGCGATACCTTCGGCAGGCTGCGCACGTCGAGGGAAGAGGATTCGGGGAGGTTTGTAGGCTCAGTCACACGGCAACTCTACGGTGTTTCAGGCGGCCTTCTGCGTGCTCTCGTCGTCATCGGCGTTCGGCATGTCGTCCGCTGCCGCGTGTGCCGTCCCCGCTGCGGAGCCCCGGACCATGGTGATGATGCGGTCGATGACCAGGCCCAGGACAAGGGCACCGGTGACACCCACCGCCACGCCGAGCAGGTGGTGCTCGTTGAACCAGGCACCGGCTATCGCGCCGATGGCCACGCTGTAGGCCGCCCAGACAATCCCGGAGATCGCGGTCAGGGAGATGAACCGGCGTCGCGGGAATCCTGTCGCGCCTGCGGTGAGGTTTACTACCACGCGGCCAACCGGGATGAACCGGGCCACGAGGATCAGCGACATGGAGCGTTTGTCGAGTTCATGGCGTGCCCATGTGAAGGAACGGCGCATCTTCGGCGTGCGCATCCAGCGGAACCTTTCGGTCCCGATCCAGCGGCCCAGGAGATAGGCAAGGTTGTCGCCAAGGAACGCTCCCAGTGCTGCTGCGGGAATGATCAGCCAGATATTCACGCCGGCGCCGCTGAGCGCCAGCGATGCCAGCGCGACCACCAGTGACTCGCTGGGCACCGGCGGGAAGAAGCCGTCGATCAGGCAGCAGGCCAGGAGCCCGATGTAGACCCACGGCGAACCCGCTGTGGAGAGGATGAAGTTGTTTATGCCGTCCACTGTGGCACTGAGAATGTCCAACAGCTGCCGCTCCTTGAAATAAGCTACCTAGGTCCTTTACAAGCATGCCACGCAGATACAGCTGCCTGCGGCGAACCTTCCGGGCGACGCGCCCTCCTTCACCCGCCCCGGAGGGACGTGGAGGAGACCCCACCAGCTGAGGGGCATCGCTCCCGATAGCCCCCGGCCGGCGCGCCGGACCCGAAGGGCCGCGGAGGGCCCCGGAGGAAGGCGGCTTTAATATTTCCTGCGAGCTCTGCGAGCACGGAAATTTCGTTGCCGCCGTTCCGGGGCCTGTAGGGCCCGCAGGGCCCGGCACCCCGCGCCCCGGCACCCCAGGGCGCCGGAAGCAACGAGGCCCCGAACCCCTAGCTGATCCGGTCGATGATCAGCTTCCGGGCCGGACGCGACCCCTCGGGGGCAACGACGACGGCGTCGGCCAGTGCTTCGCGCGCCCGGTCGAACTTTTCGGGGGTGTCGGTCAGCAGCGTCATCAGCGGCTCACCGGCCCGGACGACGGCGCCCGGCTTGGCATGCATAACGACGCCGGCACCGGCCTGGACCGCGTCTTCCTTGCGGGCACGCCCGGCGCCAAGGCGCCAAGCTGCAACGCCTACGGAGAGGGCATCGAGTTCCACCAGCACACCGTCGGCGGGCGCGTAGATGGTTTCGGATTCGCGGGCCACCGGAAGCGCAGCATCCGGATCGCCGCCCTGCGCGGAGATCATCCGGCGCCAGACGTCCATGGCACGGCCGTCCTTCAGTGCTGCTTCCGGGTCGGCATCGGGCTGCCCGGCAGCCGTGAGCATCTCCCGGGCCAGGGCCAGGGTGAGTTCCACGACGTCCTCGGGTCCGCCGCCGGCAAGGACGTCCACGGACTCCTGCACCTCGATGGCGTTGCCGGCAGTCAGGCCCAGCGGCGTGGACATGTCGGTCAGCAGGGCCACCGTGTTTACGCCGGCGTCCTTGCCCAGGGCCACCATGGTCTCGGCCAGTTCACGGGCGCGGGCTTCGGTCTTCATGAATGCGCCGCTTCCGACCTTGACGTCGAGCACCAGCGAACCCGTGCCTTCGGCGATCTTCTTGCTCATGATCGAGGAAGCGATCAGCGGGATGGCTTCCACGGTTCCCGTGACGTCGCGCAGCGAGTACAGCTTCTTGTCGGCCGGAGCCAGTCCGGCACCCGCTGCACAGATGACCGCGCCGACGTCGCGCAGCTGGGCCATCAAGGCGTCGTTGGTCAGGGCGGCCTGCCACCCGGGGATGGCTTCGAGCTTGTCCAGGGTGCCGCCGGTGTGGCCCAGCCCGCGGCCGGAGAGCTGCGGGACGGCAACACCGAAAACGGCCACCAGGGGTGCCAGCGGGAGGGTGATCTTGTCCCCCACACCGCCGGTGGAGTGCTTGTCCGAAGTGGGTTTCCCGAGGGAGGAGAAGTCCATCCGCTCCCCCGAATTGATCATGGCGGTGGTCCACCGGGAGATTTCCGCCCGGCTCATGCCGTTGAGCAGGATGGCCATGTTCAGCGCGGCCATCTGTTCGTCCGCGATTGCTCCGCGGGTGTAAGCGTCGATGGTCCAGTCAATCTGTTCCGGGCTCAGTGTGCCCCGGTCCCGCTTGATTCCGATGATGTCTACGGCGTCGAACTTTTCAGCGCTCATGTTTATTTGTCCTGCCCTTCGAGGTGCTGCGGTCCAAAAGCATCCGGCAGGACTTCGTCCATGCTTTTGATCCCGCTTACTGTCATCAACTGCATGCCCGGTGCCCGGAATTCGTAGAGCAACTGCCGGCAGCGGCCACACGGCATCAGGACATTGCCGGAGCCGTCCACGCAGGCGAAGGCGGCCAAGCGGCCGCCGCCGGTCATGCGCAGCTGGCTGATCATTGAACATTCTGCGCACAGAGTCAGCCCGTAGGAGGCGTTTTCGATGTTGCAGCCGGAAACGATCCGGCCGTCGTCGGTAAGCGCCGCGGCACCCACCGGATACTTCGAGTAGGGCACGTAGGCGTGGGCCAGGGCCGCGCGTGCGGTTTCCAGGAGCTGGTCCCAGTCCACCTGGCCGGGGGTCGTCTGTGTCATGTCTTCCTTCCAATTGGGTTTCCGGTCCGGTCGGACCGGAAACCAAGAGGGACCTGCCGCCGGTTTCCCGGCAGCAGGTCCCCCTGAGAGCTATCCCTTGATGTAGGGCACGCCGCTGGCAGCCGGTCCGCGGGACTTGCCCACGACGCCGGCCACCGCGAAGATCGTCACTACGTAGGGCAGCATCGACAGGAACTGGCTGGGCACCGGGGTACCCAGCAGGCCCAGGACGTACTGCAGGTTCGTGGCAAAGCCGAACAGCAGGGCCGCGGCTGCGGCACCGAGCGGGTTCCAACGGCCCAGGATGAGGGCCGCGAGGGCAATGTAGCCCTGGCCGCCGGTCATGTCCTGGCCGAAGCTGGAGACCGATACGAGGGTGAAGAACGACCCGCCGACGCCGGCCACCGCGCCGGCGAGCAGCACGTTGGTGAACCGGGTCCGGTTGACGTTGACGCCCAGGGTGTCGGCCGCCTTGGGATGTTCTCCGACTGCACGGGTACGCAGGCCCCAACGGGTGTGGAACAGCCCGAAGTAGACCGCGGCAACAGCGAAGTACATCAGGTAGCCGATCAGCGACTGGTCGAACAGGATCGGTCCGATGATCGGGATGTCTGCCAGGAACGGGATCCGGATGTTCGGCAGGCGCGGCGCCGAGTTCAGTTCCGACGGGTTCGCGCTGAGCACGGTGGAGAAGAGGAAACCGGTGAGGCCGGACACGAGCACGTTCAGCACGACGCCCACGATGACCTGGTTGACCACGTACTTGATGCTGAAGACTGCCAGCACCAGGGAGACGAGCACACCGGCAACGGCTGCTGCCAGCAGACCGACGAAGGCGCTGCCGGATACGGTGCCGGCCACTGCGGCGGCAAAGGCGCCGAAGAGGAGCTGGCCCTCGATGGCGATGTTGACCACGCCGACGCGCTCACACAGGACGCCCGAGAGCGAACCGAAGATCAGCGGCACGGCCAGGGTGATGCTGCCGGCAAGGAGTCCGTAGAGGGCGATGTTGGGCGTGCCTGCACTGCCGACGGACCAGGAGAGGAACGCCGCCACGAACACGACGCCGAAAATCACCGGGAGCCAGAGCGGCAGGCGCCGCCCCGACCGGACGAGGACGAAGGCCCAGGCAGCGGCCAGGACGAGCACGATTGCGCCTGCCCAGCCGAAAGCCTTGGCGGAGAACACCAGGTCCGGCAGCGTGATGGCCGCCCCGGGGTCGGTCAGTCGGAAGGTGACGTCGGTGGCCGGAGCCCCGAAGGCGAAGAACACCAGGGACAACAGGGCGAGCACGCCCAGCAGGATGGGTGTTTTCCAGCTGCGCACAAGTGTGGCGGGCGCCGGGTTCAGCGCGGGGGTGGTGGTTGCGGTGCTCATGCTGCTCCTCCGGCACTTGCGGCGGGCTTGCGGGCGGAGCGGAAGGCTCCGGGCGGCGGGATCCTGAACAGCGAACGCACCAGCGGCGGGGCCGCGATGAACAGCACGATCAGGGACTGGACCACCAGGACAATGTCGATGCTGGTACCGGTGTTGGTCTGCATGGCGACACCTCCGGCGCGGAAGGCGCCGAAGAGCAGGCCGGCAGCGAAGGTTCCCCACGGCGTCGAGCGGCCCAGCAGCGCCACCGTGATGGCGTCAAAGCCGAAGCTGGCAGCCACGT
This sequence comes from Arthrobacter sp. zg-Y1116, assembly GCF_024385485.1. NCBI lineage: Bacteria > Bacillati > Actinomycetota > Actinomycetes > Micrococcales > Micrococcaceae > Arthrobacter > Arthrobacter sp. zg-Y1116. Next base: position 342,419 of record NZ_JANFLR010000004.1, on the reverse strand, counting down.
CGGTGGTCAGCACGCGCTCGGTTCCGGAGACCTGGGACACGCCGGCGAGGCCGGACAGGGCGCCGGCGATGAGCATAACCACCACGTAGCCCTTCGTGGTGCTGATGCCGGCGTTTCGGGCGGCGTCGGGGTTGGCGCCCACGGCACGCAGTTCGAACCCGATGGTGGAGCGGTTGAGCAGCCACCATACGAAGACCGTGGCCGCGATCGCCAGGATGAAGCCCCAGTGCAGGCGGAAGTCAGAGCCGAACAGCTTGGGGAACATGGCACTGTCAACCAGCAGCGGGCTGATCGGGTTGTTGCTGCCCTCCCGCTGGAAACCGGGAGTGGTGAGCAGGAATGCGACCAGCTGGATGGCCACGTAGTTGAGCATGATGGTCACGATCACTTCGTGGGCACCCGTGCGGGCCTTCAGCAGGCCTGCAATGCCGCCCCAGATGGCTCCGCCGAGCAGGCCGGCGATGATCACCAGGAGGATGTGCAGCCCTGCGGGCAGCTGCCAGGTGAACCCGACCCACGCCGCCAGTGTGGCGCCGATGATGATCTGGCCCTGCGCACCGATGTTGAACAGGCCGGCACGGAACGCCAGCGCGACGCCGAGGCCGGCGCAGATCAGCGGGGTGGCGGTGGTCAGCGTCTGGGTGAGGGGGTAGATCGCACGGGTGAAGGACTCAGCCTCCAGGTTGATGATCGACCCCTGGAAGAGCGAGTAGTACGCTCCGGCCGCCGCGTCCCAGGCCGCGGCGAAGAAATCGCCGGGACGGTTGAACAGGTAGCCGGCTGCCTCGGTGGCTTCCTCGTTGGTCAGGGCGATCAGCACCCCGCCCACAATCAGGGCCATCAGGACGGCGAGGACGGATACCAGCCCGTTTCCGGTCACGATCCGCTCGAGGACGCCGCGACGGGCGTCCAGCTCCGGCAGGATGGTGCTGCCGACGGCGGCGGCGGGCGGCGCCAGCTGGCCTCCGGCGGTCTCCGCAGCTACTTCGAGGCGTGCCTCGTCGGCAGCCGAAATCTTGCGGTCTGGTGCTGGCCCACCAGTGGTGGACTTTTCCGGGCTCACTGCGCCCCTCCCTCAATAATTGGTGTTTCCTCGGGCGCGGCCTCTCGGGCCAGCGCCTCGTCGGCGGTCATGCCGGCCATCATCAGGCCCAGCACATTCCGCGATGTGCCGCCGGGCACAATGCCCATCAGGCGGCCGCCGTACAGCACGGCAATGCGGTCACCGAGCTCCAGGACCTCGTCCAGTTCGGTGGACACGATCATCACCGGCGTGCCGGCCTCCCGTTCGGCGATGATCCGCCGGTGCAGGAATTCGATGGAACCAACGTCCACCCCGCGGGTGGGCTGGCTGGCGATGAACAGCGAGAGCGGCCGGGACAGTTCCCTGGCCATAACCACCTTCTGCTGGTTGCCGCCGGACAGTGTGCCCGCCGGGGTGGCAGCAGTCTGGGTACGGATATCGAACTCGGTGATCTTTTCCTCGGCGTTGGCGCCGACCACCGCAGGCTTCATCGACAGGCCGCGCGCAAACGGCGGCTCGTCATAGCGGTTGAGGACCAGGTTTTCGGCAACCGAGAAGGTGCCGACCAGTCCGTCCACGTTGCGGTCCTCGGGGACGAAGCCGACACCGGCGTCGATGATCTTGTGGGTCTTCATGCCCACGAGTTCCCGTCCGTCCAGCTTGATGGAGCCGGTCACGTGTTCCTGCAGGCCCATGACCGCTTCGGTGAGCTCGGTCTGGCCGTTGCCCTGCACACCGGCAACGGCAAGGATTTCGCCCTTGGCAATGCCGAAGCTCAGGCCGTTAACCACCGGCTGGCCGCCCGCGGAGACAACCGTGAGGTTCTCCACCTGGAAGGTCTCTTCACCCGGAACGGCCGGAGCCTTGTCCAGGCTCAGGCTGACCGAGCGGCCCACCATCAGCGCTGCAAGTTCCGTAGTGCCGGCGCTGGGTTCTGCGGAGCCGACTACCTTGCCGCGGCGGATTACCGTGATGACGTCGGAGACGGCCTTGACCTCGCGGAGCTTGTGCGAGATGAAGACGACGCCCTTGCCGTCACTGGTGAGCTGGCGCATGATGCCCAGCAGTTCGTCCGTTTCGCGCGGGGTAAGGACGGCGGTCGGTTCGTCGAGGATCAGGACTTCTGCGTCCCGGATCAGCGCCTTGATGATTTCCACGCGCTGCTGGACGCCGACGGGCAGGTCCTCCACGAGGGCATCGGGGTCGACGTCGAACCCGTACTGGTCCGAGATTTCCCGGATACGGCGGCGGGTTTCGTCCAGGTTCAGCATTCCGGCGAACCGGGTTTTTTCGTTTCCCAGGGCCACGTTCTCGGCCACGGTAAAGACCGGTACCAGCATGAAGTGCTGGTGCACCATGCCGATGCCGGCGGCCATGGCATCCGAGGGGCCGCTGAAGGTTACCGGTCGCCCGTCGATGAGGATCTGTCCCTCGGTCGGCTCGTAGAGGCCGTAGAGGACGTTCATCAACGTCGATTTACCGGCGCCGTTCTCGCCGAGCAGGCTATGTACCTGCCCCGGCTCGACCACGAGGTCGATGTGGTCATTGGCTACCAGCGAACCGAATCGCTTGGTGATGCCTTGAAGCTCGAGTTTCACAAAACCCCAACCAATCTGTTCTAAAAAGTGCTGTGTGGGAGGTAGGGCTGTCCGGCACAGACAAACCGCCATGTCCGGCAGTCGCAACTGCGGGGCATGGCGGTTGTCTGAGGGCAGTTCGGTCCGCTGTTACTGCTGCGGGCTGGACTCGGATTCGATCTTGATCTCACCGGAGATGATCTTGGCCTTCAGGTCCTCGACCGCGGACTTGACCTCTTCGGGGACGTTGGCTTCCTGGTCGTGGAACGGTGCCAGGTCGACGCCGCCGTTCTCCAGGGTGCCCACGTACGGCTCGGCGCTGAAGTTGTCTTCGGTGGACTCGGTGATGACGTCCTCGACTGCGTCGCCCATCAGCTTCATGACCGAGGTCAGGATGAATTCCTGACCGATTTCCGCGGTCTCATATCCGTCGGAGTCAACCCAGACCGCGCGGACGTTCTTGCCGCCTGCGTTGGCCTCGACCACGGCTTCCATGGTGCCCAGGCCCACCGGACCGGCGACGGGCATGATGACGTCGGCGCCTTCGTTGATGAAGTTCTGCGTCAGGGTCTTGCCTGCGGCACGGTTGTCGAAGCTGTCGACGAAGGAGTCAGCGCCGAGGAGCTTGACGTCCTTGCCGTTCTCCTTGTTGAAGTACTCAACGCCCTGGGCGAAGCCCTCCATGAAGATGGTGACGGTGGGGATGTTCATGCCGCCGTAGGTAGCGACGGTGCCGGTCTCGGAGGAGCCTGCAGCGACGTAGCCGGCAAGGAAAGCTGCCTGGGCCGTGTCGTAGATGATCGGCTTGACGTTGTCGAGCTCGATGGCGTTGTCATCGACGATCGCGAAGTTCACGTCGGGGTTCGCTTCGGCAGCGGCCTTCGTGGCGTCGGAGAGCAGGAAGCCGACGGTCACGGTCAGGTCGCAGCCGGCCTGGACCATGCTGTCAACGTTGTTCGTGAAGTCGGTGGGCGCCTGGGACTCAGCGTCGCGGGTCTCGATGCCCAGGGAATCCTTCGCCGCCATCAGGCCTTCGTAGCTGGACTGGTTGAAGGAGCGGTCATCCCAGCCACCGGCGTCGGAAACAATGCAGCCGGTGAAGTCGCTGTTGGCTGCTTCGGAGCCGCCTTCTTCCTCTTCCGGTGCAGCACCGCAGCCGGAAAGCAGGAGAGCTGACACGCCGAGCATGGCGGCGGAGACGCCTGCGTTGCGCTTAAAGCTGCGCGGGTAATTCTTCAATGTTCCTCCAGAAAAGAAATGGTTTTCGCCGAACGGTGCCCTTGAAGGTGCAGCGTGTGGCGCAGCGCTCCGTCCGTCGTTGGACCGCAGCAACATAACCATAATGTGTCGGAGGCAACACCAAGTCCAAATCCGGTGCTGGTGGAACATTGTTTACATGTTGTTATCAAACGGGCACTTCCGGCCTGAACCGGGCTGATATGGTCCCGCCCCGTTCACATGCGCAGCGGCAGCCGCTATTGTGTCGCCAGGTTACGCGGGCCCGCAGGGCCGGAACGGCCGCGGCTGATTCAGTGCCGCAGGCCCCGGGCGGCGCGGAGTGCGGCCGCCGCCATCACGCTTACGCCGCAGCTGATAGCCCGTTCATCCGGGTTGTAGTCTCCGCGGTGCAGATCGAAGGTTTCCCCGCCCGGCGAACGTGTGCCAAGCCGCATCAGGGCGCCCGGAACCGCCTGCGTCATCCAGGCAAAGTCCTCCCCGCCCATCGACTGCGGGGCCAGCACGACGGCGTCTTCGCCCAGTTCGGCGCGGGCCGCCGCTTCGATCAGGCTGATCTCGGCGTCGGCGTTAATAACCGGGGGAACGCCCCGGATGTGCTCCAGATGCACGTCGACGCCGAACGGCGCCGCGATTTCCCGAACCACCTTGTCCAGCAGCTCTCCGGCGGCGTGCCAGGCCTCGGCGTCGAGGCAGCGCATGGTGCCGGCCATGAATCCGTGTCCGGGAATGGCGTTGGGTGCGGAACCTGCGTGCATCTGCCCCCACACCACGGAAACACCGCTGCGCACGTCGATGCGGCGGGAGAGCACGGCCGGAACACTGACGGCAATCTCGGCCAGCGCGAAGACCAGGTCCTCCGTCAGGTGCGGGCGGGAGGTATGCCCGCCGCGGCCGCTGAGTTCGATCCGGATGGTGTCTGACGCCGAGGTAATCGCGCCGATGCGGGTGCCTACCTGCCCCACATCCACCCGGGGGTCGCAGTGCAGGGCCAGGACGCGCGGGACACCGTCCAGGGCTCCCTGCTCGATCACCGAGAGGGCGCCTCCCGGCATGACTTCTTCGGCCGGCTGGAAGATAACGCGCACCCGTCCGCCCAGCTGGCCGGCGGCGTCGAACCCTGCGAGCACCTTTGCCACGCCCAGCATCACCGTGGTGTGGATGTCATGGCCGCAGGCATGGGCTATGCCGGTGTTCTCCGAGGCGTACGGCAGCCCGGTCTCCTCCAGCACGGGAAGGGCGTCGATATCCGCCCGGACCGCCAGGCGGACGGGGCCCTCACCGATGTCCACCACAACGCCCGTGTTGTCGAGTCGCTTGGGCGTCAGGCCTGCATGCTCCAGGGCTTCTACAATGCGGTCGGTAGTGCGGAATTCCTTATGCGAGAGCTCGGGATGCGAGTGCAGGTCCCGACGGAACTCGATCAACCCGCCCAGGAGCGGCGCCACACTCCCCTGTATTGAGGGGATTGGCGAATTGCTCAAAGGGATAGTCTGCACAACCTCAAGGTTAGCCAATTCCGGAGCCAAAACGGGAATGTGCGACGCCGGAAACGACGCTGCGTGACGGTGTTCCGCGGACGGCCTACAGGACGTCGGTGTCGCCGCTGGCCTTCAGGTGTTCCACGGCTTTCTTGACTTCCTGCGCGTGTTCCTTGGTGGTCACCAGCAGGGCGTCGGGTGTGTCCACGATGACGATGTCCTCGATCCCGATCAGCGCAATGACACGCTTGGTATCGGAGACGACTATCCCGGAGGCGTTTTCGGAGTAGACGCGGGCGCCCTCCCCCATCACCGTCAGGTTGCTGTTTTCCGCTGCGGGGTTCAGGCGGCCGATCGCGGCGAAGTCGCCTACATCGTCCCAGCTGAAGGCGCCTGGGATCATTGCGACGTCGCCTGCTGCGGCCGCCGGTTCAGCGACGGCATAGTCAATGGCGATCTTTGGCAGCGTGGGCCAGACCCGACGGACCACTTCGCGGCGGCGGGTGGTGTCCCAGGCGTCGGCGATTTCCATCAGGCCGGCGTAGAGCACCGGCTCATTGGCTTCCAGGTGCTTGAGCATCAGGTCCACAGGGGCCACGAACATTCCGGCGTTCCAGCTGTAGCTGCCGCTGTCCAGGTACGTCTGCGCAACGTCCGCGGACGGTTTCTCCACGAACTCGACCACGGCGCGCGCGGTCGGTGCGCCGGCAACCCGGAGCTGCTCGCCGGCACGGATATAGCCGAATCCGGTGGACGGGTGCGTGGGTTCGATGCCGATGGTGACGATATATCCCTGCGCCGCGGTGTGCACGGCTTCCCGGACGGCGGCCTGGAAGACCTCCACGGGGGCAATGACCTGGTCTGCGGCGAAGGATCCCATGATGATCTGCGGATCCCGCTTGTAGAGGATCGCCGCTGCAAGGCCGATCGCTGCGGCCGAATCCTTCGGCTCGAGTTCCAGGACCAGGTTCTTGTTGGAGATTTCGGGCAGCTGCTGCCGCACGGCCTGCCGGTGCACGGCCCCGGTCACCACCATGACGCGGTCTCCGCTGAGCGGGCTGAGGCGCTCGTACGTGGCCCTGATCAGGGTGGACCCCGAACCTGTCAGGTCATGCAGGAACTTGGGTGCGGCCGCACGGGAAAGGGGCCAAAGGCGCGTCCCGACGCCGCCCGCCGGGATGACCCCGTAAAAACGGTCAAGAACGGACGCAGTGTCTGCTTGTGGCTTTTCGTTACTCATCACAGCCAAGATTAGCCCAGCCGGTCGGCGAGCATCAGGAACCACCCCCGATACAGCGTTTGCGCTGCGGGTTCAATGTAATCAGCGTCACACCATAGGCGAACCTAAATTGAAACCCCGGTCACGCAAGCCTAGATTATGGTAGAGCTTATATCGCTGTCGCACCGGCGTCATCACTGCGTGGAACACGCGCTAACGCCGCTGCGATGCAGGGAGGAAAATTCAGTGTCGAAGTTACCAGCAGGCACTCTCTACCGTGGCCGTGAGGGCCAATGGTCGTGGGTTGTGCACCGTATCACCGGCGTGGCGATCTTCTTCTTCCTTTTGGTCCACGTTCTGGATACGTCTTTGGTGCGCGTTTCGCCGGAGGCCTACAACGTGGTGATCGAATCCTACAAGAACCCGATTATGGGCCTCGGCGAGCTTGGTCTCGTTGCGGCCATTGTGTTCCATGCCTTCAACGGCCTGCGTGTAGTCCTGATCGACTTCTGGAAGAAGGGGCCGAAGTACCAGCGCCAGATGCTCTGGGGCGTTGTTGCCCTGTGGGCCGTTACGGTTATCGGCTTCTCTATTCGCCACCTGCCCAACGTCTTCGGGGGTTAATAACCAATGAGCACATCTACTAACGAAGCGCACGCCCTCGAAGCACCCCGTTCAGGACGCATCGCCCCGCGCTACACGCGCAATTCATCGGGCCGCGGCAACTTTGAAATGCTTGCGTGGCTGTTCATGCGCGTCTCCGGCGTGATCCTTGTTGTCCTGATCTTCACGCACCTGTTCATGAACCTGGTCCTGGGCGACGGCATCCATGCCGTCGACTTCGGCTTCGTTGCCGGCAAGTGGGCGAGCCCGCTGTGGCAGGTCTGGGACCTGGTCATGCTGTGGCTGGCCATGCTGCACGGCACCAACGGCGTCCGCGTCATCATCAACGACTACGCAGACAAGAAGGCCACGCGCATGTGGCTCAAGACTGTCCTCTATGTCGCGACCTTCGTGATCATCGTGCTCGGCACCCTGGTGATCTTCACCTTTGACCCCTGCCTTGCAGGCGCCTCGGCTGAGACGCTCCAGGAGTTCTGCGGCGCCAGCTAAGGCCTGCGCAGGACAACCAGGGTACGCCCACGAATTTCTAGTAGTTTCAACAGAAAGAGCATCTGCTATGCAGGTCCATAAGTACGACGTCGTCATCGTCGGCGCAGGCGGCGCCGGTATGCGTGCCGCCATCGAATCAGGTCAGCGCGCACGTACGGCGGTACTGACCAAGCTGTACCCCACCCGCTCCCACACCGGTGCGGCACAGGGCGGCATGTGCGCGGCCCTGGCCAATGTCGAAGAAGACAACTGGGAATGGCACACCTTCGACACCGTCAAGGGCGGTGACTACCTGGTGGACCAGGATGCAGCCGAGGTCATGGCCAAGGAAGCCATTGACGCCGTGCTGGACCTGGAAAAGATGGGCCTGCCGTTCAACCGCACGCCCGAAGGACGCATCGACCAGCGCCGCTTCGGCGGGCACACCCGTGACCACGGCAAGGCACCGGTACGCCGTGCGTGCTACGCCGCAGACCGCACGGGACACATGATCCTGCAGACGCTCTACCAAAACTGCGTCAAGCACAACGTTGAGTTCTACAACGAGTACTACGTCCTGGACCTCATCACCGTCGTCGACCTCGACGGCCAGAAGCGGGTAGCGGGCGTCATTTCCTATGACCTCGCCACCGGCGAGCTGCACATCTTCCAGGCCAAGTCCGTCGTGTTCGCCTCCGGCGGCGCCGGCAAGGTCTACAAGACCACGTCCAACGCGCACACCCTCACCGGTGACGGCATGGGCATCGCCTTCCGCCGGGGCATTCCCCTGGAGGACATGGAGTTCATCCAGTTCCACCCGACCGGCCTGGCCGGACTGGGCATCCTCCTCTCCGAGGCTGCCCGCGGCGAAGGCGCCATCCTCCGCAACTCCGAGGGTGAGCGCTTCATGGAGCGCTACGCCCCGACCATCAAGGACCTGGCGCCGCGCGACATCGTGGCCCGTTCCATGGCCAACGAGGTACGCGAAGGACGCGGCTGCGGCCCGAACAAGGACTACGTCCTGCTGGACCTGACGCACCTGGAACCGGCGCACATCGACGCGAAGCTTCCGGACATCACCGAGTTTGCCCGCACCTACCTCGGTGTGGAGCCCTACACCGAACCGGTGCCGGTGTTCCCCACGGCGCACTACGTGATGGGCGGCATTCCGACCAACATCAAGGCCGAGGTACTCCAGGACAACGACACGGTGATCCCCGGGCTGTACGCGGCCGGCGAAGTCGCCTGCGTGTCCGTGCACGGTTCCAACCGTCTGGGCACCAACTCGCTGCTGGACATCAACGTCTTCGGCAAGCGGGCCGGCATCTACGCTGCCGAATACGCCCTGACCGCCGATTTCGTCGACCTGCCGGAGAACTCCGAACTGGACACGGTCAATCTGCTGGACCACGTCCGCAATTCGGAAGGCACTGAGCGTGTCTCCGAAATCCGCCGGGACCTGCAGAACACCATGGATGCCAACATGCAGGTCTTCCGCACTGCGGAGACCATCCAGCAGGTCCTGACGGACATCGCTTCCTTCGAGGAGCGTTACCAGAAAATCAGCGTCCAGGATAAGGGCAAGCGCTTCAACCTCGACCTCCTCGAGGCCGTGGAGCTGGGCTTCCTCCTGGAACTGGCGAAGGTCATGAGCGTTGCCGCCCTGCACCGCACCGAATCCCGCGGCGGACACTTCCGCGAGGACTTCCCGGAGCGCGACGACGAGAACTTCATGAAGCATTCCATGGCCTACAAGGTTGACGAAGCCGAGAATGCCGAGCACACCGCCGGCATTCGGCTGGACACCAAGCCGGTCATTTTCACGCGCTACGAGCCGATGGTGAGGAAGTACTAATGACAACCGAAATCGCCGAGCCGGCCTCGAAGGTAGAGCTCCCCGAGTCAGTCGGCGGAGAGATCCCCTCGTTTGAGATCACCCTGAAGGTCCGCCGCTACAACCCCGAGGTTTCCGACGAAGCCTACTGGGATGAGTGGAAGCTGACCATGTACGGCACGGACCGCGTGCTGGACGCACTGCACAAGGTCAAGTGGGAGCACGACGGCTCGGTTTCGTTCCGCCGTTCCTGCGCCCACGGTGTCTGCGGCTCCGATGCCATGCGCATCAACGGCCGCAACCGCCTGGCCTGCAAGACCCTGCTGAAGGACCTGGACACGTCCAAGCCCATCCTCGTCGAGCCCATCAAGGGCCTGCCGGTGGAAAAGGACCTGATCGTGGACATGGAGCCGTTCTTCCAGTCCTACCGCGAGATCATGCCGTTCCTGGTGACCAAGGGCCACGAGCCCACGAAGGAACGCCTGCAGTCCGCCGAGGACCGTGAGCGCTTCGACGACACCACCAAGTGCATCCTCTGCGCCGCGTGCACGTCCTCCTGCCCCGTCTTCTGGACCGACGGCCAGTACTTCGGCCCGGCGGCAATCGTGAACGCGCACCGCTTCATCTTCGATTCGCGTGACGACGCCGGAGATATGCGCCTGGAGATCCTGAACGACAAGGAAGGCGTGTGGCGCTGCCGCACCACCTTCAACTGCTCGGAAGCATGCCCCCGCGGCATCCAGGTCACCAAGGCCATTTCAGAGGTCAAGCAGGCCATCCTGGCCCGTTCCCTCTAAGTACTTCCCCGCGCAAGGCGCCGGTAAGCGGATTCCTCCGCTTACCGGCGCCTTTTGCGTACTCGATAGAGTTGCTCCATGCCTTCGTTTGAATCTGTGTCCTTTCCCGGCGTCAACGGGACCACGCTCTCCGGAACCCTCGATGTCCCCGACGGCGGTGCCCGCGCCTGGGCGGTCTTTTGCCACGGCTTCACGCTGGGAAAGAACAGCGCCGCGGCCTCCCGGATTTCCAAGGCCCTGGCCGGCCACGGCATCGGGGTGCTCCGCTACGACGCCGCGGGGCTGGGCAGCTCCACCGGCAGGTGGGAAGACGGCAGCTTCAGTACCAAGGTGGCAGATGTGCTCAGTGCCTGCGGCTTCATGGCGGATACCGGCCGCCCGGTCTCCCTGCTGGTCGGACATTCGCTCGGCGGCGCGGCCGTCCTGGCGGCCGCTTCACGGGTTCCCGGACTGGACGCCGTCGTCACCATTGCCGCGCCCTTCCGTCCCTCACATGTGGTCCACCTCTTTGAATCGGAGCTGGACCGGATCCACGAAGAGGGTTCGGCAGCCGTGGATCTGGGCGGCGGGGAACTGGAAATCCGCCGCCACCTGATTGAGGACCTGCGCGGTCATGACCTCACGGACAGCATCAAGGAGCTGCACCTGCCCCTGCTGGTGATGCACTCCCCCACCGACAACACCGTGGGCATCGACAACGCGAGCGAGATCTTCCGGACGGCACGGCATCCCCGGAATTTCATTTCGCTGGAAGGCAGCGACCATCTGATGGTGGACCGGGCCCAGACAGCGCGTGCAGCGGCAATCATCGCCGCGTGGGCCGGCACCTATCTTGATCTGGGCAGGGAGTCCTAGTCCGGCTGTTTCCCGGATCCGAGCCGGACGTGCTCCTGCAGCTTCCACAGGCCGGTGGCATCGTGCTCGTAAAGGCCCACGCAATCCACCGTAAAGCCTGCGGAATAGCGGTCCAGCCGGCGGACGGCCTCGTCCATGCTCTGCTCGCTGACATCGTGCGCCACCGTAACGTGCGGGTGGAACGGGAAGGCCAGGTCCCGGGCCAGCGGGCCGCTCTGGAGCTCCTTATGCAGCGCCGTGCACTCGTCAAAGCCCTCCTCGACGTTCAGGAAGACCACCGGCGAAACCGGCCGGAAGGTGGCGGTCCCCTCCAGCGTCACCCGGAACGGTTCCTGCGCCGCGGCGACCTTGCGCACATGCCGCAACGTCGCTTCCCAGTCATCCGTTTCCGTGGTCGTGACCAAGGTGATGTGGGCAGGGATCAGTGCCGCCATGGGATCCCCGAAGGATGCCCGTGCCGCCTTCAGCTCGCTCGCCATCGGCTCCGGAACCGCAATCACGATCCCCACGCAGCGCGCATCGCATTGAGGAGCGTGGCTGCCGTTCATGCTGCCGGCTGCCATGGCCTGGTCGTAGGATTCGGAGATTCTCATGGGATTACGCGGTAACGCTGCCCAGCGGCAGGAAGCCGACCTTGTTGTACACGTCCGCGAGGGTCACCGAAGCCGATTCCCGCGCCTTGGCGGCACCCACTGCGAGCAGGCGGTCCAGCTCGGCCGGATCGTCCAGCAGGTGCAGTGCACGTTCACGGATGGGCCGGATGTGTTCGGTGACGACCTCCGCGAGGTCCACCTTCAGGTGTCCGTACATCTTCCCCTCGTACTCCTTCTCCAGTGTTTCGACGCTGCGTCCGCTGATCAGGGAGTAGATGGACAGCAGGTTCGAAACCCCGGGCTTGGCGTCCCGGTCGAAGCGGATCTCGCTGCCGTCGTCGGTCACGGCCGATTTGATCCGCTTGGCTATGACCTTGTCCTCATCGAGGAGGTTGATCAGGCCTGCCGGCGATGCGGCGGACTTGGACATCTTCGCCGAAGGGTTCTGCAGGTCGTAGATCTTGGCTGCTTCTTTTTGGATAAAGACCTCGGGCACCACGAAGGTCTCGCCGAACCGGGTATTGAACCGCTTGGCGAGGTCCCGGCTCAGCTCCACGTGCTGCCGCTGGTCTTCGCCCACGGGCACGCCGTGCGGCTGGTAGAGCAGGATGTCGGCCACCTGCAGGATCGGGTAGGTGAACAGTCCGACGCTGGCCGAATCCGAGCCGAAGCGCTGCTGCTTGTCCTTGAACTGCGTCATGCGGGAGGCCTCGCCGAATCCGGTGAGGCAGTTCAGCACCCAGGCCAGCTGGGCGTGTTCGGGCACCTGGGACTGGACGAACAGAGTGGCCTTGTCGACGTCGACGCCGCCCGCGATGTACTGGGCAGCGGTGACGCGGGTGCGCTTGCGCAGGTCCGCGGGATCCTGGGGCACCGTGATGGCGTGCAGATCCGGGATGAAGAAGTAGGCGTCGTATTCGTCCTGGAGCCGTACCCAGTTCACCAAGGCGCCGAGGTAGTTGCCCAGATGCAGGGAATCCGCGGACGGCTGCATGCCCGAGAGGATGCGCCGGCGGCTGCTGGAAGACTCAGATGTCATGGAGGAAACCCTTAGAACTGGTAGTCGATCACTACTGGAGCGTGGTCTGAGAAGCGCGAGTCGTACGTGGGGGCACGGTCGACGACGGCGGTGACGGCGCGTGCCGCCAGCTCCGGCGTGGCCATGTGGTAATCGATCCGCCAACCGGAGTCATTGTCGAACGCCTGTCCGCGCCAGCTCCACCAGGTGTAGGGTCCGTTGACCTCGCCGGCCAGGGACCGGTGGACGTCGGTGTAACCGATCTCTTCGCCGAAGAAGCGGTCAAAGTAGGCACGTTCCTCGGGCAGGAAACCTGCGCGCTTGACGTTGCCCTTCCAGTTCTTGATGTCCAGGGGCGTGTGTCCCACATTCAGGTCCCCCACCACCAGCACGAAGTCGCTCGTCTGTGCCAGGGCCGGAAGCCGGGCGGCCATCGTGTCGAGGAAGCGGTACTTGTCCACCTGCTTGGGCGTATCCACCTCGCCGGAATGGACGTAGGCGCTGACGACGGTGAGGATCTTCTCTTCTCCCGCGACGGCAACCTTGAAGTCCGCCTCCACCCAGCGGCCCGAACGTGCGAAGTACTCGTCGCCAATGTGTTCCCGGACGGCCACGGGCTCCGTGCGGGAGGCGATGGCAACACCGGCACGGCCCTTTGCATCGAGGCATTCGGCGTGCTGGACGTGCCAGGTATCACCGAGCAGGTCCTTCAGGATCGCGTCGGGGGCGCGCACCTCCTGCAGGCACAGGATGTCCACATCGCGTCCTGCCAGCCAATCGGCCATGCCCCGCTTGTAGGCGGCGCGGATGCCGTTGACGTTCACGGACGCAATGCGCAGCGTTTCCCCGGAACTGTCCACAGTCCCTGTTGATGCCGTCCCTGTTGATGCCGTCCCTGTTGATGCCGAACTCACGCGAATAACCATACTCCTCAGTAGCTGTTCATCCCGAAACGGCCGTCCCCGGCACGCCGCGTCGATGCGGCGCTTCCGGAAGCGGCAGGCGGGAACTAGTCGACTATGGTGCCTTCGACGGACCCGCCGTCGTCCTTCTTGATCATGCCACGGCCGTTGTGCGCCGTGATCTCGATGGTCTCCAGCGCGCGGTCCACCATTTCGCGGTCAGTGTCCAGGTTTTGGGCAATGACATTCGCCTGGACCTGGATGATCTTGAAGCTGTGGTCCAGTTTCTGGTCGCGCACAGTAGTGCTTTCGTCGACAATCTGGACGCCGCCCCGGGGAGCAAGGCCGGCAGTGGCTTCGGCGAGCTTTGCGGTGGCCTTGCGCGTGGCACTCCGAACGGAGAACACAACGAACGTAGCGAGGAACAGCCAGCCGAGGGACACAATAACCACTATCCAACCGATGACGTCATTCTGGTTGGCGGCGAAAACCACTGCCACCAGGAAGACAATGAGCATCACGACGATGCCCGTAGAGCCCATCTTGCGGCTAATGCCGCGGCCGGGCGAGGACGAGGACGACGGCATCTGGCCGTTTCGGATCGACTGCATGGTTTTATTCTCTCAAACTCGGACAGGTGCCCGGTGCCGCGTTCGCTCTGCGCTGGTGCCTGCCTCCCCCCGGCGGTGGAAAACGGGGCAGCTGCAGTGGCAGACTGGCTCGATGCAGATCACGATCGCCACCGGTGACATCACCACCCGGGATACCGACGTCGTCGTCAATGCCGCCAACTCATCGCTGCTGGGCGGCGGCGGGGTGGACGGCGCCATCCATCGCGCGGCAGGCCCGCAGCTCCTGGCAGCCTGCCGGGAGCTGCGGAAAACATCACTGCCGCAGGGACTGCCCACCGGCCGGTCCGTCGCTACCGAGGCGTTCAACCTGCCGGCCCGGTGGGTGGTGCACACCGTGGGACCCAACGCCGGGGCAGGGGAAACGGACCCGGAGCTGCTGAGGTCATGTTTCCGCACTGCCCTGGCCGCGGCCGAGGACCTGGGCGCCGAGAGCATTTCCTTTCCCGCCGTCAGCGCCGGCATTTACGGCTGGGACCCGGAGACCGTGGCCGGGATCGGGCTGCAGGAGCTCCTGGACCACACCCCGGGGACGTTGAAGCGCGCGGAGTTCGTGCTGTTCAACGACCGCCTGGCCGGAATCTTCGCCCGCAAGTATGAGCAGCTGGCCGGCTGACCGGCAGTTATTTCAGGAACAGCGCCCGGAGCCTATGAGTGGTAAGGGTCAGGCCCAGCACAATCATCACCACGAAGTAGAGCAAGTGCCCTGCCGTCCCCCAGCTGAAGATGCCGACGCTGATCTGCCGGAGCAGTTCCACGCCGTGCCAGAGCGGCAGCGCCTGGATCACGGACTGCACCGCCTCGGGGTAGACGCTCAGCGGGTAGAAGGTGGCAGAGAGCAGGAACATGGGCAGCATGAGCATTTGGATCCAGTCCATTTGCTGGAACGTCTTCATGTAACTGGTCACGGCCATCCCGAAGGAGGCGAAGCCGAACGCGATCACCACGGCTGCCGGAATCATCAGCAGCGCCCAGGGCGAGGTGATCAGTCCCATGGCGCCCATCACGGCGGTAAAGCCCGTGGCGTAGAGGGCACCGCGGAGCAGGGCCAGGAAGATCTCCCCCATCGCGACGTCCAGCGGACCCAGCGGCGTCGAGAGCATGCCCTCATAGAGGCGGGCGTAGTTGAGCTTGAAGAACACGTTCATGGTGGAGTCATACACCGCGCCGTTCATCGCGGAGACTGCCAGCAGCGCCGGTGCAATGAAGTTGGCATACTCCATTTCCTGCCCGCCCGGGCCGGTGACCGCCCCCACCAGGGCACCCAGGCCAATGCCCATGGCCACCAGGTACAGCACCGGTTCGACGAACCCGCTGACCATGATGCTCCAGTTGGTGCCCCACGTGGCCTTCAGCCCGCGGGCAATCACGGCACGGATGTTCCGCCCGTACAGCGAGCCGAGGAACCGGTCCTGCGGTACAAGCATCGTGGGCGCCGTGCGGTTTTCGATGCTCATCCGTCGAGCCTCCTCGTGAAGTTCCGCCGGGCCAGCTGCAGCCCGCCGAGGGTTAGGACCAGCAGGTACACCACGTGGACGGCGGTCATGGCTGCCGGTTCCGGGTGCCCGTAGCTGAGCACCCGGCCCAGTTCAGTGGAATGCCAGAGCGGTGAGATCCAGCCGATCCAGCGGACGGCCAGCGGCAGCGACTCCAGCGGAAAGAAGGTGCCGGAGAACAGGAACAACGGCATCACGATGAACCGCTGGACCAAGGCGAACTGCCCCTTGTCCTCTTTCAGGGTGGCGCTGAAGGCCATCAGCGGCATCCCGAAGGCCAGTCCGGCCAGCAGTGCGGTGAAGATCATCAGCCAGCCGGTTGCGGGCTGCGCAACCGCACCGAAGAGCACCAGGAACAGGTAGTAGATGCCTGTGGTCAGCAGGATGCGGACGGTCAGTCCCAGGACATGTCCGACGGCAATCTGCCCGCTGGAGAGCGGGGAGGCATTGGGTCCGTAGTAGGTGCGGTGCCATTTGAACCCGCCCATGACGGTGTAGGTGTTTTCCTCGCTGGAGACCATCAGGGCGGCGGTTGCCACGAGGGCCGGTCCCAGGAACATCAGGTAGGACACCGTCGAGCCGTTGGCGCCCGGGAAACCCGCATTCGAGTTCCCGTCGATCAGCACGGCCAGGCCCGTGCCCATGCCCAGCAGGTAGACCAGCGGCGTGCCAATGGCGGTCATCAGCACGGTCCCCTGATAGCCCCGCATCCGCCGGACCCACATGTCTGCGTAGTAGAAGGAGCCGAAGCGCCGCGCCCTGGCGGCGGTTTGGCGTGGGGTCAGCGGCGACCGCAGCCCGAGCACCTCATGGCGCTGGACGCCGGGGTCGGCGGCTTCGGGCTTACTCAACGAGGCTCCTACCCGTGAGGCGGAGGAACACGTCTTCCAGCGAGGAGCGGCGCACCAGCGACGTGATGGGCCGCAGCCCCCGGCTCGTGACGGCATCCAGCGCGGCTTCGCCGTCGTCTGCGTAGATCAGTACCCGGTCCGGGAGGGTCTCCAGCCGCTCGCCGATTCCCTCAAGCTCGCCGGCCACAGTGGTGTTCCGCTCGGATCCGAACCGCAGCTCCACCACCTCGCGGGTGGAGTACTCGCGGATCAGGGCGGCCGGGGAACCCTCGGCCATGATGGCCCCCTTGTCCACCACGATCAGCCGGTCGCACAGCTGCTCCGCCTCGTCCATGTAGTGGGTGGTGAGGATCAGCGTGACGCCGGCTTCCTTGAGCCGGAACAACCGGTCCCAGAGGATGTGCCGGGCCTGCGGATCCAGTCCGGTGGTCGGTTCGTCCAACAGCAGGATCTTCGGGTCGTTGATCAGGGACCGGGCAATGGTCAGGCGCCGCTTCATTCCCCCGGAGAGGGACTCCACGCGGGACTTCGCCTTGTCCGTGAGCTGCGCGAATTCCAGCAGTTCGTCTGCCTTGGGCTGCAGGTAGCTCTTGGGCAGGCCGAAGTAGCGGCCGTAGGCTATGAGGTTGTCCCGCACACGCAGGTCCTCGTCCAGGTTGTCCTGCTGGGGCACAACGCCCAGGTGGGCGCGGACTTCGGGGCCGTACCGGTTCGGATCCAGGCCCATAATGCTCAGGTCTCCGGCGGTGCGCTGGGAGACGCCGCCGATCATCTTCATGGTGGTGGATTTCCCCGCGCCGTTGGGCCCGAGGAGCCCGAAGGACTCCCCCGGCGGAACGTCAAAGGAGATGCCGTTGACGGCGGTGAAATCACCGTAGGACTTGGTCAGGTTCCGTGCGGAAATGACAAAGTCGGAGCGGGTTTCGGGGACGGTTTTGCTTGATGTGATCTGCGACACTTGAGACAGCATAGTGGACGCAGGACGGGGCCGGTGCATGTCGCTGCGCACCGGCCCCGTCAACTGCTCCGATTTGGTCCTAGACCAGGATTCCGGCCTGCCGTTCGGCGGCTTCCACCACGTTCGCCAGCAGCATTGCGCGGGTCATCGGGCCCACGCCGCCGGGGTTGGGCGAGATCCAGGAGGCGACGTCGGCCGCTGCCGGTTCGACGTCGCCGGTCAGCGTTGTTTCCCCGGTTTCCGGATCGGTGACCCGGGTGACGCCGACGTCCAGCACGATCGCGCCGGGCTTGAGCTCCTCGGCCCGGATCATTTCCGGGAAGCCGGCCGCGGCGACCACCACGTCGGCTGCCTGCAGGTGCTCGAACAGGTCCGCGGTCCCGGTGTGCGCCAGCGTGACCGTGGCGTTGATCGGACGGCGGGTCAACAGCAGGCCGAGCGGCCGCCCGACGGTGACGCCGCGTCCGACCACGAGGACCTTCTTGCCGTTCAGCGAAATCCCGTTGCGGACCAGCAGCTGCACGATCCCGTGCGGCGTGCAGGGCAGCGGCGACGTCATCGGTTCGCTGACGTTGAGCACCAGGCGGCCCAGGTTGACCGGGTGCAGCCCGTCCGCATCCTTCTCCGGGGCGATCCGCTCCAGGATGGCATTGGCATCGATGTGCGCCGGCAGCGGCAGCTGCACAATGTACCCGGTGGTGGCCGGGTCCTCGTTCAGCTCGTCAATGACCTTTTCCAGGTCTGCCTGGCTGATGTCGCCCGGTAGGTCCCGGCGGATGGAGTTAATCCCCACCTGTTTGCAGTCCTTATGCTTGCCGCCCACGTAGGAGTGGCTGGCGGGGTCATCGCCCACCAGCACCGTCCCCAACCCCGGAGTGACGCCGTGCTCTTCCTTCAGCACGCGCACCCGTTCGGTCAGGTCCTCCTTGATCTCCCGGGCGGCGGCACGGCCGTCGAGGATCTTCGCCGCAACCGGAGTGCCGAAATCGGTCTTTTCCTTGACGTCCCAGCCGAGGTTCACGCTGGCGTCCTCGCCGGTCACGGCGCCCTCCATATTGGTTCCTTTCTCCACGGTTACCATTCCTCCTGTCCGGGGTAAAGCGGGAAATTGTCTGCCAGCGCCCGTACGCGGCCCCGCAGGACCTCGACGTCGGGAGCGGGTTTCAGTGCGGCGGCAATGATCTCGGCAACCTCGGTGAATTCCGGGGCGCCGAAGCCGCGGGTTGCGAGCGCCGGGGTGCCGATCCGCAGGCCGGACGTGACCATCGGCGGCCGCGGGTCGAAGGGTACGGAGTTACGGTTCACCGTGATGCCCACGGAATCAAGCAGGTCTTCGGCCTGCTTTCCGTCCAGGGCGGAGTGCCGCAGGTCCACCAGGATCAGGTGGACGTCCGTGCCGCCGGTGAGCACTGAAACGCCGTGTTCGGCTACATCCGCTGCGTTCAGGCGGTCGGCAATGATCCGCGCACCCTCGAGCACGCGTTCCTGCCGTTCCCGGAACTCCTCGGTGCCGGCGATCTTAAAGGCCACGGCCTTCGCGGCGATCACGTGCATCAGCGGGCCGCCCTGCTGGCCGGGGAAAACGGCGGAGTTCAGCCTCTTCGCGTATTCCTTTTTCGCCAGGATCATTCCCGAGCGCGGCCCGGCAAGGGTCTTGTGCACGGTGGAGGTGACGACGTCCGACACCGGCACCGGGTTGGGGTGCAGTCCCGCGGCCACCAGCCCGGCAAAATGTGCCATGTCGGTCCAGAGATAGGCACCAACTTCATCGGCAATGGAGCGGAAGGCCTCGAAGTCCAACTGCCGCGGGTAGGCGGACCAGCCGGCGACAATAACCTGCGGGCGTTCCGCCAGCGCCTGTTCACGGACCCGCTCCATGTCCACCCGGTAGGTCTGCTCGTCCACCCCGTAGGCCGCGACGTCGTACAGCTTGCCGGAGAAGTTCAGTTTCATGCCGTGGGTAAGGTGCCCGCCGTGGGCCAGGTTCAGCCCCATCAGTTTCTCGCCCGGTGCCATCAGGGCCGCGAGCGCGGCAGCATTGGCCTGCGCGCCGGAGTGCGGCTGGACGTTGGCGAACTCCGCACCGAACAGGGCCTTCACCCGCTCGATGGCTAGGTTCTCGGCCACGTCCACATGTTCGCAGCCGCCGTAGTAGCGGCGCCCGGGGTAGCCCTCGGCGTACTTGTTGGTGAGGACGGAGCCGGAGGTTTCCAAGACGGCGCGCGGGGCGAAGTTCTCGGAGGCGATCATCTCGAGGGTGCTGCGCTGGCGGGACAATTCATCATTCAGGACCGCTGCTATTTCGGGATCAACATCGATAAGCGGCGCGTTGGTGACGGACTGGGTGGATACTCTCACGTGGGATCTCCTGGGAAGGGGTTCTCTATAGGTCAGGCTACCTGTCGGGGCATAGGCCGGGCATGGCACAACAGTTTCGCGCGTGACCCGCGGCCCAGGCGTGCGATCCGTGGTCGTTAGGACACCCCCGCAGGGGTGCCGTGCCGCTTCCTGGTGGTAATCCACCTAACGCCAGTCGCGACGCTCTCCATCCTAGCCTCACCTGTCCCCCGTCTGCAGGGCTTCGGCGGAATAGCCGCAATGCCCGGACCGTTACCGTTCTCAGGAACGAAGGAGTGCACAGGTGGAAACGGACATACTCGTGATCGGAGCCGGCCAGGCCGGGCTCAGCGCCGCTTATCACCTGCGCCGCCGCGGCCTGGAGCCCGGCGCCGGCTTCACCGTGCTGGACGCGAACCCCGGGCCGGGCGGAGCCTGGCGCCACCGATGGGATTCGCTGACCTTCGGTACGGCGCACGCCCTGCATGATCTCCCGGGGATGCCGCTGGGCTCGCCCGATCCCGCCGAACCCGCTTCCGCCGTCGTCACCAGGTACTACGGACGCTATGAGCAGGAGTTCGGGCTCGACGTCGTCCGGCCGGTCTCCGTGGCGGCGGTGGCGGAGGGTGACGGCGGCAGGCTCACGGTCCGTGCCGTGGATGGCCGCGAGTGGCAGGCCCGCACGGTCATCAACGCCACGGGCACGTGGGACCGGCCGTATTGGCCCTATTACCCCGGGCGGGAGTCCTTCCGCGGGCGGCAGCTGCATACCCGGGACTTTCGCAGCGTGGCTGACTTTGCCGGGCAGCGGGTCCTTGTGGTCGGCGGCGGCACCTCCGCCGTGCAGTTCCTGCTGCAGCTGCAGCGTGCCGGTGTGGAAACCGTCTGGTCCACCCGCCGGCCGCCGGAATTCACCCTCCGCCCGTTCGACTCCGAGTGGGGGCGGGCCGTGGAAGCGAAAGTCAGCGCCAGGACCCGTGCCGGCCTGCCGCCGCTGAGCGTCGTTTCCGCTACGGGCCTGCCGCTGACGGATGAATACCGGCGGGGCATTGAGGACGGGGTGCTCGTGTCGCGCGGACAGATCGGCCGCCTGACCACCTCCGGAGTTGTTTTCGCAGACGGGTCCGCCGAGGCCGTGGACACTGTCCTCTGGGCCACCGGCTTTCGTGCCGCCCTGGAGCATCTGGCGCCGCTGCACCTGCGCGAACCCGGCGGCGGGATCCGGATGGACGGGGTCCGCGTGGTGCGCGAGCCCCGCCTGCTGCTGGTGGGCTACGGTGAGTCCTCCTCCACGCTGGGGGCTACCCGCGCCGGCCGGGCAGCCGCGCTTGCCGCCCTGCGCCAGCCGGCTACGAAAGCAGCTCTTCCCAGTTGATGGAAGTTACCGTGCCCTGTTCCCAGTCACGGCGCAGGATGGCGTAAACCACCGTGGCAACCCTGCGCCCGTCTTCCAGCGGCCAGTCCTCCCGGTAATGCGCTTCCTTCACGAAACCTGAACGCAGCAGGGTCTTGCGCATGGCGATGTTGTCCTCGCTCGTATGGCCCGCGAAGCGGTGCGCTTCGGGATAGTCGTCGAACACCTTGCCGGTCAGGGCTTTCAACACCGGTACGCCGTTGCCCCGGCCGCGGAACTTCTCCACCAGGCGCAGGTCCAGCACCGGTGTAGTCGTTCCCAGCTCCTCCAAGATGACCAGGCCCATGCGGTGGTTGTCGCCGAACACCCAGAAGGTACTCACGCCGTCGCCGTCGAACCGTCCCTCGATCAGGAGGCGCCGCACCAGCCCCTCGGAAGGCGCCTTGATCCGGTGGTAGGGAAAGCTGTTGGTAGTGAGGAAACGTACGAGCTCTCCCTCGTCCTTGTCGGAAAACGGAAGGAACATCACATCCATGTGCCCACCCTAGGCCAGGGCACGGAAACCGGTAACCTAGCAAGGGTGACAGACATGAGCTCTCTTCCCGACGCCTCCGCCGCCAACGCCTTTACCCTGACGTTGTCCTGCCCCGACCGTCCCGGCATTGTCCATGCCGTCAGTGCTTCCCTGGTGGCGGCCGAAGGCAACATCACCGAGTCCGCGCAGTTCGGCAGTCGGGAAACCGGCTCCTTCTTTATGCGCGTGGACTTCACTTCCCCGCGCTCCTACGAGCAGGTCCATGCGGAACTCGCTGCAACGGCGTCTGCATTTGCCATGTCCTGGGAACTGCACCGCGCCGGCCGCCGGACCCGCACCCTGATCATGGCGTCCAAGTCCGGCCACTGCCTCAACGACCTGCTGTTCCAGCAGCGTGCGGGGACCCTGCCGATCGATATCCCGGCCATTGTCTCCAACCACCGCGAGCTGGAATCCCTCGCCGACTTCTACGGCGTGCCGTTCCACTATGTCCCCGTCACTCCGGACACGAAGGGCCAGGCGGAGGACCGGCTGCGCGCCCTGATGGCCGAACTGGACATTGAGCTGGTGGTCCTCGCCCGCTACATGCAGATCCTGAGCAACGACCTCTGCCGTGACCTGTCCGGGCGTGCCATCAACATCCATCACTCCTTCCTGCCCTCCTTCAAGGGAGCGAGGCCCTACCACCAGGCGCATGCCCGGGGAGTGAAGCTGATCGGTGCCACGGCGCATTACGTAACTTCGGACCTGGATGAGGGTCCCATCATCGAACAGGAAGTCATGCGGGTGGACCACGCCCGTTCGGCTGCCCAGCTGGCGGCCCTGGGCAGCGACGTAGAGGGGCGGGCACTGTCCAAGGCCGTGCAGTGGCATGCCCAGCACCGGGTCCTGCTGGACGGCGGGCGGACCATCGTCTTCAACTAGGCGGTTCCTGCTGCGGGTGCCGGCTTCCGCTAACCGGCCTCCGGGCGGCGCTACGCTGGGTGGCATGGCACACATCATTGAATTCCGGGGCAAGACCCCCGCCGTCGATCCCAGCGCCTTCCTCGCTCCCACAGCTTCGCTCATTGGCGACGTCACCATGGCAGCGGACTCCAGCGCCTTCTACGGCGCCTGCATCCGCGGTGACTCCAACAGCATCCGCGTGGGCGCCGGAACCAACCTCCAGGACAACGTGGTCCTGCATGCGGACCCGGGCTTCCCGACGTCGGTGGGCGAGCGGGTCAGCATCGGCCACAATGCCGTGGTGCACGGCTGCACGGTCGAGGATGACTGCCTGATCGGTATGAGCGCCACGATTATGAACGGTGCCGTGATCGGCGCCGGTTCCCTCGTGGCCGCCGGCGCACTGGTTCTTGAAGGTACGGTGGTCCCGCCCCGCTCGCTGGTGGCCGGCATGCCGGCAAAGGTCCGCCGCACGCTCACGGATGAGGAGTTCGCGGGAGTGAAGGCCAACGCGGAAAACTACCGGCAGACGGCTGCCGACCACCGCTCTGCCGTAGCCGCGCAACCCTAGGCTTGTGTTCACTTCTTGACTGCAAGAGTGTGATGTAGCACTCTAAACTAATGCCAGCCGATCCATCCTCGCCGTTGAGGACCACCCGCACGCCGGGGACCACCCCACCCAATCCGGGCTCGCAGAGCGCCCTGCGCGAACGCAACCGGCAGCGCATCATCCAGGCCCTTTTGGCCTCGGGTCCGTTGACGCAGGCGGAACTTTCGCGCCAGACGGGGTTGTCCCGCGCCACGGTCTCCAACATCGTGGGCGATATGAGCGAGCGTCAGCTCGTCATCACCGAACCCACCACCAGCTCCGGGCGGAGGGCGCTTTCGGTGCGGCTCAACGAGTCAGGAGCCGTTGCTGCCGGCATCGACATCGGTCGCCGGCACGTCAGGGTGATCCTGGCCTCGCTCGGCCACCGGATCCTGCAGGAGGAGTCCGTCCAGCTTCCGCTGGGCCACTCCGCAGCAGAGGGCATGGATGCCGCTGCGGCCCTGCTGGCCCGGCTGCTGCGCCGGCAGGGGGTGGACCGCAGCGCGGTCCTGGGTGCCGGCGTCGGCATCCCCGGCCCCATCGACCGTCGCACGGGCACTGTGGTCCAGGGTGCAATCCTCCCCGAGTGGGTGGGGATCAACATGCGCGAAGACCTCGCCGACCGGCTGGGTGTCCCGGTCTACATCGACAATGACGCCAACCTCGGTGCGCTGGCGGAAGTCACCTGGGGGCCGCACGGCTGCAGCGAAAACCTGATCTTCATCAAGGTTGCCTCCGGCATCGGCGCCGGGCTGGTCATCAACGGTTCGCTCTACTACGGCAATGTCGGTATCACCGGAGAAATCGGCCACGCCACCATCTTCGACCAGGGGCTGATCTGCCGGTGCGGCAACCGCGGCTGCCTGGAAACCATCGCCTCGACCTCCATCATGATCGAGCTGCTGAGCCGCGCTTCCAACGGCACCGTCACCACCGCGGACATCCTTTCACGGGCCGCCGGAAAGGATCCGGCCACCCTGCGCGTCATTGACGACGCCGGCGTTGCGGTCGGCCGCGCGGCCGCCAACCTCGCGAACACCCTGAATCCGGAACTCATCATCATCGGCGGTTCGCTGACCGACCTCGGCGACACGTTCCTGGACCCGATCCGCCGCGGCCTGCTGCGGCACGCCGTTCCCCTCGTCGGCGAAACCTCCACCGTGCTTATGTCCTCGCTCGGGGACCGTGCCGAAGCCCTGGGAGCAGCGGCACTCGTTCTCCAGGAGCAGGGAACCAAGGCTGCGTAGTACCTGCCCGGCGGCCCGCAAACTACCCGAAACCGCTCCTGTTGCGTTCAAGACTTGACGGCAGTGCCTGTGACCGTGGTAACTTCCTTACGGCCCACTCTGTGGGCCGTATCACGACAAAGAGGTCACACGGAGGCACTCATGCGAGCAGAAGCAGCTCCGGCAGTCGGCGCGCGGTGCGCTCCCTGCCATCACGGCAGGGACAATACGCATGTCGTCTAGTCCATTCATTCTGGAAATGCACTCCATCACCAAGGAGTTCCCCGGCGTCAAGGCCCTCGCGGATGTGGCCCTGAACGTCCGGGCCGGCGAAATCCACGCCATCTGCGGAGAAAACGGCGCAGGAAAATCCACGCTGATGAAGGTCCTCTCCGGCGTCTACCCCCACGGTACGTACACCGGAGAAATCGTCTTCCAGGGCAAGCCCGTCCAGTTCCGCGATATCCGGTCCAGCGAAGCCGCGGGAATTGTCATCATCCACCAGGAACTGGCGCTGATTCCCGAACTCTCCATTGCCGAGAACATTTTCCTGGGCAATGAACCCACCCGGTTCGGCGTCATCGACTGGGACAAGGTCAACTTCGACACCCTGGACCTCATGGAACGGGTCGGACTCCAGGAAGACCCCACCACGCCCATCAAGGATCTGGGCGTGGGCAAGCAGCAGCTGGTGGAGATCGCCAAGGCGCTGAACAAGCGGGTACAGCTGCTGATCCTCGACGAGCCCACCGCAGCGCTCAATGAGACCGATTCCCAGCACCTGCTGGGCCTGATGTCAGGCCTGCGGGACAAGGGCATCTCCTGCATCATGATCTCGCACAAGCTCAATGAAATTGAGCAGATTGCAGATTCCATCACCATCATCCGCGACGGCCGCTCGGTCGAGACGATCGACGTCGCCGCCGAAGGCGCGGACGAAGACCGCATCATCCGCGGCATGGTGGGCCGTTCGCTGGAGTCCCGGTTCCCGGACCACACCCCGACGATCGGTGAAACGTTCTTCGAGGTCCGCGGTTGGACCGTGGGCCACCCCTCCGTCGCGGACCGCCTGGTCTGCAAGGGCGCGGACTTCCACGTAAAACGCGGCGAGATTGTCGGATTCGCCGGACTGATGGGCGCCGGACGCACCGAGCTGGCCCGTTCCATTTTCGGCCGCTCCTACGGCAACTTCATCTCCGGCCAGATCATCAAGGACGGCAAGGAGATCACCCTCAAGACGGTGCACTCCGCGATTAACCATGGCCTGGCCTACGTCACTGAAGACCGCAAGACCCTGGGCCTGAACCTCCTGGACGACATCAAGGCCACCACGGTTTCGGCAGACCTCAAAAAGATCACCCGGGGCCTGGTTGTCGACAACGACGCCGAGTTCCGCCACGCGGAGGAATACCGCAAGAGCCTGCGCACCAAGGCACCCACTGTCGATGAGGGCGTTTCCAAGCTCTCCGGCGGCAACCAGCAGAAGGTTGTCCTGGCCAAGTGGATGTTCACCGACCCGGACCTGCTGATCCTGGACGAACCCACCCGCGGCATCGACGTGGGCGCCAAGTACGAAATCTACGGAATCATCCAGCAGCTCGCGAACCAGGGCAAGGGAGTCATCGTGATCTCTTCTGAGCTCCCCGAGCTCCTGGGCCTCTCCGACCGCATCTACACCATCTTCGAAGGGGCGATCACCGGCGAGGTCTCCAAGGCGGAGGCCAACCAGGAGAACCTCATGAGGCTCATGACCTCCCCCGCCCGGAAGCCCGCCGACTACGCCACTCAAGGAACACTTTCATGAACGCCATCAAGCAACTCCTGGGCGGCAACGGCCGCCAATTCGGGATGATCTTCGCCTTGGCCATCCTGGTCGGCCTGTTCCAGGTCCTCACCGGAGGCAAGACCCTGACACCCACGAACATGATCAACCTGTTCAACGGCAACTCCTACATCCTGATCCTGGCCGTGGGCATGGTCTTCGTGATCATCGCCGGCCACATCGACCTCTCTGTGGGATCCGTCGCCGCGTTCTCGGGCATCGTC
This sequence comes from Arthrobacter sp. zg-Y1116, assembly GCF_024385485.1. Lineage (NCBI taxonomy): Bacteria > Bacillati > Actinomycetota > Actinomycetes > Micrococcales > Micrococcaceae > Arthrobacter > Arthrobacter sp. zg-Y1116. The sequence continues at coordinate 315,825 of NZ_JANFLR010000004.1, read as the reverse complement.
GTCGCAATGGCCATGCGGGACTGGGGCCTGCCCTGGTACGCGGGCATACTCCTGGGCCTGCTGGTGGGCGCCGCAATCGGCGCCTGGCAGGGCCTGTGGGTGGCGTACGTCGGAATCCCGGCGTTCATCGTGACGCTGGCAGGCATGCTGATCTTCCGCGGAGCCAACCAGTGGGTGGGCAAGTCCAACACGGTTCCGGTCCCCTCCGAATTCCAGTTCATCGGCGCAGGCTACCTGCCCGAGGGCGGCCCGATCCCCGGCTACAACAACCTGACGCTGCTGCTGGGCCTGATCCTCTGCGCCGCAGTGATCTACGGCGAAATGCGCAAGCGTTCCCGCAACGCCAAGCTGGGCACCGCCAACCCGCCTGCCTGGGTTCCGGTGGTCAAGATCGGCCTGCTCTGCGCCGTCATCCTCTACGCCACGTACCTCTTCGCCACGGGCCGTCCCGGCACGTCCTTCCCGGTCTCGGGCATCATCCTGGGCGTCCTGGTCCTCTTCTACGGCTTCGTCTCCAACAAGACCATCCTCGGCCGCCACGTCTACGCGGTGGGCGGCAACCGGCACGCAGCAGAGCTCTCCGGAGTGCAGGGCAAGAAGGTCAACTTCATGGTCATGATGAACATGTCGATCCTGGCCGCCCTGGCCGGCATGATCTTCGTGGCCCGCTCCACCGCCTCCGGTCCGTTTGACGGCACCAACTGGGAACTCGACGCCATTGCCGCCGTCTTCATCGGCGGAGCGGCCGTGTCCGGCGGCGTCGGCACCGTGGTCGGTTCCATCGTGGGCGGCCTGGTCATGGCCGTCCTGAACAACGGCCTGCAGCTGCTCGGCGTGGGCGCGGACACGACCTCCATGATCAAGGGCCTGGTCCTGCTCCTCGCCGTCGCACTGGACGTCTACAACAAGACCCAGGGCAAGCCCTCCATCACCGGACTGCTGATGCGCAACTTCGGCGGCAACAAGCCCAAGCCGGCCCCCGCCGTCGTCGACGCCACCCCGGAAATGCCTACGGGCACCAAGACCGTCATCTCCACCGACGCCTAGACCGCACCACTTACTCCGCACTATTTTCCACAACCGCTATTCAGAAAGAGAACACCATGCGTAAATTCGCAAAGTCCTTCGCCGTTGCGGCAACGGTGGCAGCATTGTCGCTGTCCGCCTGCGGCCGTACCGAAGAAACCGCTTCCGGCGCCGAAGAAGGCTTCGACGACGGGGCATCCATCGGCGTTGCCCTGCCGCAGAAGACCTCGGAAAACTGGGTGCTGGCAGAGACCCTCTTCAACGACGGCCTCAAGGAAGCCGGCTACGAAGGCCAGGTCCAGTTCGCCAACGGCGGCGTGTCCGAACAGCAGAACCAGATCAGCTCCATGATCACCAACGGTGTCGAGGTCCTGATTGTGGGTGCCATTGACGGCAGCCAGCTCGGTTCGCAGCTGCAGGACGCCAAGGACGCCGGCATCACCGTCATCGCCTATGACCGTCTGCTGACCAACACCGAAAACGTTGACTACTACGTGGCCTACGACAACTTCAAGGTCGGCCAGCTGCAGGGCCAGGCCCTGCTGGACGGGCTGAAGGAGAAGAAGCCCGAGGGCCCGTACAACATTGAGCTGTTCGCCGGTTCTCCGGATGACGCCAACGCCCAGGTCTTCTTCGACGGCGCCATGGATGTCCTCCAGCCGGAGATCGAAGCAGGAAACCTCGTGGTCGGTTCCGGCCAGACCGAGTTCAACCAGGCCGTCACCCAGGGTTGGAAGGCGGAGAACGCCCAGAAGCGCATGGACACCCTGCTCTCCAGCAACTACGCCTCCCAGGAACTGGACGGCGTCCTCTCCCCCAATGACACCCTGGCCCGCGCCGTCCTGACCTCGGTCTCCGGCGCCGGCAAGACGCTGCCCGTCATCACCGGCCAGGACTCCGAGGTGGAATCCGTCAAGCTGATCATGGAAGGCAAGCAGTACTCCACCATCAACAAGGACACCCGCAACCTGGTGAACCAGAGCATTGACATGGTCAAGGCACTGGGCGCCGGTGAAGAGGTCGAAATCAACGACGACGAGAGCTACGACAACGGCAAGAAGGTAGTCGAGAGCTACCTTCTGGAGCCGGTCATCGTCACCAAGGCCAACGCTGCCGAGGCCTACGCGAATGACCCCACGCTCTCCGAGCTCACCAAGTAAGCACGTATTCACTGCCCCTCGGGGCGGAACAGCCCGGGTTTCCCTCAGCGGAGACCCGGGCTGTTCCACGCCTGTTCCACTCTGTTCCACACACCGGTCGCCTGCACTTCGTGCCGCACGAACCCGGAGTCCATCCCTAGGCCAATGGCCGGGGCGACCATAGAGTAGGGGTACTCCCTGCAACGACGCGGAAGACGAGGACCATGACTGCCGTTCAACACATACCCACCCCGCCCTGTGTCCAGCCGGGAGCTCCTAGTCCCGTCCAGTCCACGGGACGAACCCTGCGCTGGGGCGTAGTCGCCACCGGAAACATTGCCGAGCGTGTCACTGAAGACATCGCCCGGTTGGAGGACGCCGTCCTGCAGGCGGTCAGTTCCCGCCGCCGGGCCACGGCCGAGGAGTTCGCCGCCCGCTTCGGTTTCGCCAGCAGCTACTTCGACTCAGACGATGCCTCGGGCTACGACCTGCTCTTTGCCGATCCCGATGTCGACGTCGTCTACATCGGGACCCCGCACGCCCAGCACTATCGGATTGCCCGGCGGGCTCTGGAGGCCGGCAAACACGTACTGTGCGAAAAGTCGCTGACCATCAATGCCCGCGAAACCGAGGACCTGATCGAACTGGCCCGGTCCCGCAACCTGTTCCTCATGGAAGCGGTCTGGACCCGTTTCCTGCCCTGCATCAACCGCATCTGGGAACTCATTGCCTCAGGTGAGCTCGGCGACATCAACTGGGTGCAGGCAGACCTGGGCTTCCCGGCACCGTATGACCCTGCCAGCAGGCTCTGGGACCCGGCGGCGGGCGGAGGCGCACTGCTGGACCTGACCGTCTATCCGCTCACTTTTGCCCTGGGCGCGCTGGGCTACCCGGAGACGGTCCACGCAGTAGGCAGCATCAACGCCGACGGCGTGGACACACAGAACGCCTTGACGCTCGGGTACCCGTCCGGCGGCCTGGCGCAGCTGACCTCGTCTCTGGTCTCCTCCTGCCCGCGGACCGCGGTCATTTCCGGCACCAGGGGCTGGCTCCGCACCGGCGCACCCCTGCATAACCCGGTGGAGCTGACCATCGTGCCGCAGGACGGCGAGGCCCGCGTGGAGCGGTTCCCGCAGGTCGGCAACGGCTACGCGTACGAGCTGCGCGAGGTGACCCGCTGCATCCAGGCGGGCATGGTGGAAAGCCCCACCATGACGTGGGCGGACTCCCTGCGGACCATGCGGCTCTTTGACGCGGTACGGGCGCAGATCGGCGTGCTGTACGCCAATGACAAGGCCACTGTCCCCGCTGACTGAGCCGTGGAGGCGCAGCAGCTGGCAAGGCACTAAAAACGACGGCGGTGCCGCACCTTTTGCAGGTGCGGCACCGCCGTCGTCGTTTCAGTGCTGTGCTAGCTGCCCAGTCCGCCCAGGCCACCCGGGAGTTTCCCGAGCAGGTCCTTGGGGTTTACACCAAGTTTGTCCAGCAGACCCGAGTCGCGCTCGGTATCCACCTTCTCCGGCAGTTCGGACTCCGCCTGGCCTGCCTTCGAGCTGTCGCCGCGATTCTTCAGAAATTCGATAATCTGCTGCTTGTCGATCTGCATCAGGTACTCCTTTGCTGAGTGACGCGTGCTGCGGTGTGGTGTGGTGCCTGCTAGGCGTTCTTCACGTTCTGCGGCGCTTCGGAAGCGGAATCCTTGACGTCCGCGGCGGCTGCCTGGCCTTCGGACTTCACGTTCTGCGCGGCGTCCGTGGCAGTGGCCTTGATGTTCTCGACCGCTTCCTGGGCCGGTTCCTTGAGGCCTTCAGCCATTTCCTTGGCTGCGCCTGCCAGTTCGTCGGTCATCGGCTGCGCGGCGGTCTTGATGTTGTCAGCAGCGACGCGCTCCTTGTCGCTGGCGGGGATCAGCGTTGCCGCCAGCAGGCCTGCGCCGAAGGCAATCAAACCTGCGGCAATGGGGTTGCCCTGCGCCTGGCCGGCGAGCTTCGCCGGTGCACCCTGGACGGCGGAGCCGGCGGCAGACATGCCGTCCGAAACACTGCTGCCCATGTCGGACACGCTGCCGCCGATGTTGCTGCCGGTATTGCTTGCGCTGTTACCTACTGAATCGGCCACACCCATCACCCTGTCCTTCACTCCGAATACTTTGTCCTTCATCTTGTCCGTCTGGCGCTGAACGATGTGGGAAGGAGTTACCTTGTCCGCCACGGCGTCCACGTTGGTGCCTAGGCGCCGGCGGGTTGCTTCGATGTCGGCGCGGATCTCATCCGGGTTTTCACTCATCGTGTTTCCTCGCTTGGTTTCATAGTCTGGGGGATCTCCTGCAGCGTCTCGGACGTCTGCGGCATGCCCTTGATCTTCTTCATTTCCTTGCGTCCGCGGGAGGCGAGGACGGCAGCGACGATGGCCCAGATAACCGCCACGATCACTGCGGACCAGCCGAAGCCGATCGCCGTCGTGCCCAGTGCGTACCACAGGGCGACCGAGAGGAAGAGGAGTACGAAGTAGCCTGCGACGGCCGCTCCGGCGAACATTCCGGCACCCGTGCCTGCGCGGGTTGCGGACTGCTTCAGTTCGACCTTCGCCAGCTCCACTTCCTGACGCATGAGGGTGGACATGTCCTGCGTCACCTGGCCGAGCAGATCGCCCAGGGACGTGGACTCAGCCTTAGCCTGTGCTGGTGTGGGAGGGAGTTCGGTACTCATCAGTGCCGACCACCGCTGTAGGGATCAGCTGCCGGAACGCCGGTGGAGGGGGTGGGCGGAAGAGTCTGGGCCGATGCGGGACCCGTACCCGGCTGGCGGACCGGTTCGGTGCCGAACGGATCGTTGGTCGCGGCGGTGCCGACCGTGGGCTGTGCCACCGGTGCCTGCGGGACAGGCGTCACGGGCGGAACGGGCGGTCCCACGTGCTGGCCGGCGGATCCGGACGCACCCTGCGTCGGGAGGCCTGCGCTGAGGCCCTTGTTGAGGCGGCCTGCCAGGAAACCGGCTCCGGCTGCGATGGCGAGGAAGGCGACGGGGCGCTGGCGGGCAAAGCCCTTGACCTCGTCCAGCAGGGATCCCGGATCGCGGCCGTCGAGCCACGTGGCGGCCGAAGACGCACGGCTGGCGGCCTGACCGACGAGATCGGCGGCTACCCCGGACTGGCCGGACTGCGCCATGGAGTGCAGTTCGTCTGCCATCGAGCGAAGGCCTTCAGCCACCTTCTGCTGCTGGGTACCTGCCTGCTCGGTGAGATCGGAACGGGCCTGGGTAAACAGGTCCTTGGCGTTGGTCTTTACCTCGGAGGCAACACCCGCTGCTTCAGACTTGGCGGTGTCCGCTACCTGAGCGGCGTTACCCTTGGCCTGCTGGGCGATGTCACCGGCCTGCTGCTTGGCCGCATCGGCCTTCGCAGCGGCTGTGGAGTCATTGGTACTTCCGGCCGGGGATGCTGCATGGCTTCCGTCGCGCGGAGTGAAGTTCTCTGTCATCATCGCTCTCTTTCGTCATTGCAACTGCTGATCAAGATCGGATGGTCCGTACAAAGATAATAAGCACACTTAGTTACGAATGTGTAGCGTGTTAGGATTGTAAGTGCCCTTGCTATTGGATTCCGTGCGTGGTTTTCTTTTTCCACCGATCAGAAGAGCCAGCGGACGCCGTACCCTGCCGAATAATCCGGCAGGGCAGTCCCCTCGGCCACAACGCACAGGAGCATCACATTGGCTGCAAATCTAGTAGCACGATCCGTCCATGACCTCACGGCGGCGGCTTGGTTCGGCGGTTCCCTGATGGGCGCCGTCGGACTTAACGGAGCAACTGCCGAGGCCAAGGATCCCACTGAGAGAACCCGGCTGTCCGCCCTCGGCTGGAAAAAGTGGGCCCCCGTGCAGGCCGGAGCTATCGGATTGCATTTCCTGGCCGGACTCGCGCTTATCGGTGACAACAAAACCCGGGTCTCCAAGCAGGAGGGGGTCGGTTCTCTCACCGTATACAAGGCAGCCGTGACGGCGCTGGCGGCGGTAGTCACCCTCTATTCAGGCATCCTGGGCGGCAAGGTAGGGAAGCTCTCGGAGCAGGGCAGCCAAGGGGCAACAGAACCCCGCGAGGGCGCATCCAAGGAATTGAAGTCGGCCCAACGCCAGCTGAAGGTCCTGCAGTGGAGCATCCCCGTGCTTTCGGGTGCGGTGATTGTGATGGGCGCCCAGCACGGCGAGATGCAACGGCCGGCCAATGTCCTCAAGGGCCTGAAAAAGAAGTAACGGGCAATGGGCGCAGAAGTTACGAGCAGGACCTTCAGCCGGGCGCAGCGCACGGCTTACCGGCAGCGCTTGCTGGAAAACCTGGACCACTTCGCTCACTTCCTTTCCACCGCGCAGTTTGCGGACACGGCCAGCATTGGCCTGGAACTGGAGCTGAACCTGACCAACCGTGATTTCTCCCCCGCCCTCCGCAACACGGCTGTCCTTGAGCGAATCGCCGATCCGGCCTTCCAGACCGAAATCGGCGCCTTCAACATCGAGATGAACCACCCCGCACTGTCGGTGGCACAGTTTGGATTGAAGGAGCTCGAGGACAGCCTCCGGGTGCAGCTCAACCGTGCCGATGAGCGTGCCGCCCAGGAAGCGGCAGACATCATGATGGTGGGCATCCTCCCCACCCTCACCCCCCGCTTCATGGACGGATGGGATTGGCTCAGCAGCGGGCAGCGTTATGCCGCCCTGAACACGTCGGTCCTCCAGGCCCGGGGAGAAGACGTCCTCCTCGACCTGTCCGGCCCGGAGCCGTTGTCCTTCTACGCACAGAACATCGCGCCTGAGGCTGCGTGCACATCGGTCCAGCTGCACCTGGAAGTCTCGCCCGAACAGTTTGCTCCGGCCTGGAACGCGGCACAGATGATCGCAGGCCCCCAGGTTGCCCTTGCCGCCAATTCACCCATCTTCATGGAACATGTGCTGTGGCACGAGACCCGGATTGAACTCTTCAAGCAGGCCATAGACACCCGGCCGCCGGAGATGCGCAACCAAGGGGTACGCCCCCGTGTCTGGTTCGGGGAAAGGTGGATTACCTCGATCTTCGATCTCTTCGAAGAAAACGTGCGCTATTTCCCTGCCCTGCTTCCGGAGTTGTCCGGCAGCGGAACGGAAGCCACCGCTTTCGGTGCCCCGCTGCTGCCCGAGCTGCGCCTGCACAACGGCACGGTCTACCGCTGGAACCGGCCGATCTACGACCCCGGCAGCGGCACTCCCAACCTGCGTCTGGAGAACCGGGTGCTGCCGGCCGGCCCGTCCGTCCTGGACGTGGTCGCCAACGCCGCGTTCTACTACGGGCTCGTGGAGTACATCCGCACAGCTGACCGGCCGCTGTGGAGCCGCATTGCGTTCAAGACGGCGTCGGACAACTTCCTGGCCTGCGCCCGGTACGGACTGGAGGCAGCAGTCTATTGGCCGGGCATCGGCGAGATTCCGGTGGCCGAACTGATTGTGCGCCACCTGATTCCGCAGGCCGCCGAGGGACTGAGGGAACTGAAAGTGGATTCCTCCCTGATCGACCGCTACCTGAGCGTGGTGGCCGAACGTGCCCGCACGGAGCAGAACGGCGCTGCCTGGCAGATCGCCACGCTGCGCCGCCTCGAGGATGCCGGGATGCCGCGGCCGGCGGCCCTGGGCGAGCTCTCCCGGCTCTACTGGGAGAACATGCACACCAATGCGGCTGTCCACTCCTGGCCGGTCGGCTGACCGGGCGAAAACCGGGCGCCTGGCGGCAAGAATCGGACGCTGTACCTAGCACTCAAAAGTGGTGAGTGCTAGCGTGAATTCCATCGTTGAGTCATGACGACTCAACCTTTATCGACCCTTTTCCAACAACGGCATTCCAACCACCGGTGCCCGGCGGGTACCGGGGCAACAGGAGTTGATGACAATGGCGATGAAGTTTGATCCTTTCCGCGAGCTTGACCGGATGGCAGGCGCCCTTCTCGATCCCCGGCAGCGGCTGCGGCTCATGCCGATCGACCTCTACCGCGAGGGCGACCACTACATCCTCAACGCGGATTTGCCGGGCATCGACCCCGGCTCAGTGGACGTGGACGTTGACGGCCAGTTGCTGACCATCAGGGCCGAGCGGACCATCCACACCACCGAGGGAGTTACCTGGCTTAACCGCGAACGGGAAAGCGGAACCTTCCTGCGCCAGCTGAATCTTGGCCAGGGCATTGATATTGACTCGATCTCAGCGAAGTACGAGAACGGGGTGCTGAGCGTCTTCATTCCGGTGAGCGAACGCTCGAAGCCGCGCAAGATCGAGGTGGCGGCCGCCTACAAGGACGGCCACACCATTTCCGGGCAGTCTTCGTCGGAGCCTGCCTCGGTCTCGTCCAGCGGCTCGGGTTCCGGCGGTTCGGGCTCGCCGGGCTCGTTCGGCCACAGCAGCGGCAGTTCGGGGTCATCCGGTTCCGGATCCGCGGGCTCGGGATCATCCGGTTCCGGGCAGTCTTCGTCCGGCGATCCAGGCGCGGGCATCTAGCCGCAGAACGGCCGGCACAACCGGCGCAGGCCCCGGACAGCGTGTCCGGGGCCTGCGCCGCGTCACGGGCGTTTCATCGGCTGCGCTGGGCCTAACCGGCCGGACGCTCAGCTGGTGGGGCGCCGCTGCCAGATGGCTGCCATCAAGGCACCGCTGACGTTGTGCCAGACCGAGAAGACCGCTGCAGGCAGGGCCGCTTCGGGAGCGAAGTACTGCCTGGCAAGTCCCGCGGCCAGCCCGGAGTTCTGCATACCCACTTCAATGGCCATGGTCCGGCGCGAGGGAATCGGCTGCCGGAACAGTTTCGCTGCGCCGTAACCCAGCCCAAGTCCCAGGCCGTTGTGCAGCACCACCGCCAGCAGGATCAGCCAGCCCGCGGTAAAGATGGCTTCGGCGCTGCCCGACACCACGGCAATAACCACGAAGGTAATGGCCAGCACCGAAATCCAGGGCAGGACAGGCAGGACCCGGTCCACCACCCGGGGTGCCAAATATCGGATAACCAGGCCCAGCACCACCGGGATCAACACAATCTGGACAATGGACCATGCCATTGACCCGGCGTCCACCGCCATGTACCGGCCGGCGAGCCACAGCGCGAGGAGCGGGGTCAGCAGCGGCGCAAGGAGTGTGGAAACCGACGTCATGGCGACGGAAAGGGCTACGTTCCCGCGGGCCAGGTACGTCACCACGTTCGACGCCGTACCGCCGGGGGCACAGCCCACCAGGATCACGCCGGCCGCGAGTTCTGGGCTGAGCTGCAGCGCCCAGGCGATGCCGAAACCTAGCAGCGGCATAATCAGGTACTGCGCAACCACTCCCAGCAGGACGGGCAGCGGCTGCCGGAGAACCAGCGCGAAATCCGGCAGGGTCAGGGTCAGGCCCATCCCGAACATAATGAGCATCAGCCCGGGGTTGATGTAGCCGGACAGTCCGGTGAAGGCCTGCGGGAAGAACAGGGCCACCGCTCCCCCGGCAACAATCAGCAGCGGGAACACGGTTACCGCTATGCGGGCGCTTCGCTCTTCGGCGCTCTTCGCGGCGGGCTGCGCAGTGGTGGAGTTCGACATCCCCACATGGTGGCACCGCCCGTGCGGCAGCGCTAGTTGTTACGCAGGTGCTTAACAAGGCGGGGAACGACGACGGCGCGCCGCCCCGTAAAGGGGCAGCGCGCCGTCGTCGTTGGTGCAGTGATGCTTAGGCTGCAACCTCGGCGCCCAGGCGGGCCTTGAGGTTCTCGTCCAGTGCGGCGAGGAACTCTTCCGTGGTCAGGTAGGCCTGGTCCGGGCCGACCAGCAGTGCCAGGTCCTTGGTCATCTTGCCGGATTCGACCGTCTTGATGACAACGTCTTCAAGGGTCTCGGCGAAGTTGATGACCTCGGGGGTGTTGTCCAGCTTGCCGCGGTGCATCAGGCCACGGGTCCACGCGAAGATCGAGGCGATCGGGTTCGTGGAGGTGGGCTTGCCCTGCTGGTGCTGGCGGTAGTGGCGGGTAACCGTACCGTGTGCAGCTTCTGCCTCGACGGTCTGGCCGTCCGGGGTCATCAGCACGGAGGTCATCAGGCCCAGCGAGCCGAAGCCCTGTGCCACGGTGTCGGACTGGACGTCGCCGTCGTAGTTCTTGCAGGCCCAGACGTAGCCGCCTTCCCACTTCATCGCGGAGGCAACCATGTCATCGATCAGGCGGTGCTCGTAAGTGAGGCCGGCTGCTTCGAACTGGTCCTTGAACTCGGCGTCGAAGACTTCCTGGAACAGGTCCTTGAACTGGCCGTCGTAGGCCTTCAGGATCGTGTTCTTGGTGGAGAGGTACACCGGGTAGTTGCGCTGCAGGCCGTAGGCGAAGGAAGCGCGCGCGAAGTCCTTGATGGAATCGTTGAAGTTGTACATACCCATGGCGACGCCGCCATCTTCGTTGTACGTAACAACCTGCTGCTTGATTTCTTCGCTGCCGTCGGCGGGCGTGTAGGTCAGCGTCAGGGTACCGGCACCGGGAACCTTGAAGTTCGTGGCCTTGTACTGGTCGCCGTGGGCGTGGCGGCCGATGATGATCGGCTTGTTCCAGCCCGGGACCAGGCGCGGGATGTTGGAGATGATGATCGGTTCGCGGAAGACCACGCCGCCCAGGATGTTGCGGATGGTCCCGTTCGGGGAGACCCACATCTTCTTCAGGCCGAATTCCTCGACGCGTGCTTCGTCAGGGGTGATCGTGGCGCACTTGACGCCTACGCCGTGTTCCTTGATCGCGTTGGCTGCGTCGATGGTGACCTGGTCGTCGGTCGCGTCGCGGTTCTGGATGGAGAGGTCGTAGTACTTCAGGTCTACGTCCAGGTACGGGTTGATCAGGCGATCCTTGATGAACTGCCAGATGATGCGGGTCATCTCGTCGCCGTCGAGCTCTACTACAGAGCCCACAACCTTAATTTTCTCAGCCACACGATCTCCTTGTGTGTTGGTGGGCACCGGAGCATGTCTTGTGGCATGACGGAACCCGTCTTTTTGGCTTTTATTTGAGTTCAACTATGCCACAGCCCACTATCCGCGCCCTAAACAGCAAGGCGGCGCATTACCTGCACCGCCTTGCCGTTCCAGGCGGGACTTCAGTGGAAGAAGTGGCGAGCACCCGTGAAGTACATGGTGATGCCGGCCGCCGCCGCGGCTTCAACCACTTCGTTGTCCCGGACCGATCCGCCCGGCTGCACCACCGCGCGGACACCGGCGTCGGCGAGGATCTGCAGGCCGTCCGCGAAGGGGAAGAACGCGTCGGAAGCGGCTACGGAGCCGCGAGCCCGTTCCTCGCCGGGAGCGCCGAGCGTATTGGCACGTTCGACGGCGAGCCGGCAGGAATCCACCCGGTTGACCTGTCCCATGCCCACGCCCACCGACGCGCCGTCCTTCGCCAGGAGGATGGCATTGGACTTGGCTGCACGTACGGCGGACCAGGCGAAGGCCAGATCGGCCAGCGTCGATTCGTCGGCGGCCTCGCCCGCTGCGAGCGTCCAGTTTGCGGGGTCGTCGCCCTCAGCCTGAAGCCGGTCCGCCTTCTGCACCAGGACACCCCCGGACACCTGCCGGAATTCGGTGTTGCTGCGCCCGTAGCCGTCGGGCAGCGTCAGGAGGCGGATGTTCTTCTTCGCCGAAAGGATCTCCACGGCTTCCGGCTCGAAGTCAGGAGCGATCACCACCTCCGTGAAAATCTCCTTCACGGTCCGCGCCATGCCGGCAGTGACCGTGCGGTTGGCGGCAATGACTCCGCCGAAGGCCGAGACGGGATCGCAGGCATGCGCCTTGGCGTGCGCGTCCGCGATTGGGTCCGCGGCACCGGGCGAAGCCACGGCGATGCCGCACGGGTTGGCATGCTTGACGACGGCGACTGCCGGTTCCGAGAAGTCGAAGGCTGCGCGCAGGGCGGCGTCGGCGTCCACGTAGTTGTTGTAGGACATGGCCTTGCCGTGCAGCTGGTCGGCCTGGGCAACGCCGGGAGCGGCCCCCTTGTCCACGTAAAGCGCCGCGTCCTGGTGCGGGTTTTCCCCGTAACGCAGCACCTCGGCGCGTTCCAGGGAGAGACCGGTGTAGGCCGGCCACTTGGTGCCGTCTTCGGTGCCGTCCCCGAACTGCTCTGCCGTCCAAGTGGCAACCGCCGTGTCATAGGCAGCGGTGTGCGCGAAGGCTTCGGCGGCCAGCCGGCGTCGTTCCGCCAGGGCGAATCCGCCTTCGGCTGCCGCGGTGACGACGTCGGAGTATTTGCCGGGATCCACCACCACAGCCACCGAGGGGTGGTTCTTCGCCGCGGCGCGGACCATGGAGGGGCCGCCGATGTCGATCTGTTCCACCACTTCGTCCTGGCCGGCGCCGGAGCGGACGGTCTCCACGAACGGGTAGAGGTTCACCACCACGAGGTCGAAGGGTTCAATCTCCATTTCCTCCAGCTGGGCAATGTGGTCCTCGCGGCGGCGGTCGGCGAGGATCCCCGCGTGGACCCGCGGGTGCAGCGTCTTGACGCGTCCGTCCAGGCATTCCTTGAACCCGGTGACTTCGGCGACCTCGGTGACCTCGACGCCCGCTGCGGCAATCTGCTTTGCGGTGGAACCGGTGGAGACAATGCTGACGCCGGCTGCCGCGAGGCCCTGCGCGAGTTCCGTCAGGCCCGTCTTGTTGTAGACCGAGATCAGGGCCCGGCGGATGGGAACACGGTCAAGGACGGGATTGCTCACAACTGACACTCCAAATGGTCGATGATCGGGGCGCAGGCCGTGCGGCCCACGAGAAGTTTATGCCTTCGCTTCCTTCCGGTCCCCGGGCTGCGTGTAACAACCCGTCTCGGGCCCGTTTTCCTGCCCGGCTGCCTGTGATCCAGCGATGGCAATATAGTCCCTTCCGCGCGAGTCCCTTCGGTTTTATCCACATGCAGGGGCTCCGCCGCGGTAGTGTTCTCCCCGAACCCGCGCACCTCCCCTCCGAAAGGCCCCGAAACACATGTCCGTCACCAACGCCCTGCCCACCGGTGACCAGGTGGTCCAGAACCTGCCCTGGCGGTGGAAGGTCCAGGGCAAGATCTTCCTCATCGGCGGCCTCGGCTTTATGTTCGATGCCTGGGATGTAACGCTGAACGGCGTCCTGATTCCCCTGCTCTCCAAGGAATGGGCGCTGGCCCCGGCACAAGCGGCCTGGATCGGAACAGCCAACCTGCTGGGCATGGCCATCGGTGCCTTCGTCTGGGGTTCCATTGCCGATGCGATCGGCCGGAAGCGGGCCTTTTCCGCCACGCTGCTGGTGTTCTCGATCTTTACGGTGCTGGGCGCCTTCTCCCCGGACATCGTCTGGTTCTGCATCTTCCGTTTCATGGCCGGTTTCGGGTTGGGCGGCTGCGTTCCGGTGGACTATGCCCTGGTGGGTGAGTTCACTCCCAAGAAACAGCGGGGAAGGGTGCTGACCGGCATGGACGGCTGGTGGCCCGTCGGCGCAGCGCTGTGCGGTGTCACCTCAGCGGCCATCATGGCCACTTTCGCGGATTGGCGCTACACCATGCTGATCATGGTGATCCCCGCGTTCCTGGTCTTCTGGGTGCGGCGCTCGGTCCCGGAGTCTCCGCTTTATCTGGTCCGGAAGGGCCGCACGGAGGAAGCCTCCGCGGTCATCGACGATCTGGTCCGCCGCACCGGCGGGACACAGACCGAATGGCGCCTGCCCGAACCGCAGGCCCCCGAGAAGCTGTCCCTGCGCACCGTCGGCACCCAGCTCACGGACCTCTGGCGGTTCAGCGCCAAGACCACCATTGCGGCCTGGTCCCTGTTCCTGACCATCCTGCTGGTCTATTACCTGGCCCTGCAGTGGATGCCGAAAATCCTCGTGGATGCCGGGTTCGCCGAACACCGCGCGTTCCTGACCACTTCGGGGATGGCCGCCGTCGGCCTGCTGGGCGTGATCGTGGCCGCGCTGCTCGTGGAAAAGGTCGGCCGGAAATGGATCCTGGCGATTACCGGCCCGCTTTCGGCTGCCATCCTGGTGGTGGTCGCACTGGTGGTGGATGTCCCCGCTGCCGCCACGATCCTGCTGCTGGTGTACGGGTTTGTGGTGCAGGTAGCCATTCCCGTGCTCTATGCCTATGTGTCGGAGCTCTACCCCACCAATCTGCGCGGCAGCGGTTTCGGCTGGGCGTCCACCGTTTCCCGGATCGGCGCCGGCTTCGGTCCGCTGATCTTCGTGTCGGTGCTCTGGCCCTACCTGGGACTGCCGATGTCCTTCGCCCTGGCCGGGATCCTGGTGCTCATGGCCGTACTGTGGATGGCCCGGTTCGCGCCGGAGACAAAGGGTGCGGCCCTGGACTAGCCGGTGGTTACAGCGCCGGCAGGCCCTCGCGGCTGATCCGGTCCAGGGTTTCAATCAACAGCCGCCGTTCCTGCACCTTGATGCGTTCGTGCAGCGTTTCCTCAGTGTCGCCGTCGAGCACCTCGACGGCGGCCTGGGCGAGGATCGGACCGGTGTCGACGCCGGCGTCGGCCAGGTGAACCGTGCAGCCGGTGACCTTCACACCGTAGGCAAGTGCGTCACGGACCCCGTGCGCCCCGGGGAAGGACGGCAGCAACGCCGGGTGGGTGTTGAGGTAGCGTCCCTCGAAGGTGTCGATGAAATGCTCGTCCACAATCCGCATGAATCCGGAGGAAAGGACCAGATCCGGCTCATAGGAGGCAACCTTTTCCGTGAGGGCCCGGTTCCAGTCCGCCCGCACCGGGAACTCCCGGAAGGGGACCACGAAGGTCGGGTAGCCGGCGTCGGCGGCGCGCTGGACCCCGTAGGTTCCGGGCCGGTCGGAGCCGACGGCGGCAATCTCCACGTCAAGCCTGCCGTCACGGACGGCGTCCAGCACCGCTTGGAGGTTGGATCCGGTGCCGGACACGAGGACTACGATGCGCATGCGTCCACCATAGGACGCGGCGTCCCCTACGCTTAAACCCATGACCGACGGCACCCAGCACCAGACCAAGACCTTGCCCGCGCCCGACAGCCGCCATCCCGCGCCTACAGACGAGCAAAAACGCAACGCGATTCAGTACGTGCGAGTGTTCTGGCTCCTGATGTTCGCCATGCTGCTGAGCAGCAACCTGGTCCTGCCGTGGAAGCTGATCCCGCTTGCGCTGGGGATCGCGGCGTTGGTGGTGGGGATCATCGCCGTGGTCAAGCTGGCGAGGCGCCGGATGGGACCGCTGATGCCGGTACTGGTGTCGCTGGGCCTGGTCATTACGGCCCTCACTACGTTGGGGCTGGCCGGAATGGCCATGCTTTGGGATGAGACCGTAACCTACGAATCCTGCATGCGCTCCGCCCTCACCCTCGATGGCGTGGAAGCCTGCGAGGCGGAATACCTGCCGTTCCAGCAGATCCGCTAGGCGTCCGGCTTGGGTTCACGCTCGAGCCACGGCCCTACGGCGTAACCAATAACGACGCCGATCCCTACTTCCGCGGCCACCCACAGCCCCAGGCACAACGGGTCCGGTCCGAGGCTGACGAAGCGTCCGATGCCAAGGGAGCCGAGGGCCAGCCAGGCAGCGCCGGCGGCCAGCACTCCGGACACCAGGCCGACGATCACCCCGAGTACAAGCGTGGAAACGGGTGCGGTGAACCAGCGGGCGCGGATCTTGATGGAAAGCCACTCGTCGAAGTGGTTTTCGCCCTCCCGGAGGAACCACCAGCCCGCCAGGATCCCGGCCATTACCGGGATCAGCAGAGCCGCGTAGCCGTATTCCATGTTTCCCACGGGCAGCGCCGCCAGCACCGGCAGTGCGGGCAGCGGACCGACGGTGGTTTCCAGCGGACTGATCATGCTTCCGGTTCCCAGCGAGAAGCCTGCGCCGGACGCCCAGCCCAGCGTCCACACCACGAAGTTGGGCATCAGGCCCAGTTCCACCACGGTGAGCACCGCCCCGCCCAGCGCACCGGCGTCGAGCCGTTCGTAGACGGACGCGATCTCGGCCCAGTTCATTGCCAGGGCCACCACCAGCAGCACGGCGGACAGACCCAGCGCAGCGAGGGTGCCTACGGCGCCGGCGCGCATCGCGGCCCACATGTAGGAACCCGCCCAGCGGGAATGCTGGCTGGTGCGGGCAATCCAATCGGTCAGGTCCATGCCGATCAACCGCACCCAGGAGCCGGCCTCTATGCGGGCACCCACAATGAGCCCGGCACCTGCGGCGATCAGCGGAACCAGGGCACCTGCCGTCACGGAAATCCGCACGCCTTCGGTACTGCAGAAGTACGCCGCCGCGGCACCGATCAGCGCATAGGTGCCCAGTGCGCCCAGAACTGCCTGCCAGAGCTGGTCCGTATACGAGGCCCGGGCAAGCCGCCGGCCCGCACGCCAGGACAGGAAGAACGGAAGCAGAGTCAGTCCCAGCGGAAAGAAGGAGAGCAGCCCGGAGGCGGGTGCCTCTCCCAGTTCACCGGCGGGGAAGCTCAGTGACATCGGCACGCCGTGGATCAGCAGCCAGGCCTGGCCGCCCAGGCGGGCCAGGGAGGTGAAGTCCCGATCCGTAAACCCGTTGGCAAACCACACGCCGATGAGCGGCAGGAGGACCAGCAGGGCGGAAAGCACGGCGGCCTGGCCCAGTTCGAAGGTCCCCTGCAACCAGAGTGGCATGGGCGGCACACCCGGCTTCTTCGGCCGCAATAAAATTTTCATCGTTTCTATCGTGCCATCCGGGCCTGCACAGCCCGTTGAGGCGCCGGCGTGAGTCGGGTAACTCCGGCGGTGCCCTAGAGGTCGATCAGACCCTTGACCAGTGCCGCTGCCGCACCGATGAACGCAATAACGATCACGGCCAGCCGCGCCTGGTCATCGCGGATATAGCGCTGCAGTTTCTCGCCGACGAAGATGCCGCCCACGATCATGACCCCGATCAATGCCCACGCCCAGGACTCGAACGGCGGCATCTGCCCCGGATCCAGCAGTAGCTTGGACGTCAGGGTGACCGTGGCGGTGGTGACGAAGAACGGCTGCAGCGTGGCTGCGAACGGACGTTGCGGCCAACGGGCCAGCAACGCATACACGCTTACGGCGGGACCGCCGACGCCGGCCATCGCGTTCGTGATCCCGGAAGCGAAACCGGCCACGGCTTTCGGCACGTTGCCGGTCAGCACCACGGAGGTGCGCTGCAGGAGCAGCGAGATGCTTAGCGCCACGAGGACGACGGCGCCCACCGTCACGGCAAGCGGTGCGGCGGGCAGGTAAACCGCGGCTGCCGATGCCGGCACGCTGGCAATAACCGCTGGGACCGCCAACCAGCGGTACATGGACCAGTCCACGTCCCGCCAGACACGGGACATGATCAGCAGCGAAGAGACCAGTCCGCAGATGTTCACCATCAGCACTCCCCCGTGGGAGCCGAGGATGATCACCAGGAAGGGGGAAATCAGGAGCGCAAAGCCCAGGCCGGCGATCCGCTGGGCGATCGCGCCGATGAAGATGGCGACGAGCACCACTATGAGGAGTCCGGTAGTCACTCGAACACACTACGCTGGACGAATGGTATCTCCCGTCACAGCCCTTGACACCGCCGATTGGCGCCGTAACACGTTCGCCCTTTACGAGCAGGCGAGGCGAGCCGCCGACGGCATGTCGGCGTCGCACTCCCATGCCTTGTGGGCCACCGGACGCGACCGGCTCTTCGGCACCCATCCGGCGTCGCCCCTTCCCGAAGACACGCGGCGCCGCTTCCGCGGCTTGCGGACGGCCCGCTACGATCCGGCGTTCCGGTTCGAGGCGGTAATTGACGACGCCGGCGCCGGCGAGAAGATGGAGGTCGCTACGGGGACGGACGGCGTAGTGCCGTTTACCCGGCTCGGCACGGTCTCCGCTGACGGCGTGGGCAGCCTGGCGGTCTGGCATCTGGACTCCTACGGCGGCGGGGTCTTCATTCCCGTGCGCGATGCGACATCCGGCGTCGACGGCGGCAGCTACGGAGGGGGACGGTACCTGCTGGACACGATCAAGGGCGCGAACCTCGGGACGGGCGATCTTCCCGGCAGCCTGATCCTGGATTTCAACTTCCTCTACAACCCGTCCTGCGCGTATGACGAGGCATGGGCCTGCCCGCTTCCGGGTCCGGACAACACCGTGGACGCCGCACTGCAGGTGGGCGAGCTCTACGCACGGTACTGATTTCGGGAAGCCTGCCGGGTTACGGGGCGGGCCGGTGAGCCATTTCGCCTGCCTATGCTGGAAGGGTGCAAGCTTCCATTTCATCCGCAGACCTTGAAGATGTTCCCGGGCTTGCCGACCTGGCTGCCGTCACGTTCCCGCTGGCCTGCCCGCCTGAGGTAACTTCGGAGGACAGCGCGGCGTTTATTGCGGCGAATCTTTCCGCCGAGCGCTTCGCCGGTTATCTCGCTGACGAGACCTACCGTGTGCTGGTCGCCCGGACGGAGGGCCGGCTCAGCGGTTATTGCCTGCTCGTGCTGGCGCCGCCGTCCGATCCGGAGGTCGTGGAGGCGCTGGAGTCGGGGCGGGCGGCGCTGCCCTCGGCCGAGCTGAGCAAGTTCTATCTGCGTCCGGCTGCGCACGGCAGCGGTCTTGCCGGGCAGTTGGTCGAAGCTGCTGCCCGGGCCGCTGAGTCGGCGGGCGCCCGGTCCATGTGGCTGGGCGTGAACAACCGGAATGTGCGGGCCCAGTCCTTTTACCGCAAATCCGGGTTCCAGACCTTCGGGCGCCGGTCCTTCCAGGTGGGAGTCCACACTTTCCGGGACCTGATCATGGTCCGGCAGCTCGGCACCGGCGGGCAGTGACAGACTAGGCGCGTGCAGACCTTCCTTCCGTATCCGGGCTTCGCCCGCAGCGCCGCCGTCCTGGACCAGGCGCGGCTTGGCAAGCAGCGGGTGGAGACCCTGCAGTTATTGCGCGGGCTGGTGGTTCCCGATTACGGCTGGCAGCGCCACCCCGCCCTGCTGATGTGGAAGGGCTTCGTGCCGGCGCTCACCGCCTACGGGCTGGCGATGACGGGTGAGTGGATTGCCCGCGGACATGCCGATACCGTCCGGGAACAGATCCTGGAGTTCGCTCCGGAGGCTGCGGAAGCCGACGTCGATCTTCCCGTCTGGATCGGGAACGAAGAACTGCACCGCAGTCATCGCTCCAACCTCATCGAGAAGTCTCCGGACGTCTACGGACCGCTGTTTCCGGATACCGAGGCCGGATTGCCCTATGTCTGGCCCTCCCCTGCCGACGTTCCGGATCCTGTTGACCCTGGCCCGGGTGAAGGACTGTGGGTGGTGCGTGCGGTGCCCGACGGCGATGCTGCCGCCATCGTGCTGCCGATGCTTTCCGCCAAGGGCACCCCGATCACCGGTAAGCGGGGCCGGCAGTTGGTTCGGTTGCTCGAGGACATGGACGACGGCGACCAGGTGGCTGTTCTTTCTCCGGCTGACCGGACCCGCCTGCTTCTGGGCCGTGCCGGGCCGGTGGAGCTCACGAACGATACGGCGGTGCGGCAGGTGAAGCTGAACGGGGAAATTTCCCGGTCAGCGTTCGCCTACCCTGCGGTGCTGCAGGATCCCCGGACGCTGTTTGCGGTGCCGCGGCCGGATTCCGTCTAGCAGCCGTCATCTGTTGGGTCCACCATGCACGTACCTTCATGGTCGCGGTGGTGACGACTTCCACTTCGCCATCCTTGTCCGGATCCTCCCTGCGGTTTGTCCGAATCCCCGCGCCTTGTCCGGATCCTCCCTGCGGTTTGTCCGAATCCCCGCACCTTGTCCGAATCCCCCCTGCAGTTTGTCCGAATCCCCGCACCTTGTCCGAATCCCCCCTGCAGTTTGTCCGAATCCCCGCACCTTGTCCGAATCCCCCCTGCGGTTTGTCCGAATCCCCGCGCCTTGTCCGAATCCCCGCACCTTGTCCGGATCCCCGCGCTGCGCGGCGCAGGGATTGTCACAAACCGTAGGGATTCCGACAATTCGAAGGATTTCCGGGCCCGGCGCCCGGAACTCACGCGATTCGCGGCCCTCCGGGGCAGACTGCTCGGCATGGAGAGGCAGGAAGAGCCCGACTATGTGCCGCACCGCTCTGCCGGGCCGGTACCGGCTGATCGCTGTCACATTCCGGGCTGCTTGTCGCTCTACGAGCCCCGCTTCGCCGGCTTGAACCCGTAGTTCGCAGGCTCATACCACGCTGTGTCGGGCTAGCATCCGACACCGCTCGGGTTCACCAGGCAGTTGTCGGCGACGCTGCGGGTTTCCGCCCGCCAGACGCTCAGGGTCTGAGCTTCGGAGGACACCGCTGCACGACCATCGATGGGAATCATCGGTCCGCCGTTCACGGAATAGGCTCCGGAGAAATGCACAGTGGCACCCACTTGGTAGTCGCCGCTGGCATCGTATTTGTGGCTGGTCTGGGTCTGCTCGCCCCACCGGTCCTGGACCAACGGGGCCCCCGGGACACTGGTAGGCCCGTACACGGTGCCGTCCCCGTAGTTCAGCTCGAACTCGGTGGGGGTAGCAACAATCCGGACCGTCTGGTCCAGCAGCACCATTTCAAAGACCTGCTCTGTGGCCTCGACGTAGACGTTGGTTTCCATCCCTACCAGCGTGTGGGGACTGGGTTGCAGGACCAGTTTCCCGGCAGCTATCGGGCGCTCCTGGAAGGCGGTGAGGATCTGTGCCTGGATCTGCTCGCCCACGTCCACGGGCTCTTCGGAGTAGATGCAGGACGGGGTTTCGCTGACCTTTTCCCATAGGCTGGGATCACGAGTTTTTAGACCTCGGAACCAGTGGACCAGTCTCCCATCCTCACCGGCCGTGCACGCGGCCTGGTTCGCGGCCAGACAATCCACGTTTCCAGCTAAATCATCAAAACAGACTGGCTCGAAGCGGTATCCAAAAGGGTCATCAGGGATTCCGACAGGCATTTGGGACCACATTCCAGTTTCTGGATGCTGAACATAAACTGTGCCAATCACTTTTCCTCCGCCCTTCATATCCCCTTCCCCACCGCCTTCCGCCGCTGATGGGCCCGTCAGCGCAAGGTGGAACATCATGGATATGAATACCGCCAGCGCAAGGGCGCTAAACTTCCGCATCGGGCTCCCTCAGCCCTGGATGGTTACGAGGGCGACGGCGTTCCATTGGTTATCTGTCCAGACGGCTTCTAGCAGTTGCGCCACAGCAGGGTCAGGTTCACCCATCGTTTGAAGCCCCTCCGGGCCGTAGTATTCCATCGCCTCCTGCTGAAAATAAACGATCGCTTGGAAACGTCCGTCGGGCGTGAGTACAAAATCTGAGTGAACGTCGAGGACTTCTATGGCCGAGTTCGCCATCCAATCATCATCAACGAACCCCCGGGAGACTACGTCGTAGTAGTTGAGGCAAGCAGTACAGTCCGGACTGCTAATCTCCTGGACCTGCCCCACATCGCCGGTCTCGTACCCGTAGTTCGCTGCCTCATACCAATACCGGGCGAAGGCCTCGAGCCCTTCTTTGGACTCGACCTTCGCCTCCTCCGGCATCACCGGCAGCGGGACGTTCTCCGCAGGCCCCTCAGCCGACGCGGGCTTGTACTCGGCGCTGGGAGTCGGAGTCGGAGTCGGCGTTTCCGAAGCCGTGGCAGCCGGACTCGAAGGCTGCTTCCCTGCTCCGGAATCCCCGGAATCACCAGACGCACCCGAGCACGCGGTCAGGAACAGCAACGGGACCGCAACCGCGACGGTCGCAAGCCTCACTCGGACGGTACGGCGGAGAACTTTACGCATTCGAAAACCCCCAAGGCTGGGTGGGCCGCGAGACAAAGGATCAAGCAGTCGGTTCGGCCATAGTAATCAGGCCGCTGCAGAGCGTAGCGACTTATCCACAGGGCACCAGAGTGCTCACAGAAATCAGCCGGCTTATAAATGAGGCATTTGGGAGTCTCGGATGAAAGTGCTCCCGCAGCTGCCCACCCGGTCCTAATCCGCGTTGCGCAGGGACGTCAGCATCTCCTTGATGTCGCTGTATTCCTGCGTCTCCCGGTACCGTTCGGCACCGTCGAGATAGGTATCCGTGTCCTGCGCATCCCCGGAACCGTCCCCGTACTCCCCCGCAAACCGTCCCCCGCTCGACTCGGTCAGCCTGAAGAAATCGAACAGCCCGCATTCCGGACTCTGCTGTTGACCGCTCACCACGGCGTAGGTTGCCTGGGCATTGCGTGGCCCGGACGGTGCCAGGGAGCGGTAGACAAACCGCTGGTCGGACCCCTGTTTCGACTCCAGCTTCGGCATCGGCACGCTCTCATACTCCACGTAGGACGCCGGTTCGGCAGGTTCGGTGCAGCTCAGGTCCGTGATGATGCCGGTGTCCAGCCGGGCAAGCACGCGGCCGCCGTCGTCGAGCACTTCCAGCGACACCCCGCCCGCCGGATCATTGGCGCGTGCCGGAAGCTCCCGGATGTCCCACCCGGCCGGGTGCTCGAAGCGGAGGCTGCTATCCGCCGTCGTATAGGTGGACCACTGTGGCGCGGACGACGTCGGGTCCTCCTGCGGCGGCGCAGCGCAGGATGAGATACTGGTGAGGAGCAAAGCTGCCGCGAGCAGGCCAGTGTTACGGGCGGTTATGTTACGAGCCATGGCTTTACGCGCGGTGCTGCCACGGGCGGTGTTACGGTATCCCACATCTACTCCCGGAATGTCCGTGTCCGAAGACAATGCTACTGGCGGCCCGCGGTTGAGCACATAGCGTTCGGAGCATCCCCGGCGCATCTTGAAGGACCCGCCGGACGCCCGGCAGCAGTTCCCGTGCAACGCAGCACTCATCAGCGCCTGCACTATGGGCGCCCACCCGCCCTAGGAGGTTCCTATTACCGATACAGCCGCCGAACACGATATCTACTTCGGAGCCCCGGAACCGGATCTCGAACCGGAGACCCTGCTCGCCGCTTCCCCCGCGGTGCTCCAGCGAGTGGAGCAAAGAACCAATGTCGCCCTGGTCAAGGGCCGCCTGGCCCTCATGGACACCGGTCTCACACCGCACGAGGCCATGGTGGAGGACCTGCTCTTCGTGCGCAGGGTGCTCGACGACGCCGGGGTGGAGTACCTTCTGGTGCGCGGAAACGACCAGCGTCCGGTCATTGCCGTCGACCTCCGGGTGCGCCAGCAGCTGCGGAAGGCGATGGTCGAGGCCTGCCGCGACGAGCCGTTCTACGCCCGGACCGTCGATACCAAAAAGAGCCGGACCCTGCTGATCGCAGACGGGGACCTCTCCTCCATCGACAAGGCCCGGATCATCCGCGTGTACCGCCCGCGGGCATTCACCGGCACAAACCTGCTGATTTCAGGCTCGGCCGGGGTGCAGATTGAACTCTGGGACCTGGAGGGCGAGAACATCACCCTGCCCGTGGAGAACTCCCTCACCCGCCGAACCCTGCCGGCTGCCGAGGTGGTCCGCGGCACCGTGGAAAAGCACGGACTGCTCTGGCCGACCATCGAGAACATGTTCGCGGACCACGCCACGGACATCCGGTTCGACATCGATCTGGTGTTCTCCTGGGTGGACGGCAGTTCCCCCGAGTTCCAGGCCGCCCGCGCCGCCCGGATGAGCGGCGCCGTGGTGGGCGAAGGCGACGACCACGAGGCCCGGTTCCGGCAGATCAACGAATTGAAGTACGCCCTCCGTTCAGTGCACATGTTCGCCCCCTGGATCCGCCGCATCTTTATTGCCTCGGACTCGCCGCGGCCGGACTGGCTGGCTGAGCACCCGTCCGTCACCTTCGTGCCTGCCTCCGAACACTTCAAGGACCCGTCCGTGCTGCCCACGCACAACTCCCAGGCGGTCGAGGCCCAGCTGCAGCACATCCCGGGACTGGCGGAACACTTCCTGTACTCCAACGACGACATGTTCTTTGGCCGCCCCGTTGCCCCGGACATGTTCTTCTCCCCGGGCGGGATCACCAAGTTCATTGAAGCCAGCACCCGGATTGGCCTGGGCGCCAATGATTCCGAGCGCAGCGGCTTCGAAAATGCTGCGAGAGTGAACCGCCGGCTGCTCTGGGAGCGCTTCGGCCGGGTCACCACCCGCCACTTGGAACACACGGCAGCTCCCCTGCGCCGCAGTGTCCTGCTGGAAATGGAGGCGGAGTTCCCCGAGGAGTTCGCCGCCACGGCCGCGAGCACCTTCCGGGCCAAGGACAACATCTCCGTGACCAACTCGCTCTACCACTACTACGCGCTGCTCACAGGCCGGGCGGTCACGCAGGAGACGGCGAAGGTCCGGTACGTGGACACCACCAGTTACGCCGGCCTGAAGATGATGGACCGGCTGCTCGCCAAACGCCACAAGGACATGTTCTGCCTCAATGACGGAAGCTTCCCGGAAGTCCCCGCGGCGGAACGGGCCGAACGGGTGACGGACTTCCTCGAAAAGTACTTCCCGGTCCGGGCACCCTGGGAAAAGTAGGGAATTAAACAACGACGGCGCGGAACGCACGAAAAGTGCGGCCGCGCCGTCGTTGTTTGTGGAAGTTCCTTACCGGGTAACTACCACGTGCTCATTGGGCACGCAGTGGGTCATGGTGAGGCCTTCGACGTTCCGGGGACCGTTGTGGCCCAGGTTCTTCATGCGCTCGGTTTCTTCCTCGTTGAGTGTCTGGGTAGCCAGCGGGCCGAGATCCTTGATCTCGTCCAAGCTGATGCCCAGGCCCTCGCCGACGCGTGCGCCCAGCTCGTCATCGCTCATGTAGAAGTGCCAGAGCATGCGCTCCTGCACCGGACGGACAGCCTGGCCGACGTTGGCAACGAAGTTGGCGACCAGGTCGTCCTTCTCCCACTGCTCCATCAGCTGGTAGCGCTGGCCGGCCTGCATGTAATCGTTCGTGCGGGGCAGGCGGGCGCGGGTCAGGCGGCCCTCAGGCTCGGGGCCAACTTCGGCCTGCTCCGGCTTGGCTGCTTCCTGCAGGCCGCCGGTGATGTTCGGCTCGTAGTTCACGTGCGGGTTCTGGCCCGGCGCGAGGTCGGTGCCGAAGGACATCTGGCCGCCGCGCTGGTTGGTGGCGACGCGTGCGTTCTTCGCGGAGTTCACCGGAAGCTGCAGGTAGTTCGGGCCTACGCGGTAGCGCTGCGTATCGGAGTAGCTGAACGTACGGCCAACGAGCATCTTGTCGTCGGAAAAGTCCAGCCCGTCCACCAGGACACCGGTACCGAAAGCGATCTGCTCGTTTTCGTTGTGGTGGTCCGTGATGTTGCGGTTCAGGGTCATGGTGCCCACGTACTTGGGCTCAAACTCCTGCTCCGGCCAGGTCTTGGTGTCGTCCAGCGGATCGAAGTCCAGTTCCGGATGATCGTGGTCATCCATGAGCTGAACGTACAGGTCCCACTTGGGGTAGTCGCCGCGTTCGATGGCCTCGTAGAGGTCCTTCGAGGCGTGGCCCAGGTCGTTGGCCTGGATGTTCGCGGCGTCTTCCTCGGTCAGGGACTTCACGCCCTGCTGCGGGAGCCAGTGGTACTTGACCAGCTTCGATTCGCCGGCGGCGTTGACCCAGCGGTAGGTGTTCACGCCGAAGCCCTGCATGTGGCGGTAGTCCGCGGGGATGCCGCGCGGGCTGAAGAGGTTGACCAGCATGTGCATGGCTTCGGGAGTCTGCGACATGAAGTCGAAGATGCGGGCCGGTTCCTGGCGGAACGTGACGGGGTCCGGCTTCAGGGAGTGGATCACGTCCGGGAACTTGATGGCATCGCGGATGAAGAAGACACCCAGGTTGTTGCCGACCATGTCCCAGTTGCCGTCTTCGGTGTAGAACTTGACGGCGAAGCCGCGGGGGTCGCGTGCGGCCTCGGAGGAGTCACGTCCGCCGATCACGGAAGAGAAACGGATGGCAACATCGGTCTTCTTGCCCGGCTCGGAGAAAAGCTTGGCGCGGGTGTACTTGGCAATGGGCTCGTCGCCCCACTTGCCGGAAGCCTCGAACTCGCCGTACGCCACGAAACCGCGGGCATGGACTACGCGCTCGGGGATCCGCTCACGGTCGAAGTGGCTGATCTTCTCGAGGAGCTGGTAGTTCTCAAGCGTGGCCGGGCCACGGGCTCCCACGGTCCGGGTGTTCTGGTTGTCGTAGACCGGGTGTCCCTGGCGTGTGGTCAGGGTCTTCGGGTCTCCGGCGTCGTTCTGGCCGGAAGTGGAATGCTGCTGTCCTGCATCTGTCATAAACGTGTGCTCCTCGGTGGTGAGGTTTATTGCTGGCGGGGCAATACTACCTAGTCCACTCTCTTGCAAGTGCCGGGACAGAGTCAAGTTCATAAGCAACCTGATGGTGGCGGTGGTCGGACACCGTTGGCACACTGAGTGCATGACTAATGAAGAGCTTCCCCCGGTCGTTGAACTGTCTGATGAACAGAGCTGGAAGTACTTGGAACACACCCACCACGGCCGCCTGGCGGTCAGTGTGGCGAACCGGCCCAGCATCTATCCCATCAACTATCTGGCACACGACGGCGTGCTCCTCCTTCGCACCGCGCCGGGCACGAAGCTGGCGGAAATGGCGGTCAATACGTACGTCGCGTTCGAAGCCGACGGCGTCCACAGCGATCAGGCCTGGTCCGTCGTCGTCAAGGGGACAACCCGCTTCCTGGAGACGGGCGCCGAGATCGAAGCGGCGGACAGCCTTCCCCTGCAGCCCTGGGTTCGGACGGAGAAGTACCGCTACGTGGAGATTGTGCCCGAAACCGTCACCGGCCGGTTCTTCAACCTGGGTCCGGAGCCGTCCCGGGACTAGGCGGATGTCAGTGTGAGCGCATCTGGTAGCCGGATACCTGCTTCCGCCAGGCGGGCAGCGGTTTCCTCCGGCCCCACCTGCTCCCCCACGGTGCCGCTTTCCTCCAAAGGCACCACGGAGTGCACCACCGAATCTTCGTAGAGGTGGACCATGTTGTAGCCCTGGCCCGCGTCTTGGCCTCGGGTTCCCGGCGTCGTGAGGTCCTGCGTGTAACAGGTGGCTGACGCCACGGACACGGGGATTCCGGCGAAGGTCCCGAACGTCGAATAGTGCAGGTGCCCGGCAATGATGGCCCGGACGTCGCTGCCCGCCAGGACGCCTGCAAGCCGGTGCTGCTGCCGCAGTTCGACCAGGACGGAGAGGTCCTGCACGCTGGGGACCGGCGGATGGTGCATTGCGAGGATGGTTCCCTCCGGAGCGGCCGTCTGCAGTTCACGGCGCAGCCAGGCAAGCTGGCCGTCGCTGAGCTCCCCGTGGTGGTGGTCCGGGACCGTGGTGTCCAGGGTGATGATCCGCAGCCCGCCGAGGTGGTGCACCTGGTCCACGGGTGACATTTCCGGGGCCTCGTCCAGCAGGACCTGGCGGAAAGCCGCGCGGTTGTCGTGGTTGCCCATCGCCCAGATCACCCGGGCGCCCATCCGCTCAGCCGCAGGGAGAACGATCTCCCGGAGCTTGGCGTAGGCGCCGGCTTCCCCGCGGTCCGCCAGGTCGCCGGTGAAAATCAGAGCTTCGGGCCGTTGTCCGCTGTCTTCGAGGCGGGCGAAAAGCGCACGGAGTTTGGCATGGCTGTCCACTGCGCCATACAGGCGGTTGTCACCCCCGAGCAGGTGCGTGTCGCTGAGATGGAGGAGGAAATGACGCGGGCGAGGATGCTCACCCGGGAGGTATTCCATCGGAACCTTCTTGTGTCGACAGCTGCTGCAGCGTACCCCTTTATGAAAGCAGAGATGGCGACCGGTGAGTAACCTGTTCCCCCGCGTTTCGGACATTTTTGCCCCGCTCTTCGCCACCGTTCGTTCCAGCGTCTACTCTGGCGCAGGCACCGCGGCGGCCGTAGGCTCGGAATTGCATCGTCTGTGAAGGGACCCCCATGAAACTCAGCCACATTCCCCTGCGCCTGACCACCGGCGCCTACATCCTCAACTCCGGCCTCAACAAGCGCAATATGGATGCCGAAAACGCGGCCTACCTGCAGCAGATGGCCGCCCATGCCTTTCCCCAGGTACAGGACATTGAACCGGCGAAATTCGGCAAGCTGCTCAGCACGGCCGAGATCTGCGTGGGGCTGTCCCTGCTGCTCCCGTTCGTCCCCAGCCGTCTGGCCGGGCTCATGCTCGGCTGTTTCTCGGGCGGCATGGTGCGGATGTACCTCATGACGCCGGGAATGACCGAGGCAGACGGCATCCGCCCCACCCCCGACGGCCTCGGGCTGGCGAAGGACACCTGGATGGCCGGCATTGCGGCCGCACTGGTCCTGGACCGCAAGCGGCCGAAGACCAAGGTCAAGGTCGTCACGGTTCCGACGCCGGTGATGGGTACCGCAGCAGCGGTCGGGGCCAAGGGTGCTGCCAAAGCCGCCAAGGCCGCCAAAGCCGCCAAGACTGAGAAGGCTGCGAAGGCTGCCAAAGCCGACAAGCACGGAAAGGCCGTGAAGGTCGCCAAGGCCGCTGCAGCCGTGAAGGTTGCCAAGGCCGCCAAGGACCGTGCCGGGAAGTCCGGCGGCAAATAGGCTCCAGCGCGGCTACTGCAGGTCGATGATCCCCTTCACCAGGGCGGATACGGCTCCGAGATAGGCCAGGATAACGACGACGCGGCGGGCCGTGGACTCGGGAACGTGCGGTGCCAGCCGGCTTCCGGCTCGAAGCCCGGCCACCGTGAGGATGCCCAGCAGTGCCCAGATCCACCAGGCAAGCTGCGGCCACTCCCCCGGGTCCACCACGGCGTGGGCCGCCAGTGTCACGATGCTCAGGGTGGCAAGGAAGGGCTGCATGGTTGCCATGAAAGAGGCCTGCGGCCACCGGGCCAGTACCGCGTAGGCGCTCACGGCCGGAACCCCTGCTCCGGCCATGGAGTTGCTGATGCCGGCCAGAAGTCCTGCAGCAGTTTTCGGCGAACCTCCACGCAGCACCACCTCGGTGCGGTTCAGCACCAGGGATGAAGTCAGGGCGGCGAGCATGAATATTCCGACCCCGATTTCCAGCGGTCCCACTGGAAGGACCGATGCCGCATACGTTCCCAGCACGACGCCGAGCGCCGCCGGGACGGCCAGCGAGGCGTACATTTTCCAGTCGATTCGCTGCCAGACGTGCCGGATCACCAGACCGGCGGCGAGCATCCCGCAAACATTGGTTACCACGACACCCGGGTACGGGCCGAGGGCAACAATGAAGAACGGCGCCAGCAGCAGCCCGAAACCAATCCCGGCCACACGCTGCGCGATTCCCCCAACAAAGACGGCGATCAAGATGGCCAGCAGCAGTCCGGAATTCACTGCCGAAGTCTATGGCGGAAAACTGCAGGCTCCCAATTCCTCCGCATACGCAAATTACGCAACACGACGGAAACAACCCGGTGGCAGAATCGGCGCATGTTCCTCACTCCCGCTGATAAGGACAAGCTGCTGCTTAGCGTTGCCGGCATGGTGGCACGGGACCGCCGCGAACGCGGCATCCGGCTCAACTACCCCGAGGCCGTGGCCCTGCTTTCCTGCTGGGTGATGGAACGGGCACGCGAGGGCGGGCTGGTCGCCGACCTGATGAGCGAGGGACGCTCGGTCCTGCGCCGCGACGAAGTGTTGGAAGGGGTGCCGGAAATGATTCCGGATCTGCAGATTGAAGCCACGTTTCCTGACGGCCGAAAGCTGGTCACTATTACGGACCCGATCTCATGAACCTGGTGCCGGGTGAGATCCGTACCGCGCAGGGAGACGTAGAGATCAATGCCGGACGTGAAACCCGCAGCCTGGTGGTGACCAACGACGGCGACCGTCCGGTCCAGATCGGCTCCCACTTCCATTTCGCGGACGTGAATCCGGTGCTGCGCTTCGACCGGGATGCCGCCGTCGGCTTCCGGCTGGAAGTCCCGGCGGGTACGGCCGTCCGCTTCGAACCCGGTGCCTCCCGCGAGGTCACCCTCGTCCGGTTGGCGGGCACCGGCACCGTTCCCGGCCTTCAACTCCGGGGTACCGCGCAGGAAGGGGCCTGAACATGCGGATCAGCAGGCACGAATACGCCCACCTGTACGGCCCCACCACGGGCGATTCGATCCGGCTGGGCGATACCGATCTCTGGATCAGCCCGGAACAGGATTACACCTTCGGCGGGGACGAATCCGTCTTCGGCGGCGGCAAGAACATCCGCGAGTCCATGGCCCAGTCCACCCGGACCTCCGCCGAGGGCGCTCCGGACCTGGTGATCACCAACGTCGTCATCGTGGACCACTGGGGCATTGTGCGCGCCGACGTCGGGGTCCGGAACGGCCGGATAACGGGCATCGGGAAGTCGGGCAACCCGGACATCATGGACCGAATCGATCCGGCGCTGGTCATCGGCCCCGGAACCGAGATCATTTCCGGCGAGCGCCGGATCCTCACGGCCGGCGGTATCGACACCCACGTCCATCTGCTGGGCACGGACGCCCTGCGGGAAGCGCTTGCCTCCGGCATCACGACCGTGGGCGGCGGCGGCACCGGACCGGCCGAAGGATCCAAGGCGACGACGGTGACCCCGGGCGCCTGGAACCTGCAGGTGATGCACCGGGCACTGGACCACCTCCCGCTGAACTTCCTGCTGTACGGCAAGGGAAACACCGTCAGCCAGGCCTCGCTGGAAGAGCAGGCCCTGGCCGGAGCCGCGGGCTACAAGGTCCACGAGGACTGGGGCTCGACGCCGGCCGCCATCGATGCCGCGCTGACCGCCGCGGAGCGGTGGGGCGTCCAGGTGGCCCTGCACGCGGATTCCCTGAACGAGGCCGGCTATGTGCAGAACACGCTGGAGGCGATCAACGGCCGCGGCATCCATGTGTTCCACGCCGAGGGTGCCGGCGGCGGGCACGCTCCGGACATCATCACAGTGGCTGCCGCCGCGAACGTGCTGCCGGCGTCGACCAACCCGACCCTCCCCTTCACGGTCAACACCGTGGCGGAGCACCTGGACATGCTGATGGTCTGCCATCACCTGAATCCCCGGATCCCCGAGGACCTGGCATTTGCCGAGTCCCGGATCCGGGCCAACACCATGATGGCCGAGGACGTCCTCCAGGACCTCGGCGCCATGTCCATTACCTCCTCCGACGCCCAGGCCATGGGACGCATCGGCGAAACGATCACCCGCACGTGGCAGGTGGCGCACGTGATGAAGGAGTACATGGGCGCCACGCACTCACAGCTTCCGGCCGACAACGAGCGGGTGCGCCGTTACATTGCCAAATACACCATCTGTCCGGCCGTGGCGCACGGCATCGACCACGAGGTCGGATCCGTCGAGATCGGCAAAATGGCGGACCTGGTGCTGTGGGATCCGGCGTTCTTCGGCATCCGCCCCACCCTGGTGATCAAGGGCGGAGCCATTGTGGCTGGCCAGATGGGTGACCCCAATGCCACCCTGCCCACGCCCCAGCCCGTCTGGATGCGGGAAGCACTGGCGGGAACCGCGTCGTCGGCACCGCATCTGTCCACCTCCTTCGTGGCGCCGGCCGCGCTCGACGACGGATTGGCGGACCGCCTCGGGCTGACCCGCACACTGACCGCCATCCGCTCCACCCGGGACGTCACCAAGGCGTCGCTGCCGAACAACACGGCGCTGCCGGATATCCAGGTGAACCCGGAAACCTTTATGGTCAGCATCGACGGGCAGGTCATTGAACCGGCCCCCGCGTCCGAGCTGCCCCTGACCCAGCGCTACTCGCTGTTCTAGTGGAAGCGATGCTGCCAGCTCCCGACGTCGGTGTTGCGGCTTTCCTGCTGGCCGATTCGCGGTTGCCCTCCGGGGCGTACTCACATTCGGCGGGCCTGGAGCCTGCGGTCCTGGCCGGCCTTGGGGTCGACGGCGTGTATCCCTACCTGCTCGCCCGGCTGCACACAGTGGTCCGGGTGGAAACCGCCGCCGCGGTGCTGGCGCACCGGTCCGCCTGCGGCGCAGCGGGCATCAGCTTTGCCCGGATCGAAGCTGCCCTCGACGCGCGGACGCCCTCCGCTGCGCAGCGGGAAGCCTCGCGCCGTCTGGGCCGGGGCATGCTGCGACTGGCCGGGAAGCTGAGACCGGACTCTCCCGCCGTCGTCGAGCTGCAGCGGACCGTCCCGCGGCCCACCCGGCCCGTGGCCCTGGGCGTGACTGCCGCTGCGCTCGGCGTCGGCGAGCTGCAGCTCGCCCGGCTCTGCTGCTACGACGATGCGCAGTCGGTGGTGGCAGCTGCCCTGAAGCTGCTGCCCATCGATCCGATGGATGCCACCGCCTGGATCCTGGACGCCGCCGGAGAGATCGACGCTGTCGCCGTGGAGTCGCTGCTCATTGGCGGCTTAGACGATATTCCCGCCCTCAGCGCCCCGTTGATGGAGCACTGGGCCGAAGACCACACCACTAGAACAAGGAGACTATTCGTTGCCTGACAATTCGTTCCCCGCTGCTGCCCCGTCCACCCGTTCACTGCGCCTGGGAGTTGCCGGTCCGGTCGGTACCGGCAAGAGCTCGCTGATTGCCACGATCTGCCGGTCCATGGCCGGCGAGCTGCAGATCGGCGTGATCACCAACGACATCTACACGGATGAGGATGCCCGGTTCCTGCGCTCCGCGGGTGTGCTTCCGGAGGAGCGTATCCGCGCAGTGGAAACCGGTGCCTGCCCGCACACGGCCATCCGCGATGACGTGACCACCAACCTGCTCGCCGTGGAGGACCTGGAGTCCGACTTCGCGCCGCTGGACCTCGTCCTGGTCGAAAGCGGCGGCGACAACCTCACAGCCACCTTCTCCCCTGCCTTGGTGGACGCACAGATCTTTGTGCTGGACGTTGCCGGCGGCGGCGACGTCGCGCGGAAGGGCGGACCGGGTATTGCCCGTGCCGATCTGCTGGTGATCAACAAGATAGACCTGGCTCCGTACGTGGAAGTGGACGTGGAACAAATGGTGGCGGACGCCGTCGAGGCACGGGACGGCGCTCCGGTGCTGGCCCTTTCCCGCAAACAGCAGGACACCGTAGACGAACTCTGCGCCTGGGTCCGCGGGCTGGTGGCACTGCACCGATCCGGGCAGCATACGCCGCAGGACCCCGGACCCATGGCGCCGCATTTCCATGCGGACGAAGACGGCGGGTTTGTCCACGCGCACGGGGATGAAGGCACTGTCCACCAGCACTGAGCGGGTGCCTTCTTCCGCACCGTCCGGCGCGCACCCCGCCGGGCAGCGGCCTACCCGTATCGCGGTGGAACCCTCCGGGGAGGGAGCACGTTTCGCGCTCCTGGATCAGGGGCATTATCTGGCGCCCCGTCCGGTTGCCGGGGGTTCCGGCGGTTCCGGGGGCTCCGGGGCACGGCAGCTGCGGGTGGCACTGATCGGCATCCACATGATGCTGCTCGGCGGAGACGACGTCCGGATTGAGGTGGCTGTGGGTCCGGGTGTCACCTTGGAAGTGGTCGAGCCGGCCGGCATGGTGGCCTACGACGCCGAAGGCAAGCAGGCCCGCTGGACGCTCGAGGCGGTGCTGGACGAGGGCGCGGTGCTGATCTGGGAGGGAGCACCGTTTGTGGCTGCCGCCGGATCCAACGTGCTGCGTGAAACCCGTGTGAAGCTGGGCGTCGGCGCCCGGGTGTTGCTCCGCGAAACGCTGGTCCTTGGCCGCTCCGGAGAGGAGGCCGGGCCGCTGCGGAGCATCACCCGGTTGACCGGCCCGAACGGGGACTACCTGTACGAAGACCTTGACCTGCGCGGCACCCGGCAACGCGCCGTCGGCGTCCTCGGCACCGCCAAGGTGCTGTCCAGTGCGACGGCGGCCGGTTGGCGGCCGCAGTCCCTGCATCCGAACGGCGCCGGGCCGGTCGGCGGCCCCAGGCCCGGTAACGGCGCCGGGCGGGGTGACGGCAGTGCACGGCGCCTGGATTTAGCGGCGGAGGGAGCAGTGATCCGGGCGCTTTCGGATACGGCACATGAAGCCGCACGGGAAACCGACCCCGTCTACCGGTCGTGGAAGGACCAGCTGCGCGGTGAGGCCCCTGCCTGATCCGGTGCACCTGTTCGTGGCAGAATCTGCGTATGTTCACGGACCGATACCCCATCCGCCAGGTTCGGGAGCACCCCTTGGAACCCCTGGACCGGCAGAAGTGGCCTGCAACCCTCCCGCCGGTGGCGCAGCTGCTGAAGGCGGGCCTTGACCTTGCCCAGGCCACAGTCTTGGTGGGCGAAAACGGGTCCGGCAAGTCCACGCTGATCGAATCGGTGGCACTGGCATTTGGCCTCTCCCCCGAAGGCGGTTCCACCGGTGCCCGCCACACCACCCGCAGCACCGAATCAGAGCTCAGCCGCCACCTGCAGCTGGTCCGTAATCCCGGCGGGACGAAGCGGGGCTACTTCCTGCGGGCCGAGACCATGCACGGTTTCTTCACCTACTTGGAGGAGAACCCCTCCACATCCCGTCTGGATGTGGAGTTCCATTCCCTCTCGCACGGGGAATCCTTCCTGGCGCTGGCGGAGGACAGGTTCCGCGGCCCGGGGCTGTGGGTGCTGGACGAGCCCGAATCCGCGTTGTCCTTCTCCGGCTGCCTGGCACTGCTGGGTGTCCTGAAGGACAAACTTGCGGACGGCAAGTCGCAGGTCCTGCTCTCCACCCACTCGCCGCTGCTCGCTGCGCTTCCGGGAGCCCGGATCCTCGAGCTGGGTCCATGGGGATTCCGGGAGCGTCAGTGGGACGAACTCGATCTGGTGACCTATTGGAAGAGTTTCCTCAACGGTCCGGAACGCTACCTGCGGCGGATCTAGCGGGCCGGCTCCACTAAGCCGCTGCCGGTGCGGCGGACTCAGCCCTTCTCTGCCGCAGCCAGCCGCTCCCCCGAGACCCGCCAAAATGCGTAGGCAATTCCCCAGACGCCAACAAACAGACCCACCACTGAGAAGCCGAGATACTCCAGGTTCAGGTTCCCCAGCCACGCGACGGGGCCCGATTCCAGCGCCAGTGTCTCGGTGAACAGTCCGCCAAGCACCCATGCGCCGACGCCGAAGGCAGCCAGCACCGAAACGGCTGTAATGACCAGGTTGTAGAACAGCTTCCGTTTTGGAGAGTCGAAGGCCCACCGGTACACCCGGCTCATGAGGATCCCGTCCAGCGAATCGAAAAGGACCATGCCCGCGGTGAACAGCAGCGGCAGCACCATCACCGCCTGCCACGGCAGGACGACGACGGCGCCGCCCGCCACCACAAACAGGCCGATGGTGGTGGCGGTGTCCAGCCCGAGCCCGAACAGGAACCCGAGTGGATACAGCTTCCAGGCCTTATCCACGCGGCGTGCCACCGGAGCCAGCATCCGGGCAACCAATCCGCGCTGATCCAGCGTCCGCTCCAGCTCGACCTCGTTGTATCTCCCGTCCCGTAGTTTCCGGTACGCCCGGACAATGCCGCGCAGTGCCAGCAGGTTGATGGCCCCGATTGCCAGCAGGAAGGTGCCGGAAACAGCCGGCCCCCACACCCCGGAAAACTGTCGAAGCACCGAGGCATCGTCGGTGAGCTGCCCGGCGACTGCGTCAACGCCGGCCGCGAGCAGTCCGACGGCGAGCAGCACAACGGTTGAATGGCCCAGGGCAAACCAGAACCCGGTCGAGACCGGCGGGTCGCCACCGGCAGCCAGTTTCCGGCTCGTGTTATCGATCGCCGCGATATGGTCCGCATCGAATGCATGCCGCACGCCCAGCAGGTAGGCGGTCAAGGCAAGTCCGGCGCCGAACCCTGATCCGGCGGCCGTGCTGTATCCGTGCGGTGCGACCGCCAGCAGGAAACCGCCCCACCCCAGCAGGTGCAGCGCGAGGACGGCGAGCCCCATCCACGCCAGTGTCCGACGACGGCGGGGGTCGTGCGGGGCGGCTGGACCAGACAGGGCAATGGGACGGGAGGGTGCAGTCATGGGCCGATCGTAGGGAACGTAGATTTCCGCGACGTAACAGCGGGGTCGGAATATTTGGCAGCCTCCTCGGTTATGCCTTTATGAGCACACTGGAGAGCACACCTCGTATTCGGACCATCGGTTTTGTCGGCAGCGGGAACATCGGTTCACAGTTGGCGCGGCTCGCCGTGAAGCAGGGGTACGACGTCGTCCTCAGTAACTCGCGGGACCCCGAGACCCTCCAGGCACTCATCATGGAATTGGGCGGGCATGCCCGC
This sequence comes from Arthrobacter sp. zg-Y1116, assembly GCF_024385485.1. Classification (NCBI taxonomy): domain Bacteria; kingdom Bacillati; phylum Actinomycetota; class Actinomycetes; order Micrococcales; family Micrococcaceae; genus Arthrobacter; species Arthrobacter sp. zg-Y1116. The sequence continues at coordinate 279,574 of NZ_JANFLR010000004.1, read as the reverse complement.
GCAGCCACCCCGGCCGAAGCCGCGAAAGCCTCAGACGTAGTGGTGGTGAGCATCCCGTTGAAGAACTACGCGGATGTGCCGGTGGAGGAACTGCGCGGCAAGACCGTCATCGACACCATGAACTACTACCCCCAGCGGGACGGGAACATCGCCGAGCTCGACGACGAGTCCCTCACCACCAGCGAACTCCTGCAGAACCACCTGCCCGATTCGCACGTGGTGAAGGCGTTCAACAACATCGCGGCCGATCACTTGACCAGCCAGGCTACCCCCGCCGGAACGCCGAACCGCCGCGCGCTGCCGATTGCCGGCAACGACGCGGCGTCCAAAGAACTGGTGACGTCCCTGATTCGCGAATTCGGGTTCGACGTCGTCAACGCCGGTCCGCTGGCCGAAGGCTGGCGCTGGCAGCGCGACACACCTGCCTATGTGAAGGCGCTGGATACCAAGGGGCTGGAACAAGCCCTTGCCAATGCCGTCCGCTACGCAGACATGCCGTAGCGGACGACGCTACGGGATCAGCACCAGGCGGATCGGGTTGCCTTCCTTCGCGTCGAGCGCCTTGACCGCCTGCTCGGCGTCGGCCAGCGGGATGCGCGCACTGACGGACTTGGCGAAATCGAGCCGGCCCAGCCGGGCCAGAGACACCAGCTGCGGCACGTGGTGCGCGTCCGAGCCGTAATGGCCGCGGATCTGCTTGCGTGCGAAGGAGAAACCGGTGCTGTCATTGATGGTCATCGGCTTGCCGGACAGACCCACGAGCACGAGGCGTCCGCTCCGGCCCAGGCAGTTGATGGCCTGGGTCCGGACGGCGTCAACACCGGCGAAGTCCAGGGCGACGTCGAGCCCCTGTCCGGCGGTGGCGGCCTTCATCGCGTCCGAGAAGTCCTCCGCCATCGGATCAAGCGCCAGATCGGCACCGAATTCCAGGGCACGCTCCCGGGCCTCGGGGATGGGATCAACGGCAATGATGGGCGCGGCACCAATCAGGCGCAGCAGCTGGACACCGTGCGCACCGAGCCCGCCGATGCCCCAGACGCCCACTGCTTCACCGGCGCGCACTTCAGCAGTGGAGGCAATGGCAGCCCAAGGAGTGGACACGGCGTCGGGAATGATGGACGCCTGGTCGAAGGGAATGTCATCACCCAGCGGCACCAGCACACCGGCGGGAACCACGAGGTACTCGGCCCAGCCGCCGTCGTAGTCAACGCCCATCGTGAGCGTGACGCCGTTGTATTCGTACCCGGCCTGCACCACCACCCGGTCGCCGGGAGCAACGGAGGTGACACCTGCACCGGGAAGGTCCACGGTGCCGGCCACCTCGTGGCCGAGGGTGACCTCGTTGCCCTGGAGGAACTGCGGACGCAGCAGGCCCTGGATCAGGTGGACGTCGGACAGGCACACGCCCGCGGCTCCGACCTTGATGCGCACGAAGCCCGGGCCAGGATCGGGAATCGGAACTTCCTGCATGGCGAAGGTGCCGGTCTCTACGTTGAGCCGTCCTGCAATCATGGTGCCGTTAGACATGGAAAACCTCTTCTGAGCTGAGAACTGCGGGAGCAGACGCGGCCGCAGTTCTCATTATCTGCCGGTGCCGCCAATGCGCAAAAAGGCGGCACCCGCTACCGGATGCCGCCCTCCTGCCCGCAGGATGACTGCTCAGGCCTGCAGGATCACCTTCAACGCGTTCGTTTCCGCGGCCCGGGAGAAGGTGTCGTAAGCCGTGAGGATGTCGCCCAGCGAATAGCGGTGGCTGATGAACTCCTCGGCCGGCAGCTTCCCTTCGGCAATCAGCTTCAGGAGCATGGACAGGGTATTCGTGTTGACCAGGCCCATGCTGATGTTGATGTTCTCGATCCACAGCCGGTCCAGCTCCAGGCTCACGGGCGTCCCGTGCACCCCCACGTTGGCCACGTTGCCGCCGGGCCGGACGATACTGGTGCACATCTCGAACGTGGCAGGGATACCGACGGCCTCCACCGCGACGTCCACGCCCCAGCCATCCGTCAGGTCCATGATCTGTTCCCGCCAGTTCTTATCCCCGGAGTTCACTCCGTGGGTGGCACCGAATTTTCGGGCCTGCTCCACCCGGTTGGCGTCCAGGTCCACGGCGATGATTTTCGCGGCACCGTACAGTCCCGAGGTCGCAATCACGGCCAGCCCCACGGGGCCGGCGCCGATCACTGCGACGACGTCGCCCGGCTGGACCTGCCCGTACTGCACGCCCATTTCAAACCCGGTGGGGAAGATGTCGCTGAGCAGGACACCGTGCTCCTGGGAGACGTTTTCCGGCAGCCGGTACATGGACGTGTCCGCATACGGCACACGGATGTACTCGGCCTGCGTCCCGTCGATCAGGTGTCCGAAGATCCACCCAATGCCGGGCTGCCCTTCCTCTCCGGTGCAGTGCGAGTAGAGCCCCTCCTTGCAGAAACTGCAGGAACCATCCGCCGAGACGCAGGACAGGATTACTTTGTCCCCGGTCTTGAAGGCGTTCACCCCGGAGCCCGTCTCCGTGACGGTGCCGACACCCTCATGGCCTAGGATCCTGCCCGGCGTAACTGCCGGTACGTCGCCCTTGAGGATATGCAGGTCGGTGCCGCAGATGGTGGTGGTATCTATCTTGACGATGGCATCGCGCGGGTCTTGGATCTGGGGGTCGGGAACGTCCTTCCAGGACTTCTGGCCGGGGCCTTCATAAACGAGTGCTTTCATAGTGTCCTCGCCTGCTCATCCGACTTACGTGCAGGACCTCTGATGCGCCTGCATTTCGGGAGCTTCCCTGAGCGTGCCTTTTTCGGGGCCGCCGTCGGATGCTTTCAAGCCTAGGTCCCGCCCGTGGCTGTCCGGAAGAAGCGGCGGGCTATCGTCCCTCCACATAGAGCCATTGACCCCGTTCACGGACAAAGCTGCTTCGTTCCTGCTGCGTACCGCGCTGACCGTCCTGCCGGTAATGGGCACGGAATTCAACCGTGCCGGTGTTGTCCAGGGGACCTCCGCCGGAGGTGGAAAGGATATCCAGGCGCCGCCATTCGATCCCGGTGTCCAGTTCGAGGTTCGCGGGGCGGTGGTCCGGATGCCACGTGGCCAGCAGGTAGGGAACGTTTCCGGTGGCGAAGGCACTGTACCGCGAGCGCATCAGCGCCTCCGCGGTGGGGGCGGTGGCGCCTCCGGAGTGGAAGCGCCCGCAGCAGTTCCCGTAGGTTTCCCCGCTAAGGCACGGGCAGCGGCTTTCCTCGGTGACAGGGGTGGACGGGACGGGTGTAGAGGTACTCATCGCTCCAGTATCCCGCGCCGGTGCGTTACGGCCCGAAGTTGTCCTGCAGCCGCTCCAGGTTCTGCCCGATCTCCCCCGGGATGACGCCTCCGTCCGGCAGCGCCCCCACGCGCCCGAGCATCAGGACCACCGCCGCCGTCAGCACGGCCATCACCAGGACGGCAAGCAGGGCTCGTCCGGCGAAGGACTGCCGCGGTTCGACGAGCACCTGTACACGCGGCGTCGGCTCGGACAACGGCTTTGCGGCTACCGTCCCTACGGTGGGCGGGACACTCGGCGGAGACGTGATCTGCCCGGACAGGGCCGGCAGGTCCATGGGCGGGGGAACCGAAGGCAGGGGCGCCGAGGGATGCCCGCCCAGGGCCTGGCCGCCATCGGTCCCGTCCGCTTCCCTTGGGGTAACGACGACGCCGGCTCCCCCGGCGGCGTCGTCGGCTTTCACGGAGGCAACATCCGCCTGCGTTGCCGGTCCGCTCCACGGGTCCCAGTCCGGTTCGGCGGGAGCCCGGTCTGCGGGAGCCGGCGGACCTGCTGGTCCACCCGGGCCCGAGGCCAGCTGCGGTACCCGTCCCGGCTGCACCGTCCCTTCCGCCCAGCGGTAGTCCAACAGGGTCGCGGACACTTCAGCGGCCGTCGGCCTCAGGTCCGGGTCCCGGCTGGTCATGGCGGAAAGCAGGCCGCGCCAATGGCTTTCCAGGGACTCTGGAATCGCGGGGTCGCGGCTGAGGCGGGCGACCGCCGCCTCGATAGCGCTGCCGTTAAACTCCACCCTTCCCGTGACGGACTCAAGCAACACCAGGCCAAGGGAGTAAATGTCGCTTGCTGCCTCTGCCCCGAGTCCGGACGCCTGTTCCGGGCTGAGGTAGTTGGCGGTGCCGAGGGTGGCACCGGCAGCAGTGATCCGTGCGCCGCCCAGTATCCGGGCGATACCGAAATCCGTCAGCTTGGCCCGCGGCGATGTCCCCGCGACAGCCGGCGGCAGAAGGATGTTTGCCGGCTTGACGTCACGGTGAACCACACCCCTGTCATGGATATAGGCCAGGGCTCCCGCCAGCTCGGCCCCGATGGAGGGGACATCCGCAGACAGGACGGCACCCTCGCGCAGGCGCTTGCGCAGGTCCGGACCGTCCACCAGCTCCATGACCAGATACGTCCGCGGCTCCCCCGCTTTGCCGTTCCCGTCCCCGGGGCCGGCGTCGTCCTTGCCCGCATCGAACAAGGTGACCAGGCCCGGATGCGAAAGTGAAGCGAGGAGGCGCATCTCGTTTTCCTGGCGCCCGATGTCGTCCGGAGCCACGGCACTGGCGCGGAAGAGCTTCACCGCAATGTCGCGGCCGAGCGCTTCATCCTGGCCTCGATAGACGGTGGCCATGCCCCCGCGTCCAATTGGTTCGATGAGTCGGTATCGGCCTGCGATGAGCCTGTCGAGGCCACCTGTTGCGCTGGTTTCCATCCTGCAACCTTCTCTCGCCGCTAATAGCGTAGCTGAGCAGAATCGCTGCGTAGATGGCCCGTAAGCACTTTTCTTTTACTCTGTTTTACCCCTCGTGGAAGCCCGCCTGCTGCGCTAAACTAGCCCGCCGCGAAAGGTCCGCGGCGGGCCGGCCTGCGGGAGCTCTTCCGGAAGTTTCCGTGCCGCTACAGCGCCTTGGCGATGTTGTCCCACAGCTGCTGGATGCCCAGCGCAATGAACAGCAGCGCCGTGAAACCGAGGGCGAGGTTGGTATGGAGCTTGTTGGCCCATTGCTTGGGGATGCGGCGGCCGTTGAGCAGGCCGAGCAGGGTCACCGCAAGGAAGGGCATAAACAGCGAACCCAGTACGCCGTAGACCAGGATCAGGCCGATGGGTTGTCCGAGCTGGAACAGGATCATCGGCGGGAAGGTCAGCCAGAGGACGTAGAAGCGGAAGTACTTTCCGCCGATACGGGTGTCGGGGTGGCCGGATTCCTTGCCTCGGATGTTCCCCCAGAAATCGGCGAACATCAGCGAGACGCCGTTCCACACCCCGATGATCGAGGAGAAGGAGGCGGCCCAGAACCCGATCAGGAATCCGGTGCCAACTACGTCTCCGTATTCCAGCTTCAGCACGTCGTACAGATCCAGCAGGCCTTCGTCGCCGCTGGAAAGGGAAACTCCTGCGGAACGGACCACTTCCGCGCCGACAATGAGCATCGCCACCACGAAAAGGCCCGTCATCACGTACGCCATGGAATTGTCGATGCGCATGACCCGCATCCATTTGGGGGTGTACCAGCCTTTTTCCCGCAGCCAATACCCGTACGCGGCCAAGGTGATGGTTCCGCCCACACCGCCGGCCAATGCCAGTGTGTAGAACACTCCGCCCTCGGGGATCATCGGAATCAGTCCGGCGAACATCGCCGGAATATTCGGCACGGCAATCACGGCCAGCCCCACCACCGTGACGAACATCAGCCCCACCAGCACGGCGGTGATTTTCTCGAAGGTGGCGTATCTGCCGAACCACACCATAACGAAACCGGCCAGGCCCATCAGGACCGCCCACGCCGTCAGCGGGAGGGCGGGGAAAACCGCGGCCAACGGCAACGCAGCGGAGGACATGGCGGTGGCTCCGTAGATGAAGCCCCAGATCATGATGTAGGGGCCGAAATACCAGGTGGTCCATTTACCCAGGGACCGCCAGCCCTCGAAGATGGTCAGACCGGTTGCAAGGGTGAAGCGTCCGGCACCCTCCACCAGGATGATTTTCAGGACGACGCCGAGGATCACCGCCCAGAGCAGCGCGTACCCGTAGCGGGATCCGGCAACGAGGGTGGCCACCATGTCGGCGGCGCCGACGCCGGTAGCCGCCACCACGAGCCCGGGGCCGACCAGCTTCCATTTGGCGGGTGCACCGCCGTCGTCGTCCACTGCATCGGAGTGGTTTACGGGCCTCTTGGGAGGGGTATCAGCCGACATGCCTGGTTCCTAACCTTGGGGTGCGCGTGTGGCCGGAGCTTACCCCATGGTGCACGCCGCTCCGAGCCCGGTTAGCTTCGCATCCAGGCTGGGGCACACGGCATTCGGCGGGTCATCCTGCGTTAGATTGCTCACGCGTCCCGGCCCGCCCGCGAGGGCCGGCAATGGACGGCCAGCGAAAGAATCCGGCGGGCAAAACAAAAGCAGGACGGGAATTAATCCCGTCCTGCTCCTGATTCAAGCCGGCCCGTGAAACGGACCTAATGTCTTATTAGACAGCCTGGATGTTAACCGCCTGCGGACCCTTGGGGCCCTGCTCGGTGTCGAAAGTGACCTTCTGGTTCTCTTCGAGAGACCGGTAGCCACTGGAGTTGATAGCGGAGTAGTGGGCGAAAACATCGGCGCTGCCGTCATCGGGCTCGATGAATCCGAAGCCCTTTTCAGCGTTGAACCATTTCACGGTACCTGTTGCCATTTTTAATCATCCTTCTGAACGAAACCTGCCCCGACCTTCGGGGAGTTTCACGCTGCCGTGCCTTCCATGCAAAATACAGAAAAAGCGGCTGGCCCTAGATCTGGGTTTCGCCGCTTGAACGTACAAATTGCACAACACTGCAACAACAAAAGTATACCGCGCACCCCGTGGAGAGTCACCCCTCCGCAAGCACCTAGGCTTGAAGTATGGACTCCCCGATCGAGAACTACCTACGCAGGATCCACGCCGAGATAGCCGGATTGAAAGACGGCACCCCGTACCGCGGCATACCGGCCATGGCCAATGTGAACCCGGATTGCTTCGGGATTGCCCTCGCCACCGCCGACGGCTTTGTCTATGAGGTTGGGGATACCCGCGAAGAGTTCAGCATCCAGTCCATCTCCAAGCCCTTCACCTACGCCCTGGCCCTCGCAGACCTGGGCATGGAAGCGGTCGACGAGAAGGTGGACGTGGAACCGTCCGGGGACTCCTTCAACGAAATCTCCCTGGCCGAAGGTACCGGCCGCCCGGCCAACGCGATGATCAATGCCGGCGCCCTGACCGCCACCTCCCTGGTCAAAGGATCCGGCGGCAGGTCCCGGTTCAAGCGCATCCTGGATACCTACTCGGCCTTCGCCGGCCGTGACCTCGACGTGAGCCAGCGGATTTACGCCTCCGAGCTGAGGTCCGGCCACCGCAACACCGCGCTGGCCTATCTGCTGCGCTCCTTCGGAATCATCGAGTCCGATCCCGCCCCGATTATCAAGGACTACTTCCGGCAGTGCTCGGTCATGGTCAACGCCCGCGACCTGGCCCTGATGGCCGCCACTCTGGCCAACAGCGGCCGCCACCCCCTCTCCGGAGAAGAAGTCCTGGACCTGGCCTCGGTGGAACGCGTCCTTTCGGTGATGACCACCTGCGGCATGTACGACGACGCAGGATCCTGGATCAGCAGCGTAGGCATGCCCGCAAAGTCCGGCGTGGCCGGCGGCATCCTTGCCGTCCTGCCCGGTCAAGTAGGCCTGGCCGTCTATTCCCCTCCCCTGGACGCCCACGGCAACAGCGTGCGAGGGGTGGCGGTCAGCCAGCGGCTCTCCCACGACCTCGGCCTCCACTTTGTCCGGGCTGCACGGACCGGCCGCTCCGCCATCCGCGCCATCTACGACATCACCTCCACTCCTTCCGGCATCCGCCGGACGGACGAAGCTGCGGAGATCCTGGCCGAGCACGGCCATCGGGTCCAGGTGATCGAGCTCAACGGCGACCTGCTCTTCGCCGGGGCCGAGTCCATGGTGCGGGCCCTTACCGAGCTGCCCGACGACGTCGAACTCGTCATTGCCGATCTGCGCAGCGTGGACGAAGTGTCCGACGTCGCTATCCGGCTGATTGCCGAGGCGGAAGACATGCTCCGCCGTGCCGGGCGCGAGCTGGCCCTGGTGGATGTCGAGGGGTCGGTTACGGCCGCACTGCAGGAACTGGACCGGAAGACGGAATCCTTCACCATGCGTTCCGCGGCCATCGAGTGGTGCGAAAACAGGCTGCTGGAAGGCTACGGCACCGAGCTTGTCCTGCCGGACAGCATCGATCCAGCAGACTCCCCGGCGCTCAGCCCGCTGGACCCCGAAGAAGCGCAGCTGCTGCAGCAAATGATGGAGGACCGGGCGTACGACGACGGCGACGTGGTCCGGCGCGTAGGCCAGCGCTTCGGGGGTGTCTTCTTCATCGTTTCCGGGCACATCACCACGTCCATGCCCGGTCCGGACGGCAGCAGGGTCAAACTCGCCACGCTGGGTCCGGGCATGACCTTCGGTGAAATGGCGATGGGTGAGGACAAACGCCAGGAAACCACCGTCAAGGCGGCGGGACCGGTGAAGGTCAAGGTGCTGACCGCCGACTCGATCGACGAGCTGGCTGAAAAGGATCCGGTGCTGAGCATGAACCTGTGGAAGGCCCTGACCCAGGACGCGTACAGCCGGGTTGAACAGTACCTGCGCGAGGCAGCCGTCCGGATTCACGACTGAGGGCGCTGCGGCGGGCCTCCGCAGCCTCCTGCTCCGGCGCTGCGGCGGCTCCTGCTCCGGCACCCGGAACGGCGGCAACGAAATTCCTCGCTCGCAGGGCTCGCAGGAATATTAAAGCCGCCTAACCCGGGCGCCTGCACGGTATGTCGGGCCCGCACTTTCCAGCTGTCCGGACCCCCTGCGCTTTGTCCGGATCCCTGCAGTTTGTGCCAATCCCTGCGCCGCGCAGCGCGGGAATCCTGACAAACTGCAGGGAAACCCGCTTTCCGGCGACCTTCAGCCCAAGCACGCCGGTTAAACACAAGAGCAGGACGGGAGATCCCGTCCTGCTCTATGTAGTATCGGCGCTAAGCGGCCGTTACAAAGTCTCTAAGAAATTTAGAGGGCCTGGATGTTCGAGGCCTGCGGGCCCTTGGGGCCCTGCTCGGTGTCGAAGCTAACCTTCTGGTTCTCGTCCAGCGACTTGTAGCCGTTGGAGTTGATCGCGGAGTAGTGAGCGAAGACGTCGGCGCTGCCGTCGTCGGGCTCAATGAAGCCGAAGCCCTTTTCGGAGTTGAACCATTTCACGGTACCTGTAGCCATTTTTTTAATTCCTTCTGCATTCGAAACACATCCCGACTTTCGGGCGGTTTCAGTCGCGGTGTTCCTTTACCGCTTCTACAGAAAAAGCAGCTAGACCAATTGGGTTTCGCCACTTGAAATACAAAATGCGCAACACAACAACTGCGTTTCAGCCTACACGAGGTTTGCCCGAGCGCCTAATCCACTCCCCCGCGCCCTCCGTTTACCTGATCAGGCCCTTGGTACGGGCCTCAGTGATCCAAGCTGGATTCTCGTCGAGCATGGCGTCGAACAGGGCTTCGTGCCGTGGTCGGCGTCATGCCTTGACCTACTCGGGAAGCACCAGCTCACGCGGAATCCGGGACGCGTTGGTCACCCTGAGCAGCAGCTGGGGAGCAATGAGCTCACCCCGGCGCAGAACGCTGACCTCGCCCGTGGGCTCCAGGATCGCCGCTGCCACTTCGGTCAGGTTCCGGATGCCGGACTGCCTCAGCTTGAAGAACAGCTCCTCTTCCAAGATGTGCGCCTTTTGCAGACCCTCCTGCACCACTTCGCTTCCGGCCATCAGGAGGATCGGCCGGCTGGACAGGTAGGCTCCGTGCCTGCTCCGGCGAAGGTAGCCCTCCAGGCGCAGCATCCCGAACATGGTGGCCAACCCGATAACGCCGGCGGCCAGGGTGGGCGTGTAGCCGAGGACCACCCGGCCGAGCACACCGCCCAGTGCAATGACGATGGCGCGGTCCAGCGTGGACCAGCTAGCCAGCGCGCGCTGCCCCAAGCCGCGCACCAACAGGGAAAAGGCTGCGTAAATGCCGAGGGCACTCAGTACAACCCAAAGAGCTTCGGACGGGGTGATGCCGAGGTTGTGCCACACGGCGCATCTCCTTAGCTTCCGGTGGGGACCTGCCGGGACTACCGAAGATGTTATTGGCCGGGGCGGGCCGATCATAGGGGCCGCCGGGGGTCGGCCGGGACTTCACGCGAAAACGGAAGCTCCGCTGTGGGCGGCCGCCATTTCCCGTTGCGCCGGCGTCAGCCGCTGCAGCGCACCCGTTGCGCCGTCGACGAAGGCCAGCGTGGTTTCCGCGCGGACACAGGCCTGCTGTGTCACCGGGTCATGTATGACGTAGGAAAGCGTGAGGCTCGCGCCCTTGACCGCACTGATCCAGACGTCGACGTCGGCCGGGATGTTCCGGTAGGTCAGCTCCGCAACGTACCGGACACGGTGTTCGACGACGAGGGACTGGGTACCGGGCGGAACATCGCTGAACAGCGGAACAGCCGGCTTGTGCCCCGGCCCTCCCGTTCCGCCGGGAGGGCCGAAGGCATGCACGCGGGCTTCCTCGAGAATGCGGACAATCTCCACGTTGTTGACGTGGCCGTACGCATCCATGTCCCCCCAGCGCATGCCGACGGAACAGTGGATGACGTGGGGCTTAGAACTCATCCTTCATATCTAGCACAGCAGCCGCAGGCCACCGTGGATGAGGCATGGTTCAGGCGCGGACCGGCAGCGCCGCATCCGCAAGCAGCTGGAAGGAGCGGAGCCGCGATTCCAGTGTGGCGGTCTGAGTGGCAACGATCAGTTCATCGGCCTGCGCATGCCCGGTGAACCAGTCGAGGTAGTCCCGGACTTCCTCGGGGTTGCCGACGGCCGAGTAGCGGCCCATCTGCTTGACCTGCTGTCCGCCCGGTGACTGAAGGATGGCATCCGCCTCTTCATCGGTGAAGGTACGGCCCCGGCCGAAGAGCTGGGTCACGCGGCGGCGCTGCGAATCGGCGAACATCTGCTGCGCCTCTTCGGTGGTCTCGGCGGCCACCACGTTCACGCCGGCAATCACGTACGGCTCGGCCAGCTGGGCCGAGGGCTTGAAGTCGCGGCGATAGATGGTCACTGCGTCCTGCAGTGCCTGCGGAGCGAAGTGCGAGGCAAAGGAGTACGGCAGGCCCAGGGCCGCGGCAAGCTTGGCGCCGAAGAGGGAGGAGCCAAGGATGTACAGCGGCACGTTGGTGCCTGCTCCCGGCGTCGCGTTGATGCCCGGGATGAGGGTGTTGCCGCTCAGGTATCCCTGCAGTTCCTGGACATCCTGGGGGAAGCTGTCCGAGGACATGTGGTCCCGGCGCAGCGCGTGCAGCGTCTTCTGGTCCGTGCCGGGAGCCCGGCCGAGCCCAAGATCAATGCGGCCCGGGAACAGCGTTTCGAGGGTGCCGAACTGCTCCGCAATGGTCAGCGGAGCGTGGTTCGGCAGCATAACGCCGCCGGCGCCGAGCCGGATGCTCTGGGTGTGAGCGGCAATGTAGCCGATCAACACACTGGTGGCTGAGGAAGCGATGGTGGGCATGTTGTGGTGCTCGGCGTACCAGATGCGGGTATATCCGAGCTTTTCCGCTTCCTGTGCCAGCGCCAGTGAAGAAGCAAAGGAATCGCGTGCGGTCTCGCCCTCATCGATGATGGCGAGATCGAGAATGGAGAGCGGAACAGTCATTGAAGCGTGCCTTTCAGTTGCTTGCGCTCCGGACCTTTTTGTCCGGGCACGCTAGTAGCAACCCCGACACAGCCCGGGTTATTTCATCCGGGGGCCTGCCTGCAGCAACGGCCGGGTCACGCCGGTCCGCGTTGTCCGGCCAGATAGCGGGCCAGCCGCTTAAAGGACTCGCTCCACGCGCTTTCATATCCTTCGATGTCCCTGCCTGCACCGAAGGGACCCTCCCGGAATGTCATGCGGGTCACGGGGGGCCCTTCCTCGACGTCCATGGCCTGCAGCTCGACATTGAGCACCCGCTTCGGACCCGCCGGAGCACCGTCCGGCTGCTGCCACTGCTGCGTCACTCCCAATCGGTGCGGCGGATCGAGGACCAGGTATTCACCGCCCCACCAGAGTTCGTCGCCGGTGGCAGGATTGATCATGCACGCCTGGTAGTCCCCGCCAACGTGCTGATTGGCGGAGATGCGGTCCGGCGGGACGATAAAACCTGCCGCGCCCCACCAGGAAGTAATTCGGGCCAGATCGATCCAGGCCTCGTAGATGGCGGTGGGGCCGGACGGCAGATCCCGCACCATGTGCAGGAAATCCTCCTCCGGCAGCACGCTATCGGGAAATTGGTCACTCATTCGACGCTCCTGCCTGCAGGGGGGTGGCACGGCGGGATCCCCTTCCAGTGTGGAACCCGAGGGAGGCACGCACAATCCCGAAACGGTGCACAGCCAGCGGCTAGTTTGGATGCTGTGAGCATCCATATCGGAACATCGGGCTGGGCCTACACCCACTGGCGCAACGTGCTGTACCCCAAGGGCGTGCCGGCCCGGGTATGGCTGGAAAGGTATGCGAGCGAATTCGACACCGTGGAGTTTAACGGCAGCTTCTACCGCTGGCCCCGCGAGGAGGCGTTTGCCGCCTACCGGGACCGGCTGCCGGAAGGGTACGTTTTTTCGGTCAAGGCTCCCCGGGGGCTGACCCACGGGCGCAAGCTGCGGGATCCGGATGAGTGGGTCGGCCGGATCGAGCGCTGTTTCGCCGCGCTGGGAGACCGCAGCGGAGTGTTCCTGCTTCAGCTTTCCCCGGATATGGAGCGCGACGACGACCGCCTGGATTACCTCCTGGCGAAACTCCCCGACAACATCAGGGTGGCTGTGGAGTTCCGGCACGACAGCTGGAACGACGACGAGGTCTTCCAGCTGCTGGAACGCCACGGCGCCGCCTACACCGTCATGAGCGGGGCGCACCTGCCGTGCACCCTGCGCGCCACCGCCCCGTTTGTGTACGTCCGGCTGCACGGACCGAACCCCGAGCAGCTCTACGTCGATTCCTACACCGAGGAAGACCTGCAGTGGTGGGCGGCCCGGATCCGCGAGTGGGAGTCCGCGGGCAAGGACGTTTACGCCTACTTCAATAACGACCTCGGCGGACATGCGGTCCGGAACGCCTGGCGGCTGCGAGAACTTACATCGATGTGATTCCTGACATACTTGGACGCCGTACTTCCCACACGCACCAACGGAACGGCAACTAAGCAATGACAGATCAGACGTACAAAGTGATCGCCATGACGATCTACATGCTCGCCATGCTGGCGATTGGCTGGTGGGCCTACCGCAAGACCAACAGCCTGGACGACTACATGCTCGCGGGACGGGACCTGAAGCCCGGCGTCGCGGCCCTCAGCGCAGGCGCCTCCGACATGTCCGGCTGGCTGCTGATGGGCCTGCCGGGCGCCATCTACGTTTCGGGATTGGTGGAAGGCTGGATTGCCGTCGGCCTGACCGTCGGGGCCTGGCTGAACTGGAAGTTCGTGGCACCCCGCCTCCGCGCCTACACGATGGTCGCGAACAATTCCATCACGGTGCCCAGCTTCCTCGAGAACCGGCTTCGGGACCGCTCACGGCTCCTCCGAGTGGTGTCGGGCCTGATCATCCTGGTCTTCTTCACGTTCTACGTCTCCTCCGGCATGGTCGCCGGCGGCGTCTTCTTCGAAAGCTCCTTCGGCTCAAGCTATGTAACCGGCATGCTGATCGTTGCCGTCGTCACCATTGCCTACACGCTCTTCGGCGGATTCCTCGCCGCCAGCTACACCGACGTGGTGCAGGGCCTGATGATGGTGGCCGCCCTGGTACTGGTTCCCGTGGTTGGCCTGGTCAACGTGGGCGGCTTCGGCGGCATGACCGACTCCCTCCGCGAGGTGAACCCGGACATGCTGGACCCGATTGCCGGCGGCACAGCGCTGGGCATCATTTCCGCACTCGCCTGGGGGCTCGGCTACTTCGGCCAGCCGCACATCATTGTCCGCTTCATGGCGCTGCGCTCCCCCGCCGATGCGAAAGCAGGCCGCCGGATCGGCGTCGGCTGGATGCTCTTCAGCGTGATCGGTGCCGTTTTCACTGCGCTGGTAGGCGTGGCCTACTTCCAGCAGAACAATCTGACCCTGGACGAACCGGAAGCGGTCTTCCTGAGCCTCGCCCAGGTCTTCTTCCACCCGCTCGTGGCCGGCTTTGTCCTGGCCGCGGTGCTGGCCGCGATCATGAGCACCATCTCCTCCCAGCTGATCGTGACGTCCTCGGCGCTGGTCGAAGACCTGTACCGGATTGCGCTTCGCCGCGAGGCCTCCCCGCGGTCCCTGGTGATGCTCGGCCGGCTTGGCGTCCTGGTGGTCTCCGTGATTTCCATCCTCATTGCGCTGGGCCGCAACGACACCATTCTTGACCTGGTGGGCTTCGCCTGGGCCGGATTCGGCGCTTCCTTCGGACCGACCATCCTGCTGGCCCTGTTCTGGCGGCGGCTGAGCACTGCCGGCGCCCTGACCGGCATGATTGCCGGCGCCGTCACGGCCTACATCTGGGGCAGCGTGGATGCGCTCTCGGGAACCCTGTACGAGATTGTTCCCGGCTTCGTCATCAACGTGGCCCTGACCGTGGTGGTCAGCCTGCTGACCCACAAACCCTCACCGGAGATTGACGCCGAATTCAACGACGCCGTCCGGCTGGCGAAGGAACCGGCACAGGAACCCGAGCCGTCAGCAGTCAGCTAGGAACCCCGGACCCGTAAGGACCGCGCGCCTTACGGGTCCGTCAGATTCCCAGTGACTTCAGAGTGCCCTGCAGGGTCTCGGCCGAGGCCATGAGCTTCCCGGTCTCGGCCTCGTCCAGCGGCATTTCGAGCATCTTGTAGACCCCGTTGTGGCCCACGATGGACGGGAGGGACAGCGCAACACCGCTGATCCCGTACTCCCCCTCCAGCGTGGCCGCAACGGGCAGGACGGCATTTTCGGCATTCAGCACCGCTTCGATGATCCGCACTCCGGCCAGGCCGATCGCGTAATTGGTGGCCCCTTTGCCGTCGATCACCCTGTAGGCGGCGTTGACGACGTCGTCCGTGGCGGCGGCAAGGAACTCGTCGGTAAAGACCTGCCTTCCGCTGATCTTCCAATCCCGGATGGGCACCGGCCCGATGGTGGCGTTGGACCAGACAGGGAACTCGCTGTCGCCGTGTTCGCCGATGATGGTGGCATGCACGCTGGTCATCAGTACGTGTGCTTCGCGCGCCAGCAGCAGCCGCAGCCGGGAGGTGTCCAGAACCGTGCCCGAGGAGAAGATCCGGTTGCGCGGCAGGCCTGCGATCTTCTGCGCCGCAACGGCAAGGATGTCGGCCGGGTTGGTCACCATGATGTAAACCGCGTCCGGAGCCTGCTCCATCAGCTGCGGCATCAGGTTCTCCAGGATCCGCACGTTCGCGCCGGCCAGGTCCAGCCTGCTCTGGCCCGGCTGTTGCCGGGCACCGGCGGTGATGACTATGACGTCAGCCCCGGCCAGGTCCTCGACGTTGCCTCCGCCGGTGACCGTGTTGGCGCCGGTGAACTGCGTGCCGTGGGCCAGGTCCAGCCCCTCGGCTTCTGCCCGGACGGCGTCGATGTCGTAAATCGCAATCTGGCGGGCCGTGTCTCGGATGATCGCCGCGTACGCCAGTGAAGTGCCGACACTTCCGGCTCCCACGATTCCAAGTTTTGTGATGGGTCGGGTGGTGATATTGGCCATCTTGAAGCCTCGCTCACAGTAGGAGGGAACCCCTCTTGAACTATAGGCTCGGGGCTCACCCGAACGGAACGGCCGGAGCTCCCATCCCCCTTGCGGAAGGGGGAAGCCGGCGTCAGTCCCGGGCGGGACGGAAGCGGCTCAGGTAACCGGCACGGGATGCCTGGATGTGCGCTTCCATCAGCTCCGCCGCCCGGGCTGCGGAACCGGCGTCGACGGCGGCCATGATCCGGCGGTGCTCGCTCCAGGAGTCCTTGCCGCGGGAGCCGACGTCGGCCGCGTAGAGCCATTCGATCTTGCCGGCGAGCTGGCGCAGCAGCGCCGTCAGGGACCGGCTGTCCGCGAGCGCCGCGACACCGAGGTGGAACCGCACGTTCAGGTCCGGCAGCAGGTCAAGGCGTCCGGCGGCAACGGCCGCATCGCCGGCGTCGAGGATCCGGGCCATGCCGCGCCGCGCGTCCCACCACGTTTCATCCGGTGCACCGGCGCTGAGCTGGCGGGCAGCCCGCTCAGCGGCCCGGCGCGCGGTCGCAGCTTCCACCACCGCGCGCACTGCGAAAAGGTCATCCGCCTCCTCCACCGGTATGGCTGAAACCGTTGATCCGGCGTACGGCCGCGATTCCACGAATCCCTCGGCTTCCAGCGCCCGCAGCGCCTCACGCACCGGGACCCGGGACATGCCGTACTTCGCCGCCAGGGCCGCTTCCGTGATGCGCGTACCGGGGTTCAGGCGGCCGAAGATGATGTCCTGCCGGAGGGTGTCCCGGACGCGCGACGTGCCGTCAGCGCCCGGCCGCATACCCCTGCGCTCCCCGCGGATTCGCGGCTGCCTGCAGGAGGCCCGAACCAGGCGCGCGGACCACCGAGGACAATCGCCCCAGCGCCCAGTCCCCGGCCCGGGTCACCACATGGCCCCGGGATTCGAGCTCGGCTATCACGTCCTCCCCCAGCCGGTCTTCGACCACTGCGCCGCCGGGTGTCCAGGTGCGTGGCCAGAACGAACCGGGAATGGACGTGGTGTGCAGGGCGGGGGCGTCAATGGCCTGCTGCGGGGTGTACCCGCCGACGATGGTGCGCAGCAGGTACAGCAGCTGCCACTGGTCCTGCTGGTCCCCGCCGGGCGAACCCAGGGCAACCACCGGTTCGCCGTCCTTCAGCACCAGCGTGGGGGTCAGGGTGGTGCGGGGCCGTTTCCCCGGCGCCAGGGTGGACGGCGCGCCCTCTTCCAGCCAGGTCATCTGCAGCCGGGAGCCCAGGCAGAAACCCAGTTCCGGGATGGTCGGCGAGGACTGCAGCCAGCCTCCCGACGGAGTGGCGGAAACCATGTTCCCCCACCGGTCGACGACGTCGATGTGGCAGGTATCCCCGCGGGTCTCGCCGGTGGGCATCACTGTCGGTTCGCCGACGCCGGCAAAACCGGCTCCGCCCGCACCGGCCAGGGCGGGCGGCAGGTAGTCGGTGCGCAGCGGCGGCACAAACGGCGTGTGGCCCGGCACCGTGCCGGGTCGGAAATCGCGGGAAGCGAGGTCTGTGATGAGCGCGCGGCGTTCCGCGGCATATTCCTCGCCCAGCAGGTAGTCGAGGGGGACCTGCGCGTCACCGTAGTACGCCTCGCGGTCCGCGATCGCCAGCTTCTGGGCCTCCAGAATGGTGTGGGCGCCCAGCGCGGTGGAAGGATCCAGCCGCTCGTCATCGAAGCCGGCGAGGATGGCCAGGGTCTGCAGCAATGCCGGTCCCTGCCCCCAGGCCCCGGTTTTGGCAATGGTGTGGCCGCGGAAGTCGAAGGTGACAGCAGGTTCAAATCCCGCTTCGAAGGCCGCGAAGTCTGCGGCGGTAATAACGCCGGCATGGTCTGTGCCCGATGAGTGCCGGTGCGGTGCGGCCGTGAAATCGGCGGCAGCGCGCGCCACGAAGCCTTCGCGCCATTCGCGCCGGGCGGCATCGATCCGTTCAGCCCGGCTGCCCGCGCCGGAGCCGGCCTCCACCAGGCGGTCCAGCACCTTGGCATAGGCCTCGTTGCGGATGAGGTCTCCCTCCCGGGGCACACGCCCTTCAGGCATCCACTGCGCGGCCGAGGTGGGCCAGTGCTCGGTGAACAGCTCCGCCACGGACTCGATGGTGGCGCCGACGCGGCCCAGGACGGGGTGGCCGCTGCGGGCATAATCCACCGCGAAGGCCAGGACGTCGGCAAGTTCCCAGGTGCCGTGCTTCCGCAGCAGCAACAACCACGCGTCGACGGCGGCGGGAACGGCCGCGGCGAGGGCACCGGCGCCCGGGACCAGTTCCAGGCCTTCGGCGAGGTAGTGCTCCCGGGTGGCTGCGGCGGGAGCCGGTCCCTGGCCCATCAGCACCATCGGTTCGCCGGGGTTCTCCGCCGTCGCGAAAACGCCGGTCATGTCCCCGCCCGGACCGTTGAGGTGCGGTTCCACGACATGCAGCACAAAGGCGCCAGCTACCGCGGCGTCGAAGGCGTTTCCACCGCGCTCAAGCACGGCCTGCGCCGAGGCCGTGGCAAGCCAATGCGTCGAGGCAGTCATGCCGAAGGTGCCCTGCAGGGTGGGACGGGTGGTGAAGGGAGCAGGCGCTGTGTAGGTCAAAGGGGGCAGCTTTCAGCAGACGACGGAGGTAGGGGAATCCTTGCATCATCTGGCGCAATTTTGAATACAATCGGACATTCCGCCACCCGTTCGTATACGGACGGCTGCCTAAGGAGACATTCCGCCAGTGAAACGATTGAACGCCGTACCAACCGAACGGGTGCATTTATGGCTGATGCTGGCCCTGACCTTCTCCACGGGGGTGGTCGACGCCGTCGGTTACCTGGGCCTTGACCGGGTCTTCACCGGAAACATGACGGGCAACGTGGTGCTCCTGGGCATGGCCTTTGCCGGCGGTGCCGATCTGCCGATCCTGCGCCCTGTCCTGGCGCTGGTCTTCTTTATGCTGGGTGCGGCCCTGGCCGGACGGATGCTGCGCAGGGAGCCGGAGGGCTGGTCCGGGCGGACCACTCTGTCACTGATGGTGGTCGCCGGTGTCATTACCGCACTGGCCGTCCTCACGGCCGTGGTGGACGTGCAGGCCAGTTCGCTTTTGGGCAGCATCACGACGTCGGCTCTCGCCGTCTCCATGGGGATCCAGGCCTCCACCGCCAAGCGGTTGAAGGTCGCTGAGATAACGACAGTGGTGGTGACCTCAACCATCACCGGGCTCGCCTCGGATTCGCGGCTGGCCGGCGGGGACAGCAAGCACTGGGTTCGCCGTGCCCTCGCAATTGCCCTGATTCTGCTTGGGGCGGTGGCCGGCGCTGCTGCCCTGCAGGTCGGGCTCTGGCTGGGGTTGACCGTCTCTGCCGTCATCTCGATAACGGTGGCCGTGACCGGTTACGTCCGCCACCACCGCGAACGCGCCGCGGCCGGGGTTTCGGCCGGCTGAAGCGGCCCGGAAGGACACTTCCTCTCCGGTACAGGGCTGCGGATGCCTTCCGGGGGTTACCAGCCGGGAACCCGGCCTTAGGCTTGGAGGAACGCTTGATCCAGCGCTTCCCAGGTTTGACCGGTGTTCCGGTTCGGCCGGGAAGCTCCATCCGTTGAGCCCCGCTTCCGGCTCGACGCGGAGGCCCCTATGGACAGCTTTACTCCCAGCACCGATCCCGTGCTCAACAGCGTTGCCCTCTCCGCCCTCGTGGCGCTGCTTCCGCTGCTGACCTTTTTCTTCCTGCTGGCCTTCGCCAAGACGCGGGCGTACGTGGCCGGAGCGTGGGCACTGCTGGTGGCCCTCGCCGTCGGCGTCTTCGGTTTCGGCATGCCTCTTGGACTCGCCCTGCTCTCCGCCACGCAGGGGGCGGCTTTCGGGTTGTTCCCGGTGGTCTGGATCATCGTGATGGCCGTCTGGCTATACCAGGTGACGGTACTCAGCGGCCGGTTCGAGGACCTGAGAAGGGTCTTCGACGCGATCGGCGGCGGGGACCTGCGGGTGCAGGCCATCCTGGTGGCCTTCTGCTTCGGCGGACTCCTGGAAGCCCTGGCCGGGTTCGGCGCCCCGGTGGCCATTACCGTGACCATGCTGCTGGCCCTGGGCATCGCCCCGATCCGTGCAGCCACGGCGGTGCTGGTGGCCAACACCGCCCCGGTGGCCTTCGGCGCCTTGGCCATCCCCATCACCACCGCCGCCAATCTGACCAACTACACCGGCGACGAGATCGGTGCCGTAGTGGGCCGGCAGACACCGGTGCTGGCCCTGTTTGTGCCGCTGATCCTGCTGTTCATCCTGGACGGCCGCCGCGGCCTCCGGGACTGCTGGCCCGTAGCCCTGTTCACCGGCGTCGTTTTCTCCATCTTCCAGTTCCTTTGCTCGAACTATTTCTCCTACGAGCTCACCGATATCGTGGCCTCCCTCGTGGCCATGCTGGCCGCCGTGGGGTTCCTGCGCATCTGGCATCCGCGCAACGGAGCCGAGGCGGGCCAGCGGATGAAGGCGGAACTGGCCGAGGCACGGGCCGATGGATGGACGCCCTCGGGGACCGGCGCGGCGTCGGACGTGCTGACCGCGGCGGATGACACCGCCGAGGACCGGTTAACCCCGTCCCGGGCGTGGATGGCCTTGTTCCCGTATGTGGCGGTCATTGTCATTTTCGGCTTTGTGAACCTCTGGACGCTGGGCGTCGACGTGCCCGAAGCGCTCGCGAAGACCAACATCGAGATCCCCTGGCCGGTGCTGCACGAAGCCCTGCTGGACAGCAACGGCCAGACCCAGTCCTCCACGATCTATTCCTTCGAATGGCTGATCAGTCCGGGTACGCTGCTGCTGATCACGGGCCTGATAGTCGCCCTGGTCTACTCGCGCTTCAATGAAAACGGCCGGTATCCGCTGACCATGGGAGCGGCGGTGCGGGAAATCTGGACGACGGCGGTGCGGATGCGTTCCGCCGCGCTGACCATCCTTGGCGTGCTGGCCCTGGCGTACGTGATGAACTTTTCCGGACAGACGGTATCAATCGGTACGTGGCTCGCGGCAACCGGCGGCTTCTTTGCCTTCCTCTCCCCCGTGCTCGGCTGGATCGGCACGGCGGTGACCGGTTCGGATACCTCCGCGAATGCGCTTTTTGCCAAGCTGCAGCAGACAGCCGGAATTGAAGCCGGCCTGGATCCGCAGCTGATGGTCGCCGCTAATACCGGCGGCGGAGTCATGGGGAAGCTGATCAGCCCGCAGAACCTGGCCATCGGGGCTGCCGCCGTGAATATGAGCGGGCAGGAATCGGTGCTGCTTCGCAAGGTGATCGGCTGGAGCGTGCTGCTGCTGCTCGCCCTGTGCATCCTGGTGTATCTGCAGTCCACCCCCGTCCTGGAGTGGATGCTGCCGTAGCTCCGCGGCCATCCTCCCGGGTCCTCCTGGGAACCGGACGGTTCCGGCTCCGGAGCGGAACCATGGACACCGGTTTCCGCGGTCGCTAGGGTAACGCGCATGACTCCGGACCCCGCTGAAACGCCTTCCGCCCCCGCGCAGCTACTCGCGGATTTTTCGCTCGAGATGACCGGGAAGGACATTGGCGCGCTCCAGGAAGCGCAGCCTTCCATTCCCTCGGGGACGCGGATCAACGTCACGTTCCTGGGTAATGAGGACCTCCCGATGCGCGTCGCCGCCGCTGCGGCCGTCCGGGCCGGCGGATTCGTTCCCGTTCCGCATATTTCCGCGCGGCGGCTGGAATCCCGGGAAGACCTCGGCAAGTTCCTGGTGGCACTCGAGGAAGCGGACGCAACGCGTGAGCTTTTTGTGGTCGGCGGAGACCCGGTGTCCCCGCTGGGCCCCTTTCCGGACGCATTGTCCGTGATCCGCAGCGGACTGCTGCCCGGGCACGGTGTCCGGGCCTTGAGCATCAGCGGCTACCCCGAGGGTCATCCGGACATTGGTACCGACACCCTCTGGACCGCCCTGGAAGACAAGATCCAGGCGCTGGACGAGACCGGTTTGGACGCTTCGATCACCACGCAGTTCGGCTTCGACGTGGCTCCTGTCCTTGCCTGGCTGGAGGAACTCCGCAGCCGCGGAGTGAGTGCACCCGTCCGGATCGGCGTCCCCGGACCCGCCGGCGTGAAGCGCCTCCTCGGTTACGCCCGCCGGTTCGGGGTTTCCTCCTCGGCCGGGATCGCCCACAAGTACGGGTTTTCCCTGACCAATCTGCTGGGCACGGCAGGCCCGGACCGGTTCATCCAGGACCTGGCCGAGGCTCTTTCACCCGCAGTCCACGGTGATGTCCGGCTGCACTTCTACACCTTCGGCGGGATCAAGGCTACGGCGGATTGGGTACATGGGTACCGCCGCTGAACTCACCCGGACCGCGGCAGGAGCTCTTCCAGATTAGGTTCCTCCTCGATCAGTCCGCGGTCGAGCGAGATGCGCATGACCTCCTCCAGCGAATCCTGGTTGATCTCGCCGTAGTACCTGGGCAGGGTCAACTCCTCGATGACGTCGGGTTCCAGCGAGGTGTAGCTCGGCAGGACGGCGCGTACCTCGTCAGGATTCTGATCGGCATATTCCAGCGAAGCCGTCATGGCACGGACAAACTTCTCCACGGTCTCCGGGTTCTCCTGCGCGTACTGGTCCGAGGTGAAATAAACGGCCACGGTGAGGTCCTTGATGGGCTCCGCGTAGTTCGAGAACACCGGAACGGCGCCCTGCGCCTCGGTGATGGTCACAAAGGGTTCCACTGCGGCAATGGCGTCCACGTTGCCGCCGTCGAGCTGGGCCGGCATGTCGGGAAACTGCATCTCGACAAACTCGATGCTCTCGTAGTCACCGCCGGCCTGCTTCACTGCTTCGGAAATGGTGGAGTCTGAAATGTTGTTCAGCGTATTCACGCCCACCCGCTTGCCGGCCAGGTCCTCGATCTCCTCGATCCCGCTGCCGGGAAGCGTCATCACCGACGCGAAATCCGCATCGACGTCGCCGGTGGTGCTGGCGCCCGGGGCCACCATCTGGAGCGGCAGGCCCTTGGACTTGCCCACGATCATGGAGGTTACGTTGGAGAAGCCGAACGCCATCTGTCCCGAGGTGACTGCCGGGACAATCGCCGCGCCGCCCTGCGCAAGCGTCAGGGTCAGTTCCAGGCCTTCGTCCTCGAAGAATCCCTGCTCCACCCCCAGGTAGATCGGCGCCACGTCCACAATGGGAATGACCCCCACCTCTATGGACACCAGGTCCTCGCTGGCTCCGGTTTCGTTTTCGGTCTCGGACGACGGCGAACCTCCGCTGCATCCCGTAAGGCCCAATAGGCCCGCTGCCAGGACCGCAGCAACACCGGTTTTCCTCATCGTGCCCTCCAGTTTTCACTAGCCGGAGGCAAGCCAGGTCCCGGCCGCCCTGTCGGTAGCTGCACCCTAGCCGTGTTTAGCCTGCTCGGCCAGCGAGGTATTCGGCGGGCCGGGGAACCCTGCCGCCGGGGGCTCCGGGTGTCGACTCTCGACAGCACTCGAAGATGGCCCTAGGGTCAGGTCAATCCGTGCTGCTTCTCCGTGGGTGGGCGAGGGACGGCAAATGGATTCCGTGGTCCGCCGGCGGAGGCGCGGCTTGCGGAGAAAAGCGTTCCATTATCCCAGCGAAGAAGAGGTTCAACGTGGCACCTAAGAATCTGCAGGACGTTCTGGATTCGAGCGGAAATGTTGTGGATCGACTCCGTAATTCCCAGATCGGGGCGTACATCTATCCCGTCGTGGCGCCGGAGTTCAGCAACTGGCGCAGCGAACAGCGGGCCTGGCGGGAGACGGCCGTGCTGTTTGACCAGTCCCACCATATGGACAACTTGTTCATCAAGGGCCCGGACGCCCTGAAACTGATCTCCGACACCGCGGTCAACAGCGTGGCGAATTTTCCGGTCAACAAGGCGAAACAGTATGTTCCCACCGGCCCGTCAGGCCATGTGATCGGTGACGGCATCCTCTTCCACGAGGACGACGACGAATACATCTACGTGGGACGCGCGCCTGCGGCAAACTGGCTGCTGTTCAACGCAGAAACCGGGGACTATGACCTCGAGGTGCAGGTCGACCGGCGTTCCCCCTCACGGCCGATGGGCCGTCCGGTATCCCGACGCTACTGGCGGTTCCAGATCCAGGGGCCCAATGCCTGGCAGATCATCGAGAAGCTGAACGGCTCCTCGGTGGAGCAGCTGAAATTCTTCAACATGGACCATATGACGATTGCGGGCGAACGGGTTCGGACGCTTCGCCACGGCATGGCCGGAGCTCCGGGGCTGGAGATCTGGGGCGATTACGGGTCCTACGAGAAAGTGCGGGACACCATCATGGACGTCGGCGCGGAGTACGGGATGGCCGCCGTCGGCGCCCGCGCCTATCCGTCCAATACGCTCGAGTCCGGCTGGATCCCTTCTCCGCTGCCGGCCATCTACACGGGTGAGGAGCTGCGGCCGTACAGGGAGTGGCTGGGAGCGGACAGCTACGAAGCTTCCAACGCCATTGCCGGCAGCTTTGTCAGCCCGAACATCGAGGACTACTACCTGACCCCGTGGGAATTGGGCTACGGGTCCTTCGTGAAGTTCGACCACGACTTCATTGGCCGGGAGGCCCTGGAACAGATGGACCCGTCGGCACAGCGCCGCAAAGTGACGCTGGATTGGAACGCCGAAGACCTGGGGAAGATCCTGGCCTCACCGTTGGGCACGGAGGAACCCTACAAGCACTTTGACCTTCCGCTGGCCAACTACGGATCCTCCAACTACGACTCGGTCATCGATGCGGACGGGAACGTCGTGGGCCTCTCCATGTTCACCGGGTACTCGGCGAACGAGCGCCGCGGCCTCTCGCTGGCAACGGTGGATCCGTCGGTGCCCCTGGGTGCCGAACTCCGGGTGGTGTGGGGCGAGCCCGACGGCGGCAGCGCCAAGACAACGGTGGAACCGCACCGGCAGCTTGATGTGCGTGCAACCGTGAGCCCGGTGCCGTTCTCCGAAACGGTCCGCAAGGAGTACAAGGGCGGCTGGCGGACGGGGAACAGCCCGGCCTGAGAAGGGGACGCGCCGGGCGCTGCAGATGCCGGGGACCTTATACGGAACCCGCTGCAGCGTCCGGCACGCCTGGGCCGCTGCCCGGAATCCGGACAGCGCGTCCCCGCAGTGCCGTCCAACACCACCGGCCATGAGATTCCTCGCAGCTGCCGGCCCTGAGCCGCTCAATGGCGCGGAACCCGCCGAAAGGGGCCGGTTTCCGGGGATTTAACTTAAGGGGATGAAGCTCTCCTCGCTTACTGCGGCGGGGCTCCTGGCCGGGGCGGTCGCCGCTGCCGGTATCAGTGCCGCTGCCGTGCTGCAGCGGGGTCCCCGGCCGGCTGCACTGCTCATTCGCGGGGTTTTCGCCGGTGCAGGCAAGGTCCCGGTGAAGAAGGTCCTTCCCCATATCCCCCGGTTCACAGTGACCAGACACCGGGACCTGCGTTATCTGGGGTCCGCCGGCAAACCCTCCCTTGATCTGTTCCTTCCCGACGATCCGGCCCGGAAACCGCTCCCGGTGGTGATGTGGATCCACGGCGGTGCATGGATTTCCGGTTCCAAGGAAGATGTGGCGCCGTATCTCAAGGTCCTCGCCGGATACGGTTACGCCGTATTGGGGGTTGGGTATTCGATCTCACCCGAAGCCGTCTATCCGACCGCGGTGAAAGAGCTCAACACTGCGTTGGGCTTCATCCGCGAACGCGCGGACCGTTACGGGCTGGATCCCGACCGGATTGTGCTGGCCGGTGATTCCGCCGGCGCTCAGCTGGCCGCACAGCTGGCCCTGGTCATCACCAACCCGGAGTACGCCCGGGACACAGGGGTTATTCCTGCGGCGGGTCCCGGACAGCTGTGCGGAATCGTGTTGAACTGCGGAGTCTTCGATCTGGAATCCGTGGCCCGCATGGCCGGGCCGGTGGGCTGGGGACTCCGGAAAGCCCTGTGGGCCTACACGGGGTCCAGGAACTGGGCAGCCACCCCTGCCGCAGACCACATGTGCATCCCGAAACACGTGGATCACCGCTTTCCGCCCACCTATATTTCCGGTGGAAACGGCGACAACCTGACCCGGGAGCAGTCGATGCCCCTGGCAGACCGGCTGCAGGACCTCGGGGTGCCCGTACGCCGCAGGTTCTGGCCAAAGGAGTACAAGCCAAGGCTGGGACACGAGTATCAGTTCCAGCTACACCGCCCCGAGGCGATGGAATCGCTGCACTCGACGGTTACCTTCCTGGCGGACGTGACGGGCGTATCCGCCCTGCCCGGGCAGCCGCCGCAGAAGGTGATCTCCCGGGGCAAGGACCTCCTGGAGGACCTGTCCCGCACGAAGGGGCTGCTCGCCGCCTAGCCGGGCTGCAAGGTCAGGACCGGATGATCACCACGTCCAGTCGCCGCGGCCCGTGCACGCCTTCCACCCGCTGCAGTTCGATGTCGCTGGTGGCACTCGGACCGCTGATCCAGGTCAGCGGATGGGTGACGTCCAGGCGCCGCACCGCTTCGGGGAGCACACCGGCGATGTCCCGGGCCCGGACCAGGCACACGTGGTGGTCCGGAACCAGTGAACACGCCCGCCGGCCCTGCCCCGGGCTGCCGTCCAGGATGATGGTGCCGGTTTCCGCCACCGCCGCCGCGCAGCCGGTCACTACCGCGTCAATGCCGTCCAGCTCCTCCACGCTCAGCGGCTCCTCCGGTGAATCCACCACCCGTCCCGGTGCCAGCGCCGTCCAGCGTTCATCGAGTCCCGCGGGAACCACATAGGAAGTCTCCCCTGCCAGCAGTTCGGCCACCCGGGCGGGCACGGATACTTCATCCACCACGCTGACGCCGGCCTTGTAATCCAGCAGCCGGTCGCTGAGCAGTTCGATGAGTTCGTCCTCGTTCATGCCGGAGTTGTGCCGGTACTTCCGTGGGATTTCCGGTGCTTCCGGGGCATCGTGGAGGGCGGACCGCAGCCGGTCCAGGATTTCCGTACGGGCGCTCATGCTTGCTCTTTCGACGCAGTGTCTTCGTGCTCTTTGGCCCACCAGTCCCGGAAGGACTGCGCAGGCGGAGCCGGAATGTCGCGGCTCCTGGTCCACCCGGCGGCGAGGCCGGGAAGCTTCTTGATTTTCCTATCCGGTCCGGCCGCCAGCTTTCCCAACGGCAGGGCCTTCTCCACCAGGGCCATCCGCCGCCCCGAGCCCATCATCCAGGACGCTGCCTTCATGGCAACGTCCATCTGCCCCGGCACCTTCTTCGTCCCGCGGCGGCTCTGAACATCCTCGGAGCGCAGGTGCACCAGGATTTCCGGAATGTTGATCTTCACCGGACACGCGTCGTAGCAGGCGCCGCAGAGCGAGGAGGCGTACGGCAGCGACGCGTTCTCTTCGGAGGTGATCCCGGTCAGCAGCGGCGAAAGGATCGCCCCGATGGGTCCGGGGTAGGTGGAGCCGTAGGCGTGCCCGCCGGTGCGCTCGTACACCGGGCAGACGTTCATGCAGGCGCTGCAGCGGATGCAGTGCAGGGCCGAACGCCCTCGCTCATCCGCGAGCGCCGCGCTGCGCCCGTTGTCCAGCAGCACCAGATGCACATTCTGCGGCCCGTCGCCTGCCGTGACTCCGGTCCAGAGGGAGGTGTAGGGGTTCATCCGCTCCCCCGTGGAGGAACGGGGCAGCAGCTGCATAAACACCTCCAGGTCCGTCCACGAGGGCAGCAGCTTCTCCACCCCCATCACGGTGATCAGGGTTTCCGGGAGGGTCAGGCACATCCGGCCGTTGCCTTCGGATTCGACGACGGCGAGCGTGCCCGTGTCGGCCAGGGCAAAGTTCGCGCCGGAGATGGCCACCTTCGCGGAAAGGAACTTCCGGCGCAGGTGCAGCCGCGCCGCTTCGGCCAGCCGGGCCGGAGCGTCGGTGAGGTCCGGATCAACATCCGGCATCTCGCGCAGGAAGATGTCCCGGATCTGGCTCCGGTTCTTGTGGATGGCCGGCACCAGGATGTGGCTGGGCTTGTCATGGTCCAGCTGGACAATCAACTCCGCCAGATCGGTTTCGAACGCGGAAATGCCGTGCTCTTCAAGGTATTCGTTGAGGCCTATTTCCTGGGTGGCCATGGATTTGACCTTGACCACTTCGTCCGCGCCGGCGTCGCGGATCAGGTCCCGCACTATTTCGTTGGCTTCCGCGGCGTCCCGCGCCCAGTGGATGACGCCGCCGCGTGCGGTGAAGTTCCCCTCGAACTGCTCAAGCAGTTCGGGCAGCCGCGCCATGACAGCGGCCTTAGTGGCACTGCCGGCTTCGCGCAGTTCCTCCCAGTCCGGCAGTTCGGCCACCACGCGCAGCCGCTTGTCCCGGATGGTATGGGTGGCGTGGCCGAGGTTGGCACGCAGCTGCGCGTTGTCCAGTTCCCGCCGCGCGGCGACCGGAAAGGGCTCAGTGGTGTGCAGGTTGCCGCTGCCGAAAACCGGAACCGCCGGCATGCCCAGATACGTGGAACTCATTGTCCGGCCTTTCCCGTGAGGCGAGCGGTGCTCCGGGCCCTGTCCCGCCCGGCACCCGGCGGCGGTGCCGGGTGGTCGTGCGTGCTGGCGAGGATCTCCGCGAAGTGCAGGGTTGTGATGCTGCTGCCTTCGCGGGAGAGGCCCCCGCCGATGTGCATGAGGCAGGAGGCGTCGCCGCCGGTACAGAGTTCCGCACCGGTGGCGGCGATGTTCGCGTTTTTGTCCGCCAGCATGGCCGAGGAGACGTCCGCGTTCTTGAGCGAGAACGTTCCGCCGAAGCCGCAGCATTGGTCGGCTTCGGGCAGCGGTTCCAGCTCCAGGCCTTCCACTGTGCGCAGCAGGTTCGCCTGCCGGTCCCCCAGCCGCAGCAGCCGCATGCCGTGGCAGCTGGGGTGGTAGGTGATCCGGTGCGGATACCAGGAGCCCAGCTGCGCGGCGGCGTCCGTCACGCCCAGGACGTCGGTCAGCAGGGCGGAGAGTTCGTAGGTCCGTGCGCCGACGGCGGCGGCCCGGGATTCGAGGTCCGGATCGCCCACGGATCGGGCCAGCATTGCGTGCTGGTGTTTCACCGAGGCGACGCAGGAGCCCGACGGCGCCACGGCGACGTCGTACTCCTCTGCCTCAAAAGCCTCTACGTGGTTGCGGACCACGGGCACCGCTTCCGGGAAGTACCCGGAGTTGAGGTGCATCTGCCCGCAGCAGGCCTGGCCGGCCGGGAACACGACGTCGTGCCCCAGCCGTTCCAGGATGGAGACCGTGGCGCGGGCCGTGGAGGGATACATGGCGTCCACAATGCAGGTGGCGAACAAAGCAATCTTCATGGCTGCCTTTCAGCGGAAGTGCGGCGCTGCACCTCCTCGGGTGGAACCATCTTTCAATATAACTCCGTCGATTGATATGCCTGCTGCGGGTGAAGTTCGCGATCGGCCCCCAGCACCCTCCCTCCCGGCCTCCCGCAGGGCAATCACCGCTGCGCTATTCTCTGTTGCATGACGAACATGGGGAATGCAAAAACAATCAGTCTCGACATAACCTCGAAGCGCGCCCGCGGCCGGGGCGAACTGGTGATCTCCGCACCTGTGGCTGCCCTGCCGCCCGCCGTCGAGCGGGCCGCACACCGGTTACCCAAGATGACCCTCACCGGGGTGTGGCAGGAACGGGCCGAGTTTTCGGTCGGAATGACCTGGAAGTCCTACGGATCCAACATTGTGCTCTCCTTTGAACCGGTGGACGCCGGCACCACGCGCGTGGTGGCCACGAGTACACCGGCGGTTCCCACCACGTTGATGGACTGGGGCCAGGGCAAAGCGGACCTGGCCGAGGTCCTGAACGCCGTAGCCGCCGAGCTCTAGGACAGTGCAGGCCGGGGCGGTGCCAGCCGCCCCGAAAGGGCCAGCGCTGCGGCGGCCAGGCCGGCGGCGCTGGCAAAGGCGCCGATGAACGCACCCAGCGGCGCCACCGGCAGCATCAGGGCAAAAGCCACGGTGCCCAGAGCCAGCCACAGCGACTGCACCAGGTTGTCGTTGACCTGCAGGGAAGAACTGTTGGTGCCTTCCTCCCCCTCGGCAGAAAAGTCCAGCATCAGTACCGACAGGGTGGGAAACGCCATCCCGATGCCGGCACCTGCAACTGCCCAGCCCAGCACGGGCAGCAGGATACTCACCTGGGGATCCACGCTCCATGCCGCCGCACCGATGCCTACGGCCAGGAGGAGTGCCCCCAAACGGACCCTCGCCACCTTGTTCGCCAGGACCGCCAGATTGGCCGCGGCCAGCGATCCGGCGAACCAGGCCACTGCCGAGACGGTCAGCAGCAGCCCGGCCTGCGTAGGCGTGAACCCCCGGTGCACGGACAGTGCCAGGGGCAGATAGGCCTCCGCCCCGATAAAGGCAGCTCCGATGAAACCGCGCAGCAGGATGGTTGCAGGCAGGCCGCGGCCCAGGGTCCAGGTCCGTCGCGGCAGCAGCCGCGGGCCGGACAAGAGCACCAGGGCGGCACAGGCTGCAGCCGGCAGCAGTGCCCATCCTGTGGCGTCACCTCCGGTCAGCCCGATGCCAAGCACGCCCCCGGCCGCCAGCACTGCCCATGCAGTGCGCACATAATCCGGACGCCAGGCTTTACTCCCCGGCAGCTTCCGGAGCACCGGCGCAAGGCCTGCGTAGGCGGCCACGGCGAACAGCGGCGCCACTCCGAAAACCGACCGCCAGCCCAGCAGGTCATTCAGCCATCCGGCAAGGGCCGGTCCCACCAGCGCGGGAAACACCCAGCCGCTGCTGAGCACGGTGAAGGCCTTGGCCCGCAGGGACTGCGGGTAGCCGCGGGCAATGACCACGTACATTGCCACTCCCGCCAGTCCTGCCCCCAGTCCCTGCAGCGACCGGCCAAGGACCAGCATCACCATGGACGGCGCCAGTGCTGCGGCGGCAATGCCCACGGAAAACAGGACGACGCCGGTCCGCAGCGCCGGGGCGGGTCCCCGCGCGTCGGTCCAGCCGCCGGCCAGCGCAATGGTGACGACGGCGGTGGCCATCGGCGCACCGAAGGCCAGGCCGTAGAGGGACAGCCCGTCCAGCTCCCGTGCAACCACCGGCATGACCGTGCCCACGGCGAGGGATTCGAAGGCAAACAGGAAGGCAAGGGTAAAGAGCCCTACATTGGTCGGGAGGTAACGGCGGGACCAGAAACCGGCGCGGTCGCGCCCGGTGTTGACCTTGTGTTCGGCCTGCAAAGTAATGCTCCTTGAGGATGTTGATTCCGGATGTGCTGCTCGAAGTCAACAAGCTCAAGTGCGGTTGAGGTCAAGCGCGGCAGGTGTCAGCGCCTGCCGGACGGCGGGCAGGCCTGCCCTACAGCTGTGACGGCAGGGTGGGCGGGATCTCCGGCATTTCCTGCAGCGACCACTGATTGCCGTCCGGATCGCTGAAGTAAACGAACGTTCCCCAGTCCAGCGGGGTGATCTCGCTGGCGGCCACGCCGTGGTCCACGAGGTGCTGCCGGGCATCGGCCGCGCTGGGAACCACCACCTGGATCCGCTGGGTACCGGGGACCATGTCGGTGGTGCCGGGACCGATCACCACCGAGCAGGCAGACCCGGGCGGAGTCAGCTGCACAAAGCGCAGGCTTTCATCGATGCGTTCGTCGTGGTCGGCGTTGAAACCCACCTGGTTTACGTAGAAGTTCTTGGAGGCGTCGACGTCGGACACCGGCACGGGCACTAGTTCAATTTTCCAGTCCATGGCCTTCACGCTAGGGCCGCCGACGTCGGCGTGGAACGGTGCTGCGGACAGCTTCTGTCCTCGTCCGGCAGGCCAGTCCGGACCGCAGCTGTCCGTCGCACCGGTACCGGCTAGACCGTCGCCGCTTTCCGCCAGCCGCCGTCCGTGTACGTTCGGCGGACCACTTCGGAGTACGGCACCGGGCTGACGTCCACGCCGACGTTGTATTGCCGGTGCGGTTCCACCGACGATTTCCGGG
This sequence comes from Arthrobacter sp. zg-Y1116, assembly GCF_024385485.1. Classification (NCBI taxonomy): domain Bacteria; kingdom Bacillati; phylum Actinomycetota; class Actinomycetes; order Micrococcales; family Micrococcaceae; genus Arthrobacter; species Arthrobacter sp. zg-Y1116. The sequence goes on along the minus strand of NZ_JANFLR010000004.1, from coordinate 247,830 downwards.
TCCCGCCGTCCGGTTCGCCCCAGACCACCGACAGCCGCGACCCGATCTCCACGTCCGGGTCCACCACGGCCAGCGAAAGCGGACGCTTCTCATTCCAGCTGTAACCCGTGAACATGGAAATGCCCACCACCCGGCCCGAGTCGTCCAGAACCGTGTCGAAATTCGAGGCACCGTAGTTGGCATTGGGCAGGTCGAAGAACTTGTAGGGCAGTTCCTCTTGTTGGTACATCGAGGCGTGGATGGTTGCCACGTCGTCGCCGTCCCAGGCCAGCGTGACCTTCCGGCGCTGGGCCTGCGGGTCCATGGCCTCCAGCGCGTCCCGGCCGATGAAGTCGTGATCGAACTTGATGAAGGATCCGTAGCCCAGTTCCCAGGGGGTGGTGTAGTACCCCTCGACTGAGTCCGGCAGATAGGACCCGGCCACGGCGGAGTGAGCTTCGAAGCTGTCGGCGCCCAGCCAGCGGCGGTAGCCTGCCAGCTGTTCCCCGCTGTAAATGCCGGGCAGGGGTGAGGGGATCCACCCGGATTCGAGGGTGTTGCAGGAGTAGGCGCGCGCGCCGGCAGGTTCAAGCCCGAACTCCGCGCCGGCGCTGAGGATGGTGTCCCGGATCCGGTCGTAGTCCTCGTACGGACCCCAGAGTTCCAGGCCGGGCGCTCCCGCCATGCCGTGGCGCAGGGTCCGTACCCGGGTTCCGCCCACGTTCATATGGGACATGCTGAAGAATCTCAGCTGCTCCAGCGGGCCGCCGTTCACTTTCTCGATGACGTCCCAGGCGCGGGGTCCCTGGATCTGCAGCCGCCAGTAGTCCCGGAATACGGGTTTTCCCATGGGGCGTGACGGCGAGCGCCGGTCGGTCTTCAGCTCGACGTCGTATCCGCCTTGTTCCGCGTTGTAGAGCAGCCAGTTCACGGCAGGCGAGCGGCCGACAAAGACGAATTCAGTCTCCGCTTCCCGAAACAGGATTCCGTCCCCGATGACGTGTCCGTAGGGGGTGACCGGAACATATTGCTTGGCCCTGCCGACGGGAAAGTTCGCCATCGAGTTGATGGCGGTATCGGACATCAGCTGCAGGGCTCCGGGTCCGGAGATGCTCAGGTTGTCCATGTGGTGGGACTGGTCAAACAGCACTGCCGATTCGCGCCAGGCCCGGACCTCGTTGCGCCAGTTGGTGAACTCCGCAGCGACGACCGGGTAAACGTAGGCGCCCACCTGCACATTGCGCAGGTAATCCACGGCGTTTCCGGACGCGTCCAGAACCTCCTGCAGGGAATTGGGGGACATATTCGGTTCCTTTCGTGGGCCTCAGTGGGCAGCCGCGGCTGCAACTTCGTCAAGGTGGGCAATGGATCGGGTGTCCTGGAAAGCCCGGACGCCCTGGATTCCCTGTTCACGGCCCATACCGGACTGCTTCATGCCGCCGAACGGGGCGCGAAGGTCCAGACGGGTTGCTCCGTGGTCGTTGACCCACACGTAGCCGCAGGCCAGGCGCGAACCGACCGCGTTCGCCCTTGCCGGATCCTCGGTCCAGACCGAGCCGCAGAGCCCCGCCCAGCTGTCGTTCGCCCAGGTAACGGCTTCGTCTTCGGAATCAAACGGAATGATTGGAATCACGGGCCCGAACTGCTCCTCGGTGACCACCCGCAGTTCCGGCGGCGGATCAAGGACCAGCGCCGGGCGCAGGAAGTTGCCGTCCCGCAGGTCCGGATCCGTGGGAAGGGTGCCGAACCGGCGGACCTCGGCGCCGGCGGCCTCTGCCTCCTCGATCAGGTCTGCCACAAAGGCCTTCTGCGCCGGTGAATGCAGCGGCCCCATGGTTGTTCCTTCGTCGAGGCCGTAGCCGATGACGGCGTTTTCCAACCGGGCGGACAGTCCCTGCACCAGTTCGTCGATGCGGGAGCGGTGAACGTAGATCCGCTTGGCGTTCATGCAGATCTGGCCCGTTGTATCGAAGACCGCGGCATGCAGCCGGTCCAGCCGGGTGTCATCCAGCAGTGCATCGTCCAGGATGATGGCCGCATCGTTTCCACCGAGCTCGAGGGTGACCCGGGTCAGTGACCCGGAGGCCATTTCCATAATCCGTTTGCCGCCGTTGACGCTGCCGGTGAAACAGACCTTGGCAACGTCGTCGTTCCGGATCAGGCCGGACATGTCGCTGTCCCGGCCGGTGACGACGTTCAGCACTCCCGGCGGCAGTTTTTCGGCCACGCGCTGCACAATCCGGGTGGTTGCCAGCGGCGCGGTGGGCGGCGGTTTAACGATGGCGGTGTTCCCCGCCAGCAGGGCGTGGGGCAGGGATGCGCCGAGGATTGCGACCGGCCAGTTGAAGGGCACAATCACGGTCACCACGCCCAGCGGCTGATAGGACACGGTGGTGGTGACGGGAATGCCCGGCGCCGGTTCGAGGATCGCGTCGCTGTCCACCTGATCGGCCAGGGACAGGGCAAGCTGCCAGCGGAGCTCGAAAACGAGGGCGTCCACCCAGCTCTCCATAACGATCTTGCCGTTCTCCCGGGACAGGATGGCCGCGTCCTCATCCCGCAGGTCGGCTATGCCTGCAATCGCGTCGGCCATCTGCGCCGCCCGTTCCTGCGCGGACAGCGCCGACCAGGCGGGAAAGGCCGCCTTCGCGGCGCTGACGGCGTCCGCCACGTCCTCCGGGGTTGCGGCCGCTGCGTGGCCTGCCACCTGCCCGGGCCTGGCAGGATCCGCGACAGCCAGGGTTTCCTGCGTCCTCCGGGGCTCGCCGTTGATGTACAGCCCGGTCACCACCTGGGCGGAAGTCTTCGTCATCGCCAACACCTCTCTGTGTTGCTGCTGCTGCTGCTGCTGCATCCGCCGGCCGGAAGCTTCGAATGCCCTGCCACGGTGGGTACAAGGTAGCCCACAGCGGGGGTCCGGACAACAGGGTCCGAAAGGGGGCCGCCGGCACCTAAGTAAGGATGCTGAGGAATAAACCCGGCGACAGGCCTTGTTGACGCCTACATGACTGATACGACGGAAACCTCTCCCGCCCTGTCCCCCACCATCGACCTCAAGGACCTCGGCATTGTCCACCGCCTTGGCTTCGGCGCCATGAGGATTGTGGGACCCGGTGTCTGGGGCGAGCCGGAAAGCCGCGGAACCGCCGTCGACGTGGTGCGCCGCGCCGTCGAGCTGGGCGTCGACTTCATTGACACCGCAGACTCCTACGGACCGAACATCAGCGAAGAAATCATCGCCGAGGCGCTCTACCCCTACCCGGACGGCGTCCGCATCGCCACCAAGGTCGGCTTCGTCCGTACCGGCCCGGACGTCTGGGTACCGGTGGGCCGCCCCGAATACCTGCGCCAGCAGACCGAACTCGCGCTGCGCAAGCTGCGGGTCGATTCCCTGGACCTGCTGCAGCTGCACCGCATCGACCCCAAGGTCGATCCCGAAGAGCAGTTCGCCGTCCTGCGCGACCTCCAGCAGGAGGGCAAGGTGAAGGCGCTCGGCCTGTCCCAGGTCTCCGTTGCCGAGCTGGAAGCCGCGTCGAAGTTCTTCACCGTCTCCACCGTGCAGAACCGCTACAACCTCACCGACCGTTCCTCCGAGGACGTGCTGAAGTACGCCGAGGACAACGGCATCGGCTTCATTCCGTGGGCCCCGATCTCCGCCGGCGAGCTGGCCCGGCCGGGCGGTCCCGTGGACGAAGCAGCGAAGCGCCTGAACGCCAGCACCTCGCAGGTTGCCCTGGCCTGGCTGCTGCGCCGCTCCCCGGTCATGATGCCGATCCCGGGCACCGGCTCCATCGAGCACCTCGAGGACAACCTGGGTGCCGCAGACATCTCACTCGACGACGCCACCTTCGCTGAGCTGGACGCCGCCGGCGCCGCCGCAGCACCGGCCGAGTAACAACACTTTCCGCTTTTCCCGCCAAGCAAAGGAGAAAAGAACGCATGGCAAATATCCTGATGGTTGTATCCGCAGCAGACTCCCTCACCATGAAGGACGGCAGCGAACACCCCACCGGCTACTGGGCCGAGGAACTGGTTGAATCCCACCGCGTGCTGCGCGAAGCCGGACACACCGTCCGCATCGCCACCCCCGGCGGCATGAAGCCCACCGTGGACCAGGTCAGCCTGGCTCCCGAATCCGCCGGCAGCCCGGAAAAGGCCGCTGCCTTCACCCAGTACATTGCCTACATTGACGCCGAGCTCTCCTCGCCGCTGGTGCTCGCCGACGCTGACATGTCAGAGTACGACGCCGTGGTCATGCCGGGCGGGCACGGCCCCATGGCGGACCTGGCCTTCGACAAGGACATGGGCCGGATCCTCATCGCGGCCGATGCCGCGGGCAAGATCATTGCCCCGTTCTGCCACGGCCCGGCCGGCCTGCTGGCCGCCGAAACCGAGGACGGCGAATTCATCTTCTCCGGCCGCAAGCTCACCGTCTTCACGGACGAGGAAGAGCTTAACGGCGGCACCGGGGAGAACACCCCCTGGTTCGTGGAGGAAGTGCTGCGGAACAAGGGCGCCGTGATCGAAACCGGTCCCGCCTGGACCAGCTACGTGGTCCGCGACCGGAACCTGATTTCCGGCCAGAACCCCCAGTCCAGCGAGGATGTGGCCAAGGCCGTCATCTCCGCCCTGGCTGAGTAGAACATGACGGTCCTGATCGCCGGCTGCGGCGATCTGGGCACGGAGGCCGGCCTGCGGTTCGCTGCGGCCGGCTTTTCCGTGCTCGGCTGGCGGCGCTCCCCGGAGAAACTGCCGAAGGAGATCACCGGGCAGACCGTGGATCTGGCAGGCGACCTGCCGCGCATTCCGGCGGACACCGACGTCGTCGTCATTGCGGTGGCCGCCGATCAGCGGACCGAGGAGGCCTACCGTGCCGCCTACGTCACCGGCACCGCCAACGTCCTGGACGCGCTGGAGCGCGACGGCGTGGAGCCGCGCCGCATCCTGTTCGTTTCCTCCACAGCCGTGTACGGGGATGCCGACGGCGGCGAGGTGGACGAGGAAACCCCGGCCCGCCCGGCGTCGGCCACCGGGGCCGTCATCCTTGAGGCCGAGCAGCTGCTGCACGCCCGCAGCCCCGACGCGGTGGTGCTGCGGCTTTCCGGCATCTACGGGCCGGGACGCACCCGGCTGATCGACTCCGTGAGCGCCGGAACCGCCGTCGTACCTGCCGGCACGCAGCTGACCAACCGGATCCACCGGGACGACGCAGCCGAGGCCATCGTGCACCTGGCCACCCGGGTTTTCCATCCCGCGCCGCTGTATGTTGGAGTGGATATGGAGCCGGTGGAGCTGGCCGAAGTGCTCGGATTCCTGGCTGCCGAGCTCGGCCGCGAGCTGCCGCCGGCGGGCGACACCTCCAGCAGCCGCGGCGGCAACCGCAGGCTGAGCAACCGGCGCCTGCGCGGAACCGGATTCGACTTCGCCTACCCCACGTACCGGGAAGGCTACCGCGCCGTGCTGGCCGGTGCCGGCGTACGCCATCCATAGAATTTAGGAACCACAACCGCACCAGGAGTGCCTGTGAGCGATACCCCGCCCAAAAACGGAACACGAAACCGCACCGCAACCCGCACGAGCATCAAATACATCCTGATGCTCGGCGCGCTGGCCGCGCTTCCGGCAGTGACCACGGACATGTACCTGCCCGCCCTGCCGGAGGTGGCCGAGGACCTGCACACCAGCGCCGCCGCCGCGCAGTTCACGCTCTCGGGCACCCTGCTCGGTGCCGCCGTCGGGCAGCTGGTCATCGGACCGTTCTCGGACCGCTTCGGGCGAAGGCTGCCGCTGATCATCGGCATTGCCCTGCACGTGGTGGTTTCGCTGCTGTGCTTCCTGGCTCCCAACATCGGCGCGCTGATTGTGCTGCGCCTGCTGCAGGGCTTCTTCAACGCCGCCGCCGGCGTGGTGGCCCTCGCCGTGGTCCGTGACCGGTTCACCGGCTCCTCCGCCGCCGCGATGCTCTCCCGGCTGATGCTGATCATCGGCCTGGCCCCGCTGCTGGCCCCCAGCATCGGGCAGGCCGTTTCAGGCCTGTGGAACTGGCGGGCGGTGTTCCTGGCGCTGGCACTGATCGGTGTTGTGCTCGGTGCGATCGTGCTGAAGTGGATGCCCGAAACGCTGCCGCCGGAACGGCGCCGGACCAAGGGCGGCGCCAGCACCTTCAGCGGTTTCCGGGTCCTTTTGAAGGACCGGCAGTTCCTGGCGCTGGCCACCATTCCCGGCCTGGGCATGGCAGTGATCATGAGCTACGTGGTGGGTTCGCCGTTCGTCTTCCAGGACGAATACGGCCTCAGCCCGGCACAGTACGCCGCAGTGTTCGCGATCAACGGCGTCGGCATGGTCATCTCCGCGCAGCTCAACGCGTGGCTCGTGGGCCGCTACTCCCCCATGGGGATCCTGCGGCTGGCCGTGGTCCTGCTGCTGGGGCTGACCGTCCTGCTGCCGGTGATTGTGCTGACCGGCTTCGGCGGCGCCGCCGGCCTGACCGCCGGATTGTGGCTGGTCCTGGCGATGCACGGCTTCATCGCTTCGAACTCCTCCATACTCGCCCTGAACGACTACGGGCATATGGCCGGAAGTGCCGCAGCACTGATCGGTGCCCTCCAGGTGGGCCTGGCCGGGATCATCAGCCCGCTGGTCGGCATTCTCGGCGGCGGGGCGATGGCCATGGTTTCGGTGATCATCGGCTGTGCCGCCCTGATCGTCCTCATTCTGGCCACGGCGACGACGGCGTACCGCGGCGGCGGCTCCAACCGTCCGGGCCGGCGTCGGCTGCGTTCCGGTGCCGCTGAGCCCGCGGCCCCGGCTGAGCCGGGCGCCCCGCTGGCCACGGAGTCCTAGGGCTTACCCCAGCTGAACGGGCGGGCCAGCGGAACGGTTACCCCAGCTGAACGGGCGGGCCAGCGGAACGGTTACCCCAGCTGAACGGGCGGGCCGAGGTAGAGCAGGACGCTGAAGACCACGGCCACGGCAACCAGGGCCACGATCCCGGCGGCGATCGGCCGGCGCAGCACCAGGGCGGCAATCCGGTCCACGCCGTTGGTGGGCTCTTCGCCGCCGGGGGCCATCCGCCAGCCGCCCTTCAGCATGCCGCGGCGGTCCACCGACTTCTCGAAGGGAATGGTGGCCCACGGGATCACCGTGGTGGCCAGGCCGAGGATGCCGGTGCGGGCCGGCCATTTCTGGTTGGCCCAGACAAAGAGGGTGACCACGCCGTAGGACAGGAAGACGAAGCCGTGCAGGCCGCCGAAGATGGGCGTGAGCGCTTCAAAATCCAGCACGTACTTGGCGAACATGCCGATCAGGAGCAGGGTCCAGGTCACGGCTTCGGCCAGGGCGAGGGTGCGGAACAGTTTGCGGGGTGACATCGAGGGGGTCCGCCTTCATTTCGGGTTTACCAACAGTATGTCAGCATGCCAGCGGGTGGCGCGAATCTGCTCCCGGGCCCGGGACCGCCGTCGATGCCCGGCCACAGAAAAGGCTGCCGCGACACGATGCCCCGGGGTTCGGGGTCGTGTCACGGCAGCCTCCTGCCGAAGCCGGACGGGTCAGGCGTGCGCTTTTTCGAGCTGCTCGCGCGTGGCGTAAGAGGTCTGGGTGCCGCGCCGCCGGGCTACCGTCAGTAAGCCAGCGGTTCGGTGATCCAGTCGATGTCGTCCCACGGATCCAACCGTTGCACTATGTCGAAGCTCGTTCGGCAGAAGTCCACCACGGCCTGCTGCGGATCGTCATAACTGAAGGCGTCCTTGAGCGTGAGGATGAACTCGCTGGACCGAGTGAGGAATTCTGCCTTGGCCGGAGCCAGCATGGTCCCGTAGCTGCCGATGTTGGAGAGGAACGGATAAGGCATCACGTAAAACGCCGGTTCGGTGGAGGACGGGTCGCCGGGCCAGAAGCCGAACTCGCAGAACCGTTCATCAAAACAGTTCACGGCGATCACGCCGTTTCCGGGGTAGGGCTCCGACTGTCCGCTGAAGATGGTTCCGGAAAGGTCCATGGTGCCGAACCAGTACGACGGTGCGAAGACCTTTCCGCGCACCGGCCCGAGGAACTGCCCAAGGCTTCGGTGGGCGAAGTGCAGGTTGTCCAGGAAAAGTTCCACCGCGTGCTTGTCATAAGTGGAGTGCTTGGTGTCGGCGTCGAAAGGCACCGGATCGTAGAATTCCTGGGGGTCGGTGTTGATGACCGTGGGCGCATCGATGAATTCCAGCGCCCCCATCAGTTGACGGTAGAAGTCCGCCACGCTGAGGCCGTCGGTGAGTTCGATCCGGGTGCGGATGTAGTTGCTGTTCTGCACGTCCACATGATGCTGGCGCAGGTTGAAGTAAATCTCGAAGTTCGTATCGGGTCCCGGCATGATGCCGGTCCCGATGCCCTGGACGGTGAGGGGCATCCGTACGTGGCCCCATTCCGGTTCTGGGTAGCTGTGCTCCAGTTTCACCTTGCCCGCTACCTGCAGGTAGAGGTGCAGGGTATCGGCGGTGGCCTGCCAGTCCGGGTAGTTCAGGAAGTTTTTGTCCATGGGAAGCGCCTTCGGTCGGGGGCTCGGTGGCGGTGGCTCGGTGGCTTCGGTGGCTTCGGTGGCGGTGGCTGGCTTCGGTGGCGGACGCTCGGTGGTGGACGGCGAACGTGCTGCTCCCAGTCTGGAACCCGCCCCGGAGCCGGTCAACGGCACCTTCTGGCACAATCAGGTCCGTTACTGTAATCAGTCGGGACTCGGGGGATTCATGCGGCTGCACCATGTACAGGTTTCAATACCCACGGGCGGGGAGGACCAGGCCCGGCGGTTTTACGGTGAGGCACTGGGACTGACTGAGGTGGACAAGCCGCCGTCGCTCGCCGGCCGGGGAGGCTGCTGGTTCCGGGCGTTCGACGGCGAGGACGTCGTCGCGGAGATTCATCTGGGAGTGGACTCCCCCTTTGTTCCTGCCAGGAAGGCACACCCTGCCCTGCTGCTGGATTCCGCTAATGCACTCGAGGAACTGGGAGCCAGGCTCTCGCGGCACGGCTTCGATGTCTCCTGGGCTGACCGGCACACGTTCGAGGGTTACGAGCGGTTCCATTGCAGGGACCCGTTCGGGAACCGGGTGGAAATCCTTTCACCGCCTGCGGGCTGATCCTGCCGGCGTACCGGGTGCAGGGCGGTCCGACGGTGCGGGGCGGGCCTGTCTAGTCAAACGCGAAAGTGCGCGCACGGACCAAAGGCACGCGCAGCTTGTTGACCGCGCCAGCCATGGCCTCGGTGCCGACGTCCGCAAAGGAGCCCATCCCTCCGTACAGGCGCAGGCAGTCAGCGGCCCTCTCCCGCAGGTCGGAAACTTCAGTAATGCCGGCAAACATGTGCTCAATCCGGTTTGCCAGCCCACTCCGCCACTCGTCGTCGTCCATCCTCGCTGCGGCTCGGACGGCAGAAGCGGCCGAAAGGATTTCATCGCGGACGTCTTCAACACTTTGCGGCATAGCGGGGCGGCTCTCTCTCCGGTGTATCGGTCCCGCTGACCTTAGCCATGATCAGGTGGTCCGTCGAACCTGGGTGCTGAGATGTCGGTGCTGAGAGGCGTTGGGGGGGGCGTTGGGGCTCCTCCGGCGGGCACTCCCGGAGCCAGGCTCCCGGGGTAGGTAGTGCTGCAGAAAAGACAGGTATTTTCGATTTCCGGGGAGGCCAGTTAGGGGCTGGTTTGGGCCCGGAAATGTCAGTGCCGGATGAAATCCTGAGGTATGGATCAGCTCGGAAACACCGAACCGACAACTGAAGAGCCAGGCATGGACCAGCCGCCGACAAGGCCGGCTGGTGACGCGGAGGCGTCCTGCTCTCCCGTAACTCTCGCGGTGTTTTGCGCGGCGCTGGCAGTGACTGTCGGTGACGGCGGGAAGCCCGACGCCGGCACGACCGGACCAGCCTCCACTTCCACGGCTGCCCCTTCTGGTTTCTCCGCCGAAGCCGACCCGGTGGAAAAGGTTTTTCGGAACGGGGCCTTTGAAAGCCGCGCCGCCGGGGACACTGCTGATGCTTACCCGGACGGTTTCACCGGCACACTGGCCCTGCAGAACCTCGAAGCCTTTGACGAAGCCACGGTCGGTGAGGCTTTGGTCCGGGTGGAGCATTTGATTTCCTGGGGACAGGCGCAGCGGTCCCGCCTATTGAACCGGATGGAGGAAATCTTCCGGGACAAGTTCTTCGACCCGTCGGAGCGGGATAAACCCGGGATTGCTTTCAGCCTCGCGGCTGCCGAATGTGCCGCCATCCTGAATGTTCCGCAGGTGACCGGTCAGCGGCTGTTGAGTGAGGCCGGGCAGCTGTGCGGCACCCATACGGCGACCCTGACCGGGCTGGAGGAGGGGCGGTTCTCGTACCAGCATGCCCAGGTGGTCCTGGAGCAGTGCCAGAACGTTCCTGCGGAGAAACTCCCAGGGTTCGAGGCCGACCTGCTGAAGGCTGCGGAGGGTCAGACGCGGGCGCAGTTTTCGGCCAAGGCCCGGCGGCTGCGCGAAAAGACGTTCCCGGAGACGGTCAGCAAAAGGCACCTGACTGCGTTCGAGCAGCGCATGGTCACCCTGGACCGCGAAGAAGACGGTATGTCCTGCCTGTCGGCTCATCTGCGTGCGGCGGAAGCGCAGCAGATCTATACCGCTCTCAGCACTGCGGCGCGGGGTGAGCAGGCGGGAGGGGATCCTCGGACCACGGACCAGCTGCGTGCCGATATTTTGGCGCAGCTGCTGATGGGCGGCAGCCGGGGACTTTTCGCGACTGCCGGAGCCCGAGACAAGGCCGGTTCCCGAGACGCGTCCGGAACCCGGCCCGGCACCGGCCACACCAGCAATGACACTGGCGCAGCCACCCGGGACGAGGACGGAACCGGCTTTGGCAACGGCCCGGAGGGCGCACCCGATCGCCCAACAGGACCGGACGATGGAATCGTCCCGAGGGCGGAAATCATGGTCCTGATCAGCGCAGAGACCCTCTTCGGAGCCGACGACCAGCCGGCAGAACTGCACGGCTACGGCCCCATCAGCGCCGAAGAAGCCCGCCGACTGGCCCGCAACGCCGTCGGATGGACCGGACTGGCCCAAAACCCGCACACCGGAGAGATCCTGGGCGTGGGACGGCGCAGAAAGGTCCCTGCCGGGCTTCGCCGCTGGCTCCGCGCAAGGGACGGAACCTGCAGGTTTCCCGGCTGCCGGGTCAGCACCGCAAATGCGGACATCGACCACACCATCGACTGGGCGCGCGGCGGTCCCACGGACCACGGGAACCTTGAACACCTCTGCCGCCGGCACCACCGGTTCAAGACTCTGGGCTATTGGAAAGCGTGCCAGCCCATCCCCGGGGTGATTGAGTGGACTTCGCCGACCGGCCGAGTCTATCGCGCAGAGCCGTTTCTCGATTTGGTTTCTCAGCAGCCGACGGACCCGCGGACGGATCATAAGCAGCGGCTCCCGGACCTAGGGACGGCGCACGCGACGACAGACCATGAGAAAAACATTCCTGAAGCCCCACCGCCGTTTTGAGCGGAGTGCAAAACGGCGGCATGAGATCCTGGCGTCCTTGTGTCGGGACGGCTTACAGGATCACGGCGTCACGGGCGCACGGGCGCCTCGGGTCGTGGGCGCACCGGCTCACGGCCTCACGGCCTCACCGCGTCATCGCGTCACGGGGCTCACGGGCTCACGGGCTCACGGGCTCACGGAAAGACGCTGGCAGCAGTGGGCACCCGGGCGCCTCGGGACCCAGCCGAGACCCAGCCGGGACCCAGCCGGGCCTATGAGGTGACGGCCGCAGGCACCCGGGCAGTACTCTGCCGCACCACCAACGAGGTGGCCAGGTCCAGGCGCAGGTTGTTCGGCCGCTCCCCCTCGAACAACCGGACCGCCATCCGGGCAGCTTCTTCGGCCATCTCGATCAGCGGCTGGTGCACGGTGGTCAGCGCAGGACTGGACCACTGCGCCACCTGCAGATCGTCATACCCGACAATCGACAGCTCATCCGGGACGCTGATACCCAGCTGCCGGGCGGCGTCGAGCACCCCCAGCGCCTGCAGGTCGCTGCCGGCAAAAATGGCAGTAGGCCGGTCCGGAAGCGACAGCAGCTCCAGCGCGTGATCGCGGCCGCCGTCAACGTGGAAGTTTCCGTACCGAATCAGATCCCGGTCGAGCGGCAGTGCGGCGTTGTTCAGCGCAGATCGGTAGCCGTCAATCCGCGCCAGCGAACACATCATGTCCTCCGGCCCCGTGATCGCAGCAATCCGGGTGTGCCCCAGATCGATCAAATGGCGGGTGGCCATCATGCCGCCGGACCAGTTTGCCGACCCCACGGACGGCACATCCGGAGCAGGATCCCCCGCCGGATCGATGATCACAAACGGAATGGACCGCGCTTCGAGTTGCCGGCGTGAGTCCTGCGCCAGGTCGGAAAAGACCAGTACGACGCCAACTGGCCGGCGGGCGATGACCCCTTCCACCCACTCGGGCGACGGCGCGTGCCGGGTGCCGCTCTCCGTCAGGACCACGCTCAGGCCCTTCTCCCGGGCAATGTTCTCCACGCCGCGGATGATCTCCAGTGCCCAGGCGCTTTCGAGTTCGTGGAACACCAGTTCCAGCAGCCGCGACTTGGCCCCGCCTTTACGGCGATAGCCGTGCTCCTCCAGCAACGCCTCGACTTTCGCGCGCGTTTTCCGCGAAACGTCCGTTCTGCCGTTGAGAACTTTCGAAACTGTCGAGAGTGAAACCTCAGCCTCGGAGGCCAGGTCCGCCAGCGTGACCGGGTTCTGCGGCAGTGATGACTGCATAGGTAGTCCTTCGGGTGTTCGAGCCAGCGCGGACAACAGTTTATCGAAAAGTGTTGCGCATCACATTACGCGCATCTTATGCTGACGGCGTCTAGTAACTTTCGACCAATATACCGAAACTTTCGGAAGGTGTTCAACGATGAACAAACCCTCGTCCCGGACCCCGGTCCTGGCTGCCGCCGGCATACTGGCGCTCAGCCTCACCCTGGCCGGCTGTGGAGGCGGCGACTCCGCTGCCTCGGACCGTCCCGAAAATGAGATCCATGTCCTCGTTTACGGAGACGCGAGCAACGACGTCGAATCCGCCATGGTCGAACGCTTCAATGAGACCTCCGACGTCAAGGTGGTGCTGGATACCATCCCCGGCGCCGAATACCAGCAGAAGCTGCAGACGGTCATGAGCACCGACGCTGCACCGGACATCTTCTTCAACTGGGGCGGAGGCAGCATCTCCGACTTCGTCGATGCAGATCTGCTGATGCCGCTGGATGACTTCATCGAGGAGGATCCGCAGCTGAAGGACGCCTTCCTTCCCTCGGTGTTCGACGTCGCCACGGTGGATGACACCCCGTACGGAGTGCCGATGCGCGGCACCCAGCCCGTGATGCTCTTCCACAACAAGGAAGTGCTCGCCTCGGCAGGCATCGAGGAAGCACCGCAGACCTGGGACGAACTGCTCGACGCCGTCGAGAAACTCAAGGCTGCAGGCAAGACCCCTATCGCCCTCGGCGGCGGCGACGAATGGCCCACCCAGATGTGGTTCTCCTACGTCTATGACCGCGTAGCCGGACCGGAACTCTTCCAGTCCGCTATCGACGGCGACACCGACGTCTGGGATTCCGAAGAAAGCCGGGAATCGCTGGGCATGCTGCGTGAACTGGTGGACACCGGGGCCTTCGGCACCAACTTCCAGTCCGTGAAGTTCACCGACGGCGGCTCCCACACCCTGCTCTCCAGCGGCCAGGCGGGCTTCGAACTGATGGGCTCCTGGGAGTACTCCACCATCCAGGACGTCAACCCCGAGTTCGCAGCCAGCGGCCTGGGCTGGAGCGAATTCCCCGAGATCGAGGGCGGCAAGGGAGATCCTGCCAACCTGGTCGGCAACACCAACAACTACTACTCCGTCCTGGCGGACACCCGCTACCCGGAAGCCGCACGTGACTTCCTGAAGCTGATGTACTCGGACGAGTTTGTCCAGGAGCAGATGGCCATCGGCAACCTGCCCACCACCACCAGCACCGAGGGATTCCTGGACCAGGCGACCAACCCGGACTACGCCCGCTTCCAGTTCGGACTGGTAGAGGATGCGCCTAACTTCCAGCTGTCCTGGGACCAGGCCTACCCGCCGGCCGCAACACCCACCATCCACAGCGCTGTTGCCGACTTCTTCGCCGGAAGCATCGACGAAGACGGTTTCATTGAAGCCATGCAGTCGTTGAAGAAATAGCCGGACCGATTGCCGAGACCATGACCACTCTGCTTCCACCCCGGCCGCCGGCCGCACCGGACAACCCCTCCAAGGGACGTCCGGTGCGGGCCGGCCGGGCCCGGCTGAACCGTCCGGGCGTCGCCTGGACCCTGCCCGCCACCGTCTTCTTCCTGCTTTTCGCCGTGGTCCCGCTGATCGCCGTCGTCGTCCTGTCCTTTATGACCTGGACGGGCTTGGGCGAACCGAAGTTTGTCGGCACGGAGAACTGGGAAACGCTCGCCGGCGATTCGGTAATGCTCAAGAGCCTGTGGCTCAGTGTGCTGTTCATTGTGCTGGGTGTTGCCACCCAGACTCCCGTGAGCATCCTGCTCGGTGTCTGGGCAGCAGGACCGCAGCGGAACCGCGCCGTGCTCAGCGCCATCTTCTTCCTCCCCCTGCTGCTCTCCTCCGCCGCCATCTCGGTGCTGTGGCGCGCATTGCTGGATCCGAACTTCGGGGTTCCGGCGCAGCTCAAGTGGCTGTTCGGGGACGGCAACCTGTTCGGCAACCAGTCCACTGCCATCGGCGTGATCATCTTCGTGGGTATGTGGCAGTTCACCCCCTTCCACACGTTGATCTACCAGGGAGCCGCCAAGTCCGTTCCGCCGGTGCTGTACCAGGCCGCGGAAATCGACGGCGCCGGACGGGCACGCCAGTTCTTTTCCATCACCCTGCCGCAGCTGCGCAACAGCATCATCACCTCGGTGATCCTGATGGTGGTGGGCGGGCTGACCACCTTCGAGACGGTGCTGATCCTGACCAACGGCGGACCCGGGACGGACACCACCATCACCGCGTTCTACATGTACGAGGAAGCCTTCCGCCGCTACAACTTCGGCATGGGTTCCGCCATCGCACTGGTCCTCGTGGTGGTGGCCACCGCCATCTCACTGATCATGGTGAAGGCCTCCGGCTACGACAAAATGCGCAGCACCATGGAGGGAGTCTGATGCGTACCCGCCCCAATTACATTGCCGGAGCCGCGGTCACCGTCTGGCTCCTGATCGTTGCCCTGCCGCTGTACGTCATGGTTGCCGCCAGCGTGCAGAGCCGTGCCGAGTTCAGCGCCAACGGCCCGCTGTCCGTGCCCACCAGCCTGACCTTCGAGAACTTCCTGCTGGTCTTCGACAGCGGTTTCGGCAAGTACTTCCTGAACACCTTCCTGGTTACGGCCGGTGTGGTGGGCATTGTCCTGCTGGTGGTGCCGCCGCTGTCCTACGCAATTGTGCGCAGCCAGTCCCGCTCCACAACGCTGATCTTCCGGTTCTTCCTGCTCGGGCTGGCCATTCCGGTCCAAGCAGTGATTGTGCCGATGTTCTACCTGATCAACTCGGTGGGCCTGTATGACACCCTGCTGGGCATCATCCTGCCCACGGCCGCGTTCGCACTGCCGATCTGCACGCTGATCCTCTCCGGGACCATGCGGGACATCACCCCCGAACTCTACGAAGCCATGTCCGTGGACGGAGCGTCCACCACACGCACCTTCCTGCGCCTGGTGCTGCCGCTGTCCAAGGGCGGGCTGTCCACGATTGCGGTGTTCGCCGCACTGCAGGGCTGGAACGGGTTCCTGCTGCCGCTGATCCTGACCCAGTCGGAATCCACCAAGGTGATCACGCTTGGCCTCTTCAACTTCCAAACCCAGTACGGCATCAACGTGCCGGGCATCCTCGCCGCGGTGATGCTCTCCATGGTTCCCGTCCTGCTGGTGTACCTCTTTGCGCGCCGCGCACTGGTCCAGGGCCTTATGGGCGTTGGCGGAAAGTAGACATGACAGAAACAACAGTTCAGCACCTCCCTTGGCGGGACACCTCCCTGACCGCCCGCGAGCGCGCCGCCCGGCTGGCAGAGCAGATGACGCTGCGGGAAAAGGTGGCCCAGCTCTTCGGCGTCTGGGTCGGTGCCTCCAGCGAAGGCGGCCAGGTGGCACCCCACCAGCACGACATGAAGGAACCGGTGCCGCTGGAGGATCTCCTGCCGAACGGGCTGGGCCAGCTCACCCGGCCGTTCGGCACCCTGCCCGTCGACGCCGGCATGGGCGCCCTGTCCCTGATGCGCACCCAGCAGCGGATCGCCGAGTCCAACCGGTTCGGCATCCCGGCCATGGCACATGAGGAATGCCTGGCCGGGTTCGCAGCCTGGGGTGCCACGGCGTATCCCGTGCCGCTGTCCTGGGGTGCCACGTTCAACCCGGAATTGATCGGCCGGATCGGTGCGGCTATCGGCACCGACATGCGCTCGGTCGGCGTGCACCAGGGCCTCGCTCCCGTGCTCGACGTCGTACGCGACGCCCGCTGGGGCCGGGTGGAGGAGACCATCGGCGAAGACCCGTATCTGGTGGGCAGCATCGCTTCCGCCTACATCCGCGGACTTGAAGGTGCGGGCGTGGTGGCCACGTTGAAGCACTTTGTCGGCTACTCGGCATCCAAGGCCGGCCGCAACCTGGCCCCGGTCTCCGTCGGCATGCGCGAACGCGCGGACGTCCTGCTGGTGCCTTTCGAAATGGCCGTGCGGGAATCCGGGGTGCGCTCGGTGATGCACGCATATACCGACGTCGACGGCGTCCCCTCCGCTGCGGACCGCTCACTGCTCACCGGCCTGCTCCGCGAGACGTGGGGTTTCGACGGCACCGTGGTGGCCGACTACTTCGGAATCAGCTTCCTCAAGGAACTGCACCGGGTGGCCGGTTCGCTCGGCGAGGCGGCTGCGGCGGCGCTGACCGCCGGCGTGGACGTGGAACTTCCCACCGTGGATGCCTTCGGCGAGCAGCTCATCGAAGAAGTGGAGTCCGGGCGGTTGGATGAAGCCGTCATCGACACCGCGCTGCTGCGGGTGTTGACCCAGAAGGTCGAACTCGGGCTGCTGGACCCGGACTGGTCCGCGGTGCCCTCGGCCCTGGCCGGCATGGACCTCACGGACTCGTCCGGCGTGCTGGGTTCGGTGAACCTGGACCGTCCGGAGAATCGCTCGCTGGCGGCCGAGGTCGCCGAGCAGGCACTGATCCTCACCGCCAACAACGGAATCCTGCCGCTGGCAGCGCCGGGCCGGATCGCCGTCGTTGGACCCAATGCCGACAACCCGATGGCGTTCCTCGGCTGCTACTCCTTCCCCGCCCACGTGGGTGTGCAGCACCCCGAGGTGGCAGCGGGAATCGAGCTGCCCACCGTCGCGGCAGCGCTGCGCGGCGAGTTCCCGGACAGCGCAATGACCGTGACCGCCGGCTGCAGCGTGGACGGACCCGAGACGGACGGATTCGCCGATGCGCTGTCCGCCGCCCGGGAGGCCGACGTCGTCGTGGCCGTGCTGGGCGACCGGTCCGGACTCTTCGGACGCGGCACCAGCGGCGAAGGCTGCGACACCGAATCGCTGGTCCTGCCCGGAGTGCAGCAGCAGCTGCTGGATGAACTGCTGGATACCGACAAACCCGTGGTGCTGGTGCTGCTGACCGGGCGCCCCTATGCCCTGGGCCGCGCCGCCACGGACGCCGCCGCCATTGTGCACGCGTTCTTCCCCGGAGAAGAGGGCGGACCGGCGATCGCCGGTGTGCTGAGCGGCAGGGTGAATCCCAGCGGCCGGCTGCCGGTCAGCGTCCCGGCCTCCCCCGGCGCCCAGCCGTCCACCTATCTGGCCGCCCCGCTCGCACAGTTGAGCGACGTGTCCAGCATCGACCCGACGCCGGCCTTCGGGTTCGGCCACGGGCTGGGTTACAGCAGCTTCGACTGGTCGGACATCGCCCTGGACGGCCCGGCGGAGTTCGGCGTCGACGGCGAAACGTCCGTCTCCGTGACCGTAGCCAACACCGGCGGGCGCGACGGCGTCGAGATCGTCCAGCTCTACCTGCACGATCCGGTGGCCTCGGTGGTGCGTCCGGTGCAGCGGCTGGCCGGGTTCGCCCGGGTCCCGCTGCGCTCGGGGGAAGCGGCGAAGGTGCGGTTTACGGTTCCGGCCGACGCCGCGTCCTTCACCGGGCGGGACGGGCAGCGCGTTGTGGAGCCCGGCGAGCTGGAGCTGCGGCTCGGGGCTTCCAGCACTGATATCCGGACAACCGCCGGTGTTACCCTGACGGGAACCGTCCGGGAAGTAGACCACACCCGGCGGCTGCACTGTCCGGCGGACGTGGTGCCGCTGGGCTGAACACCCGCAACCGCACGCAACGCGCACCTTCAACCCGGGAGCCGGAAACGCATGTACTACGACCTGCCCGCTGACCAGCTTGCCGCCTATCGAGGCAGCACCAGCGCTCCGGAGGACCTGGACCGGTTCTGGGCGGACACCCTGGACGAGGCACGGCAGCACCCGCTGGCGGTAGGGGTCACCCCCTACCCCAGCGGGCTGCGGACGGTGGAAGTTTACGACGTGGTGTTCCCGGGTTTCGGCGGTGAACCCATCCAGGCCTGGCTGCGGCTGCCCGCCCGGAGCGTGCGCGGTGATGGGCAACTGCCCGGCGTCGTGCAGTTTGTCGGTTACGGCGGCGGGCGCGGGGACGCCCGCGAGAGCCTGTTCTGGGCCTCCGCCGGCTTTGCCCACCTGCAGATGGACACCCGCGGGCAGGGCGCGGGGTGGAGCACGGGTGCGACGCCGGACGCCGCCGGCAGTGGCGGTCCGCAGGTTCCGGGGGTGATGACGCGAGGGGTGCTCGACCCGCAGACCTATTACTACCGCCGCCTAATCACCGATGCCGTCCGGGCGGTGGAGGCTATGCGTTCGCTGGCCGACAGCGGAGCCGCACCGGTCGATCCGGCGCGGGTGGCCGTGCTGGGGCAGAGCCAGGGTGGAGGGCTGGCCCTGGCTGCCGCCTCGCTGTGCCCTGAGGTGGCCGCCGTCGTCGCCCTGGTGCCGTTCCTTTCCGACTTTCCGCGGGCACTGACCGTCACCGACGGCTACCCGTACCGTGAAATCGTTGATTTCCTGTCCATGCAGCGCGGGGCGGCGCAGCAGGTGATGCAGACGCTGCGCTATTTCGACGTCGCGAACCTGGTGCCGCGCGCCACGGCCCCCGCCCTGTTCTCGGTGGGGCTGATGGACACCACCACTCCCCCGTCCACCGTCTACGCCGCGTACAACAACTACGCCGGACCGAAGGAATTGTCCGTGTGGCCGTTCAACCAGCATGAGGCCGGCGGCATCGAGGACGAGGTCCTGGCCCTGGCGTTCCTGCAGAAGCAGTTCGGGGAAGTGTATTAGTTGGGCCCTAGACGGACATTGATGTTATTTTCCGTCAATTAGGATGGGTCGAACTAAGAGACTCCGCGCGCCCTGATCGCTTTCACGAGAGTCTTCCACAACGCCGATGAGCTTTGCCTTTTTCAAAGACTGACGGTAGTTGTCCACCACAACTTCGCTGCTCATGTGATTATGGTTCAAGGAACCTAAGAGATCTTCAAACAACTCGACTTGATGCCCAGTTTTCACTTCCGCTTGCATGGACAAGCCCCATGCGTGAAATTCACGGTCGCGTTCTTCTGCGGTTAGGATCCCCTCCCGCCTATAAATTTCGGCCCGCCCTTCCGGACTCGATGGAAACCATGTCCCTCTAAACGCTGATTCATCCCCTACGTATCGCGAATAATTGTCAACCGATCCAACCCCCATCACAGAAACTGATGGCGAGATCCCCAGCCGAGGTGCTTCTCCGGCAAACAGAAATATTGTGAATGGCTCCTGGCTCCCGCCAATGCCCATTGTCTTGACCGCGCCGTATGCAATGTTTCGCAATGAGATGTTCACGAGGTCCTGCTCTTTTGCCTGCTCCACTGGGACTATCTCCCTGCCGTACCGGTGGGCTGCTTTGAGTAGACGTTCAGATCTCGTGAACCTCCGCTTCCACGGGACAAACGGCAATTGAAGCTTAAAGAAACCAAGATTCAGTTCCGCGGAGCCCGTGCCGGCCGCTTCAAAATGTTGCTCTCCTTCCTCATAGTCCAATAACTCTTTTGCCGCGCGCGACGAAAAATAGATAGCCATAATTACAGGATAGCTGAGGTTCAGATAATCGAGTTCTTAGACTTTTAGTCTTTGGCAGCGGGCAGTCAGTTTATTGTTTTGCTTAACCTTAATGACTAGGATTCGGCCTTCACGGCGGCAATCCGGAAAGCCAGCCGGTGCTCCTCGCCAGGTGCCAGCACAATGAGGCCCTCCCCGGAGTTGAAGGCATCCGGCGGGCAGGTCATCGGCTCCACGCCCACGCCCAGGCGGTCCATCTTCTCGCCGGAATAGACCTGCAGCCACGGCGCCTCCCTGCCGGTGGCGGACAGGACAGCACCGAAGCCGGTCTCCGGGTCGGTAAGCGTGACCTGCCAGTCGCCGTCGGGCAGCCCGGTGAAGGCATGGTCTACGGTGCGGGTACCGATCGGTTCCGGAGCGGAGAAGGAGAGCACGGTCCCCGCGGTGTCCCGCAGTTCGCTCAAATCCAGGGGCCGGCCGGACTGCTCCGGACCACCGAGGACCTGCACGGCAGGAACGTCCAGCACACAACCGTCCACCGGCACCCGGTCTGCAGTGAGGTAGGGGTGGGCAGAGGCTCCGTAGGGTGCGGACGCAGTGCCCGCATTGGCGGCGGACAACTCCACGCTTAGCCCGGTGTCGGCATCCAGGGCATAGACCGCCTGCAGTTCCAGCTGGAACGGATAACCGGGCTGTCCCATCAGCCGGTGCCGCAGGACCGCGCGCTCCGGCGAGGTTTCGACAACGTCCCAGGCATCCCAGGCCACCAGTCCGTGCAGGGCCATGCCGGTCTCGGGCTCGTTGACCGGCACCTGGTACTCGGTGCCGCCAAAGGTGTAGCGGCCGCCGGCAATCCGGTTGGGCCAGGGCATCAGCACCTTGCCGCTGAAGGCCTCCGGAATTTCGTCCTCCGCGAGCGGCAGCACCACGTCCCGGCCGCCGAAGGCCAGCCCGGCGAGCGTGGCACCCACCGGCAGGATGGTGGCCCGGTAATCCCCGGCGGCCAGGGAAACCGGATGGCCGTTGGGCCCGAAAGAGGAAGTCATGGGCCCGATCCTATCCGGCAGCCGGCAGCGCAGGGCTTCCCGCCGCCTGCCGGTAACGCTGCAGCACCCCGGGCGTGGGATCCGCCGTGACCACCACGGACGCGCCGTCGTTCCACGCAGGCCACTCACCGGTGAGGATGGCTGCGGCCTGCCGGGCGGCGCCGTCAGCCACGTACTCCCCCGGCCGCGGGACGGTGACGGGAAGCGCGAAGACAGCCGCAATGACCTGCTGGATCGCCTCGGACCGGGCAGCTCCGCCCACCAGGATCACACGCTGCGCGGAGACCCCCGTGTTCTTCAGCGCCGCGAAACCGTCCGCGAGCGAGCAGGCCACGGCCTCGACGGCGGCCCGGGCCAGGTTCGCGGGAGTGAAGTTCCGCAGCGTCATGCCGTGCAGGGACCCGGTGGCGTCCGGCAGGTTAGGGGTGCGTTCCCCTTCGAAGTAGGGCACCATCACCAGGCCGTCGGCACCGGCCGGAGCGGAGAGGGCCAGCCGTGTCAGTTCGTTCAGTTCCACCCCGAGCAGGGCGGCGGTGGCGTCCAGGATGCGGGACGCGTTCAGGGTGGCGGTCAGTGGGAGGAAGTGACCGGTGGCGTCGGCAAAGCCGGCCACCAGGCCGGTGGCGTCCGACGTCGGGGCGTCGACGACGGCGAACACGGTGCCGGAGGTGCCGATGGAGACCACCACATCCCCCACCCCGGCCGCGACACCCAGTCCGGCGGCGGCGTTGTCACCGGCGCCGGGCCCGATCAGCGCACCGGCCGGGGTGTGGGCGCCCGCCTCGAGCGGACCCAGGACGCGGGGCAGCTGCGGCACGTGGCCGAGGGTCTGCTCCAGGATTTCAGGAAGGTACTCGCCGGTGGACGGGGACCAGTAACCGGTGCCGGAGGCGTCGGACCGGTCGGTGGTCAGGGCGGCCAGCCCTTCTGCACCGCTGCCCGGCCCGTAACCGGCCAGGCGCCAGCTCAGCCAGTCGTGCGGCAGGCAGACGGCGGCGGTGCGGGCGGCGTTTTCCGGTTCGTTTTCGGCCAGCCAGCGCAGCTTCGTCGCAGTGAACGAGGCCACGGGCACGGAGCCCGTGGTGTCGGCCCAGTACCGGGCACCGTCGGGCCCGGCATCGGCAACGAGCTTGTCCGCGGCAGCGGCGGAGCGGACATCGTTCCAGAGCAGGGCCGGGCGGACCACGGCACCGGTTTCATCCAGGCAGACCATGCCGTGCTGCTGCCCGCCTACCGAGACGGCGTCGACGTCGTCCAGTCCCCCGGCAGCCTCCGCGGCTTCCAGGAAGGCTGCCCACCATGCTTCCGGGTCCACCTCGGTACCAGCCGGGTGGCGGGCCGTGCCTTCGCGCAGCAGCGCGCCGGTCCGGGCATCGCGGATGACTACCTTGCAGGACTGGGTGGAGCTGTCGACTCCGGCAACGAGTGGCATGTCGAGCCTTTCAACGGGTGCTGCCGCCGGTCCCCCAGGGCCCGGCGGCAGCACGATTCGGTGATGTTTTGCGCGTCGTGCGCAGGTAGCCTAGCGGGCACCCATCAGGTGTTCCAGCGCAAGCTGGTTCAGCTTCACGAAACCGAAGTCGCGGTCCGCGGCGGCGTCGGCGTTGAAGTCCTCGAAGGACGCGGAATCGGAAAGCAGGTCCGTGACGGATTCACCGGCAGCCAGCGTGGGCTGTGCCAGCTCGGTAATGCCGGCGTACTGCATGGCTTCCTGCACCTCGGGATCGGCGCGGAAGGCCAGGGCACGTTCCTTGAGCAGCAGGTACATGTCCATGTTGGCCTTGGCGGATTCCCAGACGCCTTCGTAGCCCTCGGTGCGGGAGGGCTTGTAGTCGAAGTGCCGCGGGCCTTCGTAGCGCGGTCCGCCGTTGGGGAAACCGTTCTCCAGCAGGTCCACGGTGAAGAAGGCGCTGGTGAGGTCGCCGTGCCCGAAGACGAGGTCCTGGTCGAACTTGATGGACTTCTGGCCGTTGAGGTCGATGTGGAACAGCTTGCCGGACCACAGGGCCTGGGCGATGCCGTGGGTGAAGTTCAGCCCGGCCATCTGCTCGTGCCCGGTCTCCGGGTTCAGGCCGACAATGTCACCGTGCTCGAGCTGGGCGATGAATGCCAGGCCGTGGCCGATGGTCGGCAGGAAGATGTCGCCGCGCGGTTCGTTGGGCTTGGGCTCGATGGCGATGCGCAGCCCGTAGCCCTTCTCCTTGATGTAGCCGGCAGCGGTGTCGATGCCCTCACGCATGCGGTCAAAGGCTGCGGAGAAGTCCTTGGAACCGTCGTATTCGCTGCCTTCGCGGCCGCCCCACATCACGAAGGTTTCCGCGCCGAGCTCCGCGGCGAGGTCGATGTTCCGCAGCACCTTGCGCAGTGCGAAGCGGCGGACGGAGCGGTCATTGGAGGTGAAGCCGCCGTCCTTGAACACCGGGTGCGTGAACAGGTTGGTGGTCACCATGGGTGCCTTGAGGCCGGTTTCGGCCAGGGCGTTGGTGAAGTTCTTGATGATGATGTCCCGCTCCTGCGCCGTGGCGTCGAAGGGAACCAGGTCATTGTCGTGGAAGGTCACCCCGTAGGCGCCCAGTTCAGCGAGCTTATGCATGCCCTTGATGGGATCCAGTGCGGCCCGCGTCGGTGTGCCGAAGGGGTCGGTTCCGGTCCAGCCGATGGTCCAGAGGCCGAAGGTAAAGCGGTCGGAAGGCGATGGCGTCATTGTCACGATAGCTCCAGATCAAGTATTAGTTGGAAGCAACAACATATTCGGGCAGCGGTCCGGTGTCAATGGTTCCCGGACGAATAAGCTTCCGCCCCGCACGCGGTGCGGGCTGCCGGAGGATATTTTGTTGCCGCCCCCAACCAAATCATGACGGCGACAGGTAGGCTGGAGGATGACCAGTAACCGGGGAGGAAACAAAGACGTGGAACGCGGCATTATCAGCGCCCCTGCACCGGCAAGCCGCGGTACCGATAACCTGCGGTCCGCCAACCTCTCCCGCATCCTGACCCTGCTGCACCGGAACGGGCAGCTCTCCCGCGCGGATCTGACCCGGCTTACCGGCTTCAACCGCTCCACCATCGGTGCCCTCGTCGGCGAACTGGCCGGCATGGGGCTGGCTTACGAGACGGATCCGCCCGCCGGACGGGTCGGCCGGCCCAGCCCGCTGGTCCACCCCAACGAGCGGGTGGCCGCCGTAGTGGTCCATCCCGACGTCGACGCCGTGACCGTCGGCTTGGTGGGACTGGGCGGCCGGGTGCACCGCCGGGTCCGCCACGACACGGTTTCCCGGCCGAGCGTGGCCGAGACGGTAAGCATCACCCGCGCCGTGCTGGCCGGGATGGCTCCGGACCTGGCCGGAATGGACCGGATTGCCGGGGTCGGCGTGGCCGTTCCCGGGCTCACCCGCACCTCCGACGGCCAGGTGCTGCTGGCACCGCACCTGGGTTGGCGGAACGAGCCGCTGGCCGCGCCCCTGGCCGAGGCACTCGCCCTGCCTGTCTTCGCCGGCAACGATGCCACCCTGGGTTCAGTGGCCGAGAGTCTCTTCGGTGCCGCCGTCGACACCGACAATGCCGTGTACCTCAACGGCAGTGCGAGCGGGATCGGCGGCGGGATCATCGTCGCCGGCAGGCCGCTGCGCGGGGCGGACGGCTACGCGGGCGAGCTCGGACACACGCTGGTCCGCAGCGACGGTGAACGGTGCCACTGCGGCCGGCGCGGCTGCCTGGAAACGGAAGTGAACCTGGCCGGACTGCTGGAGGTGCTGGGCCTGGACCGTGCGGACCAGGACACGCTGGACGCGGCGATGGCCGAGCAGCAGACCGCTGCAGTCCGCGCCGAGGCGGACCGGCAGCTGGATCAGCTGGCAGTAGCGCTGACGAACTTCGTGAACATCTTCAATCCGGACACGATTGTCCTGGGCGGTTTCCTCGGCACCCTGTTTGCTTCCAATCCCCAGCGGCTGACCGACGCCGTTGCCGCCGAGGCGGTGGCGGGCCTGGGCCGGCGGGTACAGCTGCGCCGGGCGGCGCTGCGTTCGGAACTGCTGCTGGTCGGCGCCGCGGAGCTGGCCTTCGCTCCCGTGCTGGCCGCGCCGCGCGCCGTTTAGGAACCGGCCTAGGAACCGGCAAGCCTAGAAACCCGCCGGCTTAGGAGTCCCAGCCGAAGCTGAAACGCTCGGGCCGGAACGGTTCCAGCAGCGGGTGCCGGCGGCCGGTGAGGATTTCCGCGGCCACCAGCTCCCCGGCGATCAGGCCCAGCGTGGCCCCGGAGTGCGTGAAGGCGGTCCAGCAGCCGGGCAGCGCGGCAAGCTCACCGAGCACCGGTTCACCGTCCCCCGGCACCGGTTTCAACCCCGGCTGCCGGCTCTGCGGCACCACCTCCGGATGCCCGGCCAGCACCCGGCTCGCCTCCGCCGCCAGCTCGACCGGCACCTCGGGATCCACGCTCCAGCTGCCGTCCTCCAGGCGCTGCACCCGGTCCAGGTACCAGGTGGAATCCATGGCGAGCCGTCCGCCGGGGTGCGGGCGCAGCGAGATCCGGGGCGTGTTCAGCACGGCCCGCAGTCCGTGGTCCACCGGTTCGCTGATCACCAGCATGGCCGGGTCGGAGGCGTCGGGCAGGTGGACGCCGGCCTCGGCGAGTACTGCGGGGGTGCCGGCTCCGCAGGCGACGACGACGGCGTCGGCCCCGTATTCTTCCCCGCCGGCGGTGCGGATCCCGCGTGCCCTGATGCCGCCGTCGGGCCCGGCGCCGCCCGGAACCGCGCGGGTAACCGTGCACCTGCCGGCGTGTTCAATCAGGGTGCCGCCGCGCATCGTGAATTCCTCGGCCAGATACCGGACCAGGTGCGGAAGCGACACCCAGCCTTCGCCCGGGTTGACCAGCACCCGGTGCGGCAACACCCCCGGGTCCACGCCGGGCACCACACCTGGAACGTCTTCGCGTTCCAGCATCCGGGCCTCGTAGCCCTGCCGGGTCTGACCGTTGTGCCGCTCGACGACAACGAACGGGTCGTCATCCCAGTACAGGCCGCCGTCGAAGGCAAGCCAGTCGATGCCGGGATTCTGCGCCAGCAGGGTCCGGTACCGGTCGATACCGGCCATCCGCAGCCGGTAGTAATCCTCGCCGTAACCGCCGCCGGCGTTCAGCCAGGACAGCGAGCGCCCGGAGGCTCCGCTGCCCACCTCCGCTTCCGTCACCAGCAGCACGTCCGCACCGCCGCGCAGCAGCTGCACCGCAGTGGAAAGTCCCAGCACTCCGCCGCCCAGGACGGCGACGGTATCCGGCGGAAGCGTGATCGGCATGCCTTTCCCCTTCATGAAGTACCGCAGGGTTTAATTCTCTGGTTACCTTGTCAGGTAATTTCCAGCAGGTTAAGCGAAAGACGGCGCCGTGCATTCTTCTTCCTCCCCCGATCAACCGCGCCGTATCCCGGTGATTGCCGACGTCGACACCGGCGTGGACGATGCCCTGGCCCTGACCTTCCTGGCCCGCAGCCCGCGCATCGACCTGCGCGCCGTGACCTGCGTGGCCGGGAACACCGACGTCGACCAGGTACTGCGCAACACCCTGGACGTGCTGGACCTTGCCGGACGGCCGGACGTTCCGGTGGCCCGCGGGGCGGAGCGGCCGCTGATCAACGAGCCCCGCAATGCACACGCCTTCCACGGCGCCAACGGGATCGGCGGGCTGCAGCTGCCCGCCGCCAGCGCATCGGCTTCACCCCTGGCCGCCGTCGAACTGCTGCACCGCACCATCGAAGACTCTCCGGAACGGGTGACCCTGCTGGGCATCGGCCCGCTGACCAACCTGGCGGTGTTCCTGCGGGCCTACCCGCTCACGGCCCGGAAGCTGGAACGGATCGTGTTTATGGGCGGATCCGCCGGGATGGGCAATGCCACCTCGCATGCCGAGTTCAATGCCTGGCATGATCCCGAGGCGCTGGCCGTGGTGCTGGAGAGCGGCGTGCCCGTGACCATGTACGGATTGGACGTCTTTATGCTCGCGACCCTCGATGCGCCGCAGTACCTAAAGCTGGAAGCCTCCGCGGATCCCGGTGCCCGGCTCGTGGGCTCCCTGCTGGCCTTGGGCGCCCGGACCCGGGCGGCCGGAGATGTCCTGGGCGCGGAGCCGCTTCCCACGGTGAGCGCCAATGACGGCACCCTGGACCCCATGACCATCGGCGACGCCGGTGCCGCCTGCCTGATCGCTGCACCGGAAACCGTGGTGCTGGAGGATTACCCGGTGCGGGTGGAGCTCGCCGGGCACAGCCGCGGCCAGACCCTGGTGGACCGGCGGAGAATCGCCGGCGAGGACACGGTGCACGGCCTGCTCGCCCCGGCTCCGGTGATTTCGGTGGCCATGGCGCTGGACCACCCCGCCATGGTCCGGACCTTCCTGGACACGGTGGCTCCGGGCGAAGCTATTCGTAGCTGAAGAAGCCCTGCCCGGTCTTCCGTCCGAGTTCGCCGCGGGCCACCTTCTCCCGGAGGATCTGCGGCGGCGCGAAGCGGTCCCCCAGTGTCGAGTACAGGTACTCGGCAATCCCCAGCCGGACGTCCAGTCCCACCAGATCCGTGGTGCGCAGCGGGCCGGTGGGATGGCGGTAGCCCAGCGTCATGGCGGCGTCGATATCCTCGGCGGACGCCACCCCCTCCTCGACCATCCGCATGGCCTCCAGGGCAATGGCGACGCCGAGCCGGGAGGATGCGAAACCGGGCGCATCGCGGACGACGACGGCGGCCTTGCCCAGGGCTTCGATCCATTCCTGTGCGCTGGTGGCCAACTGCTCCGACGTCCGGGCGCCGAGGACCAGTTCCACCAAACGGGAAGCCGGCACGGGATTGAAGAAGTGCAGGCCGCAGAAGTTCTCCGGCCGCTTCAAACCCGCAGCCAGCCGGTCCACCGACAGCGAGGACGTGTTGGTCGCCAGCCAGGCGCCGTCGTCGAGCTGTTCCTCCACAGCGCGCAGGGCCGCGGACTTCAGCGCGAAGTCCTCCGGCACCGCCTCCACCACCAGGCCGCAGCCCGCAAACTGTCCGTAATCCACGGCGAAGGCGGCACGGTCGGCGAGCTCTTGGGCGCTTGCGTCCGTATCCCCGCGTTCCACGCTTTTGGCTAGGGACCCGGTGATCCGGGTGCGGGCGGCGTCGGCGGCTTCCCGGTCCCGTTCGACCACCACCACCTCCGCTCCGGCCAGGAGGAAGGCGTGGGCAATACCTGCTCCCATGCGTCCGCCGCCCAGCACCCCTACCCGTGCCGGAACGGTGCCGGTGTCAGCGCTCTCGAGGGCCACGGGAATTCTCCTTGCGGTCGAGGAAGTCCTGCATGCGGTCGAACTTGGCCTCGGATTCAAAGAGGATTCCCTGGGCGAGGTTGTCGATCAGCGGATGGGCTTCACGCGGGGCGGCGAAGGCCGCTTTGGTCAGGCGGAGGGCCAGCGGATCGGAGGCGGTGATGCGGTCCGCGAGCGCGTGGGCGGCGGCCAGCAGGCCGGCGGGGTGGTGGAGTTCGGTGATCAGCCGGACGGCCAGTGCTTCCTCCCCGGACAGGATCCGTCCGGCCAGCAGCATGTCTTTGGCGAGCGGCTCGCCCACCAGCTCCTTCAGCCGCCAGGTGGCTCCGGCAGCCGCCATGATTCCCAGCCCTGCTTCGGGCTGACCGATCTTCAGCCGTGGTGTGCCCAGCCGGAAGTCCGCGGCGTAGGCCAGTTCCGCTCCGCCGCCCAGGGCAAATCCGTCCAGTGCGGCGATGACCGGCAGCGGCAGGGCGGCTATCCGGGTGAAGAGGCCGGAGTTGATGCCGGCCAGGGCGTCATCGCGGCGGCGTTCGCGCAGCTCGGTGATGTCCGCCCCGGAGGCGAAGATCCCCTTTCCGCCGGCCTCGGTACCGGAGAGGATCAGGACCCGCGGCTGCCGCTCCAGTTCGGCGCAGACCGCATGCAGTTCCTTCACCATGGCCGCGTCAATGGCGTTGCGGACCTCGGGCCGGTGCAGCTGGACGTGGACCCGGTCCGCTCCCTCGCTCACCCGGAGCGTGGAGAATCCTGCGAATGCCTGGGTCTGCTGCGGGGGTTCCGTCACGGTGCGCCCGTCCTCTCGTTGCGGGCCGGCGTCCTTGCCGGCAGTCCTAGTATTACGCAGGCACCGGGCTTTGCCGTGATGCGGCTCACTGCGGCACGGGGTGCTCTGCGGCCCAGCGGACCAGCTCCGCGGTCATGGCACGGTAGCCCGCAGAGGTGGGGTGCAGCAGCTCCTGGCTGGCGGTAAACGAATCGGCGGCCTGCAGCAGCCCGGAGACATCCGCGGCATGGACAAACGGTTCCGGGCTGCAGGCGCCGTGTCCGGCCAGGGCCTGTTCGACGGCGTCCGCGTAGTAGACGTTCGGCGCGGAGGAGCTGTCCACGGCGGACCGGATGACGGCGTTCAAGTCATTGATGAGGTCCCGGCCGAAGCGTTGCTCCTCCGTGCTGAGCCGGCCGCAGTCGCCGTCTGGCTCATCGAAAAGCTGGGGGTACGGAAGCACCAGCACGGGAGCAGGGACGGCCGTCGCGACGCTGGCATAGGCGTCCATTAGGTCGGCCTCGAGGCCGGACAGCTGCTCCGCCGCGTGGGCGGCCAGTTGCGGGTCATCGCTGCAGGGAGTGGTTTCCAGCAGGCAGGCCTGCAGGATTCCGGCGAAGTCGAGGTTGTTGCCGCCCACCGAGAGCACCACCAAGGTCGGTTCGAAGCCCTGCAGCTGCTCCAGCTGCGCCGGGACCGTGCCGGGGTCGGTAGTCGGTCCGGCCCCGGGATCCAGGGCGGCCAGCCGTTGCGAAGCGGTCAGGTGCCCGGTGGTGGCCCGGGAACATGCGAGGTTCGCGATGTTCTGCGGGGCAAACAGTTCCGCAGCGGGCGGGTGGAGGCTGCGGTGGCAGGAATCCCGGACGCCGGACACCGCAGGCCGGTAATCGCCGGCCCCCTCTCCCGCGGCGAAGGAGTCGCCGAGGATAGCCAGGCGTCCGGCGTCGCCGGTTACCTCCGCGAGCCAGCCCGAAGGCCGGGGCGGTAACGGCGTGGAGGTTGGGCTCGGGGTGGGATCGGGGCTGGCCGCCGTCGTCGTACTGCCCGACGGCGGTCCCGCGGCAGGGGCGGTCGAGCACCCGGAGAGCAGCATTGCGGCCCCCACGATGCCGGCTGCTGCACGCCGCTTCGCGCCGGAGCCTGCGGAGTTTTTCATGAGCGCCCCTGAATCCTTGAGCGGGTGGAAGTTAAAGGCCGGCGGCCGGCGTCGTTGGCAGTGATAACCCGCACCAACGACGTCGGCCGCCGCGTCATACCTATTACTTAGGGCCGTTTACCGACGGCGGCCCAGCGCCTCGTTCACGGCCGGATCGCCGAGCTGGCTCAGCCAGGTCAGCAGTGCCGGGTAGGTGGACGGGTTGGCTGCCACGACTACCCGGGCCCGCGGGTGGGTAGCCAGCTCCTGGAGCCGGACCAGGGGTGTGGCCGGATCGGCAGCTTCGGCCAGGAGGGCGGCATCCGGGTCAGCGGCCGGCGTACGCCGAACGGTATCCTCGGACACTTCCTCATCCTGGTCCTGGGCCTGGTCCTGGTCCGGCGACTCAGTTACCGCAGTCTGCACGGGTTCCCGGGCCGGAGCGGGTTCCTGGA
Organism: Arthrobacter sp. zg-Y1116; assembly: GCF_024385485.1. Classification (NCBI taxonomy): domain Bacteria; kingdom Bacillati; phylum Actinomycetota; class Actinomycetes; order Micrococcales; family Micrococcaceae; genus Arthrobacter; species Arthrobacter sp. zg-Y1116. Next base: position 216,964 of record NZ_JANFLR010000004.1, on the reverse strand, counting down.
CGGGAGCTGCGTGCTGGGGCGCCTGGACGGGAGCCTGTTCCACCACCGGTTCCTGCACGGGAGCCTGCTGGGGCTGAACCGGTGCCTGCTGCTGAACGGGCTGTCCAGCGGGCTGGCCCTGCTGCGGGAACTGCGGCTGCTGAGCCCCAACGAAAGTGGCCGGCGTCGGAATGGCGGGAACCTGTGCCCGGGCCGGAGCCCCTTCAAAGGCGAAACCGGTGCCCGAGTTTCCGGAAGCGGGCAGCGACTTGAAGTGTGCCCGCGCAGCCTTGTCCAGCCAAAGCACGGCCAGAACCGCGAAGGGCATAACCCAGGTCAGCACCATGATCAGGGACATGACCGTTCCGATCGGCAACGGCGCGGTGCGCGTCGTCGAATAATCCAGGTCCTGGACTTCGAAAAGGATCATGAGGATCAGCGACAGGACAAACAGGGCACCCGCATACACGCTGCCCATCACGAAGGCGGACCGCTCGTCGCGGGCGGCAAGCTTCCGGACCACTACGGTGGCAGCCACCAGCAGGAGCGCAAGGACCAGGCCCACGGACCACGTGGCGACGCCGTCGAGATCCTCCAACAGGGTCTGCACCAGCCCGACCACCATGAAGACGGCCAGGGCCGACGCCAGGATCAGGGTCAGGAGCAGCAGGGGGCGGAGGGCAGTGAGCCGGTCCGCAGGGGCAACTGCGGTCCGGTGCGTGGTGCGGGCGACGGACGGAGCGGAAACCGCAGCGCCGAAGGCCATCCAGAAGAAGGTGGAGAACCCGGCAACCCCCGGGAAGAAGCCCTCCCCAAGTGAATCCACACCCATGAGTGCCAGCATGGTGAGGAAAGCCGCGCCCACACCGAGTGCCGCACCGGCAAAGCGCCAGGCGTCGGAGCCGCGGAAGACCTTCAGGGCAACAAGCCCCAGGACCCCCACTGCAAGGAGCGCGGCAACAATCTGCGCAATCAGGAACAGCCACGCGCCGGCGCCTGTGTAGTAGTCATGCGCGTCCATAACAAACAGGATGATCTGCACGATGGTGACGACGGCGGCAAAGCCCGCAATGCCCAGCATGACGAACAGCCAGCGCCGGTGGCGGGCATGATCGACGTCGCCCGGGGCTATTTCACCCTTCCGGGGCTGTGCAGCGAGGAGGGCACCGGCGAGTCCGACGGCGACGGCGCCGCCCAGGTAGCGGTAGCTGTCATCCCCGAAGCCCGATACCAGGCTCAGGACGAAGTACACCAGCACCAGGATGATGTACGGGAGGTTGGCCAGGAGACGAATGTCCTGGATTTTCCGGTAGCCGACCGTCGGGCCGAAGACGCCGCCGCGCCACAGATAGCTGATGCCCAGGGACAGGATGCTCAGGAGGGTAATCAGCAGTACGTCAACGCGGGCACCGGCTTTGGTGCCGTCGTCGTAGCTGCTCGTGCTGATGGTCCACGTCATGAACAGCGAGGCGAAGAGGGCCAGGAACGCGATGCCGTCCCGGACGTAGTCGCTGACCGGAACCCCGGCAAAGGGGGACGGACGCTTGGTGCCGGAGGAAGCCTGCGCCTGGGCCTGGCCGTAGCCGGGGTTACCCGGATACTGCTGCTCTTGACGCTGCTGGGCCGGCTGACCGTACCCACCCTGGCCGTAGGCCTGGCCGGCCTGGCCGTAGGCCTGGCCGGCCTGGCCGGGCTGGCCATAACCGTGCTGACCCGCCCCGACTGCGGCGAGCTGCCGGTCTTCCACCGATCCGGCGGTTGGTGCTGCGGGATGGGCGGCAGGTTCCGTACCCGGCGCGGAGGCTGCAGAAGCGGGCGCGGCACCTATGGCATACCCGCACTCCGCACAGAACCGGCCCCCCGGTTCTTGTTGTTTCCCACATTCGGGACAGAATTTCATAACGCCTTCCTTGGATCTTCAAGAATCATTTACGCCGGTGGTCCGGCAGACCCGGCGACGGGCTGAACCGCCGCCGGGAAGCGGTGCTACTTCGTCTTGACCGCGACCGTATAGCTCACAAGAGCGAAGTCGCTCTCGGGAGTCGAGGACAGTATCTGGACTTTCAGCTCGTGGTCCTTCCCGTCAGCGGGGTAAGCGATGGAGTATTCAGTCCGCTCCCCTGCCGGGATTTCAACTTTCTCTTCCTTACCGTCCATCGTGACCCCGATCACGATCGTTGATGTCGTTGACCCGAGGGCGCTGATCTCCAGATCGGCTTCAACGTCGGTGCTCGAGAGGGTGTGGCTCTTCACGGACTCTGACGAGGCACCGGTGGAGAGCACACCGTAATCGCTGCTGATGTACGAACCGGAAGGCACTGAGCCCGCAGAGTAATCCGAGTCAGAGTAAGACTCTTTCGAGAAGTCGTATCCCTTCCCCTCAACCAGGGTCAGGTCGGCGGAGTACTCGAAGTCCTTGCCCTTTTCGGCGAACTCTTCCTGCCATTCCGGGCCGGCAAAGACCACGAGCTTGTAGTTGCCTGCCTCGACCTCATCGCCCCATCCGAGGTCCGCGATCTGCTCCTTGCCGTCCTCGGAGTACACCAGCATGTCGCCGAAGTCGCCGTCTTCTGCCTGCAGGGCCATGTCCTCGTCCACCTTGAGGTTCAGGACCGCGAAGCCGGCCGAGTTGAACTCCACCTCGGTGGATTCGTCCACGCTGATATCTCCGGTGGCGTCCTCGGTGTTCGCGAGCTGCATCAGGGCCAGGGCCTGCTCACGGGTCAGGGAATCGGTCCAGTTGATGATCCAGTCCGCGACGGTGTGTCCCAGGCTCACCCGCCACTTGCCGTCCTCCTCGATGGTGGTCAGGCTCATGATCTTCGCACCGCCCAGCATCTCCACGGAGGGCTCAATGGAGTAACCGGAATCGCCGAAGCAGATGCTGTCGGACTCCCGCTCGCCTTCGATGCAATCGCTGGTCAGGGTGATCTTGTCGCCGTATTCGCTTTCAACGGTGATGTTCTCGACGACGGCGACGGCACGGTCGCCGTCCTTGTCACCATCCGTGAAGCGCACGTCGCTGATGTTCAGCTCTTCGCCGCCCGCCCCGGCCATCATGTCGTCAAACAGGTCCTGGTACAGGTACAGCAGGCTGCCTTCGTGGATGGACAGCGTCCCGGCCAGCGGCTCCAGGCTTCCCTCGGAAACCACCTCCGGCACCGCCTCTACTGCGGCCTGCGCGGCTGCAGCCGGGCTGTCGCTGCCGCCCGCTGTTTCGGGAACGCTGCCGCGGTCATTCCCTTCACCCTCGTTGATGATTTCGGCGATGCTGTACATCGGGCTCACGTACCAACGGCCGCCACGTTCCGTGGCCACCAGGGTCAGCGGAGAGCCGTCCGCTCCCAGTTCATTGAGCTGGACGGTTTCATCGATCTTTTCTTCGTCTTCGTAGCCGCCCGCCTCGAGACCGGAGCGGATGGCTCCGGTGGTTTCCGCCGGATCCAGCTGGATCCGTGCCTCACCGGTGGTGTATGTGATCAGCGCAGTGGAGTCGTCGATCTCGGTGACTTCGGGATCGACACCCTCGAAGGTGATGCTGATGCCGTCGAAAGTCAGTTCGTCGTCGATGTCGGCGTCTTCGTCGGCGACCTTGTTGATGGCTTCCTCCAGGCCGAATTCCTCGACCTTGTCCATCACTTGTTCCTGGATGCGCTGGAGCGGTTCGCGTTCCTCCGGCGGCACCATGGTGGCCAGTCCAATGATGTCCTTGGACTCGATGGCCTCCACCACCTTGTCGGCAGCGCTTTCGGCGGACCCGGCACCTCCGCGGACCATGTTCTGCACGATGAAGAACGCCGCCAGCCCCAGGATGACCAGGAGTGCCAGTACGGAGACCAGGATGATCGTCAGCTTGCGGGAAGGCTTCTTGCCGCCCGACGACGGCGCGCCGGGTCCGGTGGGTCCCTGCGGGCCGGCGGGGCCGCCGTCGTTGGGAGCGCCGTAAGTGGGACCGCCTGAGTTAGGACCGACTGCCTCCGGGCCTCCGGAGGCGTGACCTGAGCCGGCGTAGCCGGTGCCGGGCTGGGATGCGGCGTGCGAGACAAAGGGCGGGTCGAAAACTGAAGTCGGTGCTCCCGGAGCGCGCATGGCTGCGGTCTGCTGTTCGCTGTGCTGCTGGGCCGGATGCTGCTGGGCCGGAGCCTGGTCGAAGCGCTGCGTCGGCTGCTCGGCCTTGGCCTGGTCGAAGCGCTGCGTCGGCTGCTCGGCCGGGCTCTGGGAGTCGACGGCCTGCGGCTCGGTCTGAGGGGAGCCTGCCTGCGGGGCTGCGTCCTGCGGGGAGTCGGCGCGGTGCGTACCGGAATTCGGGGCCGCATCGGCTTCCGTGCCCTGAGGTGCGGCGTTTTCGCCGCCCGACTGTGCCGGCTGAGGCGCCTGGCAGTTGGTACAGAATTTCCAATGCGGCTGCAGTTCAGCGCCGCAGGACGTGCAGTGTTTCAAGACTCCCCCAGGATGTCAGCAAGGACCCGGAAGGAGTAAGTGATGGTCCCCCCGAGCCAACAGATACGTACGGCACTAGACCCTAGCACGGGCCGTGGTTCGGCTGGGGGGCAGGTTCAGCGGGTGAGACTGGCGTAAACAACGTAGTTGTCGTCGAAGGTTCCGGTGGAAGGGTCAAAACCGTCGCAGGTGATCAGGCGCAGCTCCGCACCGGCGGTATTGCCGTAGACCGCGAGCGTAGGGAACTCGTCCTTGCCGTATTGCTCTCCCCGGTCCACCGAGAAGACCGCGGTGGTCCCGTCTTCCCGGGCAATTTCAAGCCGGTCGCCGGGCACCAGGTTCCGCAGGCCGGCAAAGACTCCCTCGCCCCCGCCGGTGGCGTTGACATGTCCCAGCAGCACGGCGGGCCCGCGCTCCCCCGGGGTGGGTGATCCCGTGTACCAGCTCGCCGGCGAACCGGGAGGCTCCGGCGGAACTTCCAAGGAACCGTCCTCCCGCAGTCCTAGATGCAGGAGCCGGGATTTGGTGCCGGTGGCAGGGATAGTTAAGGACACCGGCGCGGAGGGTGCCAGCACCGGAGGAGAGTCAGCCTGCGGGGCTGCAGGCTGGCCTGGCGCGGGGGCCGTGGAATCCGGGGAGGCCGCCGTCGTTGTGGTTGTTGTAAGTGGTCCGGTCTCCGGGGCGGCTGTGCCGCTGCACCCGGAGAGCAGGAGAAGCGCGGCCGCCGCGCAGGACATCAGTCCTGCGCGGCGGCCGGGGCGGGATGCCGTCATGGGAATCGACGCTTCAGCTACGGGGGTCAGTCTTAGGCGTTGGCACGACGGCGGATAGCCATCGCCCCACCGGCCAGGGCCAGAACACCGGCGCCGGCTACGGCAATTCCGGCGGTGTTGCCGTTGCCGGCTGCTGCCTCGACCCCGGTGTCCGCTCCGCCTTCGGGCATCGCATCCATCTGCGAACCGGTGAGCGTGCCACAGGCCGCGGGGAGGGTCGCTGCGGCAGGCAGCGTCTCATCGAGGTCGGACATCTTCTCCGCTGCGGCGGCGGGCATCAGCGCGGGATCCACGCCGTGGACTACCACTACCGCGGACCCGTCCTTCAGTGATGCTGCGGTCTCCGGAGTCAGTTCGAAGGTGCGCTCGTAGGTGTAGGCGGATCCGCCCGGGAAACGATCGATGGCCAGCGCGGAGTCTGCACTGGTGTCACCCTCGGTGGTAAGCGAGTTGCCGATGTGGCCGTAGAACGGATGTCCCTCGGTGGTGTTGACGACGCCGTCGCCGTCGGTGTCCGCATCGGGACCGGGGCAGACACCCTGGGCAGCGATGTGGATGTGCTGGGCGTGCGGGAAGGGACCGTCCATGAAGGTCTCGGCCGCACCGGAGACGTTGACCGTGACCTTTGCTTCCATGCCGTGCACCTCCACCATGGCCTGTCCGGTGGTGCCCGAATTGTTCATGGTGTTCAGCGTGGCCTGGCTCGACCAGGAGTCTTCGCCGTGGGCCATGGCGGGACCCGTCGAAAGGGCCAGCGCACCCAGGGCCAGGGTGGGAACGGCAAGCAGGCGCATCTTCTTGTTCATGATCGGTTCCTTCGTCGTGTCGGTGTGCACATCGAGGTGCGTGCATCGGTCGTTAGACATGGAAGGTTCGGAGCCGATCCGTTCCCGGATGGGTCGTGAGGGAAATTACTTTGAAATCTGTGCGGGCTACCTGTCCGGGGAGATAAGAGGAGCACCCATCCATCGGCGGCCCGGCTGCGAACACTGGGTATGGAGACTCGGTATCTGCGCGGTGCAAAAGTATGACAGTGTTCTCAGCGAACATCTCCCCGTCCGTTGCCTCGGCCGGGGGCCGTCGTCGAAGGGATGACCTGTGGGAGCCCATGACTGACTCGGGAACCGGCCCGACGGACTTCACCGCTCGGCCTGCCTCCGTACCGGAAGACGGGCAGGAGGACCGAGGGCCCGGGCTCGACGATCTGGTGCGTCGCTGCGGCGAAGGTGACGAAACCAGTTTCGCGGCCCTGTATGACGCCACCTCCGCCAAGGTGTACGGGCTGGCGGTGCGGGTGACCCGGTCTCCGGAAATCGCGGCCGAAGTTGTCCAGGAGGTCTATCTGATGGCCTGGCAGCAATCCGCACGTTTCGACCCGGCGCGCGGGACAGTGCTGGGATGGTTATGCACCCTTGCCCACCGCAGGGCAGTGGACCGGGTACGCCAGGTGGCCCGTGAACGCGAGCGGGAACAGACCTACGAGGACCAACGGACGGGAACGCCAGTGGACCAGACATGGCAGGAAGTGGAGCAGGGGATGAAAACCCACGAGGTGCAGAACGGGTTGAGCACCCTCACCCCGCTCCAGCGCGAAGCCGTTGCCTTGGCCTACTACCAGGGATTCACCTATCAGGAGGTTGCCCTGCGCCTGGATATCCCGTTGGGCACGGCCAAGGCACGGATCCGTGACGGGTTGAAGAAGCTTCGCTCGGCTTTGGGGGGACAGTCATGAACCAGCACAGCCAGAACGCCGGGGACCTCCATGAGCTCGCCCCGCTGTATGCCGTGGACGCCCTGGAGCCTGCCGAGCGCGAAGAATTCGAACAACATCTGGCGGACTGCCCCCGCTGCCAGGCGGAGGTCGCCGAATATGCCGAAGTCACCGCCGGCCTTGCTGCGGAGACGGCCCAGACTCCCCCGCCTGCCCTGCGCAGCTCCGTTCTGTCTTCCATCCACGGCACCCAGCCGCTGCCCGGCCCCCGGACCGGGCCGGCCGCCGTCGTCGTCTCCCTGGAGGAACGACGACGACGGCGCGGGCGTCGTCTCCTTGCCGCCGCAGCGGCTGCGGTCCTGCTCCCCGGAATCGGCCTGGCCGGCTGGAACCTGGGGGTCCAGTCGGAGCAGCGCGAGCAGGAACAGCAGGCAGCTCAGGAACAGGACCGGGAAACCCGGCTGCTGGCCGCACCGGATGTCGCCACGCAGCGCGTCGACGTCAACGGCCAACCGGCCACCCTGGTTGTTTCCCGGGAGGAGGATGCCGCCCTGTTCGTCGCGGACACCCTGCCCGATCCCGGCGAGGGACGGGAGTACCAGCTGTGGCTGCTCGAGGGCGAGACTCCCATTCCGGATACGCACTTTTCCGGAGGGGACGTCAGCGTCTGGCTCAGCGGCGACGTCGCCAAGGCCGGAGCCGTGGCCCTGACGGTTGAGCCTGCGGGCGGGTCTGCCACGCCTACGTTCCCGCTGGTGGCCGTCGCGGAGATCTAGGCTTCCCTTTAAAAGGAACGTCCCGCCGCATCGACTTCGTGCAACGGGACGTTCCCAGTGGAGTGGAGGCTAGCGGTCGCCGCGGCGCGCCAATGCTTCGTTCACGCCGGCGTCGCCAAGCGCGCCGAGCCAGGCCAGCAGCTCCGGGCCGGCAGCGGGGTTGGCTGCCACCGCAGGGCGCGCCAGCGGGTGGTCGGTGGCCAGTTCCTGCAGCCGGAGCGGGTCGGTACCCGGATCTTCGGCCTCGGCCAGGATGGCAACCTCGGCGGGGTCCACCTGCGCGGGCGGGGCGGCGGATGCGCCGCCGTTGACGACGTCTGCTGCCGGAATGTTCATAACCGGTTCCGGATTTCCGTTCCCAAACTTTTCGTCCTGCATGCAGTCCTCCTTCAAATGGGTGCCTGAGTAAGCAGGCTTTCCATTATTCTTTCAGACCGCGAGGGCCGCCGCCCAATCGCCGCCGCCTCGTCAAAAGGACTCAACGGACTGCCGCAGTCGGCCGCCGCTCTGGCGCCCTGCACTCCCCTGGCTCTACCCTCTCCGCGAACGTCACCGCCGGTAGTTGCCCGCGGTGTCCGGGGTGCGACATACTGAAGCCTAATTCGATTCGGATGAAGCCATCCTCTACCTAGTTTTTGCCCTTTCCGCCCCCACCGGCTGCGCGCAGGAACTGAAGGAGCTGCAAGCAGAGTGTTTTTCAAAACTTTCGGTTGGTCGTTTGTTATCACGGCCGCCGCGCTGGTAACGGCGTTCTTCTACGGCGGGGTAGAGGCACTCATCCTCTGCGCCATCCTGGGCGTTCTCGAAATCAGCCTTAGCTTCGACAATGCCGTGGTCAACGCGCGCATTCTCGAAAAAATGAGCCCCTTCTGGCAGAAGATGTTCCTCACCGTGGGCATCCTCATCGCCGTCGTCGGCATGCGCATCGTCTTCCCGCTGGTCATTGTGGGCGTCACCGCCAGCATCAACCCGATCGAAGCGCTGCAGCTGGCCCTCGAGAAGGGCGATCCGGACGAGCCGGGCAGCTACGGCTACCTCCTGCATGAAGCCCACCCGCAGATCGCCGCCTTCGGCGGCCTGTTCCTGCTGATGATCTTCCTTGACTTCATGTTCGAAGACCGGGACATCCGCTGGCTGCGCTGGCTGGAAACCCCGTTCGCTAAGGTCGGCAAGGTCAACGGCGCCTCGCTGATCGTCGGCCTCGGTGCCCTGCTGGCCGCCGGTGCCCTCTCGGATCCCTCGCACACCACTGACGTCTTCATCGCCGGCGCCGCCGGCCTGATCACCTACCTGCTGGTCACCGGCCTGGGTGACATGTTCGACGTCGACGGCGACGACGACTTCGATGCCGACGACGTCGAGGCACGCGCCCCGAAGTCCGGCAACGGCGCCCTGGTGAAGGCCACCGGCAAGGCCGCCTTCATGCTCTTCCTCTACCTGGAAGTCATTGACGCATCCTTCTCCTTCGACGGTGTCATCGGCGCCTTCGCCATCACCTCGGACCCGATCATCATTGCCCTGGGCCTTGGCCTCATCGGTGCGATCTTCGTCCGGTCCCTGACCGTGTTCCTCGTGAAGCAGGGCACCCTGGACGAGTTCGTTTACCTGGACCACGGTGCCCACTGGGCCATCGGCGCCCTGGCGGCCATCCTGCTGCTCACCATCGAAATCGAGATCAACGAGGTCATCACCGGCTTGATCGGCGTGGTCTTCATCCTCGCGTCGCTGACCTCCTCGATTGTGCGTAACAAGCGCGCAGCGAAGTCCGCCGGTGCATCCAAAGATCCTGTTTACACAAACTAACGAGGGAGAATCATGGGCCTGAGCCTGCAGAAAGGTCAGTCGCTGTCACTGACGAAGAAGGACGGCGGAGCACTGAGCAAGACCCGCCTGGGACTGGGCTGGGATTCCGCTGCCCCGGTCAAGCGGGGACTGTTCGGCGGCAAGAAGACCGCGGAAGTGGACCTCGATGCCTCGGCCATCTTCTTCGACGCCAACGGCAACGCTGTTGACCAGGTCTGGTACGGCCAGCTCGCGAGCAAGGACGGCTCCGCCAAGCACACCGGCGACAACCTCACCGGCGCCGGCGAGGGCGACGACGAGGTCATCCTGGTGAACCTGGCAGCCGTCTCCCCCGCAGTGCAGAACATCGTGTTCGTGATCTCCAGCTACAGCCGGCAGACCTTCGACCAGGTGGAGAACGCGTTCTGCCGGCTGGTCGACGATTCCACGCCCGGCAGCCCGGAAATCGCCCGCTACCAGCTGACCGACGCCGGCAACCACACCGCCATGGTGATGGCCAAGGTCGGCCGCGAAGGGTCCGGCTGGAGCTTCAAGGCCATCGGCGAACGCGCCCAGGGGCGCACCGTGATGGACCTGATCCCCACCGCAGCCCGCTCGCTCTAACCACCCGCCCATCCGTAAGGAGAGCACCTTGTCCGGCCTGACACTTTCAAAAGGAAGCAACCTTTCCCTCACCAAGGCTGACCCGGGCCTGGAACGGGCCCTGATCGGCCTGGGCTGGGATCCGCGCACCACCAGCGGAGATCCGTTCGACCTGGACGCCTCCGCTCTGCTGCTCGGAGCCGACGGCAAGGTGCGCTCCCAGGATGACTTCATTTTCTACAACCAGCTGTCCGCCAAGGACGGCTCGGTGGTCCACCAGGGCGATAACCGCACCGGCCAGGGCGACGGCGACGACGAGCAGATCCTGATTGACCTCAGCATCCTGACCGACGACGTCGACCGCGTGGTCATTGTGGTCTCCATCGACCAGGCCGAAGCGCGGCACCAGAACTTCGGGCAGGTGCGTGATGCGTACTGCCGCGTGGTCAACCAGGACACCGACGCTGAGGTGGTCCGCTACGACCTCAGTGAAGACGCCGCAGCGGAAACCTGCATGATTTTCGCCGAGATCTACCGCAACCGCGGAGAGTGGAAGTTCCGCGCCATCGGCCAGGGCTACGCGTCCGGGCTGTACGGGGTTGCCACCGACTTCGGCATCGCCCTCGACTAATCCCCACGTCTACAAGGAGCTGAACACCATGGCAGGACTGACCCTCACCAAGGGCAACAACCTTTCCCTCACCAAAACCGATCCCGGACTCCAGAAGGCCGTAGTCGGCCTGGGCTGGGACCCGCGCACCACCACGGGCGAACCCTTCGACCTGGACGCCTCGGCGCTGATGATCGCAGCCAACGGCAAGGTGCGCTCCTCCGACGACTTCATCTTCTACAACCAGCCCGCTGCCAAGGACGGCTCCGTCACCCACCTGGGCGACAACCGTTCCGGCGCCGGCGAAGGTGACGACGAGCAGATCCAGATCGACCTGACGCAGATGGCCGCCGACGTCGACCGCGTGGTCATTGTGGTTTCCATCGACCAGGCCGAGGCCCGTAACCAGAACTTCGGCCAGGTCCGCGGAGCGTACTGCCGTGTCATCAACCAGGAAAACGACAGCGAGATTGTCCGCTTCGACCTCAGCGAGGACGCCGCGCCGGAGACCTCCATGATCTTCGCCGAGGTGTACCGCAACAACGGCGAGTGGAAGTTCAAGGCCGTAGGCCAGGGCTACGCCACCGGCCTGGCCGGCATCGCCACCGATTTCGGCGTGCAGCTCAGCTAGACTCGCTTTTCCAGTTACACCCTGCGGGGAGTGTTCCGCAGGCCGGGACACTCCCCGCATCCGTATACGCAGCTCACAAGAAAAGGCTGGACCATGACCACACCGTTGACTCCCCCGGACGCCACCGAAGCCGCCCTGGTGCTGAAAGCCCCGGAACCGCCCGCTCCGGTCGCTCCCGAGAGCGCCCCGGGCATGGTTCCGGTGCCGGAGGAACGCCGCGTCGAAATCGCCGCCCAGGCCAAGTCCTTCATGGAGGAAGTCTCCAAGCTGGACGCCCGCAGCCCGGAGTTCACCGCACAGGTGGATTCCATCAACAAGCTGGCCGGTGCGGAAATGGTGCAGTCCGCCGGATACTCCACCCGTCTGCTGGACCGTTCCTCCACCTCCGTGGCCGGGGCGAAGAAGTCCGGCAACGACGCGCAGAAGAAGGTCGCCGTCACCCTGGGCGACCTGCGCAGCACCGTCGAGGACCTCACCCCGAACCAGGCGAACCTGGGCACCGGACGCAAGATCCTCGGCATCATCCCCGGCGGCAACAAGCTGGCGAAGTACTTCCAGAAGTACGAGTCCGCGCAGGTCCAGCTGGACAAGATCATCAAGGCCCTGATGGCCGGCCAGGATGAACTGCTCAAGGACAACGCCTCCCTCGCCGGGGAAAAGGTGGAGCTGTGGAAGACCATGCAGACCCTGAGCGAATACTCCGTGCTCGCCGAGTCCCTGGATGCGGCCTGCGTGGAAAAGGTGGACAAGCTCAAGAACTCCGGGCAGATTGAGCAGGCCAACGCCCTGGAAGCGGATGTCCTCTTCCCCATCCGCCAGCGCCGCCAGGACATCCTCACCCAGCTGGCCGTGTCCGTGCAGGGCTACCTCGCCATGGACCTGATCCGCAAGAACAACGTGGAACTGATCAAGGGTGTGGAGCGGGCGCGCACCACCACCATTTCCGCGCTGCGCACCGCCGTCATCGTGGCCCAGGCCCTGGCCAACCAGAAGATGGTGCTGGACCAGATCGACGCGGTGAACACCACCACGAACAACATGATCCTGAGCACCAGCGAAATGCTCAAGGACCAGACCGCCCGGATCCACCAGCAGGCCTCCAGCTCCGGCGTGAGCGTGGAAACCCTGCAGAAGGCGTTCGACAACGTGTACCAGACCATGGACGCGATCGACACGTTCCGCTCGGAAGCGGCCCGCAACATGGAAGGGACCGTGAAGTCCCTGGAATCCACCATCACGCAGGCCAAGCCGTACCTCGAGCGCTCCCGCCAGAGCGAGTCCCGCTAAATGCCGGGCAGGACAGCACCGGTGGGTAGGAGCAGGCCATGGCAGTAGGCAGGTTCTTCGGTTCCCTCTTCGGCAACTCGCCGGAGCCGGAACCGCCACCGGCGCTGTCCGCGGCCACGCCGCCGTCGGGCCCTGACGCCGAACACCAGGAGACCGTGAAGTCGCTGGAGAACCTGCGCCGGGCCGTGCGCCGGGCGGGCGCCGCCCTGCCGACCCTGGTGTCCTCCATGGTCCGGCAGATCGATGACATCCTGGCGCCGTTGGTCGAATACGTGGGCAGCCACGGCGCCTCCACCGAGCAGCGCGTGCTGCTCAACGCCATCATTACCAATTACCTCCCTACGCCCCTGCGTGCCTACGTGGCCCTCAGCGACCGGGAGCGGACCGAGAGTTCAGAGGCCACCACATTGCTCGTTGACCAACTCACCATCCTGGAAGGCATTGCCCGGGACCTGGAGAACCAGGTCCGCACCGGCGCCATTGCCGAGCTGTCCACCCACGGACGGTTCCTCGATGACAAGTTCTCCCCCTCCTCCCTGACCCTCGGGGACCGCTGATGGGAACCCTGGTAGCCGGCGCCAATGCCGCCCTCACCGCCGAAAACCCCGGCCTCAGCTCCGTCCTGGTGGGACTGGGCTGGGACGTGATCCCCAGCCGCGGGCCCGCCGCCGAACTGGTTCCGCTGACCCTGCTGTGCGGCTCCGACGGCCGGGTCCTCTCCGACGAGCACCTGGTCTTCTTCAACCAGATCGCCAGCCCGGAGGGTTCCGTGGTGTTCGAGGGCGACGACGACACGGAGCAGATCGACGTCGACCTGTCCCGGGTGCCGGACGCCGTCTCCAAGATCGTCTTCGCCGTCTATGCCGACCCGGAGATGCGCGGACCGGGCACCTTCGCCGCCGTGCGCAGCGCCTACATCCGGGTGGCCCGGCCCAACGGCGGGGAGCTGGTCCGGTTCGACCTGCCCTCGGCGAACCGGGACAGCATCACCGCCATGATGTTCGGCGAGCTGTACCGGCACCGCACCGACTGGAAGTTCCGCGCCCTGGGCCAGGGGTACACCACCGGCCTGCGCGGACTGGCTGCCGACTTCGGATTCGATCTCTAGGCGATGGCCGTCAACCGCTCGTCGGCCGTCCGCACCGACCTTCCCTTCCTGAGCCGCCGGGTCAAGCCGCGCGCGGCGGCTCCCGCTGCGCCCCAAGCGGCCACCGCGCCCCAGGCTGCCCCCGCGCCGCGGACGCCGCCGACCCCTGCCGCAGCGCCGCGCACTTCAGCGCCCCAGGCTTCCGCGCCCGCCCGGCCGGCCACCCCGGCTCCGGCTCCGGGGTCCCTTTCACTGTCCCCGCCGCCGCGGCAGCAGCCCGCGCCGTCGGTCTCCCCGTCGCTTTCGCTGGGCCTGTCCCCGAATGCCGAGGCGGCCAGCAGCCGGGCCGCTGCCCCCGCAGCACCACGGCCGACGTCGTCCTCCCGCACTTCCGAACCGGTACGGGCGGAGCCCCTGCACAACAGGCTCTTCCCGGCACCGGGCATGGGCGAGCTGCGCAGCCTGGACCGGCAGAACCCGGTACTGCGCCTGACCCCCATGGAATCCGCCGTGGGCAGCCTCGTGGTTGCCGGTACCGTGCGTGCGGTGTGGGAGGGCCCGGGATACAGCACCGGCTCCATTTCCGCCGGCGAGTTCCGGCCCGAAGACCTGGACGGCGTCCAGGTCCAGGCTCCGGGCAACCGGCCGCTGGTCGGCTATGAAGATGACCTCGCGCTCGTTCCGCTGCGCCATGTTCGAATGCTGCGCCGGGCACTGTTCTTCGCGAAGCCGAAGCAGCCCATGAGCGTGGGGGTCTACAACGGCAAGTCGGTGACCATCCCGGCGCAGGCCGGCCACCGCAGCTACTACGCGCTCTCCGTGATCCGCATTGACGACGTACTCGAACTCCGGGCCGAGGAACTGCCGTACGGCATGGAGTTCAAAGCCATCTGGGAGGCCTTCGGCTTCACCATGACCACCCGCCTCCCCTACCAGGGGCGCTAATCCGATGCGCCATTTCTCCTACCTCAGCGAGCCGGAAACCGCCCGCCTGTTCCATCTCGCACCGCAGGAACTGACCCTCGATTCCGACGCCGGACTGCTGGCGACCGCGCTCGGGGCCACGCTTTACTGCCCCGCAACCCGCCCGGACCTGGTCAAGGACGTCCGCAAACAGGCTGCCCGCGGAGCCGTCAGCATGGTCATCTGCCTGGAGGATTCCATTGCCGACGCCGAGGTTCCGGCAGCAGAGACCAACGTGGTGGAAGCCGTCGCCGAGCTGCACGCTGCCGGCATCCGGAAGGCCGGCGACCCCGAAGACCTGATGCTCTTCGTCCGCGTCCGCACTCCCGAACAGCTGCTGGGCCTCGCCGAGCGCGGCGGGCAGACCCTGGACGTCCTCACCGGGTTCGTGATTCCGAAGTTCGAGAACACGTCGGGTGCCGCCCAGCGCTTCCTCGACGCCCTGCATACCGTGAACGACGCCCGCTGGGCCGTCGATCCCGGTGCCCGGCCGCTGCGGATCATGCCGATCCTCGAGTCTCCGCTGATGATCCACGCCGAGACCCGCACGCATACCCTCGGCGGCATCTTCGAGGTGCTGGAAGCGAACCGGCCGGACATCCTGGCCGTGCGGATCGGCGCCACGGACATGTCCAGCGCCTACGGGCTGCGCCGTTCCCGGGACCTCACCATTTACGACGTCAAGGTGGTCTCCGCGGTGATCGGGGACATCGTCAACATGCTCGGCAGGCCGGGCGGCTTTGTCATCAGCGGCCCGGTCTGGGAACACTACAGCTCCGGCGAGCGCCTGCTGCGCCCGATGCTGCGTTCCTCCCCCTTCGCGGACGCCGACGAGCTGGGCCTGCGCCAGCGGCTGCTGACGGCGAACCTGGACGGGCTGATCCGCGAAATCGAACTGGACCAGGCCAACGGACTGCTCGGCAAGACCGTCATCCACCCCTCGCATGTTCCCCTGGTCCACGCCATGTCCGTGATCAGCCACGAGGCGTACCTGGATGCCCTCCACATTTCCGGCGAGGCCGGGGGCGGCGCCGCGGCGTCGCCCTACCGCAACAAGATGAACGAAATGAAACCGCATCAGGCGTGGGCAGCTTCCACCCTCGTCCGGGCCGCTGCCTTCGGCGTGGCAGCCCCCGACATCACCTATGTAGATCTTCTGGAAGCGAGCATGAATTGAAGCACCACCCCTGGACCGGCGGATTTGTGAACGAGGCCCTGGGAGTGCGGATCACCTCTGATCCTGCAGCGCTGCTGCCGGTAGAGGACCTGGTGGGACTGGCATTGCGCCGCAACCCCCGCCGCGCGCACCTGCTCGTGTCCCGCGTGCTGGCCAAACATGTACCCACCGAACCGGCACTCGTCCTGGCTGCCGGAGAGCTTCTCGGCGCACTGGCCGGAGCGGCACTCGGCAGCACGGTGGACGACGCCGTGCTGCGCGGCGTCGCAGCCGACCTTGCGGCGGTGCTCGAGGACGGCGAGAGTACAGCCGGATCCAGGCGGGCAAACGACGACAGCGGCCGGCACGCCGCGGCCCGCACACCGCGCGCCCGGCTGCAGTATGCCCGTGAACGGCTCTGGGACCTGCCCGTCGCCCACCCCGAGGTGGTGACCATCGGCTACGCGGAGACCGCCACCGGTCTGGGCCGGCTCGTCGCCGACATGCTGGGCTCCTACTACATCCATTCCACCCGGCACGCACCCGCGGGTGCGGTGGCGTACGGCGCCTTCGAGGAAGCCCATTCACACGCCACCTCGCACCGGCTGCTGCCCGTGGACCCCGCCCGGCTGAACAGCCCTACCCCCGTGGTGCTGGTCGACGATGAGCTCAGCACCGGCGCCACCGTCATCAACACCATCACCGAACTGCATGCCGCCGCACCGCATCCGCTCTACGTAGTGGCCTCGCTGATCGACCTGCGCTCGGACACCGACCGTGCCCGTTTCGACGAGCTCGCGGACGAGTTGGGCTGCAGCATCCGCGTGGTCGCGCTGGGGACGGGCAGCATCGAACTGGGCGAGGACATCCTGGCCCGGGCCGAGGAACTGATCGGCGGATTGGCTCCTCAGGAGTCCGCCGGCGCAGAGCCGGCCGGTACTGAGCCGGCCGCGTTGTCCGCTGCCGTTTCCGACCCCGGTAGCGTGACCGTGCTGGATTACTCCAGTGCCGCACGCAGCCTGCGCAGCGACCGCTTCGGCAACCGTGCCGGCATCTCCTCCGAATACCTCGGCACCCTGCCGGACGCCCTGCCCGGAGCAGTCTCGGCAGAGAGCCTGGCGCTCGTTGCCTCCCGCATCTCCGCCGCGCTGCCCGCTTCGGCGGAATCGGTGCTGCTCCTGGGTTGCGAGGAATTCATCCATGTGCCGCTGACCATCGCCAACGCCGTGGCCGAGGCCCTGCCGGGCGCCACGGTCCGGTTCTCCACCACCACCCGCTCCCCCATCGTCCCGATCGACCGGCCGGATTACGCCATTGCCAATGCCGTGGACTTCGCCAGCCACGATGTCACCGAGGATGGTCCCGGCCCACGGCACGCCTACAACGTCGGACCCCGCCGAGCTGCCGACGACAGCGCCTCGGACACCGGCTTCGACAGCATTGTGCTCCTGCCCGAACCCGGCACCGACCCTGCATCCATCAGCGGCCCGGGCAGCGTGACCGAGGCGCTGCGCGCGGTGACCGGCGCCGTCGTCGTTGTCCTGTTGCCGGCCGATGTCCCCGCGCCCGAGGACTGGACCGGTTCCGTTGCCGCGGCCGTGCCGCTGACCGGCCCGGAGTTCGGGTCCTACGCGCCCGAGGACGTGACCTGGCTGCTGAAGGACCTGCGCGACGCCCAGCTGGAGGCCCCCACCGCCGAGCGGGAGGCGGCCATCCAGTCCGGCGGGGCGAACTACGCGGAGTCGCTGCCGATGGAGTACCTGCCCTCGGCGCAGTACCAGGACCTGTACGAGGAGGCGCTGCGCCGTTCCGCGCCCCGGGTCGCGTCCGCCGTCGGCACCGTGACCGAACTGGCGCTGGCCACCCGAAACCGCGAACCGGTGCTGGTGTCGCTCGCCCGGGCCGGCACACCGATCGGGATCCTCATGCGCCGTTGGGCGCAGCGGATGCATGGGCTGGACCTGCCGCACTACACCATGAGCATTGTGCGCGGCGTGGGAATGGATGAAACGGCGCTGCGTTACCTGGCGCGGACGTACTCCCCGGAGCGGATCCTGTTCGTGGACGGCTGGACCGGCAAGGGTGCCATCACACGCGAGCTGACCGCGGCGCTGGATAAGTTCGAAGCCACCGACGGCGTGCGGTTCTCCCCGGAGCTCGCGGTGCTGGCCGATCCCGGCCACTCCGTGGGGCTGTTCGGCACGCGGGAGGATTACCTGATTCCGTCGGCCTGCCTGAACTCGACCGTCTCCGGGCTGGTGTCCCGCACGGTCTTCAACAAGGACCTGATTGCGCCGGACAATTTCCACGGCGCGAAGTTCTACGCGCATCTGGCCGGCGCCGATGTGTCGAGGGACTTCCTGACGGCGATCGAACGGCACTTCGACGACGTACGCCCCGAAGCGGAGGCTGCTGCGGCGTCACTCGCTGCTGCGGACCGGACCCCCACGTGGGTGGGCTGGCAGGCAGTGGAGCGCCTAAGCGAGGAATACGGCATCCACAACGTGAACCTGGTGAAGCCCGGCGTCGGCGAGACCACCCGTGTGCTGCTGCGCCGGGTGCCGTGGAAGGTGCTGGTGCATCCCGGGGCGCTGGAGGACGTGGCGCATGTGCTGCTTCTGGCCGAACAGCGCGGCGTGCCCGTGGAGGAAGTGCCGGACCTGCCGTTCAGCTGCGTGGGCCTGATCCATCCCCGGTTCACTGCCGGCGCCGTGGGCGCCGACGGGCGGGCCGTTGCTGCTGCCGTTCCGGGGGCCGACGCGTGAAGACGATGCTCGCGTCCGACCTGGACCGCACCCTGATCTACTCCGCCAACGCGCTGTTCCTGAACACCGAGGACGCCCTGGCTCCGGCCATGGTGGTGGCCGAAGTCTATGAGGGTAAGCCGCTGTCCTTCATGACCCGTGCCGCCGAGGCGCTGCTGGTCTCCGCCGCGGAAGTCTCCGTGTTCGTCCCCGTGACCACGCGGACCGTGGCCCAGTACCGCCGCATCCAGCTGCCCGGCCCGACGCCGGAGTATGCCGTCACCACCAATGGCGGCGTCATCCTGCACCATGGGGAGCCCGACGCCGACTGGCAGGCCTCCGTGCGCGGCCTGGTGGGCTCCGGGTGCGCGCCGCTGGCCGAGGTTGAGGCCTACCTGGGCCGTCCTGAGTTCCATGAATGGATTCTGAAGCTTCGTTCCGCTGAGGACCTGTTCGCGTACGCGATTGTGGACCGGGATGCCCTCCCCGGTGAGTTCCTGCTGGCTCTGGAGGACTGGTGCGATGCGCGCGGCTGGACCGTGTCGCTGCAGGGCCGCAAGCTCTACTGCGTACCCACGCCGGTCACGAAGCAGCAGGCCGTGGCCGAGGTTGCCCGCCGGATCGGTGCGGACCGCATCATCGCGGCCGGGGATTCGCTGCTGGACCGGCCGATGCTGGAGTGCGCCGACGTGGCGTTCCGTCCCGCGCACGGCGAGCTGGACGACGCCGGCTACTTCGATCCGCACCTTCAGGTCACCGAGGCGCGCGGGGTTCTGGCCGGGGAAGAAATTGTCCGGCTGATGCTGGGGCTGGTGCGGGGATAGGGCTGGCTGGTCGCGAGGCATTTAGGCTGCCGGAAGGCGTTGGGAAAATCAGGCAGTTATGCCGTTAAGCCTTCGATTGTTATTCCCTTTCAAGGATAGGATCGGCTCCGCAACCTCGCTCTTTGCTGGATTTATGAAAGGTCTCATCCATGTCTCAACAGCCAGGTGCTTTGAAAGGCGGGGTACGCCCTCCCCGTAAGCCTCCCTTTTTGCCGCTCCTCTTTCCCGTCATGGCTCTGGCTGGTGCTGTGTACGTGTTCGTCTATGGAAATCAGGATAAGTTGCCCTCTGATTTCCCTTTGCTTGGGGCTGGTCTGCTCTTTGGTGCCATAGTCGTGCTACTTCCACTCCGGTCGCCGTGGATTTTCCTCGCCGCCCTGATTGGCTCATGTCTATCCTTTTTCATTGTCGGCATGCCCGCGCTTGCATGGAATCTAGGTCTCATTGTCGGCATGCTGACCGGAATAGGCCTGCAGGAGATGCGGATCGAGATGCGCAAGAATGCCCGCACCGGAGAGTGGTTTTTGGGGTATCGAGGATTTAACTCGGTCAGCGAAATCTGGCAGGCCGCAGTCACGGAACTCCAGGCCATGGACGGCGGCCGGAAGGCGAGGCACTCGCTGCTGATTGAGCATGGATCTGCGCACCTGCAAATCTCGGGAAGTATCACCACGGGCCTGGTGTGCCACCGCAATCCCGATGTTGACCACCAGGACACCTGGGCGGTACTGATTGTTGATCAGTCATCTTCGGGAGCGGGTTCCGGCTTCCAGGTCACCGCCCCGCAGGGGAATAGCGAACCCGTGGTGTTCGTACACGGTCTGAGCACGGCGGAGAAGGCATTGAATGACTTCCTCGCCAATCCCGACGAAATTCCCGGGCCCCCTAACTGGAAAACGGGAATTCCCAAGAGTGCAGTCCCGAAGGTCCGCTGGTAAGCCCTTTCCACTCGCAAGCTGCCGGACGGAGCTGCGGATACACCGGCCTAGATGTTGATCCGCGGCGGGGCAGGAGCGGGCTCGGTGATGGGGCGGTCCCTACCGATCACCCCTGCTGCGTAGCTCAGGAATTCATCCAACCGCCGGTTAAAGCTCTCCGCAACACCAAAGGACTTACCGCTGCCGAGCCGGAAACCGAAGGTGTCGAACGCGTGCACCTCGATGGAGGTGCCGGTCCCGGATTCGGACGCGTTGAAGGTCAGTGCGACGGGCATATTGGCGCGGCCTTCAGCCGTCATGTTTCCCCAGGTCCGGTACAGCGCGTTGGACCCCATGTGCACTTCCAGCGAGGACTTTCCCCGCCGAACCTCCTCTCCGTGGGTGGAGAAGGCCGTGGCCAACGCGTCCAGGACCGCCTGCGGCGGCTGGGCCGAGGTCCACTGTTCCTTCTTTTCCACTATCGGTTTAGTGCTGAACAACGGCATGGCGATACCCCCTGATCGAGACGGGTTTATTTGAGACTGTCTGTTTATTCGGTGAAGGCCTGTTCGTACACGATCGCCTGACTAGGCATTAGAACTCCGGAGACCCGAAGCAAAACTGCGCCGTCCAGATGGTGATACTCGGTACCGAATGCCGGGCCCAGGCTCGCAAGAGTCTCCTGAATATATGCCGACCGGGTTTGTGCGTCTTCGGGAGTCGCGAACACCTCAACTACGGCCCCACCATCCACACCCGTTTCACTAGGGTCAGCGGCTGTATCGGCAATCCAGGCTGCGCTGGTGTATTGACCGGGACGGCCAATCAAACCATTCGAATCGTTGGTTTCCGTTACCTCCGTGATCGCGCTAATTGTAGGTACGCTCGCCTTGAGACGTTCTGCCACAGCCACAGCAGTCTCGGACTCAGCTACTTCAGGGGCCTCGGGCGTCTCAGGCGTCTTGGTCGGGACAGATACGGTCGAAGGCGTTGCGGCCGACTCATTTCCGGCTTCGTTGTCGTCGGAACTACAACCAGTCAGTGCAATTGCACCAATCAGCAGCACGGTAGCCATATTTATCTTGCTCATTTTTCCTTTTTCTTTTCACCTGAAATAACTTCCAAAGACTAACGTCCGCTAGCTATTGCGGATGCTTTCGACACAGCCCGGCGCTGCCGAAACATGCGGGCGGTAGAGTGCTCGCATGAGCGAGCAGGATGAAGACCCGCGGGACAGTGAGGATCGAGGCGAGCGCCGGCGTGAAATCGACGCTGCACTCCATTCCATCCTCACGAAGGACGCCGAACTGCTTGCCCGGCTGGCTGACGCGTAGGTAAGCGCCTACACCCGCTCCAGCAGCATCGAGACGCCCTGGCCCAGCCCCACGCACATGGTCACCAGGGCCTTCGAAGCACCCTCACGTTCCATCCGGTTCAGCATCGTCACCGTAAGCCGGGACCCGGAAGACCCCAGCGCATGCCCCAGAGCGATGGCCCCGCCGTCGCGGTTCACGATGGACTCGTCCAGGTTCAGAGCGCGTATGCACGCCAGCGACTGTGCGGCGAAGGCCTCGTTCAACTCCACGGCTTCGAGATCGCCAAGCGACCAGCCCGCCCGGTCCAGCACCTTCTGCGTTGCAGGCACCGGTCCGATGCCCATCACGGCGGGCGCCACACCGGCGGAAGCGCCGTCGACAATCCGGGCGCGGGCATTCAGACCCAGCCGACGGACGGCATTGGCGCTGGCGACGACGACGGCGGACGCGCCGTCGTTCAGTGAGCTCGAGTTCCCGGCGGTCACCACGCCGTCGGGCCGGACGATGGGCCGCAGATTCGCCAGCGCCTCGATGCTGGTTTCCCGGCGCGGTCCCTCGTCGGTCTTCACCACGCCCTTCTTCGTTTCCACCGGCACGATCTCGTCCGTGAAGAGCCCCTCGTCAATGGCTGCGAGCGCGCGCTGGTGCGAGCGCAGCGCGAAGGCGTCGGAATCTTCGCGGGAGATCCCGTCCCGGGTGGCCAGCTCCTCGGCGGTTTCGGGCATGGAATACGTGGTGCCGGGCAGGTCGTAGAACCGAGGGTTAGTGAAGCGGGCGCCGATCGCGGAATCGGCCAGCTCCCCCGGCTTGGCGAAGGCTTTCTCCGGTTTCGCCAGCACCCACGGCGCCCGAGACATCGACTCCACTCCCCCGGCCACCACAATGTCCGCGGCGCCTGACTTAATCATCTGCGAGGCCGTGATGATCGCGCTGAGCCCGGAGGCGCAGAGCCGGTTTACGGTCATCGCCGGCACGGTGTCGGGGAACCCGGCCAGCAGGGCCGCCATCCGTGCCACGTTCCGGTTGTCCTCGCCGGCCTGGTTCGTGTTGCCCAGCAGTACCTCGTCGACGTCGGCAGGGTTCACCCCTGCGCGGGCCACCGCCTCCTGCAATACCAGGGCCGCGAGATCGTCGGGGCGGACGCTTGAGAGGGCACCGCCGTAGCGGCCGACGGGAGTGCGGACGCCGGACACCAGATAAGCCTCAGTCATGCTGGAAATAGTACTGCGCCCGCAATAGTAATGTGACTTGGACAACACGCCGCCGATTCCGGCAAGACACCACGTTCGGGCCGCGAAGCTGCGGCCGCAGGAGGAACCATGAGCACGCCCACGACGCCGTCCACCGCCTCGGCCTCCCCCTCCCCCGCCGCGGCCTCTCCCGCCCTCGCGGCACCGGACCTCGAAACCCTCCGGACGGCGTCGGACGTCTTGGGCCTGGACGGACTCCTCAGCGAGGACGAACTGGCTCTGCGCGCGAAGGTCCGCGCCTTCGTGGACGAGCGCATCCGGCCGAATATCAAGGACTGGTACGAAGACGCCGTCTTCCCGGTGGAAATCGTCCGGGAACTGGGCGACCTCAGCGTGCTCGGCATGCATCTGGAGGGCTACGGCTGCCCCGGCCGCTCCGCCGTCGAATACGGGATCGCCGCGATGGAACTGGAGGCCGGCGATTCGGGCCTGCGCACCTTCGTCTCCGTGCAGGGGTCGCTGGCCATGACCGCCATCCATAAATGGGGGTCGGAGGAACAGAAGAACCGGTACCTGCCGGGTATGGCCCGCGGCGAACTGATCGGCTGCTTCGGCCTCACCGAACCCACCGCCGGATCCGACCCGTCCAGCATGAGCACCTTCGCAGTGCACGACGGCGACGGCTGGGTCCTGAGCGGCGCCAAGCGGTGGATCGGGCTGGCCTCCATTGCCGACGTCGCAGTGATCTGGGCGCAGACCGACGACGGCGTCCGCGGCTTCCTCGTTCCCACGGACACCCCGGGCTTCTCCGCCGTGCCGATCGAACCGAAGCTCTCCATGCGTGCCTCCATCCAGTGCGATGTGTTCCTGGCGGACGTGCGGGTGCCCGACTCGGCGCTGCTGCCCGGCGCGAAGGGCCTGCGCGGACCGTTCTCCTGCCTGAACGAGGCCCGCTACGGCATCCTCTGGGGTTCGATGGGCGCGGCCCGGGACAGCTACGAGGAGGCACTGAAGTACTCGCTGGAGCGGCTGCAGTTCGACAAGCCGCTCGCCGCCTACCAGATCACCCAGGAGAAGCTGGTGAACATGCTGCTGGAAATCTCCAAGGGCGTGCTGCTGGCGATCCACACCGGCCGCCTCAAGGATGCCGGCACGCTGGAACCGGTGCAGATTTCCGTGGGCAAGCTGAACAATGTGCGCGAAGCGATCGCGATCTGCCGGGACGCCCGCGCCATCCTGGGCGGCAACGGCATCACCTTGGACTATTCACCGCTCCGGCATGCGAACAACCTCGAATCGGTGCGGACCTACGAGGGCACCGACGAAGTGCACACCCTGATCCTGGGCCAGCACATCACGGGGATTTCCGCATTCCGGTAGGCGGCGCTGGTTTACCGGGCGGCACGGGTTACCGGGCGGCAGGCAGAACGGCTTCGATGGCTGCCTCGGTCGAGTCCGGTGCGTCTGACGGCGGGGCGAACGACGACGGCGGCGGGGTTGGCCGCGGAGGCGAAGGCGGATCGGGCGGGAACGGGAATTCCGGCGGAATGACCGGAATGTCCGGGTCCGGCGTCCCCGGTTCCGGCGGACCCGGCGGTGTGGGCGGTGCCGGGGGCGGTGCCGTCGGGTCAGGACTCGGCGGGGAGGTCGGCGGTTCGGTGGGAGGCGTCGGCGGCTCCGTGGGTGGCTGCGGAGGCGGCTCGCCCGGGTCGGTCGGCGGTCCAACAGGCGGCTCAACCGGCGGGGGCTGCGGCGAATCGGCCGGCGGATTCACCGGGGGCTGAGGCAGGGGTTGGGGGTTCCGGGCGGCTTCTTCAGCACGTGCGAGTTCTTCGGCTGCCCGCTGTTGCGCCTCCTGCTCCCGTCGGTTCGCGTCCGCCTGACGCGCCCTTTCCGCTTCCGCTTGGCGTGCCTTTTCCTCCTGCTCGGCCTGCACCTGCTGGGATACGGATGCACGGTCCAGCCACACAAGATCCCCGGCCGGGTTGCGCGTGCAGCGGTACGCGACCTGGCGTTCCGTGCGCGTGTCCCCTTCGCTGACACACGGACTGTTTCGAAGGGACACCTGCTGAAGCGGCTCCTGCACCAAAGCATCCGCAAGTACGGCAACGTCGCCCGGCTCATCCGTCGAATCGTCGATCGCGTCCTCCACACCCGACGGCAGCGGCAGGTTCAGCACAGCCCCGGGCGGCGGCGTCGTCGGCGGCAGGGCGAAAAGATCGGGCCGCGGCCGAAGGCCTTCGGCATCCGCGGACACTGAACTTCGAACGGGATCGGGCGTCGAGACGACTCCTGCGACCATACCGACCACCAGCACCACGGCCCCGAGGGACAGGGCGAATTTGCGCTGTTCGAGCGTGTCCAGATTGGCCCAGCTGCGGCGTCGGAAGCCCAGCGCATACAGCGCGGTGAGCACCAGCAGCGATCCGGTGGCCAGCAGCCACACGATGACGCCGAGGCTCCCCTGCAGTGCCGCCACCCAGAGCAACCCGGCCGTCAGGCCGAGGACCAGCCAAGCGGAGC
Source organism: Arthrobacter sp. zg-Y1116 (assembly GCF_024385485.1). NCBI lineage: Bacteria > Bacillati > Actinomycetota > Actinomycetes > Micrococcales > Micrococcaceae > Arthrobacter > Arthrobacter sp. zg-Y1116. The sequence continues at coordinate 191,652 of NZ_JANFLR010000004.1, read as the reverse complement.
GGGGATTTCCGAGCTCGGGACTTCGCTGCGGCATGGACGCATCGAGGGGACCTGCTGCCGGTGTTGATTCGTGCGACATGATGCCTCAGCGCTGTGGAACCGGGCCGGCCTCCCCCGTTCCGCAAACCGCGGCCGGCTTCTGATGCGGCAACAACGCCGGCTTCCGGGATACCGGAGCCGTTAACGGAAGTTGCCCCTGGAACCACGCTAGGCGGGTCCAAGGGCAACATCTACTGCTTCCGGAAACTGGTGGGATTACTCGCAGCCGACGCCGTCGCCGTCGCGGTCCAGGTGGGTGCCGTAGCCGGGCCCGCCGGCGTAGACGGGAGCGCCTCCGGCGTTACGAGCCGCAGTGCAGTTGGGGTAGTAAACGCTGGCCGGCGGCGCGGGCGGTGCCGGAGCCGGAACCACGGGGGCGGGAACAGCCTGCTGGCGGGCCTGTTCATCCGCCACCCGCTGCGCTTCCGCCGCTGCTGCCGCCTGCTCGTCGGCCACGCGCTGGGTCTCCGCTGCTGCCGCCTCGTCGGCGAGACGCTGCTGTTCGGCTGCGGCGGCTTCCTCTTCCGCCTGCTTGTCCGCAGCTTCCTGGCGCTCGGCAATCAGTTTGATCGAGCTGTCCTCGTCCATCCAGACGAGCAAGCCGTTGTCATTCTCCGTGCAGACATAGACCACGGACTGGGACGTCGGCGTGGCTGACGGCGAAGCCGTGGTCGACGACGGAGACGCGGATGACGAACGCGTTGCCTTGGCGGATTTGGTGGATGCGGACGGGGTGGGGGTTGCTGTTCCCGCCTGCTTCTGCGTCTGGGTGGCACCGGCGGTCTTGCAGGCCTTATTGGCGATCTGCGTCGCAGTCGGCGTCGGCGTCGGCGTCGGGGACGAAGTGGTCTTGGTCGGCGACGGCGATGGAGTGGCGGCAGCAGGTTCGGCATCGCCGCCGCCGCAACCGGACAGGACGACGACGGTGCTGAGCGCCAGCGCGCCGATTGTGAGCACCCGGGAGCGGGCGGAAGATGCGGTGCTGCGGGTCATCGTTGACGCGGTGCGGCGGGCGGGCAAAACAGACATAGGTCCCCCATGGACAAAACAGTCGAATGTGGATGCAAATGCATCGACCCGAAGACTACAGGACTTGTGGAGGATCAGTTGCCATTTGGAACTGGCACCAAGCAGTCCGGTCCGACGTCGATCCTCTAGCCGATGCCCGGACAGCACCGTAGCCTCTCTGCACGTCCCCAGGAGGTTGCAATGGAGTGGAACGTTCTCTGGCCCGTCCTCGGAGTGCTGGTCGGCTTCGGTGCAGGCTGGCTGGCCAAGCGGAGCATGGATCGCCGGCACGAGTCCCGGGCGCTCAACGAGCTGGTCACCTACCTGCACCTAAAGCGGACGCTCGCGCCGATCGATCCCCAGCCGGCGCAGGGCGGACCGATGGAAGCCCGGCACCGGTCCGCCGTGCAGGACCTGCGGGAAAACGTCATGGAGACACTCGCGCACCTCACGCCCGGATCCGGTGCTACCGAGGTAATGATGCGAATGTCAGCCGCCAGCAACCGCTACCTGCGCGATGTTGCCGCAGATCCGGAGAGCTACCAGTTCGCGTTGATGGAGCTGCGGAGGAACCTGGATGAGGACCTGCGCATCCTCACCGACGGCCGCCGTGACGTCCGGTACCTCAGCCCCGGCGGGGCCCCGGTTCGCAAACGGACGCCGCCGTCGTCGTCCGGGATTAGGCGACCGGGCGGGACTACGCGGCCGAGCGGGAGGGCCCGAACCCGTCGATGACGAAACCCGCGGTGGCACGGCCCGTGGCCGCCGCATCTTCCGGCGAGGCACCGCGGAGCAGCATGCCCAGCACGCCGGTGAAGATCAGCAGCAGGTGGGCCGCCAGCGCGTCGGCGTCGTCAGCGCCGACAACGGGCACCGCAAGTTCGCGGAAGCGGTCGGTGAGCAGCTGCGTATCCTGCGACAGGGTTTCGGCGAGCTGCCGGCCCGGGTCGACGGTTTCTGCAGCGACGCCGAGCGCGGCACACCAGCGCGCAGCGGATGCGCCGGACCGGTAGCTGGTCAGGGCGGGAAAGACCGCCAGGAGCCGGTCCCGGTCCGTGGCGGCGGCAGCGATTTCGAGCTGCCACGCCGCATCCCAGTTCTCCAGCCGGCGCCGCAGCGCCTCCGCAATCAGGCCCTCCTTGTTGCCGAAGTGCGCGTACAGCGTCGCCGGAGCAACGTTGGCGCGCTGCAGGATCCGGTCCACGGGTGTCGCCGCGACACCCTGCGTGAAGGCGAGCTCCTCGGCGGCATCGAGCAGACGGTTCCGTGCACTGGGTTGTCCAACCATGCCGCCAGCATATAACGTACGTTTCAATGAAACGACCGTTACAGCCTTCTCTTCCGACCGCCGGCCCGCTCTTCGCGGTCGCCGCGGTAACCCTTATCGCCGCGACCTACGGCCTGGCGCGGCTGGGCTACGGCCTGTTCCTGCCCGCCTTTTCCACGTCCTTCGACCTGACCCCGGCCGTCGGCGGACTGCTCTCCTCCGGCGCCTCGGTGATCTACTGCGTGTCGGCCGCGCTGGGGTTCGTCTACGCGCCGCGGCATCCGCGGCTGATGACCATTTTGGCGGGGACGACGGCGGCACTCGGCTCAGCGGGTATCGCCGCGGCTCCGTCCACGGGCTTTTTTGCCGCGGCCGTGCTGCTGGCCGGGATGGGTGCAGGGTTCGCTTCCCCCGCCCTGGTGGAACTGGTGCAGCGGAACACGAAGCCGTTCTCCGTGGCGAAGCGGCAGTCGGTGGTGAACTCCGGCACCGGCTTCGGGGTAGTTGCAGCCGGGCTGCTTGCACTGCTTCTGGGATCCTCGTGGCGGCTGGCGTGGGGGCTGATCGCGGTCATCGCGGTGGCGGGCATGGTCGGGGTACTGCTGGGTGACGTCTCGCGGGGCCGTGGGAGTCTCCAAGGCAGCAGAGCGGGCGCGGGCGGGACGGAAGACGCGGGCAGGAACGACGACGCCGGGCGCCGGCAGCGCGGCGGAAGCCGGCAGCGGGGATTGGGCCTGGGCGCGTTGAAATGGCCGCTCGCCGCCGCCTTCACCTACGGCATCGGCTGCGCCGCGGTCTGGGTGTACGGACGCACCCTGCTCGAGGACCAGGGCGGCATGCCCGTCACTTTGTCTGCCGGGGCCTGGATTGCCCTTGGTGTCGGCGGCGCCGCCGCGGTCATGACCGCCCCGTGGCTGGCCCGGCACTCGATCCGCCTCACCTGGCCGGTCACGGTGCTGGCCACCGCGGCGGCCACCGCGGGGATGGCCGTCGCACCGGGGAGTACCGGGATCTCCTTCGCCGCGGCCGCACTGTTCGGTCTGGCCTACACCGCCGCGACGTCGGTCCTCATCATCTGGGCCACCGCGACGGCGAGCAGCAGCGCCGCCGGCACCTCGGCCCTCTTCATCAGCCTCATCCTGGGGCAGGCCGCCGGGGCGGCCCTGACCGGTGCCCTCATCGAAGCGTCCGGCTTCGGGCTGGCCTTTGCCGTTTCCGCGGCGGCGTGCGGCGTCAGCGCTGCCGGGGTCATTGCCCGCATCCGAACCCACGACATATCGACGGACGACGGACTCCGGACTGCCCGTTCCGGGGCCGCGTCCTGATCGAAAGCCGGGGCGGTCACCCGGGGTTGCTTTCAGAACCCCGGAGCCCGCAAGGTCACACCCTGCGGATATGCTCCGGACGCAGCTCGGCCACGCTCGTGACGCCGAGCAGCTGCATCACCAGGGTCATTTCCGTGCGCAGCAGGTCCAGGGTGCGTTCGGCGCCCTGTCGGCCGCCGGCCATCAACCCGTACAGGTAGGCCCGGCCGATGAGCGTGAAGTCCGCGCCGGCAGCAAGCGCCGCCACAATGTCGCCGCCGGACATGATGCCTGAGTCCAGGATGATCTCCGCCTCGGGTCCGACGGCAGCCCGGATGGACGGCAGGATCCGCAGCGGCACCGGGGCGCGGTCCAGCTGCCGTCCGCCGTGGTTGGAAACCACCAAGGCGTCCGCGCCGCGGGCAAGGACCTCGACGGCGTCGCCGGGCGTTTGGATGCCCTTGACGATGAGCTTGCCCGGCCACGTTTCACGCAGCCAGTCCAAGTCGCCGAAGTTCAGCGAGGCTTCGAACATGGTGTTCACGGTTTCGGCCAGGGAGACCCGTTCACCCTCGAAGTTGGCGAAGCCCAGCGGTTTGGTGGTGAGGAAGTTGAACCACCACTCGGGCCGGTAAGAGGCGTCCAGAATGGTTTTGGCGGTCAGGGTGGGCGGCATCGTCATGCCGTTGCGGGTGTCGCGCAGCCTGGCGCCCGCCACCGGGGTGTCCACTGTGACGATCAGCGCGCCGTAGCCCGCCGCGGCGGCCCGCTGCACAAGTTCGCGGGAACGTTCGCGGTCCTTCCAGAGGTAGAGCTGGAACCATTTGGCGGCGTCGGGCACCGTGGTAGCCAGTTCCTCGATGGAGGCCGTACCCATGGTGGAGAGCGAGAAAGGCACCCCGAAGGCGGCCGCGGCCTGCGCGCCGCCCACCTCCCCTTCGGTGTGCATCAGCCGCGTCAGCCCGGTGGGACCGATGCCGACCGGCATGGCCGACTCCGTGCCGGCGATCTTGGTGCTCAGATCCACGTCGGTCACATCGCGCAGCACATGCGGCACAAATTCGATGTCATTGAAGGCCTCGCGGTTGCGCTGCAGGGCGTGCTCCCCGAACGAGCCGCCATCCACGTAGTCGAAGGCTGCGGCCGGGATCCGGCGTTTGGCGATGTCCCGCAGTTCCCAGATGTTGGTTGCCCTGGCCAGGCGGGCACGGCGGCGGTCCAGGTCGAAGGATCGAAACTGGACGAGATCGCGGAGTTCGGAGTACTGGGGAATTCGGCGTTTCATGGCTGCTTTCTGGCTCGGCTTGGCGCCAGTCTAGGACGGCGGGGCCGTCATGGAGCAGGAGTTGACCGATCTTTACGCGCAGCCTCAACACCTCCCGAAAACAGCGAAGCCAGCGGAGGATATCCGCTGGCTTCGGTTGCAGCCATCCACCGACCCCCCACAGGCAGCGGATGCTACAGATACAGCGCGCCGAGACGCGCCGGAAAACGGGAACGGAGGCCGGTGAGCCTTCGAGGTGGAGACTTCGGCAGTGACCCCCCAGCCACAAATGCACGAAGATTCCCCATCGGCCCAGGATCGCTCCGTCCGCCGTTCATGAACTTTTCAGTCCGTCTCACACATGTGTGAGACATGGGTGAGACGCTACCACCGCTAGGTGTCCGGGTCAAAGTATTTCTCGGCGACGTGATGCTTCGAAGAACGCCGCGGGGCAAAGGGGCGGAAGGCTAGTGATCCTCGTCCAGGATTTTCGCGATGGCCTTCAAGGCCTCCGGATCCACCGGGCCCAGGGCCCGAGCCGCGAAGTTCCGCACCTCGGCGCGGCGCAGGCTGCGGAGCAGTTCCAGTTCGGCCTCGACCCGCTCGGGCAGGTTTCCGTCCTCCTGCAGCAGGTAGTCGGGATCGACGTCGAAGACGGCGGCAATGGCGCGCAGCGCTTCCTCTGGAACCACCTGCTCCTTGCCGGACTTCAGCAGCGACCACCGGGTGCGCGAGAGGTAGTAGCCCGCTTTCTGCGCGGCGTCCCTAATTGTCGGGTAGTCAAAGGGCTTTCCGGAGTCGGACATGATGACGTCCAGCAGGAGATTGATCTTCCGGGCAAGCGTTTCGGCTCGTCGGATGCCCGCAGCGCGCTCCGGGGGAAGATCAAAATCATTCACGTAGTTCAGCTCCAAGTCATCACTGCGAGGAAACAGCAGAAGGTGGCCGCTCCCAGGGCCGCGCCGGACAGCGCCTCCCGCAACGTATGTTCGCCGAGGGACACCCGGCTGAAGATCATCAACGGCGATAGTATCAACAGCCACGCCCAGCCCGCCCCGTATGTCGCCATAATCCAAAGCACGCCGAAGGTCAGCACGGACACGTGCGCCGAAACGTTGAGCCAGCGCCGGAAGAAGACGAGGCCCAGGTTGCCGAGCAGCAGCCCGGTCACCGTTTCGGGCACCGGCGAGGCCACGGGCAGGAGGTAGCAGACGACGGCGCCGGCCAGCATCAGGGCAGCCACCAGGGCGGCCCGCCAGCGGTCCGGTATCCCGCGGCGTCGGAACAGTCCCTTGGTGCCCTTGTAGATCGTCCCGGGCACCACGACGACGCCGGCCAGGAGCAGGAGCACGCCAACCGGTCCCAGCCCCGCCTGGATCCCCGCAGCAATGATGAGGACGGCCAGCACCAGGGCCGGCGGCAGGATTTTGGAGTACCAGCTAACCGCCGAGGACAGCTGCGCGGCGGGCCGGTGTTCCGTTGTCTTCAATTCTTCTGCCTATCTCGTCAATGATGCGGGTCTCCTCCGGCGACAGCAGCCCGGGTTCCAGGACCCGGATGTCGCCGATGAGGATGAACCAGCGGTAGAGCTGGGTCTTGGAGGTGCGGGCGTCGAGGGACACGTTGGCCGCTTCCAGAGCCCGCGTGCCTTCGCAGGTCTTCATCAGGCGGCGCACGATCGGCCGCAGGGCGTCCAGGTCTTTGGCACGACGACGGCGGGCGGCAGCGGCGGTTTTGAGGCGGGCGTAGGACGGTACCGCGAACCCGACCGCGAAGCCCAACATGGTCAGCGCCATGAGGATGCGGTAGCCGATGTAGAGGCCGAAGGATGCCTGCACGCCGGCAAATTCCAGGCCGATGAGCAGCATTTTCAGGGACACGGCGCCGACGCCGGCTCCGCACCCGGCGCTGAGGATGCCCACGCCGATGCCGAATTCCCGGGATTCTCCGCTCCTGTCCCGGCGCAGGCATTCGACACCGGTGTAGCCGAGCACCAGGCCGATCCAGGCAAAGAAGCTCGCCTGGTACGGGGCAATCGTGGGGATCGAGGCGAAGGTGTCGGTGAAGTTGGTGGCGGAGCCTGGGGTATCGGACACCAGCAGCAGGGTCGTCTGGATGACGGCCAGGACAACACCCATGCCGATCAGTACCTTCACGTGCCGCCCGCCGTCGTCGTCCGTTCTGCCGGTGGCCTTGAGCAGCAGGCGGCTCAGTTCCGTCATGCCGGCACCCATGAGCAGGTGGACGATCAGGTTGAGCAGGTTCCGCTCCCCCAGCAGGGAATCTACGAAGAGGTAGACCTGGTCAATGTTCAGGGTGGCGCCGGTGGCCACCGCGGCCATGCCAGGCAGGATGCCCAGCTTCCAGCCGAAGCGCAGGCCCACCAGCCGGATGATCACCAGCGTCCAGAGGGCGGCAGCCGGCAACATCTGCAGGGTGATCACTGGAAGGTCCGTTCAAAGGTGCTGGCGCTGTCGCGTTCCCGAGGCAGCAGGGCCAGCGAGAGCAGGTAGGCCACCTGCTCGGCGGCCCGTTCGGTTGCGTTCCAGGTCAGGGACCGCGCCAGCATCCGCCGGATTCCCTGGCGGCTGCCGATGTGCTGGAACACGGACGGCATGGTTGTTTCCACTCCGCCGCATCCTTGGTGGCGCAGGAGGATGTGCCCGAATTCGTGGCAGGCGGCGTGGGTGCGGTGCAGCCGGTTGTCGCCGGAGGGCAGCAGGATGATCGACTTCGTGTCCTTCTCGATCCAGAGACCGGTGACGGAAGGAATGACGGCGGAGTCGATGTCGCGCAGTTCAATGGGTTTTCCGTGTGTCTTGGTTACGGCGGCCAGCAGTTCATCGAAGGTGACGTGCTCGCCGAGCTGCAGGGCGGCGACCACTGCTTTTGAGGTGGCCCGTTCACCGGCGGACTTCCCGAATCGCGTTGTCATGAATCCCCCATCGTTGTTTCACATCTTTGCCAGGCAAATATGTAAAGAGACTGCCCCCGACTTTATCGCAATCTGTTGATTGGCCTCAGCGCGGGGCCCTAGGGCAGCAGCATGGCTGCGGCGAAGGTCAGGCATCCGGCGATGTGTCCGGCCAGGACCTGGGTGGGCGTGTGGTCGCCGAGCTTCACCCGGGACCAGCCCGTGGCCGAGGCCAGCAGCAGGGCCAGCGCTGCGCCGACCGCCGGGATCGGTGCCAGCAGGGCCAGCCCGACGTAGGCGGCGACGGCGGAATGCACCGACAGCTTCCACACCAGGTTCGCTGCCAGGCACAGCATCATGCCGATGAACACGCCGCCGATTTCGCCGAACATCGCGGCCGGGGCATCCAGCAGGACTAGGAGCAGTGCGCCGATGCCCAGCGACACGGCGGAGGCCGCCAGGATCGGTGCGCGTTGCGTCCGTACGCCCACATGATGGTCGGTGACCCTGCCGCGCCGCTTCAGCACCAGGATTCCGGCGAAGGGCAGCCCCACCGTGAACAGCGCCGCCGTGATGCCCTGCAGCCAAGTCACGCCCGGGCTGAGCAGCGGCTGCAGCAGAAGAAGAATTCCCACGAGGACGGCCGGTGCGGAGACTTCGGTGACGATGCGTGCCAGGCGGGTGGAGACGGTGGTGGCGCGTGATGCGGGCGGTGCGGTGGGCTGGCGGGTTTCGGGCATCCGTCGATTCTACTGGGGCAGGGCTGAGCGGTTTCGCTCCTGGCCATATGGCCATATCGGAGTCCCTATTTTCAAAATGCCCAAATGTGACCCTTGACACAATCAAATCCGGGCACATAGTGTCTCTCGTCATACCGTAATACCGTCATATGAGAACGATGGAAGGCAGCCATGTCCGAACTACCGACAGCTTCGTCACCGGCGACGGAGTCCCCCAGCTCGGTGGCCCAAGAGGCCCGCTATCCCTTCGGCAAGCGTGAAATAGCCGTAGGCATAGGCAACTTCATGGAATGGTTTGATTTCGCGATCTACGGATACTTCGTGGCCTATATCAGCGCGACGTTCTTCCCCTCGAATAACGAAACGTCAGCTACTCTCGCGGCGTTCGCCGTTTTCGCCGTCGGGTTCTTTGCCCGCCCGCTGGGCGCTGCCGTTCTAGGTCCCTTGGGCGACCGCTTCGGCCGCCGTCTCGTCTTGATGATTTCGGTGCTTGTCATGGGCGTGTGTACCGCCCTGATTGGCCTCGCCCCCGGCTTTGACACCATCGGAATTGCCGCTCCGATCATTGTCACCGTGCTGCGTTTTGTTCAGGGACTGTCTGTGGGCGGAGAGTGGACAAGTTCGGCGATGTTCCTAGTGGAGAGCGCACCCAACTCCCAGCGGGCCACCCGTGCCAGCGTTGTTTCCGCTTCTGCGGCGTTGGCATTCATAGCCGGCACCGGCGTCGCACTGCTCATCAACTCGGTGCTGAGCGCAGAAGACGTCGCTTCATGGGGTTGGCGTATTCCGTTCGTCATCAGCCTGCTGCTGGGTGCAGTCGCGCTCTACATACGGCGGAATTTGGAAGAAACACTGGTCTTCCAGCAACTCGAATCCCGCCGTAACGCAGGAGAGGTAATCCGTGCACCGCGGGGTGCCTTCTGGCGCGGGTTCCTGATGGCTTTCGCCATCGCAGGTATTTTCGGGGTTTCCCTGTATTACCTGGTGACTTACATGAACAACTATCTGCAGCAGGTTGCAGGCATGGAAACCGTGCCGGCCCTGACTGTCTCCATCATCGGCCTGGTTATCTACGCCGCCCTCAACCCCATTGCCGGCATGGTCTCCGACCGGATTGGTCGGCGCCCGATGGTCATTGTGCCCACGGTGGGCTTCGCTGTCCTGGGGTACCCGTTGTTCCTGATGATCTCCACCGGGGAATTCTGGCTGGTCCTCATCGCGCTCATCATCTGGGCGGTGCTGCAGGCGATGATCGCGGTGATGGGCGTAGTTGCGATGGTCGAATTGTTTCCCGCTTCGATCCGGTCTACCGGATCATCATTGGGATACAACGTGGCCTACGCTCTCCTGGCGGGTCCCGGGCCATTCATCGCTACTTGGCTTGTATCCAGCTACGGTCCTGCAGCACCCTCCTTCTATCTCATTGCAGTTGCCGTTGTCTGCGGCGCCATCCTCATCCCGCTGATGCCCGAAACCAGGTACAGGAATCTCAATGACTGATCTGACAAAAGTTGCCGTAGTGCAGGCGGCATCAGCACTGTTTGATACGCCGGAGGCCATCCGCCGGGCGGTTTCCCTCATGCAGGAATGTGCCCGTCACGGTGCCGAGCTGGCGGTCTTCCCGGAAGCCTTTATCGGAGGTTATCCCAAAGGCGCGGGCCTGGACTCCTACGTGGGCCGGCGGACCCCGCAGGGCCGTGAACTCTTCCGCAGGTACTTCGACTCAGCGGTGGAATTGGACGGTCCAGAGCTGCGGGAGCTCGGGGAAGCTGCCCGTGATGGGGAGCTAACCGTCGTCATTGGTGTTATCGAACGCCTCGGGTACACCCTGTACTGCACTGCGGTAACGATTGGACCCACCGGCCAGATCCTGAATATCCACAGGAAGCTTATGCCCACGGGTTCTGAACGTTTGATTTGGGGATTCGGCGACGGATCCACGATCGACGTCGTAGACACTCCTGTCGGCCGGGTCGGTGCGGTCATCTGCTGGGAGAATTACATGCCGTTGCTGAGGTACGCCATGTATGCCCAGCAAATCGAACTGTACTGCGCGCCCACCGTGGACGACCGCCCCACCTGGCTGCCCACCATGACGCACATTGCGCTCGAAGGACGGGTGCATGTGCTCAGCGCCTGCCAGATCCTGCGAAAGGAGGACATCCCCGCAGAGCTGGAGCCCGAACTGCCCGAGGACCAGCAACTGGCCCTCCGCGGCGGCAGCGCGATTATTTCACCGCTCGGTGAGCTGCTCGCAGGTCCGCTCTTTGACGAAGAGGGCATCCTCTACGCCCGGATCGACCTGGCCGACCAGACACGGGCCCACCTCGATATGGACGTAGTGGGGCATTACGGACGCCCGGACATTTTCCAGCTGCAGGTGGACCGCCAGCCGAAGCAGCCCGTCACCTGGCTGGATAATCCGGTGGCCCTCGCGGGTCAAGGGGGTGTGCATACTGCTAAGGCACCAAACTGAGTATGTCTGTTCCGCGCAGATGCACTTCGAAGAAAAGACCGGGTAAGGAAAACGCTATGACCATCCAAAAGACTGCAGCCCCTCTGCGAGAGCAAATCGTCGAGGCCATCCGGCGGGAAATTATCAATGGATCCTTCCGCCCGGGAATGCGTCTGAAGGAAAAGGACCTCGTCGAAAAGTTCGGCGTCAGCCGGACCGTGATCCGGGAGGCCCTGCGGCAGATGGAATCGGAGCGGCTGGTACGTATCGAACCGAACGTGGGTCCGATCGTGGAACGTCTCACCGTGGAGGTGGCCGCTGAACTCTACGAAGTGCGGGAAGCCTTGGAATGCGCCATCATGCGGCTGGCGGCCCGGCGCCGCGACAGCACGGACATTGAGGACATGACGATCCTGATGCTCGAACTGCGGGCATCGCTCCAAGCCGACGTCGAGGACATCACGGCCATCAAGGACCGCTTTTACGCACTGCTGGTGTCCATCTCGCGCAACCACACGATCGGGGAAATGCTGCAGAACGTGCAGACACGCATCAGCCAGTTGCGGCGTCTGACGCTCTCTTCCCCCGGCAGGGGCGAGCGGATGCTTCAAGAGATCCAGGCCATGGTGGACGCAGTGGTCGCCGGCGATGAGTACCGGGCGCTGGAATGCGCGCGGACCCACGTCCACATTGCCCGGGACATAGCTCTGGCGCACCTGAGGAGCGAAACCCACGACAGCCTTTCCGGAACCGAATATCCAGAGCCCGAGGGGGCACGTTTATGACAGGGCAGGACTGGGAAATCCTGATTGTCCGGCATGGACAACGGACCACCACCAGGAGCGACGCGTATCTGAACTACGACTGGTACAGCGAACCCGACGCCGAGCATGCAATGGGGTACTACCTCTGGGTGATCCGCAATGCACAAACCACCATCCTCGTGGATACCGGTTACGCCGCCGCCCCGGCGCGGGCGCGGAACCGCGAAGTACTGGTGGATCCACTGACGGCACTCCAGCACTTGGGTGTCACAACCAGTCCCGACGCCCTGATCCTCACGCACGCGCACTATGACCACATCGGCAACGTGGACCGGATTTCTCCCCGGCGTGCCTACATGGCCAGGAGTGAGTACGAGTTCTGGACCGGCCCACTGGCCCGAAAACCCCTGTTCACCAATTTCGTCGAACCCGGGGAAATCGCCGAACTGGTCAGGCTTCTTGCCGCGGGAACGCTGGAGCTTGTTGACGGGGTTGTCCAGGTCGCGGAGGGGGTCCGCATGATTCCGGTCGGCGGTCATACCCCGGGCCAGAGCATCGTCGAGGTGGATACCCCGGCGGGAACCGTGCTGCTGGCCAGTGATGCCGGGCATTTCCACGAGGAGATTGAGAAGGACATGCTCTTCAAATCCATGGCGGACTGGCCCACCTCCTACGGGGTGCTGGAACGCATCCGGGACGGTGCCTACGCCGGCGTCATCAGCGGCCATGACATCAGCGAGTTGGACCGGCACGATCGGCTGGAAGGCACCCTGGGGACATTCGCCAGCACAGTGAAAGCTGCTCATCATGTGGAATAACGGCATCCAGGCCCTGCGGGACGACGCCGAGTTCGGGGCACTTTCCCGCGGCGCCGAGGTGGCTTTTGAACTGGTCTCCGACGGCGACGTCCTCACCATTCACCTCGCCGATGGAAAGCTCCTGGACGCCGAGCCCGGCCAGGTCGATTTCTCCCTGCACGGCACGGATGGAACCTGGCAGCGGCTGCTGGATCCGGCTCCGGAACCGCAGTGGCAGTCCGTGCTGTCCTGCCTGCTGCGCGGTGATCTGGACCTGACCGGATCCCGGAAGGTTCTGGAACAGCACCTGCAGATAGTCCGCCGCACCCACGAGGTCCTTCGCCGTACATCGTCAGCAGATGAACCGGTTCCCCCGCCACCGCCCCTGCAGGGCAGTTACCACCGCATTGAACACAGCACCTATGGCACATGTGATGTCTTCGTGGAGCGGGCCGGCGGCGGCATCCCTGTGCTGTGCGTGCCCACCGCCGGCAGCGACACCACGCAGTTCCACGGACTGGCCGGGTGCCTGCCGGAGGGGATCGAACTGATCTGCCTGGACCTTCCGTGGCACGGGAAATCCCAGCCGGCCTGGGGCAGGACAGGAACCGACTACACCCTCAGTGAGAACGATTATCTGGAAACCGTGGTCCGTGTGGCCAAAGCGCTGAATCTGGACCGCCCTGTCATTTTGGGTGCATCCATGGCCGGCGCCGCCGCAGTCCGGGCAGTAATCCGCTACCCCGAGGTATTCCGGGGTGCGATTGCGGCCCAAACCTGTGTGCAGGTCGGCAACCGGACAGCGCCCTGGTTTGATGCCGTGGACGTGAACCAAAACATTGCTGCGGCCGAATGGATATTCGGCGCCATGTCGCCGTCGTCCCCGAAATCCTGGCGCGACCGCGTCTGGTGGGGTTACACCAACGGCGGATACGGCACTTATCCCACGGATATCAAAAGCTATGTGACCTGGGATCTGAGCACTGAGCTCGGCAGCCTGGACGGCTCAACGCCGCCGGTCATTCTCCTCGGCGGCGCCTACGACACCACGGTCCCCCCGGAGAAGGTAAAGGACCTGGCGGACAGGATCCCGAACGCCGAGTTCATCCTGATGGACGACCTTGGCCATTTTCCCCATGCGGAAGCACCGCACAGCTTTGCCCGGTACCTGCAGGAAGCATTACTGCGACTATCCACACTTGGTTCTTAGGAGGAACTACATGACAGTCCTGTTTATCGGACTCGGCACCATGGGTGAGCCCATGGTGCGTAACCTGCACCGTCATACCGGAGATTCGCTCACGATTTTTGATGCGCGCCCAGATGTGACGGAAAAGCTCGCCCGGGACTTATCGATTGCAGGGCTTTCCTCGCTGGCGTCCGTCCCTAAATCCGTGGACACTCTCGTGCTGATGCTGCCGAATTCCGCCATCGTGGAATCGATCTTGCAGGGCGGGGACGGCCTCCTGGCGGCGCTGGCCCCGGGGGCACTGGTCATTGACATGAGTTCTTCGGAACCGGAAAGCTCCAAGGCGCTTGCCGCGGCCGCGAAACAACGCGGTATCGATTATCTCGACGCTCCCGTCTCCGGCGGCCAGCGCAAGGCTGTAACCGGTGAGCTGTCCATCATGGCGGGCGGTACAGAACAGGCATTTGACCGGGCGAGGCCGCTGCTCCAGTCCATGGGGACCGCTGTGCACCATGTCGGCCCCGCCGGCAGCGGTGACGCCGCCAAGGCCCTGAACAATCTGCTGTCCGCAACCAACATTGCCGCCGCCGCCGAAGTCATTACTGCCGCGGCGAAATTCGGCATCACCCCCGAGACCATGGTGACGGTCCTGAACGCTTCCACCGGACGCAGCCAGGCCAGCGAGGTGAAGTACCCGAACCATATCCTGACCGGGACCTTCGATTCGGGGTTCGCCTACGACCTCATGCTCAAGGATCTGCGGATCGCCCAGGGCCTGACCGGGGGGATCACCACACCCGTCACCGACCGGGCGCTGGCCGTTGCCGAAGAGAACCGTCCCTTGCTCGGAGAGCATCCGGATCACACCGAACTGGCCCGGTACTACGAAACCCATACCTCCATCCAAATCAGTAACACCAGGGACGACGAAAGGACCCAAGAATGAGCGAAGCACAGGAATACATTGACCAGATGGCCACCAGCCGGGGGTACGTCCTCGACTACCACAAGGTGATGGCCGCGGCCGATTTCCCTGCCCTTCAGGCCGCCAATGACCTGGTTCAGGCCGCGTACCTCAGCGAACGGCTGCTGGACCGCAAGACCAAGGAACTTCTGTTCATCCTCAGCCTGACCGTGATGCGTGCCCCCAAGCCGCAGCTGAAGAGCCACATCCAGGTAGGTCTGGGACTGGGCCTCACTCCGCAGGAAATCCTGGAGGCTATCGAAATCTCGCTGCCCGAGGCTGGCATCGTCTCGTTCCAGTACGGCGTTGAGGCGTGGGCAGAAGTGGTTGGCGCGGAACGCCTGGAGCCCACTGTCTCTGTTCATACCGGCACCGAATAGGTCCAACGCCGCTACCCCTCGGGCCGCGTCTCCGGGCACGGCCCGAGGGGTTCCTGCTTATCTAAGCGAAGAACCAACATCGCCCCCTATTAAGGAGACAACCGTGCCAGAGAAGACCTTCGACGTCGTGGCCGTCTACACCGTCACACCGGGCTCCGAGGACGAGGTGCTTGCCGAACTGAGGCTGCTGGCTGAAGCCAGCCGGACCGAGGCAGGCAACCTCCGCTACGAGTACTTCCGCGGCGTCGAGGACCCGCGCAAAGTTGTGATTCTGGAGTCCTACCGCACGGCGGCTGATTTTGACGCCCACCGCGAGTCCGTCCATTTCCAGCAAATCGGCCGCGGCCGCATCATCCAGTTGCTTCAGGACCGCACGGTATCCATGTACGGGTCGTAGGCGGTTTGGTCCTCCCGCCCCCGCTGCCCCGGCGGGATCCGTCGTCGCGGCGTCCCTGGCCGTCGTCGTCGTTAGTCGAGCCCGTCCCGGACGATCGGGCAGGTCATGCAGTGCCCGCCGCCGCGGCAACTGCCCAGCTCGGCACCGACGGCCCCACGCGGTTGGCGATGATCTTGCGGTCCAGCAGCCAGGTCTGGACCTCGGGGTGCTCCGTGGCCTGGCAAGCAGACAGGGACTTCGACGACGTCGACGCTGGCGCGGGAGCGCTGGGCCGCCCTCATGGTGTGGCCAGCCCGCGAGTCCGCTAGATCAGAGCGCTATCCAGCCCCGGACCAGGGCGAGCACGCCTGCGACGGCTCCGGCCAAAGTAATGAGGAAAAGAACCAGCTCCCCTCCCCGGAAAACGCGCTGCCCTTGTTCACGGCGGGCAATCACGAACAGGACGGTGGCGGGGGCGTAGAAGATCATCGAAAGCAGCACCAGGGGCAGCCCGGCGGCATAGACCAGGAACACTGAATAAATGGAGGCAATGACGGCAATGGCCAGGTCGCCCCGCCGGGTGCGGCTCGGGGCTCCTTCATACGTTTCCCCGCTCCAACCGAGCTTCAGGGCGTAGAGGGCCGCGAAAAGGAGGGAAAACAACGTCAGGACCGCGGTCATGTCCAGTGCGAAGTCGAAGGCGTCCCCGGAGAAGTAGGTGATGACCATTACCAGCTGGCTGAGCAGGGTACTCAGCAGCAGGGCGTTGACCGGGACATCGTCATCGCTGACCCGGGACAGGAACCGCGGCATGTCCTTCTCCGTGGCCGCCACGAACAGGACCTCCGCTGCCATCAGGCTCCAAGCCAGGTAGGCCCCCATCACCGAAATGATCAGGCCTGCGCTGACGAACACCACCCCCCAGGTCCCCACTCCCGCTTCCAGGACACCCGCCATGGATGGTTGGCGCAGCTCGGCGAGCTGTTCCATCGGCAGAACGCCGTAGGAAACGATCGTGACCGAGGCAAAGATGGCAAAGACGCTCAAAAATCCGAGGACCGTGGCCCGGCCAACGTCCTCCCGCCGTCGGGCATGGCGCGAATACACGCTGGCACCTTCGACACCGAGGAAAACGAAGACCGTCACCAGCATCGTGTTGCTGACCTGCTCGAACAGCGGCCCCGTATAGTCCGCACCGGTAAGGTTTCCCGCGAAGACGGCGGGGTCGAACAGGAAGACAGCAAACAGCACGAAGACCAGGATGGGAACAACCTTGGCGATCGTGACTATCCGGTTGATGGCCGTGGCTTCTTTGATGCCGCGCCTGATGAGGAAGAAGAATCCCCACAGCCCGGCCGAGGACAGCACGACGGCGAGGAGGGTGTCCCCTGCGCCCAGCTGCGGAAACAGGGCTCCCAACGTGGACATGGTGAGCACCCAGTAGGTGACGTTTCCCACGCAGGCACTGGCCCAGTAACCCGCTGCGGAGAAGAACCCCACGTAATTTCCGAAGCCGGCCTTGGCGTAGGCGAAGACCCCCGCATCAAGCGCTGGTTTGCGCATGGACAGCCGCTGGAACACAAAGGCCAGCATCAGCATGCCGGAACCCGCAATCAGCCAGGCGACCAGCGCACCCCACACCCCGGTTTCCTCGGCGAAGCGCTGGGGCAGGGAAAACACCCCGGCCCCGACCATGGACCCGATCACCACAGTGGTGAGGGTCAGCAGGGAGAGTTTGGCTGCTGGGGCCTTCTCTCCCGGAGCAGGCGGATTAGACATGGTTCTTTCCAATCGGGCGTGGCGGCTGAGGTCACACCGGTTAGACAACAGTGGGTGGGCCGCCCGCTCCCTGCAGGGGTCCCTTCGTCAGCAGCCTTACCATTATTCTCTCAGAAGGAGACGCCGGGGTCCGAATCGGTGGCCAGCGCCCGGAGGCGGTTGCCGAAGGGGTCCTTGCAGTGGAAAGGCGTGCACCCGTCAAAGGCGGTGCGTTCGCTGGAGCCCACGTCGAAACCGTGGCCGGGGCCGCGGTCACATGCCAGCCGCGGCACGCCGCCGTCGTCGTTAGTCGAGTGGATCCCGGATGATCGGGCAGGTCATGCAGTGCCCGCCGCCGCGGCCGCGGCCGAGTTCGGCGCCGACAATCGGGATGACCTCGACGCCGGCGTTCCGCAGCGCCGCGTTGGTCTGGGTGTTGCGGTCATAGGTGAACACCACGCCCGGCTCCAGCGCGACGGCGTTGTTCGCGCTGTCCCACTGCTGCCGTTCGGAGGCGGAGTAGTCGCCGGCGGTCTCGACCAGGCGCAGCTTTTTGTAGCCCATGGACTCGGCCACCACGTCCACGAAGCGGCGGTCGCGGTGGTCCCGCACTTCCAGGCCGGGGCTGCGGTCCGAGGGGTGGATGGTGAAGGCATGGATGCCGTCCACGATGGCCGGGTGGATGGTGGCCAGGTCCCGGTCGGCGAAGGTGAACACGGTGTCCAGGTGCATCGCTGCGCGCAGCTTGGGCATGCCGGCCACCACGATCCGCTCGGCGGCCTCGGCGGCGAACAGCGACTGCGCCAGCTGGGTGATGGCCTGGCGGGAGGTGCGCTCCCCCATGCCGATCAGCACGGTGCCGTTGCCCACCGGCATCACGTCCCCGCCTTCCAGGTACGCCTGGCCCCAGTCCTGTTCCCCGTCGCCCCACCACACGGTGGACGACGCGTACTCGGGATGGAACTTATAAATGGCCTGCATCAGCAGGGTCTCGTCGTGGCGTGCCGGCCAGTACAGCGGGTTCAGCGTCAGCCCGCCGCCGACCCAGCAGGTGGTGTCCCGCGTGTAGAGGGTGTTGGGCAGCGGCGGCAGCAGGTACTCGGGCCGGCCCGAGGATTCCCGGGCCAGGGCGATGTACCCGGTGCGGTAGTCGGCGGGAAGGTCCGACGTCGCGAGCCCGCCGATGAGGTAGCGCGCCAGGTTCGCTCCGGTCAGCGAATCCAGGAAGGCCCTGGTGCCGGACACCAGTCCCAGCCCGACCCGGTTGGCCACGATTTTCCGGTCCAGCAGCCAGGTCCGTGCCTGGGGCAGGTCCATGGTCTGGCCGAGCAGGTCGTGCAGTTCCACCACGTCCACGCCGTGGTTTTCCATCTTGGTGACGAAGTCCGCGTGGTCGCGCTGGGCGTTTTCCACCCACATCACGTCGTCGAACAGCAGGTCTTCGCGGTTGGTGGGGGTGAGCCGTTCGTGGGCCAGGCCCGGCGCGCAGACCAGGACCTTGCGCAGTTTGCCGACCTCCGAGTGCACCCCATAGGCGGCGGTGTTCGGGGTGGAGGCGGGGGAAGGCATGGGTGGCTCCTTTATCAGCAGGCTTACCAGCATCCTTCCAGACGGAGGGGCGGGGGCCGAATCGAGACACCTTCCCCCGGTGATTCTCCTCCGACGGGCATCTAAACGCCCCTCGCCCGCGTTCCCTCCCCTCCAGGAAGATCAGGCCGCGAAAGCCGTTTCAAACCGTTTCCTCATGAAGTTATGTGAGCACGAAGTCCGGCCAGCAGATAGTCGCCCCATTAGCCGGCAGATTCGGACCGGCACGCTTGAACATTCGGTGGTCCCTAAAGGACGGCCAAGCGGGACACCGAGATGAGATTGGAAGCCACCACCAAGGCACTCCGGCTCGGAATGCGGAGCCGGGACATGCTGCCCCAACCCGTCTCATTGACTCCGCGTAATTCAGCCCAGAGCCCGCATCAGCCACCAATCCGGACTTGGCGAATTTCACCCCTTGGAAGTGGCGACCCAGCAACGCACGAACAGGTTATCCGATGACCTCCAGAGCGGGAAGAGTCTCCACGATCTTATTGGTTTCTAACGAAACGGTGACGATTCTTTTTATGAGGTCAACGATGTATCTAGGATCCCGAATCTCGCGGCAATAGTCATTGGGATCGTTGGCAATCTGAGACTCCTTATGCGTCGTTATCCGGTACCGGTCCATTATCCATTCAAGTGCTGATCTATCACCCATCAGCCGGTACTCGAACACCTCGGCGGGAACGCCGGCAAGTGTAACATTTTTATTGTAAACAATCATCGAGCGATCTTTTCGGGCACCGAAGGACATCTTCTTGACTCTAAACAATTCATAAGGATCCCCCCCCGCATTGCCTTGAATTATCTCCTCGAGGGGAAATGGCGCAACAGACTCGTACCCGACATGCAGATCCGCCAGACGACGACCACAAGTACTAAATTTCCAAAACTCCTGAACCCGAGGAATGCGAGGAAGCGACTTCCTGAGGTCAGCTTCATATTGCTGTCGATAGCTAGGGCTGCTAAGTACACCGTAGACGTAATAAAATATGTCTAGTTTGGAAATACTGTTGTCCTGATAAACGCCCCTAAAATCAGCCAACGTAGCATCAGTGACATTAGTCCTACGACAAAATCCGTTGATGACCGCATCCGCTTCGTCGTCAGCAAAAAGATCGCCTTGGGAATCTCCGGCCTCCTGTTGTGTATACGTATAGAGGCTGAAGATTTGAAGCGACGTAGCCACACCTAGGGCGGGAAGCTGATTCTGCATCAAAGTAAAGAACGGCCCTGCCGAACCAGGCCCAGGCAAAGTGATCACCAAGTTGGAATGATCGGGTGTCGGGAACATTTTCGGAAGCTGACTTTGATCATTATTGAGTGATCTATCGAAGTAGACGTTTTGGCTACAAAACGGCCGATACTGACTCTTCTGAATTTTCTCAGGCGTAAACGCTACCTCTTTCCCGCGACGGAGACTGGTCCGGAGAGACCGATCCCAGCTGATACGGGTTGGGTTTCGATCCACGAAGGCCATCACTCCCGAATCATCGAGAATATGATTCGCCGTACGGTATCGTTCTCGTTCAACTTCGTATGTTTCAATCATTCGCGATACATTATCCTTCAGCTTCGACGAGCTAAAGTTGTACACCCATGCATCTCGATTAGTCTTCAAACCGGAAGAATAATTTTCAAAGACAGCCGGAGTTTTTGCCTTGCCCTTGGTTAGCTTGTCCCCAATCGGTTGGTAAGAATCAAAGCGATCGTCGCGACGATTTACCCAATCTCCGTGCTCATTAGGATATATCCTGTCCCATTCGGTTCCCCCGAGGGACTTTTCAACAGTTAGAATATCAAGCTTCTGGTCGCGCGTAAGGTAGTCACCGATGTCGCGATAAAATATTTCTGCACTACCAACATGGGCGGAGTTTTTAATAAGAATTGCGATGGCGACTTGGGTGCGCGAACCGCTGCCAAATATCTTACCGCCTTCTCTACGTGAGGTTTCTCCAGATGTGCGCTGGTTACCACGAAGGTTGTACACAAATATCCGACTGAACTCAGCAGCAAAAGTTTTCCGGATGCCGTCTGCGGTATTACTATCAATAAAACCGCCGTTGGAGACAAATGCGATTACACCGTCATCCTTAATCCTGTTAGATGCCCAACGGATACCTCGAATATAGGAGTCGTAGAGGGTGTTCTTATTAGTTGCAGTGGAACGGTTGGCGTAGGTGGCACTAATGGAGGCGTCCAGTGCAGGGTACTTCTGGTTTTGATTGTTGTCATTGGCACTGGTCTGCCCGACAGAGTATGGAGGATTCATTACAATGACACGGATGTCTTGGTTCTTCTGTCGCTTCACCCGCTCCGAGTTCTCTGGGAAGAAACCACCAGACTCGAAAGCTCCATCGGACTCGTTCAACTGGAATGTATCCGTCAAAGCAATACCATCAAACGGAACATAACCATGCTCCAGCCCGTGCTTAGCCGATTCCTCCGCGAAGACCGTCTCAATGTTGATCGCCGCAATGTAATAGCTCAGGAGCACAATCTCGTTCGCGAAGAGCTCGTGCGTGTACTTGCGGTGCAGATCCTCCGGCTTAATCAACCCCGACTGCAACAACCTGGTCACGAACGTGCCCGTACCAACGAACGGCTCAAGAATCGACACACCCTCATCCGACAGGGACTTGCCGAACTCCAGGCGCAGCGCAGCATCAGCGGAGTGCAGGATGTAATCCACCACCGGTACCGGGGTGAAGACGATCCCCAGCCGATCAGCGACCCGCGGGAACGCGTTGCGGAAGAAGTTGTCGTAAAGCTCCACAATGATCTTCTGCTTCGCGGCAGCGTTATCAATCGACTTCACCCGCGCCCGCACCGACTCGTAGAACTTCTCCAGGCCGGCCCGTTCCTTCTCGAACGCGGAATTTTGATCGAGCTGGTTCAGGATATTCTGCATCGCCACCGACACCGGGTTGTGCTCGGTGAAGTTCGAGTCCTTGAACATCGCATCGAACACCGGCTTGGTCACCAGATGCTGGGCCAGCATCTCAATAGCCTGCGCTTCATCGATCTCAGGATTCAGGTTCTCCTGCAAACCCTGAATGAACTCATCGAACGCCTTCCGATGCTCAGGGTTAGCCGTAGCCAGAAGATTGTTGATGAGGGCAATGTGCTTATTCGCGATATCTGCGATGTCCTTGGACCAGTCCTCCCAATACATCCGGTTACCGCACTTATCCACGATCTTCGCGTAGACCGAGTCCTTCCACTCCTCCGCCGGGAACTGAAGGGTCGGCTGCTCATACTTGGGCTCGTCAGGCTGATCCGGACCAGGAGTCGGGGAAGGATTCAGCAGAGACGGCTTCTTCTTCGGGCTCAGATCCACCGTGTCCACCAGGATGGATTCCGGCGCCTTATCGTTCAGCTCGATCTGGTTGATCGCCGCGTCCATCCGCTCATCGTGGGCACGCAGCGCCTGCAGAACCTGCCAGACAACCTTGTACCGGTTGTTGTCACGCAGCGCCTCCGACGTCGACATCCCCTCGGGAATGGCAATAGGCAGGATGATGTATCCGAACTGCTTTCCTTCGGCGATGCGCATCACCCGGCCCACGGCCTGGATCACGTCGACCATCGAGTTGCGCGGGTTCAGGAACAGTACGGCATCCAGGGACGGGACGTCCACGCCCTCCGTGAGGCAACGGGCGTTGGTCAGGATCCGGCAGGTCGGCTGCGCGCCGTCGACGTCTTCCTTGAGCCAGTCCAAACGCTCTGCCCGGGTGATGGCGTTGAACCCGCCGTCGACGTGCTTGACCTCCACTTTCAAATCATCGGTGGGGTCTTCGTTGTCGATGTTCGTGAGATGGACGCGTACCAGGTCCTCGAACTCGGACTCCACCAGTTTGGAGGACTTGATATCCCGGTTGAAGGCAACCGCACGCCGCATCGGCGCGACATCGTTGCCAAATGATGCCTCGTGGGTGCCGGAGCGGCGTTTCGCCAACCCGTTCCAGCAGCCGATGAGCTTGGCGACGTCATCGATCTGCAGTTCCATGTTCGAGTCTGCAAGCTGGTCCTGGAAGCTGGAGACCACCTGGGTTTCGTCCACGCCAAGGACCAGGACCTTGTAGTCGGTCAGGAGTTTCTTCGTGACCGCTTCACCGAACCCGATGCGGTAGAACACCGGACCATACATTCTCTCATCATCCATTGAGCAGAGGATGGCGTCCCGCTCCAACGCCTTGTTCTTCGTATCGTCATTGAACAGGCGAGGCGTGGCCGTCATATAGAGACGTTTGGCACCTGCCACGACGTCGTTACGGTGCACCTTCACGAAGTGGGATTCCTCCGTGCCCGAGAGCGTGGCACCGGTGGTGCGGTGAGCCTCATCGCAGATAATCAGGTCAAAGTCAGACAGTCCGGCCTTCTGCGCCTGGGACACCGCGTCAATGGACTGGTACGTCGAGAAGACAACAGTCATCCCCTCGTCCAGTTCCCGGGACCCCATGGCCTTCACCAGCGTGGCCCCGTCGGTGGTGGCAGGGATCTGCAGATCGTGGAGCGCGACATCGGTGAAGTCGGAGTTCTTCTGACGACCCACCTTGGTATCGGAGCAAACGGCATACGCGTGCATCGGGAGCGAGGTCTCGTCAGACCACTCCTTCAGCGACTGGGACATCAGGGCCAGGGACGGGACAAGGAAAAGAACGCGGACGTGCCCTTCCTTTTCCGCGAAACGCTCAGCGATCTTCAGCGCAGTGAAGGTCTTACCGGTACCGCACGCCATGATGAGCTTGCCCCGGTCATGGGCTTCGAAACCCTTCATGGCAGCGTTGACCGCTTCATGCTGATGCGTGCGCAGCTGCTTCTTCTCATGCAGCCGCGGAGCCTTGGAAGGGTCGGTCAGTTCGTAGGTGGCCCAGTCAATATTGGAATGACGGAAATCCGTCAGCCCGATCCGCTGAATAGGAAGGTGCTGGCCTTCCAGCATCTCCTCCGCGTTCGCAGACCAAGCCGCTCCAGTGGTGTCAACAATCAGGCGATGCGTGAATGGGGGCTTCCCCGACGCCGAAACAAACGAGTCGATGTCCTGCTTCTGGATGCGGTGACCCTCGGCATAGAACTTGCACTGGATCGCAGTGAACCCGCCGTCCTGCCGCTCGGCAACCAGGTCGATACCGTTGTCCTTCTTGCCGTCACGACCGGGCCAGTCCCGCCACAGCCAGACATTCTGGTACTGGGGAGCCTGGACACCGTCGTTCTCCAGATACTGGCTGACCAGCTGCTCGAAGTAGCTGCCCTTCATCCGCTCCGAATCAGCAAGCTCCCGGTAGGAATCAAGTAACACATCAAACGTAGTAGCCATGAAAGGACCCCCAGCGAAGAGAAACAAACATATCCGGCCGCAACCGGCCACTCATATCATATGACCTCCAACCAGCCACACGGGCCCAAACCACACCGACTCTCACCGGCCGCCCCTACCGGGACCAGCGCAAGACGCCAAACCCCTTCCAGAGGCACGCGTCTCAACTCACAGCCGACGGCTGGCCATTGCATCTATCAGCGCGCCGCGCCCAGAATGCCCGATCTGGGCTCCGACCAAGAAGCACCTACGCAGTTACCTCGTCCACCTCCTCGAGTTCGACTCCTTCAGTGTCGTCAAACTGGGAAACCTCGGCTTCGGCTTCCTCGTTCCAGTCTCTGTTCACAGCCTTGCCAGTTGCTTTTTCAATCAGAGCGACGAGTGATTTCATCCGGGCAAGGAAGAACCTGTCAAAGTCACCCTCACGGAGCGTGTCCGGGTCTATGGCATGGGTACGTACCAGGGCATCGAGGTGCCCTGCAGGTAGCCCAGCATCCAGTTTCTGCATGTAAGTAGCCGGGGAGACACCGCCTATCTGGATATTCGTCCTCCGAGACAAGGGCGTTTTATTTATGATGCTTTCCCGCCACGGAACAGGGATTTCATTTTCGATACACCATTGTTTTGGGAATATGTGGTGAATGTCGATCTTCAAGTCTTGGTAGCTGCTGTGGTCGATGATCTGATCCATTTTCCAGTCGCGGCATGGAACGTCCTGAGCCATAAGCAGTGCATAGATCCCCTTGTAGGCCGCGGCGTTCCGAGTCCGCAATGATCCCAGACGGGTTTCCGCAAACTGTGCCCGCGCTACGATGTCGGGCTGTGTCAGCCGCTCCCCCGGTACGCCACCTCTGGCCCAGCTGGGCACCTGCTCGGCGTCGCGAGCGAGTTTACCCTCAATGGTCGACCCGTACTGTTCGCCGAGAACACCGCACCAGAACCACTGATTGATGCGAGCGCGAACGCCGTATTCCTCGGCTTCCGTACCAAGCAGGACGTGGATGATAGCTAGCGAAACAACCTGACTTTTGTACGGAATGTCGTTGGCCGTATGTATGTGGAGGGAATGCAAGTGCCTAGCCACTGCGGGCAGCGCTGTTCGTAAGCGATCTGCCCATCGGAGGTAGTCTGCCAAGCTCATTGAGAGAATGTCCTCCCGCCGAGCGCTGGTTGCCGGCGGCTTCGGGTCCTGTCCCCGTAGGGCCGCGTCACGATTTTCCAGCGTGACTAGCACGGAGACGCCCATCAAGAAGTCGGTTGTTCTGAAGTCCTTCAGAACGGGATGCGCGGCAATGATGTCTTGCGTTCTCTTCCAGTCTTCTGCAAGACGGAAATCTTCTCCACGTTCTTCGTAGTAGCTGTTGTCCCCGGCAAAAGTAGCTGTGAGCAGTTCGAATACGTCCAGGGGCATGCCGCCCACGTTGACCTTCTCGAAGACCGTCGCCACGGCTTCTCGTGTGGTGTCGTTACCCAGCTCGATGGCGGGTACTGCATAGTTGGATACCGGAGTGAGCACCTTGGTGGTGAAGTCCTGAAAAACCTGCATCCGTGCAGAGTGCTCTTCTGGGGCCGCGCTCATGTATTCGAACAGCCAGGGCAACGCAGCATCCCGATTGAAGAGCGTAGCCACGGGCATCAATCCGTGAGCTATCTGCCCAGCTTGTGTTGACACATCGATCTCGATCTGGCGGCCGAAATCGCTACGAACGATCCCATCCTCGGGTAGGGAGCGAACCGCAGCGTCCTGCTCCCGGGGACTACCAAGGGCTTGGCGCACATCTACGAAGTACCTGCGGCGCATCCTCCTATGGCGGTCGTCCTCCGTGTCCACCACTCCGCTACCGGTCAATGCCTGGAACATGGAAGTCGTCCGTTGCTGCCCGTCCAGCAGGAGGAGCTCAGGCTCAACGCCTACAGCTGGCGATCCTTCAACAGGGCGCGGCTTGAAGCGGACTTCCGTGCCACCCGTCCTTAAGGTCATAAGCACGCCCATTGGATGTCCGCGCAGGATCGTCACGATCAAAGAACGGATGCGCTCGTCGTTCCACCGGTAGGGTCGCTGAAAATCTGGCAACTGCAGCGCACCCGTTCGAGTCTTCGTCAGCAACACATCGAGGCTGTACTGCGGGGTCTGAAACGACATTTGAAAATCCTCTTGTCTTAGTAAGGAGCGCGAAAACTCTCCTGGGCCCAACCACATTTCGGGAGGTCCTAGAACTGCTCGAAACGGAGTCAGATCCAGACTTGGATTTCATGCTCCATTACTTCCCATGCTCCCCGACGAACGACTGGAGGCGGCTGCTCCCTTGCGGCGCGCGCCACATCACTAAACACGAACTGTGTCATCGCACGCATGGTGAGATCAACACCGGATGATTGACGGATCTCGTCAATCACATCAATGAACCGGGTTCGGCTTTGATCATCCGCGATGTGCGAGAGTGCGTTGCGTCGGCCGTTGAATTTGTCGAGGTGATTTCCAACTTCGACTCGCTCGGCGGATGCCATAGTTGAGAACGCCTCAAGCCGAAGCTGTTTAAGAGCGGGCCCTCCTGAACCAGCATCCGGGCGAAGCGCCTCAGCGAGACCGTACCCGCGCCAGTACATGGCTGTCTGCATCATTTCGGGCCACGGCTCATCCATCCCCTGAATCGCGAGAACGTGCTCTACGAGGCCCTCGAATGCCATCTGGATATTCTCGTCGGACGGCACCAATGCCGGCACAACCGGGAGGTCGTTCCCCCTTCGGCCGATCACGCTGCCAAGCGTCCACCCAATGATCTTCGGGCTGAGGACGGGCGGAAGTGGCATCTTTATCCCGCCGACCTCGTGCAAGGCACGCGTCATGACGCTGGTTTCGAGTTTCGAGGACAGCTCGCCACACGGCCCGCTGGTATGCAGGCTGGCGAGCAGCCATGACGCAAACTGCGAGTGTTGTTCCGTCAAGGTTTGTTGGGCTAGGTTGTCCGGTGTCGTGTACTCAAGTTCAGAGTTCCATTTCTCGTCGTAGGCGTCCCTAGCTTCGACGAGCCACTCAAGCGGCAGGTGAATCGAGGCGAGTTGGTCCTCCAAGGCGTTTGAGTGTTGCTGTTCCTGAGCGAGGTGCCTGTACAGCTCCGCGAACACTAGCGGCACGAAGACGCAGTTCATTTGGACCACAGCAGGCGCTCCAGCCTTTCAGCGAGTGGTTCCGTGGGCCTGTCTGGAGCCTCGCCCCGCAGCACCGACTCCGGGATGCGCATGCGCCTGAGATCGTTGACGCTCACCCGAGGGATAGTTGTTCCGAATAGGAGAGTGCTGCGAAGCCCGTAACCGGTTTGGCCATTAAAGAAGGCCGCGACCGCTGTGCTCAGACGCGCCTCGGCGAGGCGCACCCTATAGACTCCGGAGTCTAATATTGAGCGCTGTTCGACGATCCGGGCGTTCGCGCGCTTTCCGACGACAGCGACGAGTAAATCTCCGGCTTCGGCTACAACCGAAGCCGACGTTTCGACCAACCATCGAGTGATCGGACGGCCGGCAAGCGTCGCCCCAGTCACGACCGGAAGCGCGCCATCGGTCGCTGCCGTGAGGGTTTCACCTGAGTTGAATGCCCTACCTGGCCTAATCTCGATGGCTAGATCGGCGAGCGGAACCCCGTCGAATAGCCGCTCCGGTTCCGGCGTTGCCAGTGCTATCCTCCACTCAGTCCGACGCAAGTCCGTCGTGTTCCACCAGGTGGCAACCGCGCTCTCCTCGTGGCCACGGCATTGCGATTCGATCGCGGACACAGAGCTCAGCATCCGAGCGCGGGTAGCCTCATCGGGCCACGGAAGCGCAGCATCACCGACACGCGGCCGTTTTGCCCACGAAGAATCGCTCAGGAACGCTCGGCGGAAATCGCGGCCGGCAACCGAGCTGAACACTGCCCAAACCCAATATGCGTCGGCTTGAGTCGTGAACCGAAACGCTGAGAATCCTCCTGACACTGTTGATCCTGCCAAGTCAGCGTGGAGCATCAAGGCGGGAAGGTCTGCACGTGCCGGTATGAGGACGTCGCCAGGCTGCAGGTTCCCAATCTCTCCGCCAACGAGGTGTCCTGCGCCCTGGTACTTCGTCGTACGCCTACGAATACCACCGTGCACGCGGTCGATGCCCTCCGGAACTATCACCTGCGAGCCTTGCTCCACGAACAGCCGTGGCTGGATCCGTGTCCCGATCTCATCCAGTTGAAGCGTTTGCGTCGAAACTGGCCACCGGAAGGTGCCGCTCACCAACCGTCTGGGAACCCAATCGGGCTCCAGCCGAAGATCTACGATCGTCATCGGTCTCGAGCTCATCGAGAACCGTTTCCTGGGCCATCGATATGGGAGAGCGCAGCCATCATCACTGGCCCATTAGGGGCGAGCTGCGTTTCCCAATCCTCGGAGAGTTGTGCGACGAACGTCTCGCCGGCAGGTGACTTGTCAACGACCATCAGAACAGTCTGGATCATGGTGCCGTAAGCAGACCCAGGCGGGCATCCGATCAACGCCGCCACCCGGTACTCATGCGACAAGTAGTCGCGGTAGGCCTCTGATACAGATTGAAAGGTCATGCCCGGGGCCAGTTGAAACACCGCGCGGCCGCCGGGCTTGAGGGCACGGAGGCTGACGTCCACGGCTGCAACATCCGCCTGCCGGGTCGAAGTGCCGTTCTGCAACTTGTGTGGCGTTGTGAGTCGGACACCCATGGGCGGTGCGGTTACGATCACATCCGCTTCCGGTAGGGCATCCGCGAATGCGTCACCAATTTCGAAGGTAATTCCAGTCGGGGCCGTCTGGCCAATCACGGACGCAACATGAATGACGTCTTGGCGAATATCTCGCCCAATCGTTTCAATATCACGGCCTTCACATACGGCTCTCTCTTGCAACAGCCAGAGGAATGATCCCGATCCGCAAAACGGATCTACTACTGTTCCCTCAAGCCGTGCCCCGACGAGTGAACTTATCGCGGATGAGATACCGGGCCGGCTAACATGCTGGCTCGTCGTGCGGTCACGCTCCGCAATGTCCGCGAGGACGGCTCGCCTCGCATTCCACAACACAGTCGGTTCAACGGCGACGACGTCACCGTGCACGGTCTCAATCGTAGAACGATCGGAATCAACCGACACGGCATCGACGAACGCGCTCAAGGCGGACCCGTTCTGATTGCCGTCACTGCCCGCCTTGGTATTCGACCAAATTCGCTGCTGGAGCAGCTCGGTGACCAGCTCAAGGGATTTCAATTGCCCCTCGGAGTGGCGCCGGGGCGTGGGTGGTCCATCTGCCGGTTGAATCATACGTAGCCCACGACCTGCGAGAAACCATCGATCCTCGGCCAGGATGTAGTGCTCGACTGTACCCAGCGCGGCTCGAACCTGTGCAAGCAGCGGCAGCGCGGCCTCAGGTCGCTGGCCGTTCTGGATCTCGATGGCCAGGCTCGGGACGATTGCTCCCTCATCGTTAACCGCCCAAGCGAGAACATCCACCCTAAGACGAACCGCGCTCGGTACCCGTACTTGCGTCTGCACGAGGGGATAGCCAAGACCGTGCAGCTGTTCCGCGACCTCGCGGATACGGTTCTGCTCCCTCGCCATGGATTCTCCTATCGGTATTTCGGGTAACTAAGTAAGTTAACACTTCTGCACTGATCTCAGCAAATCGAAGCTCGCTTTTCTTGCTTTAGCGGTCGCAAGTCACCGATGCAATCCCCTTAAGAGAGCATTCCCGAATTCCGCGGCGGCTGCTAAAAGCATCTGGTTCTTGTAACGAATGCTGATGCGACACCAATTCAGCCCCTCCACCGAGTCAAGCCAGGGACCTCGATCATCGGCTTAGGCCACGGTAATCAGTCCGCGTAGGGTTGGGTACTTAATCCAGCCGATAGTACGAGCCGTGACCGCCCGCCCATAAGGAGGCCATATATGGGCCGAAACAAACTGGTGACGGGTCAAGATTGGCTGGCCATAGCTCTATTCTGAACATAATGGTCCTTGCGCTTCATACGGGCTGGTACGCAATGGAACTGGCCAACATCGGGGCCGACGCACATGGCACCGTATCAATGGAAGCATACCCGCGAAAATGCAGTTCAGCTCCCGGTTCCGAAGTCGCCTGAGCGCATCGGCCCGCTCATCGCCCGGGGTGTCCCCCGAAACGGCAACAGAGGGAATTCCGCCTGTTGAAGACCTTCGCCATGTGCTCCGCATGCTGAAACCGAAACGCAGAACCCCAGGGCGCACATCTGCTGCGTGGACGACACCTTGTCCCGCAGTTCCGTGACCACTTTCGCGGCCCGCGCGTCGTTGCCTGTGTACAGGTTGCGGAGCTCGTCGTAATTGCCGCGCCTCCATTCAACCTCCGAGAGATCGACGTCGTCGGCCACGACGAAGTAGTGGAAGGGCACGAGGAGTTCGGCATCCAGCGCGTCTTACAGGCGGAGCTGACTAATCTTGAATTTCTGCGAGAGCTTTGGACCCGACTAATTTCGCACAGCGGCAGCCCGAACAGCTCTCCATTCCGAATCAAGAAACTTCGCGTCATTTGTCACACAAATGACTTCCGCCGGCTCGCAACTCTTATCAATGTCTACTCGGAATTCGCCCATTACAAGGCTGGGAACATCTCTATTGAGCACATCTAGAGCGTTAGGGATCATATTCCCCAACGCCTCTTCCAGCGAGGAAAAATTGTAGTTAGTGAGAAGCGCTTGCATACTCATCTGCCAGACGCGACCTGATTCTCCTTGGTCTAGGGTGTATGTCAGTGTGGATCTTGGCTCATACGTAAAGCGAACGATGACCCTTCCCACAACAGGTGCCTCACTCCTCGTTTGAAACCAGCCCACAACTTACCCCCCAGTAGTAGATTCAGCATAACTTTCTTGCAACGACATCCTACGACACACATGTTCGATAGATGCAGAGCCATTTATTGTGTCGGTGGCCGGGAGTCTTCAGGTAGCCCTGTTCAAGACCTCACGAGGTTGAAGCTAACCCAAATCAAGAATTCGACTGATTTCCTTGAGCACCTCTCGGCGAAGTTCAGGCTGGACAGCGGACGTCATCTCTTTGGCAAATAGCTGGGCGGCCATTTTTACCATCTGCTGCTGAATGGGACTGAGTACTGCACCGCTTTGGAGTGCCTCTCCTCTGAGGTCGAGACTAGGTTCGGTGAGTAGGGGTTCAGGCGAAGTATCAATCGGCGCCGACGCGACACTTTCGGCTCCGCAGCTTCTGGTACCGGTGTCATCCCACTGGAAGATCCCAACGCCGCCGTCTGCTGAAGCGAAACTCCAACTTCCAAGACAGCCAGCTGATCCGGCTCGTTCTCACCTACGACCTTGGCGGCCATTCCGCCTAGGATCTCCGGCAACCTGCCGGACGGATAAATAATGTCCAGCCGCGTGGTTGTGCGGGTCAGGGCGATGTATAGCAACCGTTCCCCGTGGGTCCGCGAGGATAACGGCGTCGAATTCCAGTCCCTTGGAGGCTTCTGGCGTCACCAGGTTGATGGCACTGCTCAGGTCCCCCGAAGTTGATTCGCTCCATTGGATGTCCTCAGCTCTGAATGCAGCCCGGATATCATCCCACTGTTCCTCGACGGCGATCACGCCGACGAACCGGCCCCTGCCGCTGTGGTGTAAGACAATTCTCGCGAGCTCGGCGTGCAGCTGATCAGGATCTTTAGACGTCAACTGCGGTCCCTCCCCCGCAGACCTGATAACCGTCGGAGGAGCCACCGACTGGGCCGCCACCTTCGGCACGGGCTCCGCCAACGCAAAGACCTCCCGGGGTACGCGGTAACCGTGCTCCAGCTCCACCGTTTCAGCAGGAAGGCTCGACCGCAGGAA
Source organism: Arthrobacter sp. zg-Y1116 (assembly GCF_024385485.1). NCBI lineage: Bacteria > Bacillati > Actinomycetota > Actinomycetes > Micrococcales > Micrococcaceae > Arthrobacter > Arthrobacter sp. zg-Y1116. The sequence goes on along the minus strand of NZ_JANFLR010000004.1, from coordinate 159,666 downwards.
GTCAGTGACCCTGTCCCAAGAGTCCAGAGCGGTCGGTCCCGTGGACTGCGCGATGTCACCCACGATTGTCATTGAGCCCTTACGCGAGCGCCGCCGGATGGCCATCAGCTGCATTTCCGACAAGTCCTGCGCTTCATCAACAACGATGTGCTGGAAAAGCTCCTGCTCCCCCTGCATGGCCTCCGTCGCCTCGTCGATGAGCGCCAGATCCGCGAGCGTCCAGGGCTCGCCGGAGATACTGGAGGCCATGGGTCGGTGTACGAGACTGACGTCCGAAGCGCGCAGATCGGTGTCTGCGGCGGCACGGATGATGCGGTCCCTCGAGCCCAGCAGTTCGCGGACGAACTGCGGAGCCGATAGCTGCGGCCATACGGAGTTCACTGCCGACTCAAGGCTCTTGGGATCCAGTAGGTTTGCTGAAGCCAGCTTGCCGGGAATGCGCAGCTCGGCATTGGCCAGCTCCACGAGCGCCGCCCGGAGTTTCAGCCTTCCATCCAGGTATGGTTCGCTGCGGAAATGCCGGATCAGCTCCGTTACCGAGCGGCCGGAATCTCGATGTACCGCCCGCTCCCCCGCATCTGGACCCGAACGGGTGTCTTCGGTTCCCGAATGCGGTCGTTGAGTCCCGCGGCCACGAGGTCCGCCATCATCGCAGACCCCTTCACTGCGGCTACGTCGTCAGGCTCGGTAGCGGCGACTTTCACCCCATGCGCGAGCATTTCCGGTAGTGACTGCTGGACGACGTCGTTGTCTCCCAAATCCGGGAGGACGCGCCTAATGTAACGGGTGAACGTGGGGTTTGGTCCCACGACCAGGACATCCTGCGGCCGGATCTCATCCTGATAGTTAAAGAGGATCCATGAAACGCGGTGCAGGGCTACCGCTGTCTTTCCTGTGCCCGGGCCGCCCTGCACGATGAGCAGGCGGTCCTTGCCCATACGAACAATCTTGTCCTGCGCTGCTTGGATGGTGCGGACGATATCGGTCATTTGGCCGCTGCGCTTCGTGGACAGGGCATCGAGCAGCGCGTCATCAGGTGATTCCCACTGTTCGAGCTCCGCAACTGCCGCAGCCAGTTCCTTGAAAACAGTGTCCTGGAAATCGAGGATCCGGTTGTTCTCGGCGGTAAAAGCCCGCTTACGAAGCAGTCCGTTCGGATTGCCCGCAGTGGCCTGGTTGTATGCGGTAGCAGCTGGCGCCTGCCAGTTGATGACCAAGAGCTGTTTATCCGCGTCATAGATCCGTTGGCGGCCCACATATTACACCTCGCCGTCGTCGAGGTCCATCCTCCCGAAGGCGATATTTGCGTCGGCGAAGCCCGAGCCGTTGGAGTCGAAGGCTCGCTGGAAGGCACGCCGCTCGGCCGCGGTACCTGCCGACCAGTTCTCAACGGACCGTTCAGCTGCTGCGACGTCCCGAGCCTCCGCTGCTGCATCGAAATACGCCTGCTCAACGGCGATCTCTTCGGACCTGCTCATTGATTGTGTCCATCGACTCAATCGTCATGGCTCTTCCCCATCCCTAACGCCCTCACCGACGAGGGCTCTAACGCCTAGGACGAGGATATCCGTGGCCTACGACACAAACGGGCACGGCGCGTATGTCGTGAAACGCGTTCCGCTGCTCCTCGATGGCCGTGAGAGGATCGGGACGTGACCGACCCCGACCCGCCTTCCCGCCATAAGTGGCTACCCTCGGCTTTGCCCGTGTTTTTCGGGGAAGAGCCGGCACCATCAGGCACCCATTCTGATATTCACGACGTCGTGGGAGCCTTTGCCGCTGAGGTGGAAGCCATTCGCGACAAGGCCATGCTGGAAGAGTCCGGGTTGGAGGGCGCCGTTCCCGGCATATCCATCCTCGACGATACCTCCTGGAGTAGCTGGCAGGACGACGAACCGTCCCTGAATTCCCCGATGAGGGTTGTCCTCATGGGTCGGACAATGGCAGGTAAATCGTCGCTCCTGGCAGCGCTCTCAGGTGCCCACTTTGACCGGATCGGAGACGGTCGCCAGCGGTTCTCGCGCGATATTTTCGTGGCGCAGCCGGAAGGATTCCGCCACATTGAGATCGTTGATACTCCCGGCGTCGGCGCCCAAGACGGAGCCGAAGATGTTGAGCTAGCGTTCGAGGCTGCCCGCGAAGCAGATCTCATCCTGTGGGTCGCGAGCAGCGACTCTGTCCAGGAGGAGACAGCCCATGCACTCACCGGTCTCGCCCTCATGGGTAAGCCGATCATCGTTGCACTGAACTGCAGGCAGTCCCTCGGCGGCGTCGGAAGGTTGAACCTATTGAGGTTCCCTGAGCGCGTCTTCGGGCAGAGGGAGGGACTGGTTAGTGAGCTCAGGCGACACATGGCAAAAGCAGCTGTCGAACCCCTCGATATCATCCACGTCCACGCGCTGGCTGCAACTGAGGCTCGCGCACACACCGGCGACGTTGATGAAGAGCTCGAGACTGCTAGCCGTATCCGTAACCTTATTGACTCCTTGAATCGCGAATACAGCGCTCGAAGCGCAAGCAGGCGGGTACTGCGCATGGTGGACGGGCAACGCAGCCAAGCCGAAATCCTCATGCTGTCATTGGCGCAAGGGGCGGAAACCTACCGCTCGTATGCCGCCCAGAGCGGGAAGCGAAATGAAGAGGTCCACCGGCGCCTATCCCGTATCCTTCGGCTGGCGGGCGAAGACATGGCTTCCGAGATCGCAATCGTTGTGGCACGGCGTCACGACTGGCACCTGTCACTGTCGGACTTTGGGGAATCGGTCCAACAGGTATGGGATGAAGAACTCCAGGCTTTACACGATGAACTGACCGCTATGCTGGATTCTAGGCTCTCGAAACTAATGGATGACGTGACGTCGTCGATCACCGCAGCGGACGCCGAGTGGACGCACGTTTCAGGGGAAATGTTCGGCCTACGTGATCTCACCGGGTTTGATTCAGTACTCGGGAACAGGCTGGCCCGCTTGGGGGTCCGGGGTATGAACGTCGGTAGTGCCATAGCCGGCGCCTGGGCCGGTACCAAGATCGGAGCCTTGGTAGGGATACCCAGCGGCCCCGGTGCGGTCGTCCCCGCCGCGATCGGAGGTCTCGTGGGTTTGGGCCTAGGTCTCGCGCTGGAACCCCTCAAAGGACTCGGGGACCGATGGTTCCTGGGCAAAGACGGCGTGCTGCGGAAACGGCGTGAGGAGCTGGCCAAGCAGATTGGCCCCATTCTGGACCGGTTGGAAAGCGCATATAGCCAAGTCGCCGAAGAACGTCTCAGCGTAGTCCGTGCCCATTTAGAAGCCGAGCGTGCCCGGGGTGAAGACCAATGTCAGTCACTGGTTTATTTGGCGGAGCAGCGGATTACACAAAGCAAGGAGCTCGGTGCCCTGATTAAGGATTTGGACAAAGAAACAGTTTCCGCCCTGCTGCGGTTAGCCGGCCGTGAACGTTTGGCACGTTTCCTTAAACGGGCTACTCGGGTTCCGGGTGTTTGTATCCTCGCCGAGTTCGAAACTTCTGCACACTCGGAGGCGTGGCTGTTCCCGCCAGACATAGGGGAGAAGCTCGCCAGCGGTCATCCGCCCGATTCCGGGGACGGGGCAGCGTCCGCACTCCCCTATGTCCTCGGCCTTACCGACAAGCCAGCTACAGTCCTGACGCCCGAGTCCGGCGCCGCGACCATCCTTATAGAGGAGGATGTCCCGAGCGGCATTACGGACACTTGGTCCGACGCTTTGTCATCGCACACGGGGAAATACATCCGCATTGAGCACAAGAGAAGGTCGTCCGAACCGTGAGCGTTAACCTGTATAAGGAGTCGTCGTCCGCCATTAGGGAGTTGGGCAACGAGCTTCGTGGAGTCCTTGACGAGCTGGATCCGGCTGTGGGGCAACCGTTGCTCGACCGCCTGACTGTCGACCCCCATTCAACGCCCTTATTGGTCTTCACCGGCCAGTACAGTAGCGGCAAATCCACGTTAATCAAGGCGCTGACGCAAGGCGAAGCCGGCGTCGTCATAGGGTCGGGGGTTACTACCGATGCCGTGGAAGAATTCGATTGGGACGGCGATGTCCGTCTAGTCGATACTCCAGGAGTGCATGCGGGCCGCCCCCACCACGACGATCTGGCCGAAAAGGCGCTGCAATCAGCTGACCTCGTGCTGTTTGCGGTGACTGTCGAGCTGTTCGACAACGTGCTCTCCGAGCATCTCCGCGATGTTATCGGGCGACTGGGCAAATCGCGCCAGACGATGATCGTGGTCACCAAGTCAGGCACGATGGGTGCTGCCGAAGGGGTGCGGGACGCCGCCATCAGGGATGCGCTGGGGTCCTTCGATAAGGTTCCATGGGTTGAATGCGATGCCCAGTACTACCTTGATGGCCTTGCTCTTGCCCCCATCGACGAAGCTGCATCGCGTGCTTTTGTGGAGGAATCAGGCCTCGACAATGTCGCGAGCCTCATCAATCGTTTCGCCGCACAACAGGGAGAGCAGGGCACGCTTCGCCAGCCGCTGCAACACATCGCCGCACTTGCTTTCCAATCGATCGCAGACCTGACGGATGACCCCGACGAACAAGCCGCGCTCACTGTCCTGTCCCGGCAACATTCCGCGCTCGCCAAGAAGCGTATCCATCTCAACTCCCTGCTCGAGGCCCGCGCAGGCGAATTCCGCAAAGCGGCGGGTCGGGCCGCCACCCGGTTCGCCGACCACATCGAATCGAACGAGCAGCAAAATGGGCTGCAGGGATCCACCGACGACGAGCATGACAAAGCGCTAGCCACCCTAAACGATGACCTCGGTGGAGCCCTCGTGCGGTTTGAGGATGCCGTGCGTCAGCTGCTCGAAGTCCAATTCGACGATCTGGCCTCGGAAATCCTGGAGATCGAGGCATCACCGTTCGGACGTATTTCAGTTGGACTTGGTGAAGCCGCTACAAGCGGCTTCGAAGCACCGAATGTGGCGGTTCGACGGGGAGGCCCCCCGCATCAGCAGATGCCAGGCTGGGCGGGTGGGTTCTCGCAGCATCTTAAGAAATTCAACGAGGTTTGGGGGGCTGGCACCGGTACGAGAGCGGCCGCCGGCAGTGTAGGACACAAGGTCGTGTTCAAGGTCGGTAAGGCTTTCCATAAGAAGTTCAAGCCGTGGGAGGCGGTGCGCCTCGCAAACAACGTCGGCAAGATCGCGAAGGCGGGCAACGTTGTGTTCACCGTCGGACAGGAGTTGTACGGGGTCGTCGCCGACGAACGGTCGGCCGTAAAGGCTGAACGGGAGCGTACCCAACGTCACCGCGACATTACCGAGCAGATACTGGCGCAGGCAGACGGCATCGTGATGGACGCGCTCCGGACAGTCAATGACAGCTTGGAGGATCTTTTCGGGCCTGAGCTCCAGCGCATCGACAGACTTGCCCAAGAGATCCACGGGACGCGTACAACGAGATCCGGTTACCGGGAACGGCTTCTGGCCGTCCGGGAGCGAGCACAAAGCACGTTGACAACCTTGTCCAGCGCAAACAGCAAGGCGCTCCAATATGACGCCGGCGCGGCAGCTCCCTGAGCTGCCCCGAGTCTTCTGGATCCGTCAGGTAGATTACCCAATAGTCGGCTCCAGCCGTCACTAGGGGGAATCGTGCGTTGCATACCGGAAGAGCCCGACTTTCAGGACGGCCATCTAGCCGAACAGGCGGTCTGGAACGCCCTCCATGCCCAGCTGCCCGACGACGTCGTGCTGGCACACTCGGTCCAGCTGCGGCACGGCCGCGCCGAACACGAGATCGACATCCTGGTCCTCTGGCCCGGCGTGGGCGTCGCCGTCCTTGAGGTCAAGGGCGGCCGGGTCTCCGTGGAGAACGGCCAGTGGTACCAAAGCGACCGGACCGGAAAACGGCCGATGGCAAGCCCCGTCGCCCAGGCCCAGAGCGCCCAGCACGCCTTCAAGGACTGGATCGGCAGCCGCCTCGGCACTCCCCTGACCAGCCGCATCACCTACATGGCGTGTTTCCCCTATTCCGACGTCCAGCCCGGCTGGGAGATGGCCGGCACGCCGCGCAGCCTCATCATCGACCAGGCCGAGCTGGAAACCGGCTGCGCCGCAAAGATTCGGGCCGCCATCGAGACCGAAGGGCAGGGGTCCGTACCGCTCTCCCCGAAATACCTCGAGCGCATCCTCCCCCATCTCTCTGGCGACCTCACCCCGGCAGACCGCCCGGGGCTGGACGCCGCCGAGCTGGAGGACCATCAGGAACGGCTCACCACCCGGCAGAAGGTCCTGCTGGATTCCACCCGCTCCATCACCCGCGCCCGCTTCGTCGGCGGCGCCGGCAGCGGCAAGACCTGGCTCGCCGTCGAGAAGGCCAAGCGCCTCGCCAAGGCCGGCCAGCGCGTCGGGTTGTTCTGCTACAACAAGGGACTCAGCATGCACCTGCGCCGCGAGGTCGCCGGCTGGAAGCAGGCCGGGCCGGTTTTCGTGGGCGAGTTCCACGAGTACGTGCAGTCTCTGGGCGTGCCCGACGGGTCCGGGCAGGAGTACTTCGACGAGGAGATGCCGCGCCTACTCAAGGAACTCGCCGACGTCCTGCCGGTCGAGGAGAAGCTGGACGCCGTCGTCGTCGACGAGGCCCAGGACTTCGCCCCACTCTGGTGGGAGGCGCTGCTCGCATGTCTGAAGAAGCCCGACGACGGCGGGGTGTACGCGTTCATGGACGAACGGCAGAACGTCTACGGACGGTGGGACGCGGCAGCCGCGGGAACAGCTGAGGATCCCACTGCCGGGCTCGTCACCCTGCACATCGACGAGAACCTGCGCAACACCAAACGGATCGCGCACACCTTCCGTGGGTTCGCCGGCGAACACTTCTCACCCCGCGGCGGGGACGGGCTGCCGGTGCGCCTCGTGGCCTGCGACACCGAAGATGCGCTGGATGTGGCGAGCGACTGCGTGGACGTTCTCATTGACGAAGGCTGGGCGGCCAACCAGATCGCCCTGCTCACCACCAACAAGCGCCATCCGATCCATCAGGATTATTACGAGTCCCAGCGCATCCCCGAGTACTGGAAGTCCTTCCACGACGACGACGCGGAGTTCTACGGGCATGTCCTGGGGTTTAAGGGGCTGGAACGCTCGGTCGTGATCCTCTGTGTGAACGGGTTCAAGGACATGGCCCGTGCTCCGGAGCAGCTCTATGTGGGGCTGTCGCGGGCTCGGTGCCTGCTGGTAGTGGTTGGTGATCCGGCGCTGATTGCTGAAGCCGGCGGGCGGGAGCTGGAGTTGGCCTTGGGGCGGGCGGAGGGGTGGGCGCCACCAACGGATTCCATCTACACGATATAGGCATGCTGCACACACACCGCATCAAACAAGACATTAGACTCGGTGAGGAACCAGATAACAGACATCTTCTATTACCGATCAGCAGCATCGAGTATCAATGGGGAGAAACAACATAATGCCATATGATTTCGACACAACGGAATGGACTAAGCTCGTTGAAAAGGTCCTAACGGCCACAGAAACCGGGCAACTTGTTTGGGAAATAGATCCGAACTTCGATCCCAGCACAAATGCTCGGCACTTCCGAGCTTATAAGGGGCAGACTTCCTTCACATTTTTTGGACGCTTCCGTGGATTCTCCTATCAGATGTCAGTCCGAAGGGAGATTGGTGGACAACCCGCTTCTGAAAAGCCGATCAAAGTCACGAACAAGCAGTCTGCTCAGGGCATTCCATTTGACCTCCTGTTTCGAGCTATTAGGGAGCAGGTACGGCGTAACGAGGCCCAAGCACATCTGCGGGCGGCAGCCGCATCGCTGGTCAAAATTCTGGGCAGCATAGATCACGGCACCCCTCTGACTGAAGAAGAACAGCTATCGCTGGTGTGTGTGGCCACAGACGATGACTGGGATACCGTAATCGATCGATTAATTAATGCCACCCGTACTGGAGCAATGACTTGGGTAGCCTCTGATCCTCCCGAAGGCCAGACATACACCTCTGAAAGAGGCAGTCTTCGATTTGTTGTCGAGAAGGACCCCATACCCGAGCATGGTTTCGTTCTGTGGATCGACTTAGAAGAAGGTGATTTCTGCTTTACCCGCCAGTGGGAGGACAGTCCCCTGGAGACCCTGGCCGAGCTGGTGGGGATTCATACTCGAAACACGGAGGCGCAGTTTGCCGCAATGGCTAAAGCTGCGCTCCTGGAGGACATCCTCAGCGACATCGACTTGGACGATCAGTCAGAAAGCGAAGCATCAGCTCGGACTCCAGACTGTCTATGAGGCACGGCAGACAGTGGCGGGCCATTCGCTGGAATGGCACGCCACTGTCAACTCAGAACTTACAGCCCAAGTGGGACCTCCTACTCTGGGTGTTTACCGCTGTAAACCCAGCTATAGAGAACGCTGTACAGCTCTGACTGACCGGCGAATCCTGCCTGCGACCTCATCCAGGGATTCCCCGGAATTTTCGCCCAGTCGACTGCAGCCAGTTTCCCGATGAGTTGGGCAAACCTCTGGTCAAAACTGTCATGCTCAAGGGCACTCGCTATGACGTTCTGACCCAGCCTTGCCAGGGAGGCCACACCTACCAGTTCTTTTAGCCGGTACGCGACATCCGCCTCAACCACTTCTCCGTCGTCGTTCGTGATTTTCCGCGGCTCGTTATTCCAGGCATCCGGGCAGGCTTCTGCGACCAGCCGCCAGAAATCACGGGCAATCCTTTCGGCGTTCAGGTCCCTGGCATCAATGCGCTCAAGAATCTCTTTAGAGAACATGGAAGCGGTGGAACGTCGTGCTCCCTCGAAGGTGACAGGCCTCTTGGGGTCTCGGGCACCCGTGAAGTTGATTTGGTCCAGCCATACGGAATCCGCGTGCCGGGCAAGCATTGTCGTGATCAAGCGAATTCGTTGAGCATGAGTCATCTCGCCCGCGTCGATAACGTCAGCCTTTGTGATTTCTATCAGCGCCTTGGGCAGCTTGCGCTGTGTGCTGTTTATGACGTCAAAGAACTGAGCCTCTTCGGCGAAAGTCAGTCCAAAGTTGACCAACACCGGAACTTTCGGGTTGTAGTTTTCATCCATCTCATTTGCTTTGACCAAGCCGAGGTACCGGTGTTGTCCGTCCACGACCGAGATGCAAGAATCGCCAAAAGCCTCCCGAATGGCGTGCTTGTCTTCGGCGTTGAACAGTTCGATGAAATGAGAAATCTGCTTTGAGTCCGCAAGCCGTATGGAGAGTGTTAGCGGCGTGGTGCGGGCCATGTGGCCGCTATCTAGGTAAAACCGAGCGATCTTGGGAATACGATCTTTTATCGGTTCCCGCTGGTACCCATGCCCGTCGGGAGCTGGCGAGTCTGGGTCTTCTTTCTCAAAGTTACTTATGAAAAGGAGGCCCTTCATCGCAGTGGGCGTCATAAAGCCAACTGCCTCGCGATCGGCATCTAGTACACCTAGAATTTCCATGTTTTTATTCATTGCGGTCGGTCCCCCCATAGTGATTGATAATGAATTGTAGCAACGCTGGGCGTGGTTACTTCGAAGTGAAACGATGCGGACGGATCAGCAACGAATTCAGGGTCACAAAGCAACAGCGCTAGCCTCGACGTAGACGTCTCCGGGCATCGGCCGGTGCAGCTTCCACGTGATAGCGATAGGTTTTGACCCCGTGTGCGACATGTAGTCCATTTGCCCAAGGCAGGTGTACGCCATGGTCAAACCCGAGCCGTCGTTTTCACGTGGCCGGGTGAACAACAGCACCTGACTGCCTGCCTTCTTGTGGTCCAGATACCGCTGACCGGTTGGGCTTCCGGGAGCCGTCGCGTTCTGGGACTCCCAGTGGAATACCTCGGGACTCATTGCGTAGTCCTTATACATGATCGATGCCGCCCTGTCCTTGGCGTCCTTTTCGAGCGTGACGAAGAAGGCGTCAGTCTTTGTGTCCTCACACCAAGCAACACCCTCCCGGTGTCGCGCCCGGCGTCCTTCCAACGAAAGGTAACCCAAAGCAGCGAGGACTTCCTCGCGCCGGTAGGTTGCGTGGGAGTACAGCGGGACGTGCTGGAGGCCACGGCCCAAGCCTTTGGGTGCGTAGCGGGACCGTTGAATGCCCAGGTCCATGAGCTGTTGAATTTCCGAAACAACGGGTGGAAGTGCGCGCACGAAGTCGAGTCCGGCGTCGTAATCCGAGAAGCCGCCACCTTCCGGCCACAGGGCGAAAAACAGCATCCTGGCCAGCGTCTGCTCCCGGTTGCTCAACTGGTCATAACGCGGAGCGCCGTCGGAAACGAGACGTGCATAGGTTTCGGCCCGTTCCGGGTCATCAACGCATAGGAACGTCGTCATGCGCCGAAGGAGAATAGCCTCCTCAGCAACGGACGGGGCAGCTTTTCCCGCAATGACGGCCTCCGGGCCATAAACCTGGTCGATGAGGCCCGCGTCCCGGAGCAGCGCCGTCCATGAATCACCGGTCTTCCGGTAAATGTCTTCCAGGCTGAGCCCCGATTCCCGCAGGAAATCCTCAAGCCTTAGCTCTCCATGGGACTGCACATGCGTGACGAGCTGTCGCCTGTTAAATCGGAGCTGGGTACGAATGTTGTCGAGGATGATCTTCTGCGCCACCCTGTCCAGCACAATCTGCGAGCCGGATGGAAGAAAGGGAAATTCATCCTCGACAGCCTTTGCGAGCGTTTTGCGCCCCAACCCGGTAAGTGCCCGGAGTTTCGTCTCAAAACGGAACTCGCGATGCTGTTGCCCGATGTAGTCCAGCACGGTGAGGACCGCTTTGTCCTTTGCCCGGCGCAAGCCGCGGCCGAGCTGCTGAAGGAAAACGGTTGAACTCTGCGTCGGACGAAGCAGCATGATGGTGTCGACTTCAGGCAGGTCCAGTCCCTCGTTGAAGAGGTCGACCGCAAAGATGCAGTTCAGTTCTCGTGTACGGAGCTGTCTCAGCGCATCTGCCCGTTCATACTCCGGGGTGTTCCCTGAGACGGCGATGGAAGCAATCCCTGCTCGGTTGAAGACCGCAGCCATGTATTCCGCATGTTGCACCGAAACGCAGAAGCCCAGTGCACGCATCAGCTCTGTGGAAGTGACCTTGTCCCGCAGTTCCTTGATGACTTTCGCAGCACGCACATCGTTGCCCGTATAGAGACTACTCAGCTGGCCGACGTCGTAGTTGCCGCGTTTCCATTCAATCTGTGAAAGATCCACATCATCAGCGACCCCAAAGTAGTGGAAGGGCACGAGCAGGTCGGCATCCAGCGCATCCCACAGTCGCAGTTCACTGGCGATGCGGCCGCCAAAGAACTGCTCGGCAACGTTGACGCCGTCGCCTCGCTCCGGAGTAGCAGTCAGGCCGAGCAGCTCCTGAGGACGTAGGTGGTCGATCAGTCGCCTATACGTCGGCGCCTGGGCATGATGAAACTCGTCAATGACGACGACGTCGAACGCGTCCGGGACGAGCTTATTGATGCCGTAGGCAGCGAGGGACTGGACGCTGGCGAACACCTGCTTCCACACCGTTGGGCGGTGATCACCGACGAACAATTCACCAAAGGATCCGCTCTGCATCACGTCACGGTAGGTATGCAGCGACTGTTCCAGGATCTCTTTCCGATGCGCCACGAAAAGAAGTGACAAAGGCTTCCCTGCTGCCTCGCAGAGCCGCTTGTAATCGAGTGCGGCAATAACCGTTTTCCCGGTGCCTGTTGCTGCCACAAGGAGGTTGCGGTGGTAACCATGGACTTCCCGAGCGGCGTCCAGTTCTTCCAGCATTTCCTGCTGGTGGACGAACGGCTGAAGTTCCAACCCGGTAGCTGCAGCCGGGCGTGACGTGGATTTACCGCCGTTTCGGGCCAGAGCGGCGTCGAGTTTATCGCCGTCCTGCACAGGGTCGTATGTCTGAAAAGCCGACTGCTCCCAGTAGCTGTCGAAAGTGAGCTCAAATTTTTGCAGCAACTCTGGTGTGCCGACCGCTGAGAGCCGGACGTTCCATTCCAGTCCGTCGAGCATGGCCGGGGCGCTGAGGTTCGAGCTGCCCACATAGGCTGTATCAAAACCCGTGTTCCGCCGGAAGAGCCATGCCTTGGCATGCAGCCGGGTGGCATGCGTTTCGTAATTGATCTTGATGTCGGCGCCGTACTTCACGGCGAGTTCATCAATGGCCCGGCGTTCCGTGGCACCCATGTAGGTGCTGGTGAGGACCCTCAGCTTCACGCCACGGTCCCGCAGCTCGGCCAGGGCTGGTTCAAGCAGCCGAAGCCCGGTCCAGCGGATGAAAGCGCACAGCATATCTACCGTGTCAGCTGAACCCATTTCCGTGCGGATCTCGGCGGCAAGGTTGGGGTCGTCCTTACCGTTCGTCAACAGTGCAGGCTGGCTGAGCGGTGTTGAGGGCCGGCGGAGCTGGCGACGGCGTAGCCCCTCTTCGGCGAACAGAGAAGTCAGCTGTTGGGGTCCGGGCTCCAGCCCGTCTGCGCTAAGGCGGCTTAGCAATGAGTTGGCCAACGCTACCCGGTCTTCGGGGTTGGTTTGGTCCAGCGCCTGCCGCACCCTGCGTGCGATGTGAGAGGACAACGCTTCCGAGGACAGTGAGTCCGGGACGGGCTCGAGGACAGCTTTCAACCCGGTCTGTCCAGCCAATGTCTGTCGGAGATCATTCGTGTTGAGGAGCTCGTAGAGCCCTTCCGGCATGCGTTCGCCGGGGATGTGGGAATGGATCACTCTACTCCCCTACCAACCGGTTCAGCTCCCGGACAATGGGCCGATGGACCAACTTTATTAACATAGCTTTCCCAACCAATATGCGATCCTCACCTATGAGGACCGTTTCTCCTACCGCTGAGGCTATCGGTAGGTACTGACAGTTTTTGAAGAGCGGCGGCAACTACTGGATTCGCCCGCTGCTCTTTGCGTACGCCAGGCCGAGTTCGAATTGTTCCCGAGCTGGTTTGCTGCTTCGCTTGCGGCCGAACTGCTGAAGAACCCTGCGCCGGAGGTCGGCTCCAGCTACCGACGGGTCATCTTTGATCACTGCCACAATGGCATTCGCGATTTCAGTTGGGGCAATTTGCTCAAATGGGCGTGCTGAACCGGTCCCTGTTCGATGGATGAGCCAGCGCGAATGATCAATGCCCTTCGGCCACACGAAGCCGTAGGAGTCGACATCAACCGAGGCTCTGGGAATCTGGTTAAGGATCCTCCTCATTCTCGCCGGCACCAGGCGAGAAAAACCGAAAGCAAGGCCGACAAGCCGAGCAACGCGATCCTGGTGCACCGGTCCCTCAGCCTCGGCAATGTCCTCAATCAGGCTCCGCACGTTCTCCTTGACACGAACGGTTCTCATTGAATCGAGGTCTTCCTGTTCCCCGACAACAACCTGGGTCCAGGACTCCCACGGTACGGAGCCGTAAAGCACATCTACGCCATTTCCTGCTTCAGCGTTGCTTGACTTAGAGCCGGCTGGAACCGGCACGGCCTCATCATCGCTATCCGCAACGGCTTCGCTTTCTGGTTCGCTTGCTTCCAACAGATCCTTGATAACAGCTGTCCGGATCTCCCCAGCCCGGTCGGCACCATCTGTGTCGCCAATATGGGTCAGCACTGTTCGAACAGTGTCGGCCGCTTGGAGGGCATCAAAGACCTCGAACTCGCCGCCGTGGGACAGTCGGTTTCGGATGATCCGCAGTACGGACCCGTAGGAACTCAGTGTTCGGTTCCTGTCACCCGCGTCAAACGGGTATCCCAAAGCGCCCAAACGTTCCGTAAGCATACGCAGCTGGAGGGACAGGTCACGGCGGGAATATGTCCAGCCTTCTTTCCCCTTCATCTGGTCCAATTCCCGCAGAACAGATGACCATTCCAGCCCCAGAATTTGGTCTTGCAGCGATGCTTGGATAAAAGGATCCAGGCGTTCGCTTAGCAGGTCCAATGCCGCGTGGACATGGTGCTTTGACATGGTTTTCTCCCCCATTAGTGCCTCCGAGTGGAGGTCTTGGTTTCAACTGGCTTCCTCAGACCCTGTGGCTATCGCCCAGCACGAGGTAGTCCCTCGTCCAATAACCGCCAGCCGACGCCGAGCTGCGTCCTGCGAAGGTCACTGGCGATTGTGGGCAGAGACTCACCCTTGCGGTATAGGTCTTCCATTCGACGGAGCTCGGCAGGCAAATAGGCTTTGCCGTGTCTGTACGCTCCGGTTTCGTCCATGATGTCCCCTTCGGGAGTCAGGAGCCTGTTGATCAGGTGGGTGGCCACGTCATGCTGGTCCAGCCCCGCATTGAGTGCAACGTCCCTGACCATCAGCCCCTGGCGATACAGGTGCAAAACTTGTCGTGATCTTTCTTCGGTCCAGGCGGTGGAAGTCCCGTCAGGCTCCCTCCTCTCCGCGGCCGGTTCGTCCAACTGCGTCGTGCGGGTGACTATACGAGAAGCAGCGGCGACCACCAGCCCACTCCCGGAGAACGACACCTTCCCAGCATCCAGCGCTGCGCTCAGCGCATCCTCGAGCCGCTGCCCAATACCCGCGGTCACCCGTTTGCCACCAAAGACCCGGACTGCCTGCCTCTTCAGGTCCTCAGGTGCCAGTCCGGCGGCATCCCGACACAGCTCAGCCATCGCATTGCCGATCTCCACCAGACTGACGTGCTCGATTTTCCGCGGCTCAAATTCGTCGGCTTCCCGGTAAGCTACCCAGGTTGTCGGATCCAGCGACGTAGGCCAGACGAACTCATCCCGATCCACATGGAACTTCTTACGATCGATCAGCTTCAGGACGGAATCTGCCCGCTGGCCGTTCACCTTGTTCAGGTCGAACTCGGCGCAGACCAGCTTCGCCAGCCGTGCAGTATGAACGGGCCCTTCGGCTTCGACAATCGCCTCGAGCACGGCACGTACCGTTTCGCGGGCGCGGGGAGATGAGCCGAGGTTGTCCAGATACTCGATGCCGCCGGTTCCCCGGTAGGACCACGGGACGTACGGCTGAGCGTTCGACACCGGAGCAGCCGGAGGAATCGGGACAGCCTTGACCACAGCGGGCTCGGGACGTGCCACGGGAACCGGCACAACGACCGGCTCCTGCACCTCAACCTCGGGCTCCGCCAACAGGTCTTCGCGCCGGATTTCCTTCTCCAACCGGTCCAGCACCGCTGCCGAATCGGACAGCCATTCCGGCAGCCACACCCGCTGGACCGACGGCCACCGCAGCATCCGTGAAAGCACATCGGTGGGCAGTCCATCGCGGTCCCCCACCGTTCCGCGGGAGGCCCACACGGGCGAGTCCAAAAGGATCGCCATCAACGGGCGCTCGGGCTCCTCGGGCAGCGCCACGCTGAGGTCCACCTTGAAGTCCGACAGTCCGACGTCGGTGGCGACCACCAGCCCGCGCTCACGCAGGGCATCTGCGATCTGTTCCCGGTGCCGGTCCACGGCGGGCTTCCGCCGGCCGTCGGACGGCAGGGCGTCGGTTCCACTGGCCGCGAGATCCAGGTAGCTGCGCAGGTGCTTGATACCCAGCGACGAGGTCTCCTCCGCCCGCAAATCCGACGGATCGAAGCTGGAGAACACGATGACCTGCCGCCGGGCACGTGTGACCGCTACGTTGAGCCGGCGTTCGCCGCCGCTGCGGTTCAGCGGACCGAAGTTCAGCGGCAGGTAGCCCCTCTCGTTTTTCGAGAAGCCGGTGGAGAACAGGATGGTGTCCCGCTCGTCGCCCTGTACGTTTTCCAGGTTTTTCACGAAGAGCCCGTCCGGCGCGTCCAATGCTTCGGCAATTCGGGGGTCCTCGGCGTCGCGCAGCAGAGACTCGATGTAGGCGCGTTGCTGCAGGTTGAAGGTCACCACGCCCACCGAGGGATACACCTGCGGCGAGGCGAGGAAGCGGCGGCGAATCTCCGCCACGACTGCCTCTGCCTCCACCGGGTTGGTCCTAAGCAGTTTGCCTTTGCCGGTCCGGTTGAAGTGCCCGCCGGTAACGCGGATGAAGTTCACACCGTAGCCCTTCACGTCGGCGCTGGCACTGCCATGCACGGGGGCCGGGAAGGATGAGAGCTTGCTGTCGTAGTACTGCTGGTTGCTGAAGGCGATCAGCGACTCGTCCTGGCTGCGGTAGTGCCAGGTCAGCCACTGCCGGGGAACCCGCGCCGACACGCATTCGGAGAGGATTGATTCCTCATCCGCCACTGTGTCCGCTGCGTCATCCTCTTCGTCGTCCCGGTCCAGGCTGGTTTCGGCGAAGGAGGTGGGCGGCATCTGCTTGCTGTCGCCGACGACGACGACGGAACGTCCGCGGCCCATCGCACCAACGGCGTCGGCCACCCGAATCTGGGACGCCTCGTCGAAGACCACCAGGTCGAACAGGTCTGACCGTGCAGGGAAGAAACGCGCCACGGAGTCGGGACTGACCAGGACGCACGGCGTGATGCGGGTAATCAGCTCACCGAAATTCTCCAGCAGGGGACGGACCTTCATCCCGCGCTTGGAGCCCAGCTGGCGGTGCAGCTTGCCCATCTGTCCCGCTTCGGACTGCGGATTAAAGCTGCGCTGCGCTAACACTTCCGCGGGCACGGCGGCCTTCAGCTGTTGGCGGATGGCGGCGGAGCGCGTGATGAAACGTTCAATCATCTTTTCGTGGCTGCGTGCCTCGAAGCGGTCCAACCCGGTCGCCGCCGAACGCTCGCTTTGGGCAGCTAGGGCAAGGCCGCGTTCGAACGCGCCGACGGCGTCGTCGGCAGGAATTGTCCCGGACTTAAGCTGCCCACGGGCAGCGCCCAGACCAGCAACGTTCAACGGCTCGAGTGCCTTCATGAAGTCCAGCCAGCGGGCCAGCGACGGCAGGCCGGGACGTTCGACGTCGCGGCCTCGGCTGGTCTGGGTCCAGCGGTCCAGCAAGGTGGCACCGCCCAGCCAGGCTTCGAGGTCCCTGGGCCCCACTCCTGCAGCGTTGAACAGGTCGGCGGCCGCCTGCGCGAGGTCGGCGGCGGTCCTCCCCACTCCTTCCGGTACCTGCCCTGCCTTGCGCAGGTAGGTGCGAATTATCTGTAGGAAGGTCTGATCGCCCGGCCTGCCGGTGACCTTGACAAGGTCCGACGCCCAACGGAGCCAGTCCACCGAGTGCCTCAGCATGTGCTGGCCGGCCTCGGTCAGCGGGTTCCAGGACTCCGGCAACCGAACACCCGGGACCGATGCAGCCTCACAGGCCAGGCCCCGCGCTGCACTCTGGACGGTGAGCAGCGCTTCGGTGAGGGCAGGGACGTCCTTGGGTTTCACCACGACGCCGGGGCGGATGTAGTTCGCCAATTGGTCGCGGACGGCGATCAGCCGTTTCTTCCGCCCGAAGAAGCCGGATTCCGCCGCAGCAACTGCTTGGGCGTGAAGATCTGCCACGGGAAGGTCGATGGCTTCGGGCACCACCTTGTCCAGCCCTGGATGGGCGGCACCGATAAAGGCCGTGACGTGGTTGCCGAGTCCGTCGATAGCGTTGTTCCACCGGCGGGAGGCCACTTCATCCAGCAGGTCCAGGTCCAAAGTGCCGGCGGACAGTACCTCCCGGAGCTTTCCGAGGTCGGCCACGGTGCGTGCCGATTCCACCACGCGGGCAAATTCGGGATCCGCCGTGGTCCGGTCCAGGGCGGCCTGGAACCGGCGGGCGGCATCGCTTGCCGCCTCCGCTTTGGCTTTCGTGAGGGGGCGGGTGATGAACCCCCACGGCGTGCGGTCACCCGGAGCAGCTGGGTCGGCAACATCTGGAAGTTCGGCCAGCAGGCTTCGCAGCTGCTGCAACTGGTCAATGCTGGTCTTTTCGACAAAGGATTCCGGGACGGAGAGCGGCTCAGCTTCGTCCCCGACGGCGAGCTCCTTGGTCCGGGCACTGTAGAGCGAGAGCTCGGCGTTGTTTTCGTCGTGGAGGCGTGCGGCGTAGCGGACGAGTCCCCGCCGTGCCTTGTTCAGCTCGCTCACCGCGGCGTCCAGGCCTTGGCGGTCCGGATCGGCGTGGTGGTCCAGGGCACGTCGGATCTGTTCTCGGACCGCGGCCGGTTTGCTCCCTTTGTCATGGAGGTCCAGCGCGAAGACACCCATGCCGACGTCGTCGAGCCGCTTCTGCACGACCTCCAGCGCTGCGCGCTTTTCGGCCACGAAGAGGACCCGTTTCCCGTCGGCCACGGCGCGGGTCAAAAGGTTGGTGATGGTCTGGGACTTGCCGGTGCCGGGAGGTCCTTCCAGGACGAAGGTCTTTCCTGCGACCGCTTCGGAGATGGCCTGCAGCTGGGATGAGTCTGCCGGGATGGGCACCCGTGCCGCGAGTTCGTCGAGGTCTTCGCCCGTTTCCGTGGTGGCCGGATCGGTGAACGGGTCAGTGGGCGTGCTGACCAGGTGGCGGACCAAGGGGTTCTTGGATAGTTCTTCCCAATGCTCGTCCAAATCCTTCCAGAGCCGGAATTTGGCGAACTGCAGGATGGACAGGTCCACGGTCGGTTCCACCCGGAACGGCAGTCCCTTGGCCTGGACGGCGGACCGCACTGCGCCGAGCGCAGCGTCCAGGTCGATGCCTGAGTGGTCCTCCTCCGGATCCGCGAGCCCGGGGATTTCCATCCCGTGTTCCATGCGGAGCTTTTCGAGCAGGCAGTAGTTCGGCGTCGAGCCGCCCGTTTCGTCCAGGACAACCTCGTAGGGACCCTGTTTCGACGTCGGGCGCAGTTGAACCGGCACCAGGACCAGCGGGGAACGGAGTTCCTTCCCGTCGAGGCTCCATACCAGCGACCCCAACGCCAGATACAGGTTGTTGGCACCGGTTTCCTCAATCAGGGTTCGGGCTTTATAGGCCAGGCTGCGCATCCGCGACTGGTAGCCGGCCTCGGTGACGTCGGCGAACACGGCGTGGCGCTTGACCAGCATGTCTGCCAGCTGTTCCTGCGGCAGGTCGCGGCCGTAGCGGACGCCTCGTTCGCGCTGCATGGCGGCGACGTCGTCGGAGGCGGCCAGCGTGATCGGGGTTCCGGCACTGATCAGGTCCTCGAACTGCCCGATCCAGCTGTCCGGTACCGCCAGCGGGAAGCGTGCGGTCTTGGTGAAATTGATCAGCCGGTTCCGCAGGCTGAGGTCAAGCAGCGCGTTCTTCCACTGGCTGATACGTGGGGGGAGCTGCTTGGCGTCGGCCCGGCTCTTGGATCCCCGTCCGCTGCCCTGGGGTACGGACGGCATTTCCGGACGCGGGGGCGTGTACTCGTAGACCTCCACTTTTCCGCCCACGTTGGTGAGCCGGGCCGGGATGGGCCGGATGCCGGCGCTGCGGGCGCCGAAGATATCCACGACCCCGCGGACCTCGTCCATCTCTCCGGTCAGGTAACGCTTGTACGCGGCGTCGTGCACGTCCTGCGGTCGGAAGGTTTCGCCACCGTCCGTGACCATCGTGGATTCCATGAGGCGGATGTTGCCCAGATCCACTTCATTGACCAGATAGGCCGCCTCTTCCAGCGCTGGAGTCTGGAAGTTGCGTTCATCGCGCCAGTAGCCAACGAAAATGTGTCCGTCCATCAGCCACAGGTTTGCCTGCAGCCCGGCGAACTCCAACGCCGCGGCCAGGATCACCGTGGTATCCATGCAGGTGCCGAACTGGCCGCTGAGGACCTGCTCCGGCGTCCGGATCCGCTGGGCGTGCTGACCCCAGGACGGAGCAGGCTCGCTGTACCGGATGCCCCGACTCTGGACCGCCCGGAAGATGGCCCAGGCAATCGCGTCGGCGCGTTCGGAACCTGATTGGTAGCCGTTCAACGCACTGTTGCCGGTCTCCGCCTTCAGGAGGTCGGACGCTTCAGAACAGAGCTTCGCGATTTCCGGATGGTTGGGCTGGACGAAGGCCGCGAGGGATTCCAACGCCAGCAGTCCGCGCCGCAGCTTCCAGTGCTGCGCTCCGAGCAGTTCGACGTCCCGGCTGGCGGACGCCACGACGTCGTTCTCCACCTTGAGCTCGGCACGGACGGTGCCCTGTTGGCGGTCTTCGAGCTGCAGCATGGCTGCGGGATCGCCCTGGAGGTTGGGGCTCGACAACGTGATCGAACCGCCGGCGGGAATGTCCAGGTAATGCTCGCTGGTCCGGGATACGACGCCTATTTCCGCGGTGAGACTGAGCTGCAGTACTGCCCCACGGATTTCGGGGCCGGGGTTCGCCACAACGAGACGGTTAATGACCTGCCCGCCGTTGTAGGACATGGCATAGCTGACCTCCGAGGCGGTCTCGAGGGTGATGGTGGTTCCCTGCTGTGCCTCAACCTTTGGAGCAGGTGGCGGGGATACGGCTTCTGTGTCCAAGAAAAGTGGGACGGGAGCGAGTCGGGGAACCGCTGCCCGGGGGCGCGGTGCGGCGGGGACCGGGGCGGGGGGATCGGGGAGAGGAGCGGCAGCGCTGTTTTCGCGGAAGTCCTTCAGCAGCTGCTGACCTTCCTCCGCCTGCTTATCCAGTCGCATCCATCGCATGAGCCGCAGGGCGGTATCGATAGCGCGCACGACGTCATCGTCCGAAAAGGGCTCGTTGTGGGCCCACAGATTACGGATTTGCCTCAGTTCGCTGGCATAGGCGCTGGCTTCCGGCGGGAGGGCAAAAGGATAGCCAAGGTTGCCGAGCCGCTCCGTAAGCATCCGCAGCTGGGTCTGCACGTCGCTGGCTTTGTACGTCTTGAGGCCGCGGCCTGCGAGCTCGTCTTTTCGGGATAGCAGGGACGGCCAATCGACTCCCGGTGAGACTTCAGCCATCGCCCGATCGATGTAGGGTTCCAGCACCTTGGACAAGATTTCCAAGGTTCTTCCGATGAACTCCCTGTTGGATAACGCCATTCCACATCCCTATGCTCGATCGGCGCCTCCCCAGACGTCGCTCAGCCAGAATATACCGACCGGTAACTTGCTAGCTGTCCTGCAGCGAGGAACTTACAAAAAGTTATGCCCAAAGGGTTACAAAAAGTTTTTTCTGGCTGCAATTCCTGAAATGTCAGTGCCGAGTCCTAGTGTGACTCTCAACGCACCATCTGTGAATCACAATTCCGTCCGTCTTTGCATTGGGGAAATATGACCGAGCTCACCACCGGTTCCGAGGGAGTCCCGGGGGCCGCCACCATTGAAGGGGTGCCAACCGGTTACGACTATGCCTTCCTCTACCCGTGGCAACAGGAAGCGCTGAAGGCCTGGCACTCGAATGCCAGATGTGGAGTAATCGAGGCAGTTACAGGGTCGGGCAAGACAAAGGTCGGAATCGCGGCGGCGTTTGAAGCCGTCCGACAGGGAATGAAGGTACTCATCCTCGTCCCCACTGCTGAACTGCAGCGCCAGTGGCTGTCTGCAGTTCGAGCCGATTTGCCGCGCGTCCGACGCGGGGCACTTGGCAATGGCCATACTGACTCGCTCGACGATGTTGATGTGCTGGTGGCGATAGTTCATACGGCGTCGAATCGGGCGACCCTGCGTAGCCATAAAGCCGGACTGATCATTGCCGATGAATGCCACCGGTATGCCGCACCGATGTTCACAAACGCCTTGCAGGAAGGTTACGCCTGGCGGCTGGGACTCACAGCTACCTATGAGCGAACGGATCAGCAGCATGAGGCGGTCCTTTCCCCCTATTTCGGGGGTGTTGTGTACACGCTCTGGTACGACCGGGCACTCCGGGATAAGGTAATTGCTCCGTTCGATATCGCGTTGGTTGGAGTCGAGTTAACTCCCAGTGAACGGGAGAACTACGATGAGCTTTCGGCGACTATGACGGAATCTGCGCGTATCCTGACTACATATGCCGAGGTGCCACGGACCCCGTTTCATGCCTTTATCGCTGCGGTCGCCTCGTTAGCGGCCTCCGAATCCCAGACCCGTGAAACCACGGTAGCCCGTAGGTATATGCGCGCTATGGCCTCACGCCTCACTCTCTTGTCAGATGCCCGCACAAAGTACCACGCGTTGGCAGCATTGAGAGAGACAGTAGACCGGTCAAAAGGCACACTTGTATTCACTCAAACCCAGGACTCCGCGCGCCGTTCCCAACAGGTGTACTCGTCCATGGGTACCAGTGCCTCGGTTATTTTCAGCGGAATGTCCGACGCCGACCGACAACAGGGACTGGCCGATTTCCGAAGTGGTACTTCCCAGCTCCTTGCCGCGCCACGGCTCCTGGACGAAGGTGTTGACGTTCCGGAAGCAGATCTCGGCATCATCGTGGCGGCCAACCGCAGCCAACGGCAAATGGTCCAGCGGCTCGGCCGCGTCATCCGGAAGAAAGTGGATGGACGGGCGGGCCGCCTAGTGGTGCTCTATTCCAAGGACACCGTCGAGGACCCCGATGTCCAAGGTGAAGAATTCCTGGGCCGCGTGCTCCCGTTTGCCCGGAACGTGGAGTTCTTCGACCTCGAGTCCGACCTCGAACAACTCGAGGACTTCCTCAATCCGCCGATCCCGGAACCGATGAAACAGTTGGAGCTCTTTGACGTCCCGGTTCCGGAGCATACGGAGGAAAGCGCTGCCTCCAAGACCGAGACTTCCGAAGAGCCATCGCCACAGGGTTTCGTACTTGATGATTGGGATGACGACTGGCCCGAGGTGCTTCGTAAAACGGTGAAGATATCCCCGGACCCCGTTCATGATTATCTGGGCCGTGTTGGAGGTTACGGGCTCCTGACGGCCGAAGAGGAAGTTGAACTCGCGCAGGAGATCGAGGCTGGCCTTTATGCTGCTCACCTGCTGTCAGATCAGACTGCCTTCCGCCCCAGACGCGAAATCCGCGAACTTGAAGCGTTGAGGCATGCAGGGCAGCGGGCAGCTGACCGGCTGCTGAACTGCAACTTGAGGCTCGTAGTTTCGCTGGCTAAGGGGCATATTGGCAGGGGCTTGGATTTTCTGGATCTAATCCAGGAAGGAAATTTGGGCCTCCACCGGGCCGTCCGCAAATTCGATTACCAGCTCGGCAACAAGTTTTCGACCTACGCCACATGGTGGATTCGACAAGCTATCACCCGTGCACTGGCGGATCAGGCTCGCACGATTCGATTGCCGGTTCACGTGGTTGAGAAGTTGCAAAAACTGTGGACTGCCCAGCAAGAGCCTGGCCTGTTGGGGGACGCACCGAGTTTAGATGACCTTAGCGCACGGACTGGTATGTCGGTAGAACAAATCACGGCGCTGCTTTCCGCCGACAAGTCCATTATCTCGCTTGAGCTCGAAGTCCCCAACGGCCGGGGCGGCATGGAAGCCATGTCCGAACAGCTTTGGGACCCGTTCGGCCTCGACACCGCCGATCCGATCATTCATCAACTGATGACGGAACAAATCCACAGCGTGCTGGACACCCTCCCCGAAAGGGAAGCAGGGGTGATCGCCCTTCGTTTCGGGTTGGTTGATGGGGAAGAGAAAACGCTCGATGCCATTGGTCAGGTGTACGGGGTGACGAGGGAGCGCATCCGGCAGATTGAATCCAAGACCATGAAGAAACTGCGCCACCCCTCCCGATGCAGCGTGCTCTGGGCGTACCTCTACGACGGCGACGGGATGGCACCGGGCGCCGAAGATGAATCGGAAGCGTCCGACGACGCGGCGTAGTGAACCAGGACTCGTCAGCACCTGCTGCTAGGTTGAGTGCACTTAATAACAAGGGGGAGTTCATTGAGTACAGATTCATCGGGTGCCGGTTCAGCACCGAGCGCAGGGGCCCGAACGCAGGCTTACACCAGCACGCCCGAAGCACTGCAGGCTTTGGCCAATGCCGTAGCAGCGGCCCAGCAGGGCCGGCCGCTGCAGCCGGTCACGGTGATCGCACCCAGCCGCACCTCCGCCTTGGACCTTTCCCACTATCTGGGCCGGGTCCTGAACGACGGCCGCGGCAGCGCAGCCGTCCGCACAACCACACTGGACGATCTGGCCGAGGAACCGTCTGTTGGAACTCACGGATCTGGAGCTGTCGCCGTCGCCTCCCGGGCTGGCGGCCGACGTCGCCGCCGGTGCCGGTCTGCGCAACGCAGCCGATCTGGAAGCGTCCGCCCGCTCAGCGCTGGAGGGCCCACCTGTCCGGCGGGCTGCCGACCACGAGCACTGGCTGAAGCTGCCAATCATGGTGCCGGAGACCGGACACACCATGGAGGGCATCATCGATCTGATGTACCGCGAGGATGACGGCAGCCTGGTGGTCGCCGATTTCAAGACTGATATCAGCGTGAACGAGGAGCGGCTGGCCGCGTATTGGCGGCAGTTGGGGACGTACGCCAAAATGATCGGCCAGATTACCGGTGAAGGCGTCAGTGAACTGGTGCTGATTTTCTGCCGCGCCAGCGGCGCCGAGGTCCTGAGGAGTACACATGTTTAGTGTGAGTGCATTCAATGAGATGGATCTAAGAAGTCGGGGCTTCACCGGATTTAAGGCGTTCGGAGACCTCGATCTGTCGGCCGTTCCTCGCGAGCCCGGTGTGTACGCGGTGCTACGGAGCACGGACAGTGCGCACGAGGTCCTCGACACCAGCGAGGGCGGATGGTTCAAGGGCGCGGATCCGACGGATGATCCTGCCAAGCTGAAGGGCCGGTTGTGGGATGCACCGACGCTTTATATCGGCAAAGCCGATGCGGGTACGAGCGGCACCCGCGGCCTGCGGAAGCGGATCGGCGAATTCGCAAAGTTCGGCCAAGGTATATCCGTCGGCCACAAGGGAGGGCGGTACATATGGCAGCTCTCCAACTCTCGCGACCTACCTATCGCGTGGCTTCCGGTTACCGATCGGTCCGCCAAGGTCGCCGAGGACGAGCTACTGGAGGAGTTCTTCGTGGCCTACGGCCAACTACCCTTTGCGAATCTTCGGCGGTAATAGGTAGCTGTAAAATTTTGCAGGTTGGCTAACATTCACCGCCGGCACCATTAATCGAAATATTTGTTGGGGATCAAAATTGAAGAAGTTGTTTTTACCGCTCGTCGCGCTGTCACTGATTGCGGCCGGCTGTGGCACGACCGATGTGCAGCACGCCCAAGGGCCAGTGCCCTCAGATACTCAGGAGCAAACAGCGAAGAGCCTAAAACCCACTTTGCCTCCCACCGCTACTCCTAGCCCGACCCCGTCGCCCACTGAGAAGGGCTATGCAGAAGTAGGGGAACCTGCAGAACAGGGCGGCGTACAAATGACCGTCCACAGTGCCGCGAATTCGCCAACCGTCTCGCTCAACCAAACCAACTACCGCTCGGGGAGCGGTTATGAAACGTATACAGAGGTGCCCGCGCAAACGGGCGGCCACTACGTCATCGTCACGACCACCGTAAAAAACAACGGCAAGGAATCCATGGATTTGACCTGTGGATGGCCGATTGAGGTCGGCCTGTTCGATGCTGAAGATCGTCTCTTCGACCCCATCGATTCCCTGTATGAGATGAAGGACAACCCTCAGTGCAACGCAAGCCTTCAACCTGGATTCGAATCCCAGATGTCATACGGATTCCTGGTTCCCGACGGAGCGAAAGTGCTCGCGCTTGCCTTCCGTGACACGGAGACTGAACCGTCGGCCGAACCCGCAATCGTTCGTCTAGACCTGCCGTAACCCAACCCTGTACCGACCCACGCGCTTGTCCGCGGTCACTTGGTTTACCAGAGTGACCACGGACTGGTCGCACTTCTTCGGCGTCGCGATCCCGTTTCTGCCGACTGTGCGCCATATTCACTCTCCCCGGCGTGTTGCTATACCGCCCCACGCCGCCACAACCGCGATGGCCTCCCCCTCGTGCCGTCCGACATCTGCCCGGTACCGGCCAGTTGCGGTTCCATCTGCCGGCGGAAGGTGTCGCGCATCAGCGTCCGGCCTGCCACCGCTTCGTGTAGGTCCCTGAGTTCCTTCAGTGTGAAGGGCTCGGGCAGCAGGCCCGCCGGATCGGGAGTCTGCGCATAGTCCTGCCGCATCCGCTCAACCGCCAAGAGCACCATATCTGCGTGGCCGTAGGGCAGAGCAGCGATCAGGTCCGCCTCCGCCGCGATCGAAGCCAGACGGACATCATCGGACTGCAGCGGGGTTTCCAACTCCCGGAACGGGACTGCGTCCACATGGGCCACGGACAGTGTCCAGCCTCGGTCATCCCGGCCCGGATCATCGAAGACATGGAGCTGCTGCGGGACCCTCCCCTCGATTCCGGCCTTGTCCCGGAGGGATCGCAGGACGGCGGCCGCCAGGGTTTCACGTTCCCGCAGGAACGTGCCGGGCAGCGCCCACTCCCCCGCGTGGTGTTCCTCGCGCCTGCGTACGAGCAGGACCATTAGTTCAGCCCCGGCCACGGTCAGCACTGCGGTGTCCACGGCCACCGAAGGCCGCGGATATTCCAGGAGGGACAGGGATGCGCGGAACTCACTCATACCCTCATTTATCTCAATCTTGCGCAAAAGATGCAACCGGTGCATACTGGAACTACTTAGCTCACATTTGCGCTAAAGCGAGGAGGTTCGATATGCAGATTCCACAACTCCACGTCGGCGCCGGCACTGCCGCCGGCCCGCTGACGATCTTTCCCGTCTGGACAGCCGGACACGGGAGGCTCGGCATCAGCACCGGACTCCACGCAGACCTTGCCGTTTCCGAGCTGGCGACGGGTGCCAGGGTCGGCCAGCTGACGGTGCGCAACAACGGCAAACACGCCGCCCTGCTACTCGAAGGCGAACTGCTGGAGGGCGGACAACAGCACCGCACCTGCGCCCGTGACGTCCTCATCGATACCGGCGAGACCGTGGACATCGACACCTTCTGCGTCGAGGCCGGACGGTGGGAAGCCGGACAAGACACACACCGCTGCCAAGCTCGGCGGGCGCCGCTGAGCATTCGCGCGAAGATGGCCGGCGGCGGGCCGCCCGAGGCCGGAAGCCGGCGCCAGGAGCAGATCTGGGAAAGGGTCCGGCGCTTCGACGCTGTCCGCGGCCCTTCAGCCACCAGCTCCCTTCCCGAGCACCTGGACCGTTTCGGCAGCCTCGACAGGCACCGCTTCACCGCGCCGAAGCCGCTTGACGGCCAGCGCGGTGTGGTGATCGGCGTCGGCGGGCAACCCCTGCTACTGGAAGTCTTCGGCACCGCCACACTGTTCCGACTCCATTACCAGCAGCTCCTGGACGCGGCGCTGCTCGATGCGGCACTGTTGCCCGCAGCAACCCAGAACACCGTACCGATGCCCGGCCAGCTCGCCCGCGACTTTGCTGCCATCGCCGGAACCATCGATTTCGGCGAGTTCTACAGCGAGGGCGTCCGGCGCCACGACTCAATGCGCAGCCGTAACATCCTTGGCATCCGCGGCCCTGTCATCGCGGAAGGCATGGCCGTCAGGCTCCCCCACCGGGAACCCGATATCGCCCACCTATCCTGCTGGAACACCAATCACCCCCTGATGGAGGCCCTATGAATCTGAACTCCGCGCAGAATGACCGCGCCGCCGGTGTACTTGTTGCCCTCGCCGCTGGAGACGCCCTGGGCGCCGGCTACGAATTCGGCGCGCCCCTGCCCGACGGCGCCGAGGTCACCATGAAGGGTGGCGGCCCGTTCGGGTTCGATCCCGCTGAATGGACCGACGACACCTCCATGGCCATCCCCATCGCCGAAGCGCTTCTCGACGCCGGCCCCACCCCCGCCGCACTGGACGCCGTCGTCCGCGCCTGGACGGCGTGGGCCGCTGAAGCCAAGGATGTGGGCTCGCAGACCAGGAACGTCATCCATGCCGCGAATCAGCAGCCGGCGGCCGCGGGCCGATCCGAGGTCACCGCGGAGGACTTTGCCCACGCCGCCCAGGCTTTCCACGAACGGGCCGGCCGGAGCGGCGGTAACGGTTCCCTGATGCGCACCGCTCCCCTGGCCCTGGCCTATCTGGGCCGGAAGCCGGCCGACCTCATGACGGCTGCCGGTGAACTCAGCGCGCTGACCCATGTGGAGGACGATGCCCGGGAGGCCTGCGGCCTGTGGTGCGTCGCCATCCGCGAGGCGGTCCTGACCGGAACACTGGACATCCGGACCGGGCTGCCGCTGCTGCCGCCGGACCGTGCCGCGCTGTGGCTCGAGCGGATCGAAACCGCCGAACGCTCCCGGCCACGGGACTTCGCGAAGAACGGCTGGGTGGTGGAGGCGCTGCAGGGCGCTTGGAGCGCCATCGCCGCCACGCGTGCCGGAAGCAAAGGCCCCGGCCACCTGCGGGCTGCACTCGAGGAGGCGGTCCGCGGCGGTAATGACACCGACACAGTGGCCGCCATCGCCGGCTCCCTGCTCGGCGCCGCCTATGGCTTCTCCGCCGTCCCGTTCGAATGGCGCCGCAACCTGCACGGCTGGCCCGGGCTGCGCACACGGGACCTGATGACCCTCGGCATCGAACTCGCCGGCGGCAACGGCCGCCAGATCCGCCAGTGGCCGCGCACGGCACATTTTGACTACAACGGATGGGACCGGACCGATGTCCTGGTCCGGCACCCGGACGACGACGGCGTCTGGCTGGGCGGGGTGGGCTCGCTTGAAAGGACTGCGGAGCTGGGCATCGATGCTGTGGTCAGCCTGTGCCGGTTGGGCACGGACGACGCCCCCGGCATTACGCCGGAAAACCATGCAGCGTTCTGGCTGGTGGACTCCGCCTCGGTGGAGTCCAATGCCTACGCCGGTTACGTGCTGCAGGAGGCGGCCGCCGCCGTCGAACGTTTCCGTGCCGAGGGCAAGACCGTGCTGCTGCACTGCGTGCGGGCCGAGTCGCGGACGCCGACCGTCGCCGCGTTGTACGGCGCCCGGGCCGCCGGGGTGACTCCGTTGGAAGCGCTCGAACGCGTACGCCGCGTCCTCCCCAACGCCCACCCGAATTCGGCCTTCCGGCAGGTTCTGGCGGCGGAGTCGGATGAAATCACTGCCTAACCGGCCGGCGCATCGGCCGGGTCCTACCTCACGAATACGTGGGTCAGGAGCTGGCCGTGGTAGAACTCCCTCATGGGGGAATCACACGTCTTCGTGACCAGGGGCAGCCTGACCAACTTCGCTTGCGATGCGTGGCTGCTGCCCACCGACCGGACCTACAGCATTGCCAGCCACTGGCGTCGCGCTGTGCCCTGCCTCGAGGACGCCGTCCAGAAGGGCAAAGACCCCGCCTTCGCCGGTGGAGCGATGCTCGCGCAGCCGATCCAAACGTGGCCGGCCAATGAACCGCTGCCGGTCCTCACCGCCGTGCCGTACTCCGGGATTTCATTAGTTAATGAGCTCATTCCTCCGCTAAGGGAATTCATCCGTATAGCTGCCGAAGGAGCCAAACGACGGCGGAACGAAGCTGGCCGCGAACCATCCCGCCCCGTCCCCCTGCTGGCGATGCCGCTTTTCGGAACGGGAGGCGGCGGCGCAGGATTGGTGAAAGGCGACGTCATTCGTCTGCTCCTCGAAGAGACACGCAGCGCGGCCGCCGAGGCCGGCGTCGATGTCGTACTGGTGCTGGCAAACGAAAAGGACTTTGCCCTCGCCCAGGAACTCAGGAAGCGCCAGCCGGAATGGTGGGCGCCCCTCGACCGCGAGCACCAGACGCAAGCCGCACGCTTGGCCGCTCACGCCCGCGACGGCAAGCTCGTCCCCTTCATGGGAGCGGGCGTGAGCATGAGTGCCGGGGCACCGAGTTGGACGGAGCTTCTGGCCGCGCTGGCCAAGACCGCTAAGCTCACAGACTCCGAGACAGAATCACTCGAAAAGCGAGGCCACCTCGACCAAGCCAGCATTCTGCGCTCCATCTACGAGGAACGCGCCGAGCCGGATGCGTTGTCCTTCAATCAGGCCATCGTGAAGCTCGTGAAGTTGAAACGATACGGTTTGGCTCCGGCGCTCCTCGCCAGTCTGGGCAGCAGGGAAGCGATCACCCTGAACTACGACGAACTCTTTGAGATTGCCTCGGGCGACGCCGGCGTCCCGCGCTCTGTGATTCCCGACGGCGCCGGCGAACACGACGATTGGTTGCTCAAGCTCCATGGATCGGTGACGGACCCGGAATCGATAGTGCTCACCAGGGACGACTATCTCGGTTTCAGCACGTCCCGCAACGCGCTTTCCGCTCTGGTGAAAGCAACCCTCATGACGCAGCACCTCCTCTTCGTGGGTTTCGGCCTGACCGATGACCACTTCCACGAGATCCTGCACGATGTAAAACAGGCATTGCCCAAGGAAAGCAGGACCGGGGAAGGACCCGCGACGGCACTGATGCTCTCCACCGATCCGCTGGACGAGCGGATGTGGTCCGACCAGTTGAATCTGGTGCCGATGAGCACGGAATCCCGAAAGGAATTTATCCCCTCTTCCGGGCGAACACTTGAGATTTTCCTGGATCTCTTGGTGGCCCTGTCCACGGACAGCCATTCGTACCTGTTGGCCGAAGGATATGAAGGGGCTCTGACCGAGCCCGAAAAGTCTCTCCGAGAGTCGCTGCTGGATCTGGGCAAACGCCTTACCGACGGGGAAGCCCAGAGTAGCGGCGGGGTCCGACTGCGGGAGATGCTGGCTGAGCTGGGCGCTCCGGCTCCCAGCTCATAATCACCACTACGAACGGCTCCGCACCGGCCAGCCGCCCCGAAACCGTCGCCCCCTCCTGCTAGGTTGAACTCACTTAATAACTAGGGGGAGTTCATTGAGTACGGAAACAGCTGCGGGCCCGAGCCCGCACACACTCAGCTACGCCAGTACGCCGGAAGCACTCCAGGCGCTGGCCGCAGCCGTGGCGGAGGCGCAGCAGGGCCGTCCCCTCCATCCGGTCACGGTGATCGCCCCGTCCCACTCCTCCGCCTTAGACATCAAGCATTACCTCGGCAGGACCCTCAACAACGGCCGCGGCAGCGCCGCCGTCCGCACCGTCACCCTTCCCGACCTCGCGGACGAACTCGCCGCAGCCGGCGCCCAGCTGTCCGGCCGCGCTCCCCTGCCGGCCGTGGTCCGCGAAGGTGCCATCACGGCCGTCCTGGCCCAGGCGCCCGGGTTGTTCGAGCAGGTCGCCGACCAGCCCGCCACCGCCCGCGCCATCGCCAGCACCTCCTCGGTACTGGACGCGGCCTGCCCCGAGAACCTCAACAACCTGCCCCGCCTGGTCCGCGAAGTGGCCCGCGTCCACCGGAGCGCCACCGCAGCCCTGGGCGCCCGCTGGTACACCGGCCACGAGCGCTACACCGCAGCCACCACGGCCCTCGGCACACCGCAGGCCGCCCGGCGGCTGGGCAGCGTCCTCGGATTCCAGCTCGCCCCCGAACACGACCCCTCCGCCGCCGCCTTCCGCACCGCCCTGGACTCACAGCACGGCATCACCCACCTCACAGCCGCCTCATCCCTCACAGAAGACGAGACGGTCCTCAGTGCCTCCGACGCCGACGACGAAGCCCGCGCCGTCGTCCGCCTCGTCATCGAGCGTCTCGCAGCGAATGAACCCGGGCACCGCATCGGAGTGTTCTACTCCGCCGCGGACCCCTACCGGACCCTGCTGGCCCGGCGCCTCACCGAGGCCGGGATCGAGTTTGTCGGCGCCGGCGCCCGGGGCCTCGCGGATTCCGCCCTCGCCCGCGGCCTCGCGAACTTGCTGAGCCTGGACCCCGCCGCCCCCGACGTGCGGATCATCCTGGACACCCTGTCCCAAGGTTCTCCCAACTGGCGGGACGGGGAGCTGCCCAGCAGCGCTGTCTGCGAGCGCCTGCACGCCCATCCCCCCGAGGATACGGAGGAGGACGAAGCCACCGAAGACCTCCCGGATTTCGAGAAGCAGCGGCGGCAAAACTACGCCCGCTTCACCGAGTTCGTCGCCATCCTCGGCGAACGCCTCGCCCGGCTCTTCAACGCCGGCAGCTGGACCGCCGCTGCAGCGGGCCTCACCGACTTCGTGGACGAATTCTTCGCCCCGCGCCAGGGCTCCCCTGAGCTGGAGCCGCTCGAGGCCCGTAAACGCGTCACCGACCTCCTGCGCGAACTGGACCTGCTGGAGGGCATCGCCCCTGCACCCTCGGCAGCCGCCATCCGCGCCGCCGTCAGCCGCGGCATTGACTCCGGCCGCTTCTGGGCCGGCAGCAGCGGCACCGGCGTGGTCCTGGGCTCCTACGCCGACGGCGTGGGCCGGGACCTGGACACCGTCTTCATAGTCGGCGCAGCGGACGGGCTGGCCCCGGCCCGCATCCGGGAAAACCCGCTGCTGCCGGACGCCGCCATCCCCCTGCTGGCCGCCCCGTTACCCACCGTCCACGAACGCGCCGCGGCGGCAAAGGACCAGTTCCAGCGGTTGCTGGCCACCGGCACCCGCCGCACCGTCCTCTATCCGCGCGGCAGCCTGCGTGCCGGCGGCGGGCTCTCCCCCTCACGCTGGCTCGGCGAGGCAAAGATCCGGGACCTGCAGTCCTTCGCCCACGGCCTCACCCACGGCGATCCCAGCGGCCTCGCCGCCACGCCCCAGGAATGGCGGGTCCGCCGGCTGCTGACCGAAGGTCCGGACTCCGACGCCGTGGATCGGGTCCTGGCCGCAGCCCTGGAGGTGCGCGACCACCGCCGCATCGGAACCTTCTCCCGCTTCAACGGCAACCTGGCCGCCGTCGCCGGTTCCATCATTGATCCGGACGTGCCCATCTCCCCCACCAACCTGGAGGACTGGGTGATCAGCCCGCTGGGGTATTTCCTGCGCCGGATCCTGAAGGCCGAGCTGTTCGAGGACGTGACCCTGGAAGTCCAGATCAGCCACATGCAGCGCGGCAACCTGATGCACCAGGTGCTGGAGGACTACGTCCTGGAACTGACCTCAGGCTCGCACCCGGACGCCCGCCGGCTGCTGGAGATTGCCGAAAAGGCGTTCGAGGACACTGCCAATCCGGCCTGGCTGAAACACACCTGGGACCGGGACAAGTCCCGGATGCGTGCGGACCTGGCTCAGGTCCACGACGCCGATGACGCCGCCCGCCAGACCGGCTGGACGCACATCGGCGTGGAGGCGGAATTCGGCGTACCGGAGGAAGAACACCCCGTGGAGCTGGACCTGCCGGACGGCAGCACCGTGCGTTTCCGCGGCAAGGTGGACCGGGTGGATCGGCACAGCGACGGCCAGGTGCTGGTGATCGACTACAAGACCGGCAAATCGGACAAATACAAGTCCCTGAAGGAAAGCGATCCCACCGCCGGAGGCACCCGTTTCCAGCTGCCGGTCTACGGACTCTTCGCCCGCCGGTTCCGGCAGGACAACACCGCGGAGGTCCGCGCCGAATACCGGTTCATCACGGCCCGCGGCGACTACCGGAGCGTGGGGTACGCGGTGACCGACGACGTCGTTGCCACCCTCCGCGCGGACGCGGGACTGATCATGGCAGCACTTCGGGCAGGGGTTTTCCCGCCCCGACCCGAATCGGACCGCGGCATCAACCACACCACCATGATGGGCGCCGCCGGCGTCCGGCACACCTGGGAGCGGCTGCAGGCCGACCCCGCCCTCAGCGATTATTCGCGGTTCTTCCAGGAGGAAAAATGAGCTGCCCGCAATGCTCCCCGCCGGAACAGAACACGAAGAAGGACCAGGCGGCGCGGAACCAGATCGCCGCTGACCTGTCCACCACCGTGTTCGTGGACGCCGGTGCCGGCAGCGGCAAGACCCACGCCCTGGTGGGCCGCATCACCGCCCTGGTGGACAGCGGCATCGACATTGGCAGCATCGCCGCCATCACCTTCACGGAAAAGGCCGCCAGCGAGCTGCGGGAACGGCTCCGGAAGGCCCTGGCAGACCGCTGCCGCTGTGTCACCGAGGCGGCTGCCGGGCTGCGGGATGAGGCCCTGAACCGGCTGGATGCTGCCCCGATCGGCACCATCCACGCGTTCGCCGCCCGGCTGATCGGCGAATATCCGATCGAAGCCGGTGTACCTCCGCTGATTACCGTGGTGGACGAGCTGCGCGCCCAGATCGCCTTCGAGCGGCGTTGGGAAGAGGTGCAGCAGGCCCTGTTCACGGATCCCGCCGCGGACAAGGCGCTGCAGGTGCTGCTCGCCGTCGGCGTCACGCTGGACCAGCTGCGCAATGTGGCCGGGACACTGGACGAGAACTGGGACCGGCTGCGCACCCGCCCGCCGGAGCGCCAGCGTGTCCCCGCCATCGACGTCGGACCCCTGCTGCGCGCCGCGGAACTGGTCCTGGAAAACAAGTCAAAGTGCACGGACCCGGCGGATCCGCTGCTGGAGCGTTTCCCTGTTGTGGAGGCGTGGCGGACCCGCCTGCAGGAAGTGCACGGCTCCGAAGACCTGGGCAGCATCATCGACGTGCTGAACAGCTTGCCCAAAAACGGGTATTCGGGGGGTCGCAAACCCAACTGGGGCGGACACATCGACAGCGTCCGGGAGCAGTTCAAGAACCTGGTCGCCCAGCGGAACCAGACCATCACGGAGATGGTTTCCCCCGCCGTCGCCACGGTCAGCGCCATCATGGCCCAGATCCTGCTCGACGCCGCCCGGACCCGGCAGCGCAGCGGCGAACTGGAATACCACGACCTCCTCGTCCATGCGCGGGATCTCCTGGTCGGCGCGGACGACGACGACGCGCCGGCCCGCCGACCGCTGCAGCAGCGCTACACGCACCTGATGCTCGACGAGTTCCAGGACACCGACCCGGTGCAGGCCGAAATCGCCGTCCGGCTCGCCGCAAGCACCGGCTGCGGGCCCGAGGGCTGGGCCGAGCTGCCGGTTCCGCCGGGGCGCCTGTTCATGGTGGGCGACCCGAAGCAGTCCATCTACCGCTTCCGGCGGGCCGACATTGCCACGTTCCTCTCCGCCCGCAACCGTGCGGCCGCGGACACCGGCTCCGCCATTGCCACCCTGGAGATCAACTTCCGATCCACCACCGCGGTGCTGGAGTGGGTCAACGCCGCCTTCGGCCGGCTCATCCAGGGCAACGGGACCGTGCAGCCGGAGTATGCCGAACTGGCGCCGGACCCCGACCGGCCGGAGTGGATCAACGACGGCGGCCCCGCCGTCGCAGTCATCGGCCGCGGCAGCGGGAAGCTTTCCGCTGCCGAACGCGGCGCGATGGAGGCTCGCGACGTGGCCGCCGCCATCCGGGTAGCCACCGGCAGCGCCGGCACCCCTGCCTGGCGGCATCAGGGCGGAAACAAGGAAAAATACGCCGGGGAGGACCTGCAGCTGAGCGACGTCTGCATCCTGCTGCCCGCCAAGACTGCGCTGCCCTACATCGAGGATGCCCTGGATGCGGCTGGCATCGAATACCGGGCCGAGGCCTCCTCCCTGGTGTATGCCACGCAGGAGGTCACCGACCTGCTGCTGGCACTGCGGGCCCTGAGCAACACCGCTGATCAGGCGGCCCTCGTGCTCACCCTGCGCTCCGCGCTTTTTGCCTGCGGCGATGATGACCTGTTCCGCTGGAAGCAGGCCGGCGGCCACTGGAATCTCTACGCCCCCGCACCCCATGGGCAGAAGGACTCAGCCGTCGACAAGGCGCTGGCCTGCCTCCGGGAACTGCACGGCAAGCTGCCGGTCCGCTCGCCGGCCGAACTGCTGGAACAGCTGGCCGGGGAACAGCGGGTGCTGGAAGCGGCCACCGATACGCCGCGGTACCGGGATGTGTGGCGGCGGATCCGGTTCGTCATTGACCAGGCCCGCGCCTGGTCGGAGGCCACCCACGGCGGGCTGCGGGACTACCTGAACTGGGCTGCCTCCCAGCAGGGGGACAATGCCCGGGTCAAGGAAGCCGTGGTGCCCGAAACGGATCTGCACGCCGTTCGGATCATGACCATCCACGCGTCCAAGGGCCTGGAGTTCCCCATGGTGATTCTGGCCGGGGCAGGGTCCGCGCCGCGGCCCGTGTCCGACCCTGTCCTGTGGGACGGCGCCGGGAACACCCTGGTGCGTTTCCTCAAGGACGTGGAAACCTCCGGGTTTGCCGCCGCCAAGCAGCTGGAAACACAGTTCAGCGACGCCGAACGCCTCCGCCTGCTGTACGTGGCCTGCACCCGTGCCATGAGCCACCTGGTGGTCTCGCACTACAGCGGGTCCGGATCAAGCATGAGCGGCCAGCTTGCCGACATGGAGAAGAAAGCCCAGGCGGAGCCTGCCGCCCCGGGAAAGAAGTATCAGCCGGCGCCGGATCTGGAGCTTCCGCAGGAGCTTCCTCCGCTGGACAAGGCTCCGGTGACGCCGGCGCCCGTGCCCGCGTTCGAGAAGTGGGAAGAGGACCGGGCTAAGTGGGTGGAGCAGTCGGCCCGTTCGTCCCGGACGTCGGCCACCGCGCTGGCCAAGGGCGACGGCGCCGGGTCCACGGATCCCGCGGCCGACGGCGGCGTCCCGGCGCCGGAGGCCACCTCGTCCTTCCAGCCGCCTGACGGAGCAGAAGAGTCGCTGCCCGGGTTTGACGGGATTCCGGTGGAGCACGGGCCGGTGTTCGGCACCGCCCTGCACCGGCTGCTGGAACTGACCGATCTGGAACTCTCGCCGTCGCTGTCCGGGCTGGCGTCCGGGGTGGCCGCGGCTGCCGGGCTGCGCATCCCGGCCGATCTGGAGGCCTACGCACGGGCAGCACTGGAAACTGTGCCGGTGCGTCGCGCCGCCGACCGGGAGCACTGGCTGGAGCTGCCGATGGTGGCTCCCCACGGAGACCAGACACTGGAAGGCATCATCGACCTGATGTACCGGGAGGACAACGGGAGTCTGGTCATCGCCGACTTCAAGACCGACGTCAGCGTTGGCGCCGAGCAGCTCGCCGCGTACTGGCGGCAGCTGGGCACCTATGCCCTGATGATCGAGCGGATTACCGGGGAGCAGGTCAGCGAGCTGGTCCTGATTTTCTGCCGTGCCGGCGGAGCAGAGGTTTTGCAAAGAACACTAACTGGGGGAACAGAAGAATCATGATTAACGCGCAAGCCGCCGGCGATACTGACCGGGATTCCCTGGTCGAGGCCCAAACACCGGAGTTCAGCTGGAAGACTGTCCGGGTCACCTACATCGTTCCCCTACCCGAAATGCCCGGGGTTCCGGAGCCAGGCCGGCTGGGCGATACTCCGGCGGGCGAATGGCAGCCAATCGGAACAGGAACAGCAAAATCAAAGACCGGTAGAAAAGGGCTCCTCTCGGAGACCCTCGAAGTGGAAAGGAACGGCGACGCCGGAAGCAAGTTTTCCAAGAATCTGCTGGGCAAACCGATGGCACGGGCGTTGGGATTCGACGAAGCATCGATGGCCACGCGTGAGGCATGGACGGGGTCAACCACCCCTTTCCAGGATGTTGAGGGCTGGGAGGTGGAACGCATTTCCTTCCGCATCGGCAGCAGGACCAGCCAGTTCCTCATTGTCGATCTCGAGGTGAAGGACGGAACAGACCTTGAAGATTTCCTCGTGCGGTCGAAGGAGGGACCGAAGTCCGGCCCTCCCGCAGCCTTGGTATCAATAATCCACCACGTCGGACTACCGTGGTTGCGGTTTCAGGGGGACGGCAGAGTGCTCCAACCCAAGGGTGCTGACCGCCTCTCTGTCTCGTCACGGCTTTACATTTCCACCGTGACCATGGCGGTCCAAAGCGGACCCGGGGTACCTCCTCCGCTCAAAAGCCTGCACACCCACCGCAATTGGGGGACCAATTCCCTACAGAAGTGGTCCTATTTTTTCGCGACCCACAACCGGAATAACCGGCGCCTTCCGCCTGACTCCCACGAGTACGCCAACGCCAACTTCCTGAAGCGGACGGGCGCTTTCGATGTCCGGGTTGAGCCGTTCGGGACATCAGTGATCTTTACCGATGATGTCCCGGACGCGTGGTGGGATCAACTCAAAGTTCTGAAGTCTGGCGACAATCCGTTCGTGGAACTTGCCCTCCTGAGCTATTGGCAACATGCATGCCTGGAATACTTTACGGATGAACTCGCTGCGCAGGCCCGCAGCATGGAAATCGACAAGCCGGACCTGAAAACATCCTTGAAAGCCCTGCGCGACTTCGGCGACAGCTATTTCTTCTTCAGAAACTGCATCTGGTTCGACAATGTTCCGAACCAGCCGGAGTGGACGGAATACCTGCAAAAGCTGCAGCAGAGCCTGGGAGATCGGGAAGCTTTCGCCCGCCTCGCAACGGATTACAACGACTGGACCAGCCACCTGGGGAACCGTGTGGCGCTGGAAGAGGAAGAACGCAAAGACGTCAACGAACGTCAGGTCAGGGAATACTCAACCCTCATCGGAGCCGGCGGCCTGGCGCTGGGCTCGGCGGCGATCTTGGTGGAGCCGGCCACGCCGTGTGGGTACGTCCTCGGGGTGATCTTGCCTGTGGGATTCCTGCTGTGGTTTGCCGGAATCCGGAAGCGTTATCCGAAGTCGCCGCGGACAGCCGTTCCGCGAGCCTCCGGTCCGGAGGCTCGCGGTGGGGTACGTCGGGTACCGCCTGCCCCCTAGAGCTCCCCGTGGCTGGCCACATGGCCAGCAAAGTCTCCCTCGCAATCCGGCAGGTGCAACTGGCACATCCGGGCCAGGGTGAGGACATAATGCCGAACGCAGAAGACTTCGGCGTCCGGCCCTTCGGCCAGCTCGAGGGCCACGAAATGCGTGGGCGGATCCACGCAGACCGAGTCGTCCCACAGGCAGCGGACGGAGCCGAAGTCCGCGACGGTCCCGGTACCGGAGGTGGTGTCGTCCTTGGTGCTAATCATTTACTGTTCTCCTTGATCATCCGGTCCAGGGTGTCCATGCCCGCCAGGATTTCCTGGTGGGTCAGCTGATGGTCGGCGTCCAACCAGTCCGCCCACCGGGTGTGGAAGGCACGTTCCCGATCCAGTTCCCGGCGTCGGCCCTGGTATTCGCGCGCCGTGATCCGGGCGGCAGCGCCGTCGTTGTCAGTGCTGACCTTGAGCATGGTGCCAGCGGCGGGAAAGAGGATGCAGGTCCTGGTATCACGCACGCTCAGCACGAACCAGGACTGCATGTCCACCGTGGCTCCGCTCGGCAGCAGGTACGGTTCCAGCTCATCGAAGTCCAGGCAGCTCACCGCGTGGAAGGACTCCACCTTTTCCCCGTCCATCACCGTATTCAGATACGGCTGAAACAGATGGCGCCCGGTATCCGGGTGCTCCCAGGTCCGGAATCCGGCCCACGGGGAGAAGAACTGCTTTGATTTCCGGACCTTCAGCTCCGGACCTTCAGACCGCTCGTAGGTGTGTTGCTGGAACACGGGCATGGTCCCCGCCTTGAGCAGCAGCGCCGCGTCATTCAGAACGTCGACACTGATGGGGAGGTTGTGCCGGCCCAAGGCGCTCTTCAGCCAGGTCTCCAGCTCCAGGGCGGTAACGAACTGGGAGGTGCCGGTTTCCTGGTCGTCGTAGTCCACGATGTGATGTTCCAGCCGGTACAGCCGGGCGTCGAGGCTGTTACCCTCCCAGGGCTGCTTGGGTCTCCGGTGTCCTTCCGGAACCGAATCTTCAAGGATCCAATCCGCCCAGTCGGTGGCCAGGGCTCCCAGTCCCTGCTCCGCGCCCGTCTCCGGATCGACGTAGCGCTGCAGCACTCCGTCCACGGCGCACAGAAGCTCCAACGGGCCCAGCTCCTGGGTTACCGGATACAGCAGTTCGTACAGGTGCTGCGCACTGCGCACGTAGGCGACCACCGGTCGGTGCGTGTTGATCTCGTCGCGGTGCGGGAACAACAGGTCATTGGCGCACAGTTCCGCGCCCTGAGGGGCGGACATCCGCCCGAGATCATGGGCAGTAACCCAGTCATGGAGCAGGCCCTGGCGGTTGGCGGCAAACGAGTCCACGCCCGGCAGTGGCCGGGGACCGGCTTTGCGCAGGGTAACCCCCGGCAGCGCCAGCGCGGCTTCGAGACCCCGGACGAAGAATGTTTCCCGAAGGGAAAGCATCCCGTCCTGCCCGCCGTCATACTCGACGATGGTGACATTTCCGTCGGGGGTTACCAAGTACACAAAGTGGGAGTCATTCTGTGCCGTGTCGACAAGGAACGGGGTCTGCCAGTAACCGGCCAGAGCGGCGAGGGTGGGTGATTTCCCGTTCTCAGATTCGCTATACATGTGCTTCCGGGACGTCATGAACAGCGTGAACTTTTCAAGGGTCCAGCCCGGTTCGCCAAAGATGTCATATCCGGTGGATTCCCCAACAATGTCGTGGGCTATTGAGGTGCTTTCACAGCTGTACGCGGCGTCGCCGTTCTCGTCCACGAAAACCTCAACCGGCAACGTTTCCGCGGGAATCCGCAGTCCGGGCCAGACCGGTTCCGCGTTGTTCATGGCTTCGAACACGGTCTGTACCCGCGGCCACTCAGCGGCGGGAATCCAGACGGTACAGTCCGTCGGCGGGGAGGGGGACGCTGATTCCATGAAAGAACTCTCCAGTTTCTGGGCGGCCCGCTGTCGAAGCCGTTAGGGGTGCATGGAACCTCAAATTCCTGCATCTAATGATGAACAACAAGGTACCGGGAAGCACTGACACTTTCCCGATGTTGGAAAGTGTCAGTGGATACGATGCCGAATTGAAACTATCCGCCTTCGACTTTCCCGCACCCCGTCCCCGAATAACAGGAGTGCTATATCCAAAAATACGACGCCCATCATGAAATAGCGGCAATTCATAGTGACCGGGCACCAGGGAAGATGGTCTCTATACGCTCCATATCAATGTGACAGAAAAGTCTGCACGAAATCCTTGTCCTTCTCGAGGAGTCGGAGGTGCAGAAGACGTGCCACAACCCCTAAGCAACAGCTGGCGAACGCAGCTGCAGTTTTCGCGCCGGGTGAGGGTGAGGCGCTCACATAGCAGCCCGGGATGTAAGTAAGCGCCTTATCCGTCTAGGCCGGCACCCCAACTCCTGCCGCCTTCCCGAACGGCCCGTCTACCGCAAACGCATACTCCGCAAACCGCTCCCCGATCATCCGGTGCGTATCAGTGTCCGGATGCAGAGCGTCAGGCAACGGATGCACCTCAGCGTCCTCGGCCCCGTAGAGACTCAGGCCATCCAGGAAGTGCAGGTTCGGGTCGTCCGACCGGCGGGCCACGAGTGACTCCAACGCCTCCCGGATCACCCGGAGCGTCAGCTGCCCCGCAGCCACACCCTCCGGCGAACCGCTAGCGATAAACCGAACCTGATCAGTACCAAACGACGCCGGATCGAAAGCGCCAGGCCCTGGAGTGTCCTCGTGGATACCGCAGAAGATAGGCGAAATAAGCACCAGCGGCGTCTCCGGATGCCCCTCGCGGATCGTATCGAGGAAACCGTGCACCGCAGGCACAAAAGCGCGAAGCCGCATGGAATCCATATTCGCCACGTTGATGCCCAGCTTCACGCTGATGAGATCGGCAGGCGTGTCCCGCAGAACCTGCGCCGTGAACGGGTCCACCAGAGCGCTCCCGCCTAGGCCAAGACTATGCAGCTCCACCCCGCCCAACTGGGCCGCAACCACAGGCCAGATAGAGGACGGCGTAGCGGCATTCGAACCGTGGCTGATGGAGCTTCCGTGGTGCAACCAGACAGGCTTGCCCGAGGAATACGGCGCCACCGGAGCGTCCGAGCGCATCTCGACCAACTCAACCGCCTCATTGTGCGGCAGCCAAACCTCAACGACCTTGGAGCCCGCAGGCAGCCGGAACACGCTGGTATGCGACGGCCCCTCAAACGGAGTCGCCGCCCCGGTCGACATATCCACCTCGACATAGTCGCCGCCGGTGAGCTCGTCGCTCTCGAGCAACTTCCCGTCCACGACCAGATCCACAGAACCCCGGGGCCGGTCCGCACCCCGGTAAACCACCCGGGACGGGTGCACCACAACCGCCAGAACCTCCGCCGTCGTCGAGAAAACCAACCGGACACCAGACGGCTGGCTTTCCGCCATCATCAGCTGCGGATCGGGGAACCTGTTGCGCACCCAGGCTGGCAGCCGATGAGGCCGAAGACCGCGGGGAGTCGTTTCCAGTTCCGCCGCACCGCGAACAAGGGACGGCGTAATGGGGGTGGTGATCATGCTCAGGGTCTTCTCTCGGTTGTCCACATAGGCACCCTCAGTTTATGCGGCGCCCAGACAAGACAGCGGCACCCCGGTTTCCCGGGATGCCGCTGCGAATGCCATACAGATGTAGTTAGGACGTCTTCTCGGAGAAGGATGAATCGATATAGGTGTCCTGCTTGATGGCTTCCTCGTACTCAATGGCACCGGATTCCATCCAGACAGCTTCCATACCCTCCAGCTGCTCAGGCAGCGGTTCCAGATTCGGCATCCAGGTGTAGAGCGGAACGGATTTCAGTTCCTCGACCGTCTGTCCCGTCGCGTCGGCAATGATCTTCAGGTTCTCGTCCGAGTAGCGGTCCTCGCCCTGCAGGTCCTTTGCAGCCCGGGCTACGGCATCGAAGAACTTCTGAGCGTTCTCGGTGTCGGCGAACTGGCCGCCGTACAGCATGCCGGTACCGGAAGTCCCGGCCGGCGGGACAGCCATGGAAACGCCAGTGCCGTCTTCGATGGCCAGCGTGGAGAAGGGAGCCGAGATCAAGCCGGCGTCCAGGCTGCCGTTGGCTAGCGCCGTCGGCATGTCCGGGTTGCCGAGGTTCACAATCTCGACGTCATTGATGGTCAGGCCTTCTTCTTCGAGGGCCAGGCTGAGCAGGAAGGCACCCGTGCCGCCCGCACCGCCGGCAGCACCGATCTTCTTGCCCTTCAGGTCAGCGATGCTGGTGATATCACCGGAATCAACTTTGGCCTTGGAGACCACCAGGTCAGTCGGGCTCTTCTCGGTGTCGCCGTCGCTGACACCCATGGACGCCACAACCTTGATGTCCAGGCCGGTTGCAATGGCACTGAACATGCCGGCGGAGAAGCCGGCGGCAACGACGTCGAGCTTTCCGCTGGACGCCAGCGGCACCGCGTCCTGGCCGGACTTCACGGTTTCGAGCTGGACGTCCAGGCCCGCTTCGTCAAAGTAGCCCTTCGC
Source organism: Arthrobacter sp. zg-Y1116 (assembly GCF_024385485.1). Taxonomy (NCBI): domain Bacteria; kingdom Bacillati; phylum Actinomycetota; class Actinomycetes; order Micrococcales; family Micrococcaceae; genus Arthrobacter; species Arthrobacter sp. zg-Y1116. The sequence goes on along the minus strand of NZ_JANFLR010000004.1, from coordinate 116,803 downwards.
TTCAGCAACGTAAATCGGTGCGAAAATCGGCAGCTGGACAATTCCGACCTTCACCGTTGCGGTTTCCGTTGACCCCTCTTCGGAGGAAGAGGAGCCCGAGTCCGCGCCGCAGGCGGAGAGGGCAAGTCCGGCCAGCACCGTTGCTGCCAGGACCTTGAGGTGTTTTTTCATTTTTGATCTTTCTTCTTTGATCCGGATGAGTATTTCCAGGGCAGGGCAGCCCGTTCAAGAAGGATGATGAGCGCCGTCACCGCTGCGCCCACCAGGGACACCACAATGAGGCCGACGTACATTTTGCTGGGCTGGAACAGCTGCCAGGAGTTCCAGATGAGATAGCCCAGGCCGTTGTTGGAGGCGACAAACTCGACGGCGGTGATCACGATAACGGACATTCCCGCGGCCACGCGCAGGCCCGTCATGATCGCCGGAGTTGCCCCGGGAAGCAGTACGTAGCGGAAGAGCTTCAGTCCGCTGGCCTTGTAGGCCCGGGCCGCTTCCAGCACCCGGCTGTCGATCTGGACAATGCCGGCCAGGGTGTTGATCTGCATTACGAAGAACACGGAAATGGCAACGGAAAGCACCTTGGGGGTCTCCGTCAGCCCGAAGATCAGCAGCAGCAGCGGAACAATGGCGATTTTCGGCAGGGCATATAGGGCGGTGAAGGTCGGCCCCAACGCGGCGCGCACCGGCCGCCAGACTCCCATCAGCAGGCCGGCCAGGATGCCGGTGACGGCGCCCAGCACGAAGCCCAGCAGCAGTCGGCCCATGGTGGCCGAGGTATGCTGCCACAGCTCGCCGCTCAGGGTCATCTTCCATGCCTGCTCGGCGATGAGGCTCGGCGGGGTGAAGAGCCGGGCGTCCAGGGCACCGTTCCGGGCGGCCACCTCCCACAGAGCCAGGAGCAGCACCGGGGTCAGGGTGGACAGCAGGATGTCGCGGTAGCGCAGCCGGACAACCTGCCGGTACTCACGGCGGATGGCGCCGTCGAGCTCGGAGGAGTCCGTGGTCTTGGGGGCAGTTGCGGTGTTAGTCATTAGGAGAACCTCAAAGATGCTTGTACCTCGTCGCGGAGGGAATCCCAGATGTCCTGCTTCATGGAGCCGAATTCGCTGGTGCCCTCGATTTCCATGCTGCGGGGACGTCCGAAGGGCACGTCGATGATCTCCTTGACGCGGCCCGGGCGGGCGGACATCATCACGATCTGGTCGCCGAGCAGGAGTGCCTCGTCGATGGAGTGCGTCACCAGGACAACGGTCTTGCGTTCCAGTTCCCACAGCCGAACCAGTTGTTCCTGCATCAGCATGCGGGTCTGCGCGTCCAGGGCTCCGAGCGGCTCATCCATGAGCAGCGCCGGGGACCCGGTGGCAAAGGCCCGGGCAATGGCGATGCGCTGGCGCATTCCGCCCGAGAGCTGGTGCGGATAGCTTTCCTCGAAACCGGTGAGGCCGGCTTCCGCAATCCAGTGCCGGGCGTGTTCGAGGCGTTCCCGCTTGCCGACGCCGGCCATGTGCTCGCCGAAGGCCACGTTCTGCAGGACGTTGAACCACGGGAATACCCCGTGTTCCTGGAAGACAAAGGCCGACGCCGGCACCTTCTCCGCGGAAACGTTCCGGGTGACCGTGCCGGTGGTAGCCGTTTCCAGTTCCCCCAGGATCCGGAGCAGGGTGGACTTCCCGCAGCCGGACGGGCCGACGATGCAGGTGAAGGAGCCCTCTTTCAGCTTGAGGTTGATGTCATCAAGGGCGTGCACGTTCTGCGATCCGGTGAAGACCTTATGGACCGAGTCGACCTCGAACGCGTAGCGGACCTCGGGTGGAGCTTGTGTCATTTCGAAATTCCTCATCAGGTGGAGGGATGCATGCTGGGCTGGCGGGGAGGACGCGGTGAGCAGAAGACGCCGCCGATGAACTGACGGTCCCAGTCGGACTCTGCAGCCGAAGCCGGTGCCGCCGGGCCCGTCAGGTCTCCGGCGTAACGTTCTGCATCATCCTTGGGAACGTAGCCGAGGGCGGTCCCGGCGTCCGGCGAGAGATAGCTTCGTGTGTTGGCTGAAACCCCCCAGACAATCCGGAATCCTTTCACTGAATCCGTCAGGGCTGCCGTAAAGAGGCGGGCGGCGTCGTCGGGCGAGAGCCAGGTGCTCAACATCCGGACGTCCCGCGGCCGGTCGAACCGCGACGCGATGCGCAGGCAGACTACGTCCATCCCGAAACGGTCGGAATAGTAGCTGCCCAGCGCTTCCACCGCCGCCTTCGAGACGCCGTACAGAGTGTTCGGCCGCACCGGGGTGTTGTCCGGAACGGAGTCCCCGGCCGGAGGTACCGGGGTGAACCCGGCGGCATGGATGGAGCTGGCAAGGATTACCCGCGGTACCCCGGCCATGTGGGCGGCTTCCAGGACGGAATGGGTGCCGTCGATATTCGCGGACAGGATCCGGTCCCAGTCATCTTCCAGCGGAATCCCGGCCAGGTGGATGACGGCACCGCATCCGCGGAACGCCTCCACGAGCGTCCCGGTGTCGGCCACCTCGGTGAGCACCCAGTCCTGTCCGAAGGATTCGGCCGGCGGTGTCCGGTCCACGCAGACCATGGAGTAGCCCGCATCGGCCAGCCGGGGAATGATGTCCCGGGCCAGGCTGCCGGCGGCACCGGTGACGGCGATCCGTTTAGGGTCCGGATGGTTGATACTCACAGCAGGGCCCCCTGGTCTTGAAGCAGTCCGCGCAGCTTGGAAACGTCCACACTGCCGGTGGAACTATGGAGTGATGCGGCCAGGCCGGCCGCATGCCCGGTGGCGAACGAGGTGCCCATCACCCGCAGCGAGGCAAACGAGCGGCTGTCACTGCTGGTGAGCCGGCCTGCGCCCCAGAGGTTGGGGATATTGGCGCTGGTCACGGCCCCGTAAGGGATGTCGTACCACTTGCGGTCCTTGATGCCGCTGTAGGTGGTGGCACCGGGGGTCGCATGGTCTTCCATCGGCCAGCCGCACCGGGCAATCCCGTCGGCCGGACGACGCCGGGCGGTCAGGACGTCGTCGGCGGTTACGCTTTCGCGGCCCTGCATCCGGCGGGCTTCCCGGATGCCGATCTGCGGACCGGTGGAGGCGAGGTACGCGCCGGACCAGCCGCGCATGCCCGCTTTCAGCGCCTCGAGGTAATGCCGGGCCTTGGCGCGGCCGTCCTGTTCGGCGCGGGAGATTTCGTGCACGTCCAGGACGTCCACGTATTCGTCCGCGAGCAGGAGCATCAGCTCGCGTGAACGGGGCATCCGTACGCAGATGCCGTTGCTCCGGGTGAGGATTTCTCCGGTGGTTTTGCCGTAGGCGGCGAAGGCGTCATCCATGGCCGCGGTGGACAGGTCCGCGTCTTCGCCGACGCCGCCGACCCGCATCACCAGGGTGCTGGCCTGGCGGCGTTCGGTCGGTGACAGCTGGAACTCGGCGCCGGCGGCCTGCAGCAGCGCGCCATCCCCGCTGCAGTCCACGAACGCGGTGCCGGAAAGACTCAGGTTGCCGCCGCGGTGCACCACCTGCACGGCGCTGATTCCGCCGGCGTCGGTATCCGCGGCTACGAGGGTGCTGTGGAACAGGACGTCGACGCCGGCCGAGCGGACCAGCTGGTCCAGCACCGACTTAGTGGTTTCCAGATCGAGGACCACGATGGTGTTTCCCGTGGCGGGCGAGGTCTCGAAGTGCAGGAGTTCCTGGCGTTCCAGCTCGTCCAGGAAGTCCTGCCCAATGCCGCGCACCACCTGTTCCCTGGTCTGGTCAAAGAAGCCGCAGTAGGCCAGGACCGAGCTGTTGGTTGCGGCTCCCCCGAGGAATCCGTATTGCTCAATAAGGCAGACGCTGGCTCCGGCACGGGCAGCGCTGACAGCTGCTGCCACGCCGGCAGCGCCGCCACCCACAACGACGACGTCGTAGGTTGCGGTGGTGGAAAGGGAAATCATCAAAATCCTTAGATTGCAGGTGAATCACGGAGTGAGCTGAGTCACACCAAGCACATAAGAACCATGGTCCACTTGTATGCATAAATCAAATGCCTAAAAGTGCCTGTCGGTATGCCTTTTAGGTATCTCAGGTCGCAGGGGGCGCGAACATGGAAATCCGGCAGTTGAAGTACTTTGTCCGCACGGCGGAGACCGGCAGCATCAGCGGCGCCGCCGTTGAACTGCATATGACGCAGCCGGCGCTGAGCCGGCAACTCGTCGAGCTCGAGAAGGAACTCGGGGGTGCCCTGCTGCAGCGGAACCCGCGCGGCGTGACGCTGACTACCCTGGGACACGTCATCAAAACCCACGCGGACACCATCCTGGCTCAGGTGGACCGCACCCCGGAGCTGGTCCGGTTGGCCGCGGGCAGCCGCTCACTGATCCGGCTCGGCGCGCCTCCGGGATTGCCGCATGACTGGTTCCGCGCTGCCGTCCAGACGGTGGAGTCCGCAGGGTTGGCGGTACGCTTTTCGCTCTATGAGGCCAGCAGCGATGAGCAAAGCCGCTTGCTGCGGGCCGGCCAGATCGACCTGGCCCTCCTCCACACGGAACCCGCGGAAGGCATCAACGGGCAGCACCTGCTCACCCAGCCACTGGGGGCAGCCGTCCGGCCGACGTCGCCGCTCAGCACCCGGGATGTCCTGGGCCTCTTTGATTTGGACGGCCTCACGGTCATGGCACACGCTGCCGGGGAAATCCGCATCCAGGAGGTCAAGCTGCGCAGCGCCGCCGAGGCCGCAGGCGTGCGTACGCACTGGGTCTTCCGGCGGTTCAGCCACCACAGCCTGCTGATTGCCGACCTGGCCGACGCCGATGCGGCGCTCACCACCGAGGCGTCCGCAGGGCTCAACTTTCCCGGGTGGAAGTGGGTGCCGCTGACGGCACGGGATGCGGCCGGGCATTTACTGCAGGTCGAGACGTGGGCGGCATGGAACGCTGCGGCGTCGCCGGAGGTCCGGAAGGTCGCCGACCTGTTCCGGTCGACGCCGGTGCAGGTCCTGGACGGGCCGGAAAGCTAAACTCCCACCCGCCCCGCAAGCATCCGCTCCACACTCTCCGCAGACAGCGCATGCTGGATGGCAAGCTGGGACGCACCGAGCATCCCGGCGTCGAGCCCGGACGCGGACTGCACAATCCGCAGGTGCTGGGTGGCCAGCGGCATGGTGCGCGAATAGACCACTTCGCGCACCCCGGCAATGAAATGCTCGCCGGTCAGCGCCATCGAGCCGCCGAACACAATCACCTCGGGGTTCAACATGCTCAGGCAGGCGGAGAGCACCTCGCCCACCTCGCGGCCGGCCTGCCGAACGGCATGCACCGCCTCGTGGTTGCCGGAATGGACCAGGGCGACGACGTCGCGCCCGTCCTCAGCATCCAACCCCGCCTCCCGCAACCGGGAGGCCACCGCCGGCCCGGAAGCCAGTGCCTCCAGGCAGCCGCGGTTCCCGCACCGGCAGAGCAGGTCCTCCCCGGACGGCACGCGGATGTGGCCGATGTCCCCGGCGACCCCGTCGGCGCCGCGCAGCAGGGCACCGTTGCAGATGATCCCGGCGCCGATGCCGGTGGCGACCTTCACGAAGACGAGGTTCTCGACGTCGGGCCACGCAGCCTCGCGCTCCCCCATCGACATCACGTTGACGTCGTTATCCACCAGCACCGGGACGTGGAAGGACTCCTGCAGGTAGCCGGGGACGTCGAAGCCGTGCCAGCCAGGCATGATGGGCGGATTGATCGGCCGGCCGGAGCGGTGCTCCACGGGCCCGGGCAGCCCGACGCCGACGGCGAGCAGCTCGGCGGCGGACCGGCCGGTCTCGGCCAGCAGCGCATTCCCAAGCTCCACCACGGTGTCCAGCACGGCACCCGGACCGTCACTGACCAACAGGTCGCGGGAGGCGTCGGCCAAGGCCGTGCCGGCCAGGTCCGTGAGGCCCACGCGCAGGTGGCTGGCGCCGACGTCGACCCCCAGGACCACACGCGCCCCGGTCTGCAGTGCGAACCGGGAGGACGGCCGCCCGCCGGTAGAGACCGCGTCTTCAATGGGTGCCACGAGCCCGAGGTCCATCAGCAGCTCCAGCCGCAGCGCAATGGTGGAGCGGGCCACCCCCACCAGATCGGCCAGCTCGCTGCGGGTGCGGGGCTGTCCGTCCCGCAGGAGCTGGAAAAGTTCGCTGGCCCCGGGAGCGGTGGGGTTATTCCTTATATCGACCACTGGGCAATTGAAGCATAGTGATCGACGCTACGGCGTCGGCCCGGCGACGCGAACGGTCCAACAGACACCCTCATAACGCCCCCTTCCTTCGGCCGGTCCCCCGCACGGCGAACCGCTGCTGCAGCAGCACGGCCACCACAATGATCGCGCCGCGGGCCACGGCCTGCACCGAGGTGTCCAGGTTGTTCTGCGTGAAGACGTTGATGAGGGTGCTGAACAACAGCACGCCCAGCACGGTGCCCACAATGGTGCCGCGCCCGCCGATCAGCAGGGTTCCGCCGACAACGACGGCGGCAATCACTTCCAGCTCGTACAGCAGCCCGTGGGTGGAGGTGCCGGCGGTGGTGCGGCCCATCATCATGATCCCGGCGATGCCGGCGGTGAGGCCGGAGAGGACGTACAGCAGGACAATGTGCCGCTTCACCTTGATGCCCGCCAGCCGTGCGGCCTCCAGGTTCCCGCCGATCGCCACGGTCCGGCGCCCGAAGGTGGTGCGGTTGAGCAGGAACCAGCCCGCGACGGCCACCAGCAGGAAGATCCAGATCAGCAGCGGCACGCCCAGGAAGTTCGAGCGCATCACGGAGAGGAAATCCCGGTTGGTGACAATCTGCGTGCTGCGGCCGGAGATCAGTTCCGCCACGCCGCGCGCGGCCACCAGCATCGCGAGGGTGGCAATAAACGCCACCACGTTCCCGTATGCGATGATCACCCCGTTGATCAGCCCCGTCCCCACGCCGACCGCGAGCGCCATCGCCACCATCAGCAGCCAGCTGCTGTTCGTGGCGGCCAGCTGCACTGAGGTGAGGGTGGCCAGCACCGTGGTCAGGCCCATCACCGAACCGACCGAGAGGTCGATGCCGCCGGCGGTAATCACAAAGGTTGCCCCGATGGCGATCACCCCGAAGATCGACGCGTACCGCAGGATCGTCAGCATGTTGTCCAGGTTCAGGAAGCGCTCGCCGCTGGTGACCGCCCCGACAATGAACAGCAGCGCCAGGGCAATGACCAGGCCGATGTTGCGGCCCGCGGAGCCGCCCAGGAACTTTCCCAGCGGATTGCTGCGGGGCTCCGCAGCCGTGCCGCCGCTGGGTGGCGGCTGCAGCGCCGCCGTCGTTGATTCGCTCACTGCGCACTTCCTTTCAGCACCAGGTCAAGCACGGCGTGCTCGTCCATTTCGTCTGCGTTGCCGGTGGCGAGGACGCGTCCGGCGTCGAGCACCAGGATCCGGTCCGCCAGGCCGATCACTTCCTCGATCTCGCTGGACACCACCACAATCGCCACTCCTTGGGCCGCGAGGCTGCGGATCAGCGCGTAAATCTCGGTCTTGGCGCCGACGTCGACGCCGCGGGTCGGCTCGTCCAGCAGCAGCACCCGGGTGCCGTGGATCAGCCAGCGGGCCAGCAGCACCTTCTGCTGGTTGCCGCCGGACAGGGTGCGGGCGGCCCGGTCCGGGTCGGGCGGGCTCAGCTGCAGCGCGTCGGCCTGCTGCCGGGCGGCCTTCTTCTCAGCGCGTTCGTTCAGCCAGCCGTGCCGGCCGAACCGGGCAAAGGTGGACAGCGTGACGTTTCGGTAGATGGGTTCCTCGAGCAGCAGCCCCTGGCTTTTGCGTTCCTCCGGGGACAGGCCGAGCCCGGCGTTCACCGCCACCCGCACCGACCCGGGCCGCAGCGTCCTGCCCTCCACAGTGACGGTGCCCGACGTCGCGCGCCGGGCACCGTAAATGGTCTCCAGAATCTCCGAACGGCCGGATCCCACCAGCCCGGCCAGGCCGAAGATTTCCCCGGCCCGGACCGTGAAGCTCACGTCGTGAAACGAACCCGCCAGCCCGAGTCCCTCCACCTGCAGCGCGACCGGGGCGTCCGACGACGGCGGCCTCCGCGGCGGGAACACGTTGGCGACGTCCCGGCCGGTCATCAGCCGGACCAGCTCCGCGCGGGACGTATCCGCGACCGGGCGGGAGGATGCCGTGCTGTAGCCGTCCTTGATCACCGAGATCCGGTTGCCGACCTGCCGAATCTCCTCCAGTCGGTGCGAGATATAGACAACAGCGATGCCCTGGCCGGTGAGTTCCCGGATCACCCGGAACAGGTTCGCCACCTCGCCGGAATCCAGGATGGCGCTGGGCTCGTCCATAATGATCAGCCGGGCGTTGCGGGACAGGGCCCGGGCCAGGCTGACAATCTGCTTCCCGGCGGCGGACAGGCTGCCCACTTCCGCGGACGGTGACAGGTCCTCGTGTCCCAGCCGCGCCAGCAGCTCCCGGGTCCGGCGGCGCGCGTCCCGGACGCGGAGCACTCCCCCGCGGGCGTCTTCGTGGCCCAGGAAGATGTTCTCGGTGACGCTCAGTCCGTCCACCACATCCAGTTCCTGGTACATGGTGGCAACGCCCAGTGCCAGGGCGTCGGCCGGCCGGGCCAGTTCCACCGGTTCCCCGTTCCAGCGGATCTCCCCGCCGTCCGGTACGTACACCCCGGACAGGGCCTTGATCAGGGTGGATTTCCCGGCGCCGTTCTGGCCCAGGACGCAGTGCACTTCGCCGGGCAGGACGTCCAGATCGACGCCGCGAAGCGCCCGGACGCCGGCGAAACTCTTGCTCAGGCTGCGCACCTCAAGCAGCGGCTGCTGTACCGGCTGAGGAGGGGCGGAAGATGCTCCCGATGCTGTCATGGCACGGAGCTTACACACTTATGTCGATCATCAGTAGTATGTTGGCGCTTTATCGTCGGACTTCTGTTACTGTGACGCATGTCACGACGATGTGCAGTGCGCTGGCTGGTTCCGATGGGGTGCGGACTCGCCTCAGCGCCCCACTTACAGAGGAGAGAACCATGCACGCACCACGCATGCGCGGGAAGATCATCACCGCTGCGGCCTTCTTCGCCGCCGGCGGGCTTGCCCTCACCGGCTGCACTGCAGGCGAGGACACTAATGCCGAACCGACCAACAACTCCGTGGAAGGCAACCAGTCCGAGGGCGAGACCGTCGTCATCGGGTTCTCCGGACCGGCCGCGGACCACGGCTGGCTGGGCGCCATCAACTCCGCCGCCACCGCCGAAGCCGAGAAATACCCGGACATCGACCTGCGGGTGGCCGAAGGAACCAATGACGCGAACCTGCAGATCAGCCAGGTGGAGCAGTTCATCAATGACCAGGTGGACGCCATTGTCCTGCTGCCCACCGACGGCGCTGCCCTCACCGACGTCGCCATCCGCGCCATGGAGGCGGGCATCCCCGTGATCAACGTGGACCGTGAGTTCTCCAGTCCCTTCGCCGCCCGTGCCACCGTCCTCGGCGACAACTACGGCATGGGCGTCAGCGCCGGTACCTTCATCTGCGAGCAGGTGGGCGACCAGCCCGACGCCGTGGTGGCCGAAATTGCCGGCATCGATGCCCTGCCGCTCACCCAGGACCGCAGCGAAGGCTTCAAGGACGCCCTCGCCGGCTGCGGGCTCGAGGTCAACAACCGGGTGTCCGCGGACTTCACCGTCCAGGGCGGCGAGGCCGCAACGTCCCAGCTGCTCTCGGCCGCACCGGAAATCGACGCGCTGTGGAACCACGACGACGATCAGGGCATCGGCGTCCTGGCCGCCATCGACGCCGCCGGGCGGGACGAGTTCATCATGGTGGGCGGCGCCGGCTCCGCGAACGCCATGCGGGAAATCCAGTCCGGGGACAGCGTCCTGCAGGCGACCATCATCTATCCGCATACCCAGGCCGCGGACGGCATCCGGCTCGCCCGGCTGCTGGCGCAGGACAAGGCCATGAGCGACCTGGTCGAGATCGAGGTGCCCAACCGCGTGGTCCTCAACGCCCCGGTGGTCACCAGCGAAAACGTCGAGGAATACCTGCCTACCGCCTTCGAGTCCTGACCGGGCGGTCCGAACGCGGGCCGGGCGGCCCGGGCACCCGCTCAAAACAGCAGCACAGCACTAAGGAGACAACATGCAGGACGATAAGCCGCTGAGGGTGGCACTGGTGGGCCACGGCTTTATGGGGGCGGCCCACTCGCAGGCCTGGCGGGTGGCGCCCCGGTTCTTCGACCTGCCCCTGCAGCCGCGGATGGACCTGCTGGTGGGCCGGGACGCGGACCGGACCTCCGCCGCAGCCCGGAAATGGGGCTGGGCCGAGTCCGCCACCGACTGGCGGGAGGCGGTCACCCGGGAGGACATCGACGTCGTGGACATCGTGACGCCCGGTGCTTCCCATGCCGAGATCGCCATCGCAGCGCTCGACGCCGGCAAGCACGTGCTCTGCGAAAAGCCGCTGGCCAACACGGTGGAAGAGGCGCAGGCGATGGCCGACGCCGCCGCCCGCGCCGAGGCCCGGGGCGTTCGGGCGATGGTGGGCTTCACCTATCGGCGGCTGCCCGCCACCACCCACGCCCGGAATCTCGTGGCCGCCGGTGCGATCGGCACGGTGCGGCAGGTGCGGGCCGTGTACCTGCAGGACTGGCTGGTGGACGAGGACTCCCCGCTGACCTGGCGGCTGCAGCAGGACGAAGCGGGATCCGGTGCCCTCGGGGACCTGGGCGCGCACGCCATTGACCTGGCCCAGTACATCACCGGGGTGCCGCTGGCCGAGGTCAGCGGCACCCTCGCCACCCTGGTCCCCACCCGCCCGGTACCCGAATCGGACCAGCGGGGCACGGGCCTGGGCGGAGGCGGCGCTGGTTCGGGCAACGACGCCGGCACCCGCGGACCGGTGACGGTCGACGACGTCGCGCTGTTCCTCGGCCGCTTCGAGGACGGTGTGCTCGGGTCCTTTGAAGCCAGCCGGATGGCCACCGGCCGCAAGAACGCGTTCCGGCTGGAAGTCTCCGGCAGCAAAGGTGCCATCAGCTTCGATCTGGAGGACCTGAACTTCCTGGGCTTCATGGATTACACGGTTCCGCCGGACCGGCAGGGCTTCACCCGCATCATGGTGACCGAACCGGACCACCCGTACGTCTCCGCGTGGTGGCCGGCCGGCCATTCGCTCGGCTATGAACACGGCTTCGTGCACCAGGCGAAGGACTTCGTGGAGGCCATCGCCGCCGGAACCGCACCCGCGCCGTCGTTCGCCGACGGCCTGCAGGTCCAGGAAGTCCTCGACGCCGTGTCCCGCAGCGCCGCTAAATCCAGCGTCTGGCTGCCCGTGCGCTGACCGTCCCGTCCCGACTCACCATCCCCCCGTCCACGCAGGCAAAGGAGCCCGTCATGTCCCGACCAGTCACTCTGTTTACCGGCCAGTGGGCCGACCTGCCCCTTGAAGAAGTGGCCCGGCTTGCCTCCGGCTGGGGGTACGACGGGTTGGAAATCGCCTGCTGGGGCGACCATTTGGACCCTTGGCGGTGGGATGACGAGGAGTACGTGCAGAGCCGCCGCGACATCCTGGAGAAGTACCGCCTGAAGGTGTTCGCCATTTCCAACCACCTCAAGGGGCAGGCGGTCTGTGACGATCCGATTGATCAGCGGCACCGGGACATGGTGTCCGACGCGGTCTGGGGCGACGGCGATCCGGAGGGCGTCCGGCGCCGAGCCGCAGAGGAAATGAAGCACACCGCACGGCTCGCCGCGGCCCTCGGGGTGGACACCGTGATCGGCTTTACCGGTTCGTCCATCTGGAAATACGTGGCCATGTTCCCGCCGGTCTCGGCGGACGCGATCGACGCCGGGTACCAGGACTTTGCCGACCGGTGGAATCCGATCCTGGACGTCTTTGACGAGGTGGGCGTCCGCTTTGCCCACGAAGTTCATCCCAGCGAAATCGCCTACGACTACTGGACCACTGTCCGGGCGATGGAGGCCATCGGGCACCGGCCGGCGTTCGGCCTGAACTGGGACCCGAGCCACTTTGTCTGGCAGGACCTGGACCCGGTGGCGTTCCTCTGGGACTTTCAGGACCGGATCTACCATGTGGATTGCAAGGACACGAAGAAGCGGATGACCAACGGCCGCAACGGCCGGCTCGGCTCGCACCTGCCTTGGGCCGATCCGCGGCGCGGCTGGGACTTCGTGTCCACCGGCCACGGAGACGTTCCGTGGGAGGACGCCTTCCGGATGCTCAACAGCATCGGCTACGCCGGCCCGATCTCGGTGGAATGGGAGGATGCCGGAATGGACCGGTTGGTCGGAGCCCCGGAGGCACTGGCGTTCGTCCGTTCACTGGCGATGGATCCGCCCGCTGCGGCGTTCGACGCTGCCTTTTCCTCGCGGTAGGCCCGGAAGCGACGACGGCGGCCTCCTCCTTCGGGAGGTGGCCGCCGTCGTCGTTAGTTGCCGTGAAGCGAGGGAACCCTACCGTGCGTTGCGCTTCCGGCTGAGTCCGAACACGACGGCCGCCAGCAGCACCAGCCCCTTGATGATCTGCTGCCATGCCGCATCGACGGACAGGATGGACAGGCCCTGGTTCAGCACGCCCATCACCAGGCCGCCGATCACGGCACCCACCACGGTGCCCACGCCGCCCTGCACCGAAGCGCCGCCGATGAACACCGCGGCAATGGCGTCCAGCTCAAACCCGCCGCCGGCCGAAGCCACGGCTCCGCCGGCCCGGGCCGTGCTGACCACGGCAGCAAGCCCGGCCAGGAAGCCCATGTTCACGAACACCAGGAAGTTCACCCACTGGGTCTTCACGCCGGACATCATGGCGGCGTTCAGGTTTCCACCCATCGCGTAGATGTGCCGGCCGAACACCGTGCGGCCCAGCAGGAACGAGTAGGCCAGCACCAACCCGGCCAGGATGATCAGGATGATCGGCAGGCCGCGGCTGTAGGCCAGCAGGTAGCAGAGGTACATGATGGCGAACACGGCGACGGCGTTCTTGAACACGAACGAGCCCGTCCGTTCCCGCGGCAGGTCGAGCCGGCGCAGGTCCGCGCGGCCCTTCAGCTGCTGCACCACCAGGGCAATCGACGCCAGCGCACCGATGCCCAGGGTCAGCAGGTCCGGAGTGCCGGTGGAGGGCAGGGCTCCGGAGCCGATGGCGTTGAACGGCCGCGGCAGGCCGCTGACCGTGCCGCCGGTCAGCAGGACCAGGGCCACGCCGCGGAAGACGAGCATCCCGGCGAGGGTAACGATGAAGGCGGGGATCCCCACAAACGCCACCCAGAAGCCCTGCCAGGCTCCGATCAACGCACCGGCCACCAGGGAAAGCACTACGGCCGCCCACCAGGGCATCCCCCAGTCGTTCATGGCCAGGGCGGCAATGGCGCCCACCGCGGCCACCACGGAGCCGACGGAGAGGTCAATGTGTCCGGCAATGATCACCATGACCATGCCGATGGCCAGGATCAGCACATACGCGTTTTGCTGGATGAGGTTGCTGACGTTGCCCGGGTAGAGCAGCCGGCCGCCGGTGAGCACCTGGAACAGCAGGATGATCACAACAAGTGCGGCCAGGATGCCGTATTGGCGCAGGTCTATCCGGCGGCGCGTCTTCGCAGCTGCGGCTTGCGGCGGCAGCGGTGCCTTCGCCTGTTCTGGGGTCGTGGTGGTCACTGGACTTGTACTCCTTGGGTCCTGGCAGCGGTCATGTGGCGCATCAGTTCTTCCTGCGTGGCGTCGGCGCGGTCCACTTCCGCAGTGAGCCGACCCTCGGCGATGGTGTAGATGCGGTCGCAGAGCCCGATCAGTTCGGGCAGTTCGCTGGAGATGACGATTACGGCTTTGCCCTGGGCCGCCATCTCGTTGATGATTCCGTAAATTTCGTACTTGGCGCCGACGTCGATCCCGCGGGTGGGTTCGTCAAGGATCAGCACGTCCGGGCCGGAGTAGATCCACTTGCTGAGGACTACTTTCTGCTGGTTTCCGCCAGAGAGGTTGCCGACGGTGGACGTGACGCTGGGCGTGCGGATGTTCATCCGCTGCCGGTACTCGTCCGCCACGGCGTATTCCCGGTGCCGGTCAATCACGCCCAGCCGGGCCAGCTTGCCCAGTGCGGCGGCGGAGACGTTGACAGCCACGTTGCCGATCAGGTTCAAGCCGTAGCGCTTGCGGTCCTCGCTGACGTAGGCAAGGCCGTTGCGGATTGCCTCACCCACGGTACGGGTGCCGATTTCGACGCCGTCCTTGAAGACCCGCCCGGAAATCCCGGTGCCGTAGGAGCGGCCGAAGATGCTCATGGCCAACTCCGTGCGGCCGGCACCCATCAGGCCGGCGAACCCGATAATCTCCCCGGCCCGGACGGTGAAGGACGCGTCCCTCACCACCACGCGGTCCGGATCCACAGGGTGGTGCACCGTCCAGCCTTCCACCCGGAACTTCTCCCCGCCGATGTCCGTTTCGCGGGGCGGGAACTGGTGGTCCAGCGGGCGGCCGACCATGGCACGGATGATCCGGGTTTCAATCTCGTCGGTGTCCTCCACTGGGAAATCTTCGATGGTGCGCCCGTCGCGGATCACCGTGACGGTATCGGCGATCGAGCGGATTTCCTTGAGCTTGTGGGAAATGATGATCGAGGTGATCCCCTGGCCGCGCAGCTGGTCGATCAGGCCCAGCAGGTGGGCGGAGTCGTCGTCGTTCAGCGCTGCGGTGGGCTCATCGAGGATCAGGATCTTCACCTCTTTGGACAGTGCCTTGGCAATCTCCACCAACTGCTGTTTGCCCACACCGAGTTCAAGGATCTTCGTGGCCGGATTTTCATCCAGCCCCACGCGTTGCAGCAGTGCCGCGGCCTGCAGGTTGGTCTGGTTCCAGTCGATCACCCCGCCGCGGGCCACCTCGTTGCCGAGGAAAATGTTCTCGGCAATGGACAGGAACGGGCTCAGGGCCAGCTCCTGGTGGATGATCACGATGCCGTCGCGCTCGCTGTCGTTGATCGAGCTGTAGTTGACGGGCTTGCCGTCGAGGGTGATGGTCCCGGCAAAGCTGTTGTGCGGATAGACCCCGCTGAGCACCTTCATCAGGGTGGATTTGCCGGCGCCGTTTTCGCCGCAGATCGCGTGCACTTCGCCGCGTTCAACACTGACCGAGACCTCGTCGAGGGCCCGGATGCCGTTGAACTCCTTCACTATGCCGTCCATGGACAGGATGACGTCAGTCATGTGGTTCTCGCTTCAGTAGCTTCAATACAGGCGGCAGCGGCGTGCGGCGGTTTCCCGCCGTCGCACGCCGCTGCTTTCGCCCGTCGAAAGTAACGCCCGGGATCAGAGACCGACGTCGCCGGCTTCCATGAACCCGGAGTCCACCAGGGCGGACTGGACGGTGTCCTTGGTGACCACCTGCGGATCGAGGATGTAGGTGGGGACCACCTTGACCTCGTTGTTGTAGGTCTCGGTGTCGTTGACCTCCACGTCCTCGCCGTCAACGAGGGCCATGATCATGCTCTCCACCTGGGTGCCGAGCTCGCGGGTGTCCTTCCAGACGGTCATGGACTGCTGGTCTGCCAGCATGGCCTTGACGTTTGCGACGTCGGCGTCCTGGCCGGTGATGAGCGGCCAGTCCGAGCCGGGCTCATATCCGGCGGAATTCAGCGAGGCCTCGATGCCCAGCGCCAGGCTGTCGTTCGGGGAGAGTACGACGTCGACTTTCTCGCCTCCGGTGTAGAAGGACTGAAGCCGGTTGTCCATTTCCGCCTGTGCATCGGCGGACTGCCAGCCGAGGATGCCGATGGACGTCCACTCGTCATTGCTCGCCGGGGACTTGCCGGAGGGAACCACCAGCTGGCCGCTTTCCACGTAGGGAAGCAGGACGTCCCATGCTCCGGAGAAGAAGAACGAGGCGTTGTTGTCGTCGGGGCTGCCGGCGAAGGGCTCGAGGTTGAACGGGCCCTTGCCCTCGGCCAGGCCGAGCTGCTCTTCGATGAACTCGCCCTGGAGCTGGCCCACCTTGTAGTTGTCGAACGTGGCGTAATAGTCCACGGCGTCGGTGCCGTTGATCAGGCGGTCATAGGCAATGACCTGTACGTCCTGGTCCTTCGCGTCCTCGAGCGCCGGGCCGAGGGTTTCGCCGTCGATGGCCGCGACCACAAGGATCTTGGCGCCGCCGGCGACCTGGTTCTGGATCTGGCTGATCTGCTGGTCGGTCTTGTCATCCGCGTACTGGAGGTCAACGGTGCAGTCCTGGGCTTCAAGTTTTTCCTTGAGCCCCTCGCCGTCATTGATCCAGCGTTCGAGGCTGCGCGTGGGCATGGAGATCCCGACGTTGCAGGAGCTGGCTTCCCCGTCACCGTCTGTATTGGAGCCCGCGGGCGCACAGGCCGACATGCCTGCCGCCAGGCCAACGGCCAGGAAGACGGCCGAGACATTTTTGATTCTGGTCATGCTGCAAAACCTTCGAAAAGGATCCTGCCGGTGCGGAGCCGTTCCGCCCGCTGTCGGCGGAACGGCCACGGGTCCGCTGCAGGCTGGATCGAGCGGATACAACGCTGTAGCGCCCTGTCGACGCATGGCATCAACAATTTGTAGGCGAAGACAACATATCCCGAAGTGGCATACATCACAATAGAAACTCGAAAAGTTACCGCATCGAATTCCGCGGGATCGGGACCCCGGCTGCGACCGAAACGTTCCCCGCAGGCAGCACCCCGGCCATCCCGTATTGACGCCCCGTGCCCCGCACCCATACCGTCCCCCATACACTCGCACCGCCGCACCGTCACTGGGTGCGGCCCACCGCGGGCGCCGCCGGCCGGTCGAAGGTGGCCGGCCGGCGTCGTCCGCGCCGCCGCACGCCGGGGCGCTCCCTTATTCCTGGGACGCGGAGTGCCGGTACCCGCTGGGCGTGAAGCCCAGGACTTCCCGGAACGCGTTGGCCAGATGTGCCTGGTCGGCGTAACCGAGATCGGCGGCAACATCGGCAATGGAGAGTTCGGTGTTGTCGCGCAGCCGTTCCGCAGCCTCCTGCAGCCGGTAGCGGCGGATCATTGCCAGGGGCGGCAGACCCACAAACCGGCGCGCCAGGCGCTGCAGGGTCCGGACGGAGACGCCGAGCTGGTCGGCGGCCTGGTCAACCCGGGTCAGCTCCCGGTCGGATTGGATCAGGTCCTCCAACCGGTTGGCCGCTTCGGCTTCGGCTGTAGGTAGCGGGACCCGGGCCGCCAGCCACTCGGCTACCGCCGCCGCAGCGCGCTCCCGGCAGCAGGCGCCGTCGGCGTCATTATTCGCGGTGCCGCAGCTCATGGCCGCGGTCACCGCGGCGTGCAGGTCCGGCGCATGGAACGGAATTTCCGCGTCGCGGAGGCTGCCCGGGTCATCAGTGAAGACCGGTACGGCGGCGGGACGCAGCAGCATTCCGACGGCCCAGCCCCGCCCCGCCAAGTCGCGGAAGGTGCGCCGCGTGGCGGGACCGGACAGGCTGACACCCTCCGGCTGCACCACCAGGTTCAACGCCGGGAACGGCAGGACCTCCTGCCGGGAGACCTTGCCGGGTGCCAGGTCCCATTCCGGAATCCAGACCCACCGCAAGCGGTCCCGGAGCGGGTCCGGCGGGAGCAGCCGGTGAAAGGTCGGCAGCCGGGCGGGATAAAGCAGCCCGCGCCACTGGTCCTCCATAGCCTGCTCATTTCTCCGGTTATTCGGCTGCTGCCGGCGGTCGTGAATCGTATTGTCGCGAATCTTCAAGCGCCGCCCTACTGCTGCTGCTTAGCTTTGCAGCATGACATTCATAGACAACACTGCTTCAGACGAAACCATCACCGGCCTCACCGGACAACACACCACCGGCGGGATTCCGCACGGTGTCACCAGCCTGACCCCGTTCCTGGCTGTACCGGATGCCCGAAACGCCATTGCGTTTTACCGCGACGTGTTCGGGGCCCGGGTAATGGACGTGACCGAGATGGACGGCGTGGTGGTGCACGTCGATCTGGACTTCGGCAGAGGCCGACTGCAGCTGGGCGAGCCCAATCCCGCTTTCGGGTTGGTGCTTCCGCCGGAAGGGGACAACGACTGCTACTCGCTCGGGCTCTACTGTGCCGATGCGGACCAGACCGTCTCCCGGGCGGTGGCGGCCGGCGCCGTTATCCGCGAACCACTGACGACCTTTGTCTCGGGAGACCGCTTCGCCAGTATCCGTGACCCGTTCGGGGTCCGCTGGTCGGTGATGTCCCGGGTGGAGGACCTTTCCGAAGAGGAGAGCGCCCGCCGGGTCGCGGAGTGGGCGGCGACGCAGTCCGGCGGAGACAGCAGCTGAGCCGCCGCCGTGAAGGCGGCGGCTCAAAGCGCCGGGCGGTCGAGCGGCTAGAGGCGGTCCAGCGGCTAGAGGCGGTTCAGCGGCTAGAGTCCTCAGTCTCAATGCTGATCATCCAGCTGGTTCCGAACCGGTCGGTCAGCATGCCGAACATGTCTCCCCACGGCGCCTTTTCCAGCGGCATGGTCATCTGGCCGCCGTCGAGCAGTTTGTCCCAGTACCCGCGCAGCTCCTCCCCGTTATCCCCGCTGAGGGAGATGGAGTAGCTGCTGCCCTGGTCCATATTCATGCTGTTCGGCGTGTCCGAAGCCATTAACACCAGGCCGTTGTCAGTGGTCAGGGAGGAGTGCATGATCTTGTTTGCCTCGGACGGATCCTCGGCCATGTTCATGTCACCGAAGGTGGAGCTTTCCAGCGTTCCTCCGAAAACGTCCTGGTAGAACGCCATCGCTTCGGCGGCGTTGTCCCGGAAGCTGAGGTAGGGGTTCATCAGGGTGGACATGGTTGTCTCCTTACGGGTGACGGATCGGATGCTCCCGAGTATGCGCCGACCTCCATCCCTGCGGAACCCGCCGGACCTAATTCCGCAGCGATATTCCGCAGCGAGGCTGCGCGGTCCGGCTGCCCCGTTTAGTTCCCCGCGGGCCGCCCGCGCACGGCAGACCACTCGCTGCTGAGCACGGCGTCGCCCACCGGCTCCCAGTCATTCGTTTCCACGAGGGAAGCCACGGTGTCCCGGTTCAGGTCCGGCGCGCCGCCGTCGACCTCCGCCGTCGGATAGCAGACCCAGAGGGATCCGCCGGGCTCAACGGCGGCGGCCGCCTTGGCCAGTTCATGTGCCAGATCGGCCGCGGATGCTACGAACAGCAGCACGACGTCGGCCGGGAAGCGCCCGTCATCCTCGGCGAGGAACGCGGAGTCCGGCAGCAGCCCGGCCACCTCGGGAAAGTTCTTCGCACCGTAGACGGTGACGCGGTCCGTTTCGGAAACTTCAAACGGCTGGGCTGATTCGGGTGACACTTGGGGGCTCCATTCCTGGGCACGAGACTCTGGTGGTACGGGCGGCATCGAACAAGTAACCAGTAAGCCGCCTTCCCTATTGTTTCAGTTACAGCCCCCGGATTGCCCCGGTTTCGGCGATTCGGAAGCACCGAAACTGTAACGACGCCACCTTCCGAAACGCCTGGCACTCGTCGTTCACGTGACCCAAAACACCTCGACTCCCCTACCGGGTGAACAGCCCCCGGCCGATAGGTACTGAGGGATAGTTTCAACAGTTGGGGAAAAATTAATGATCAGCAGCAAAGCAGCGCTGGCCGCAGCCGCAGCCGTCGTCGTTGCAGCTTCGGCGGTGGGATGCTCCTCTGCATCGACCGCGGATAAGTCGAACACAGCGGAAGTCGTCCGCGTCATTGACGGCGACACCCTCGTGGTCGACTTCGAGAACGAGGAACTCACCGTCCGTCTGCTCAACGTGGACACTCCGGAAACCAAGGATCCCGACAAGGCTGTCGAGTGCCTGGGTCCGGAAGCAACAACCTTCCTGGAGGAGGCCCTGCCTCCCGGCAGCACGGTGACTTTGGAGTTCGACGTCGAGCGTGAGGACCGCTACGGACGCACCCTCGCCGGGGTGTATGACGCCGATGACCGCCTTATGAACGCAGAGGTGGCCCGCCACGGTTTCGGTATTCCCGTGACCTACGAGCCGAACGCCAAGTTCCGCCCTCCCGTGGACGCAGCCTACGAAGAAGCGCGGGATAACCAGGCCGGGCTGTTCAGCCCGGAGGTTGAGTGCACTGTGCCTGCCCAGGTCAGCGCGCTTGAAGACGCCGCCGAGGAGGCCGTCTCCAATGGCACCTCGGGAGGGGTCGCTGCGGCCGTAACCGCTGCCTACGCTGTCGCGAAAACCGTAGACGAGGGCTTCGACGCCCTTGAAGCCGCGTCCAAGGCCGGCGAATCGCTGGTCTGGGCTGCGCTTTCCGAGACGGAGCGGGCTTCACTTATGGGCCGTGCTGCAGCGGCGAAAACCAAAATCCATTCGCAGCATGAAACGCTGGTTGCCCTGGATGAGGAGCGCCTAGCCGCGGAGGAAGCTCAGCGCCAGGCCGCTGCTGAAGAAGAACGAATCGCGGCGGAACAGGCTGAGGCAAACCGGATCGCCCAGGCCGAAGCGGACCGGCAGGCTGCGGCCCAGGCCGAAGCAAACCGGCGGGCTGCGGTACCGGCTCCTGCGCCGCAGTATGTGGCGCCCCCTGCGCAGACCAACCCGTACCCGGGCTACACCGGACCGCGTTGCTACGCGCCCGGCGGCAAATCCTGGAAGCCCTGCTAGAGGCGCACCGCATCAAAAAGTAAAGGGCCTCCCGGACGACGAATAGTCGTTCCGGGAGGCCCTTTACTTTCCAGTTCGGGTTCAGCGGTAGCCGCTCCTAGCCGCGGCCTCCCCCGTGCCCTCCGCCGCCCCAGCCAGCGTGGTGGCTCGGATGGCCGTGGTGTCCGTGGTGGCCGTGATGGCCGCCGTGCCTGTCACTGACGTAGAGACTTCCGGCCAGCCGGAGATCCTCCACCGAGCGGCCCACATAGATAGGGACCTCCCCGGTGGGGGTCACCCACGCACTCTCCGTCTCGTCCCAGTACTGCAGCGACCGCGGATCCAGTTCGATCTCCACTCGGTCCGACTGCCCCGGTGCGAGCGTCACGCTGCCGTACCCGGCGAGCTGCAGGTCCGGCGTCGGAACATCGGTGGGCAGGTTGCCCACGTACACCTGCAGTGTTTCTTCACCGGTGTAGTGTCCCGTGTTCCATACCCGCACCGAAACCGCTGCCTCCGGATCGGAGGCGTCCACCTTGTGCGTGGTCCGCAGTTTCCCGTAGTCGAACTTGGTGTAGGACAGGCCGTGGCCGAAGGGGAACAGTGGTGTCAGCCCCTGCTCGAGGTAGCCCTTGTAGCCCACAAACACACCCTCAACGTAGGGCGCCTCGGGGTCCACGATCTCAATGAGCGAGAACGGGTTAGGCGGTGCCACTTGGACGGCCTGCTCATCGCTGGCCGGGAAGGTGACCGGCAGCTTGCCGGACGGGTTCGCGTCGCCGAACAGCAGCGCTGCCGTCGACGTTCCCTGTGCCTGCCCGGGGTACCAGATTTCCATCACCGACGGGACCTCCTCGATCCACGGCATAGTCACCGGACCGCTCGTCGCCAGTACGACGACGGTATTCGGGTTCACTGCCGAGACCGCCGAAATGAGCCGGTCCTGGTCCTGCGGAAGCACCAGCGACCCGCGGTCAGCGGCCTCCCCGGTGTAGTCCCGCGCCACGATCACGGCCACTTCGGACTCGGCGGCAAGAGCCACCGCTTCGGCCATGGCCGGCGGCAGGACGTCCTCCGGCGGCGTCCAGCCGAAACGCATCATGGCTCCGGGCTGGTCATTGAGTCCGCCGTTGAACTGGTTCGGCGCGTCCGTGGTGTAGTCGATCCGCACGGCCACGTTCTGTCCGGCGGTCAGGTCCACGGTCGCTTCCTGGGTGCCGAAGGGCGCCGCCGGTCCGGTGATGACTTCCTGGTCATCCAGGAACAGCCGGGCGGTGCCCAGATGGGTCAGGGACAAGGTGTAGCTTCCCGTGGTCGGAGCCGCCAGGGTGCCGGTCCAACGGACGGAAATCGGCTGGGATGCCAGCTGCGCCCCGATCCCCGGTACCTGGGAGGTGTTGATGGTATCGGCCGAGATGCCGGTCCGCAGATTCACCTGCAGCTCATCCCGGGCCAGCGCCGGTTCGCCTTCGAAGGTATTGATCCCGGTCCAGTAGCTCGCGGACACGTCCGTCAGCACTCCGCTGGGAACCGGCGGCGGGCCGGGAATCGTGTCGCCCAGGGACACCGGATCCGTACCGGACGCCCACTCGACGGCTGATCCGGCAGCCCGCGCGGTGATCCCGTCCAGGATGGTGGTCAGCCGGGCGGGGTTGGGAATCGCACCGCTGCCGCCGCCGTCGATGTACCAATCGGCGTCGGAACCGATGACCGCCACGGAGCCGGCGTCGTCGTCCAGCGGCAGCGTCCTGTCCTCGTTCTTCAAAAGCACCGCCGCTTCCAGGGCGGCCTGTTCCGCCACCGCGGCGTGCTCGTCGAGCATTTCCGCGGGCACCGGCGGGTCGGCCGGCTGCGGGTTGATGAAGGAGCCGGCCGGCGGGTCATCCACGATGCCCTTGGCGAACATGGTGCGGGCCACCCGGCGGGCGGCGTCGGTCACCCGTTCCTCGGAGACCTGGCCGTTCTGCACCGCCGCCAGGAGCGCGGGCCCGGAGAATTCGAGGCCCGGCCCGGCGACGTCGAGCCCCGCCGCGTAATCCTCGAAACTGTGGGCGGCGTTGAAGTCCGAGGAGACGAATCCCGGGAAGCCAAGCTGGCCCTTGAGGATCTGGTTGAGCAGCGTGTCATTGCCGCAGGCGAACGGCCCGTTCACCCGGTTGAAAGAGCACATAATGGCGCCGGGATCACCCTCGCTCACCATGGTTTCCCACGGTCTGGTGTAGGTCTCCTGCAGGGTCCGCTCGTCCACCAGGACATTCACGTGCCCGCGGCGGGTCTCGAAATTGTTCAGGTTGTAGTGCTTGGGAAGCGCCGAGATGTCCGCGCTCTGCTCCCCTTGGACCTGCCCCGCGGCAATGTCGCCGCTCAGCATCGGGTCCTCGCCGAGGTCTTCCCACATCCGCCCGTTGAAGGGCGTCCGGACCAGGTCCATGGTGGGGCCGGCGATGGCGTTGTAGCCGGTCGCCCGGGCTTCTTCCCCGCCCACGGCACCGTAGGCCTGGGCGAGTTCCGGACTGAAGGAGGACGCAAGTCCCACTCCGGCCGGCAGCGCCGTGGTGTCCTGGGTTTCCAGGGCGAGTCCGCAGCAGCCGTCCTTGCTGCGGATGGGCGGCAGGCCCAGTTCCGGCAGTCCCGGCCCGCCGCTTTGGATCAGGTAGGTCACCTTTTGTTCCAAGGTCATCACGGCGACCACCAGGTCCGCCCGCTCATCCGGCGTCAGTTCCGGGTCCATCCACGGCATGCCCGGCGGCGCCTGGGACGGGAGCGCCACCCGGGCTTCGGGTGTTAAAGGTGCCGCAGCGGCACCGGCTGGATAAAGGCTTCCGGCAACCAGCATCGCCGCAAGCGACGCCAGCCCGAGTCGTACTGATTTCTTTCGTTGATGCATGGCGGTTCCCTCATACTGGGCCGCGTTCACCCCCAGGGGCGCAGCGGTGTCAGTTGCCGCATCCGGCAAAGATGCGAGAGTTCGCAGAACGGGTTGGCCCCTCCCCGACGGGCGGCCCGTGTAGCTGACGTGCCGTTCCGGGTGGCGGGACGGCGGTGCGAGTGCAGGAAGGACGCTATGGGGCGGGAGGGGAAGGGACAACCAAGGTTCGCGGTATCGATTGCGGGAGGCGCGAATTAGCCCGGCGACCCTAAGGTTGCGGGCCGCCCTTGATTCCCCGCCGTACCAGGCGAAGAATTCTTCCCAAGCGCGGCAGGAAAACCAAAGGACCGGACACCATCCCGGCGTCCGGCGGTGTGCCGCCCAAAGGTGGTGGGCCGAATGGTCCCCGAACTCTCCCCTGGCGCCGTCGCAGCCCTGCGGACGTCCCTGTCCGGTTCCGTTGTCCTGCCCCAGGACGAGACTTACGACGACGCCCGCCGCGTCTGGAACGGCATGATCGACGTCCTGCCGGCGATGGTGGTGCGCGTTGCTTCCGTCGAGGATATTGCCGCGGTCCTCGCCTTTGCGCAGCAGTGGGACCTGCCGCTGGCGGTCCGCGGCGGAGGGCACAATGTGGCCGGCAACGGCACGGTCGCCGACGGCGTCGTGCTGGATATGGGTGGCCTGCGGGACGTCAGCGTAGACGCGGACAGCGGCACCGTTACGGTGCAGGCGGGAGCCACCATGGGCGATGTCGACGCCGCCACCGAACCCTACGGCCTGGCCGTTCCCATGGGCGTCGTCTCCGGCACGGGGGTGGCCGGGCTGACCCTCGGCGGTGGTGTCGGCTGGCTGACCCGCGTGCATGGACTGAGCATCGACAACCTGGAGGCTGCCGACGTCGTCACCCCCGGCGGCGAAGAGGTCCACGCGTCCGCCGATGATCATTCGGAACTGTTCTGGGGGCTTCGCGGCGGCGGCGGGAACTTCGGTGTCGTGTCGTCTTTTACCTTCCAGGCGCATCCGCTGCCCCCGCAGGTCCTCACCGGGAACCTGGCGTACGGCAATATGCACTGGCGCTCTGCGCTGCGCGCCTATGACGCGTGGGCGGCCGGCCTGCCCGATGAAATGACCACCATCATCAGCTGCCTGGTACCGATCGAGGAATGGGACATGGGAGACCAGCCGCTGATGGTGATCGGACTCGCGTGGGCTGACCCGGATCAGGAGGCCGGCGCCGCGTTGATCCGGCAGCTTACCGCGGCAGCTCCCCCTGACATCGAAGCGGTGGAAGCGGTGCCCTGGTCCGACTGGCAGACGGCCATGGACTCAACCTTCCCGCCAGGCTCACGCGCCTACTGGAAAAACGCCTCCATCGACCGGCTGGATGACGCCGCCATCGACGCCCTGGTCCGCGCCGGCTGCGAGCAGACCTGGCACGGGACCGGCTTTGACATCCACCATCTGGGCGGCGCCTACGGCCGGGTCGCGGACGACGCCACCGCCTTTCCCACCAGGGATGCCCCCTATTGGCTGAACATTTACGGCTTCTGGCAGGACCCGGCGGACGACGCCGCCCGTACGGCTTTTGTCCGAGGGGTGGCGAAGGCAGTGGAGCCGTTCTCCTCCGGCGCGCAGTACGTGAACTTCATGGGCGCCGAGGATCCGGTGGCGCAGGGCACCGTCCCGTCCGTCTACGGCCCGGACAAGCTGGCCCGGCTCACCGCGCTGAAGACCGCCTACGACCCGCAGAACCTCTTCCGGCGGAACCACAACATCGTGCCGACCGGGTAACGACTTAGGGTGCGTTCCGGGAGACGTCGTTCTGCATGGACGGATGGCTGGAGCACTCCCCGTGCAGGGTTATTGCCCGGTGGCCCGTGCTGACGGCATAGTCGACCATCAGCCCGTCCTCCCCTCGTCCGAAGGCGTTCCACGCCGCGCCGTCCGGATACGAAGGATCTCCGAGGACACCGCTGACTACCGCGGCCTGCCGACATCAGCAACAAACCATAGAGGAGGCCTGCGCCCGGATGCCGCTGAGGCGCCTGCGGCACCGGACTCCTCGCCTCCGGGCTCTCCGGACGCCCCTCCTAGCGGTCTTTCCGCCCACCCTAACCGACCGAAATTACCGAAAACCCCTTGACCCGGCCCCGGCGCCGTCGTACGTTCGTAATCAACCGCAAGGTTGAACAACCAGTACCTTGATTACACGTCTACAGAAGCTGACCGACCGCATGGACTCCCACAGCGACGAACCCCTTCTGGACAAGGCCTTCCTGGCCCTGGCCGATCCGGCCCGCCGCCAGATCATCGCCCGGCTTTCCCGGGGCCCTGCCACGGTCAACGAACTGGCGGAACCCTTCGAGATCTCCAAACAGGCCATCTCGAAGCACATCCAGGTCCTCGAACAGGCGCAGCTGGTCACGCGCAGCCGTGACGCCCAGCGCCGGCCCGTTCACCTGAATCCCGCACGGTTGGAGGCACTCACCGCATGGATCGGCCAGTACCGGCTGGTCCGCGAGGAGCAGTTCCGCAGCCTTGACGCCGTGCTCAACGCACAGGCCGCAGCGAAAGGCGGCCCGTAGGCAAAGGATTCATCATGACCAACGCACTGCAGCTCACCGTCCCGGAGGGTGTCCCCTTCATCGATTTCAGCCGCGAGGTGGACTATCCCGTGGAGCAGGTCTTCCGGGCGTACGCCGAACCGGACCTGCTGGTCCAGTGGCTGGGGCCCCGGGGAATGAAGATGGACATCAACCACTACGATTTCCGCACGGGAGGCTCCTACAGCTATATCCATACCGGGCCGGAGGGCGTGCCCTACGAATTCCGCGGCATTTTCCACACCGTGCGGGAAAATGAATCCGCGATCCAGACCTTCGAGTTCTCCGGCTATCCCGACGTCACCAGCTTGGAGTTCATGACGCTCGAGGCGCTCGACGGCGGCCGTACCCGGATCACCGCCCACGCGGTCTACCCCTCGATGGAGGCACGGGACGGCATGGCGGCCTCCGGCATGGAGTCCGGCGTCTCCGAGGGCTTTGACCGGATGGATGAGCTCCTCGCCCAGCTCCAGCCGGAGGCCCTGCAGGGAAGGGGCGCGTGATGAGCAAAAATCCCCTGACCTTGAGTGCCCCCGCGGGGGAACCCTTCCTGGAGTATCAACGCGACTTCGATTTCCCGGTCAGCGCTGTGTTCCAGGGACACACGGATCCGGACCTGTATCTCCAATGGATCGGCCCGGAGGAGCTGACCACTCGGATGGACGTGTTCGAGCCCCGGTCCGGCGGTGCCTACCGAGTAGTCCAGTCCACAGGCGACGGCGAGGAATATGCCTTCCACGGCATGTTCCACACGGTGCGCGAGAACGAGTTTCTGCTGCAGACCTTCGAATTCGAGGGCTATCCGGACGTGGTGACGCTCGAATACAGCACCTTCACCGAACTGCCCGGCGGCAGGAGCCGGGTGAGCGGCCGTTCCCTGTACCCCTCGGTTGAATCCCGGGACGAGTTCCTGGGCAACGGCATCGAAGAGGGCATGTCTGACGGCTACAACCAGCTGGATGATCTGCTCGCCTCCGTCCGGATAGGAAGGTAGGTGCTGAGCATGGACTGGACCCTTGAGGTGATGATCGTCCCGGTCAGTGACCAGGACCGGGCGATCGCTTTCTACCGCGACCAGGTGGGTTTTCGCCTGGATCACCGCACGTCCACCGAGCAGATGGACTTCGCGCAGCTGACACCGCCCGGCTCCGGCTGCTCGATTGTGCTCGGGGATCCGAGCTCCCAGCAGGGCATGGTGCCCGGTTCCCTGCGCGGACTGCAGCTGGTGGTGCCGAATGCGCAGGCGGCCCGGCAGGAACTGCTGGACCGCGGCGTGGAGGTTGGCGACGTCACCGTCTTTGACGAGCGCGACGGCGGAACCTTCTTCAGCTTCGCGGATCCGGACGGCAACGCCTGGACCGTGCAGGAGATGAAGGTCCGGGCGGACAAGCCACTGATTCCGCATGAGGCGCGGATCAGCTATCCGGCGGAGCAGCAGGCCTAAGCCGGGTCTTTTAACCTATGTCGCCGGGGCCTCCATCATGGAAGCCCCGGCGACTAGTACGCGCCGCTGGCGCAGGGAAGGGAAGGTTTACTGCACGGCCCAGTACACGCCGTCGTTGCCCTGCATCGAGAAGGTCGGCTCGACCAAGACCTTTCCACCGGACACCGCGTCAGCCGGGACGTCCATGCAGACCTGGTATTGGGCAGTGCCGCCCTTTTCCAGAGTCGGTACGTCGTAGTCACGCAGCGCTACCACTACCCCGGTCGCCGAGTCGTACTGCTTGGCATCGGTTCCCACGAACTTGGTTTCCAGATCCAGCCAGGGATCTCCTTCCTCATTGCCCACGTACTCAACCGTCAGGTCAACCAGCACATATTGTCCCGCTGGATCATCGTTGAGCGGGTTGACGGCCAAGACCTCCTGGGTGGCGTTGGTGTCCACACCGGTCACGGTGACGTTGTACTCCCCGACCCGTGCTGTTTCTCCCAATGCCTCAGTCTGCCCGGCGTGGCTGGAATCGGCCGCCTCAGCGGTGTCGTCTGCAGCGGGCTGCTCGCTGCCCCCAACGGATTCCGTGACCTCATCGATGACGTGCCCGTAATAGGCCTGTGTTGCCACCACCCCGACCAGGGACAGGACCACGAGGATGAGGCCCGCAATCGACATCCCTTTGGACCGTGACTTGTTCCTGACGGCAATCACCACCGCGGGGATAGCGAATCCCAGTCCGATTAGGCCAAGGAGGAATACGAGGTTATTGACGATGGGAACCCAACACAGCAGCAGGGACACAAGCCCGATGACCAGCGCCGTGATGGCCAGGCCCCGTCCGGCATCCGGGTTGCCGACAGCTTTGCCGGGCTGTTCAGGTCCACCGGAGAGGGGAGCATCAGGAACAGGCCCTTCGTCCTGTTGCCGGTCGGGAGCGGATTGCTTGAACGTGGTGTTGTTGTCCATTTGAATCTCCCCGTGTCGTGAAAACAGTCCCATGAATGCGCCACGTCTGCAGGGGTCCCGCGCTTCGACTCCGGGAAGGACCCAGTGGCGTTGAACTTTCTTGTTTCAAACAGGGGTGGAGGTTGGGGTATCTTCACGGTTCAGCGACGCTGGACAGCTTCATGACGGATAACCGTCGAATACCGTTCATCAGCGCCGAATACACCCAACGTACCCATGTGTGTGCATTTCCGCTTGCACAGTTAAAGATTAATTCTTCAACAATTGAGGCTCCATGAGATCGATCACGCAGACCCGCCACGGAGCTATGAGATGGCTCACCCTGCCCTTTAGTGCCCGGGGCGTGGGACGTAACGCAAAATCCGGGTGGCGCCAGCAGGCGTAATATGGATTGGCCCCTGAACTGGGCCTACCCCCACATTCCAAGGTGCGTTTTCTTGAAGTCCTCCTTTACCCAGGCATTGGCCCGCGGGCTGAATGTCCGGCACATCCGCTTCATGGCGCTCGGCTCGGCCATCGGCACCGGCCTGTTCTACGGGTCCGCATCGGCCATCCAGTCCGCCGGACCGTCCGTCCTGCTGGCCTACATGATCGGTGGCGCCGCTGTCTTCCTGGTTATGCGGGCCCTCGGCGAGATGGCAGTCCGGCATCCGGTAACGGGTTCGTTCGGCCACTACGCCAGCCGCTATCTGGGCCCGTTCGCCGGGTTCATCACGGGCTGGACGTTCGCTTTCGAGATGGCCATCGTCGCGATTGCCGACGTCACCGCCTTCGGCATCTATATGGGCTTCTGGTTTGAAGACGTGCCGCGCTGGATCTGGATCCTCGCCGTCATCCTGCTGATTGCCGCACTGAACCTGATGCGGGTGAAGGTCTTTGGCGAGACCGAGTTCTGGCTCTCACTGATCAAGGTCTCGGCGATCATCGCGATGATCGTCGGCGGTGCGGCCATCGTAGTCTTCGGGTTCGGACTGCCCGACGCCGCGAACCCCGGCCTGGATACGATGCTGGGTTCCGGAGGGTTCTTCGCCAACGGATTCTGGGGCCTGCTGGCGTCCTTCTCGATTGTGATGTTCGCCTTCGGCGGCATTGAAACCATCGGCATCACCGCAGGCGAAGCGGACAACCCCAAGAAGGCCATCCCCGCGGCAGTGAACACCGTTCCGGTCCGCATCCTGCTCTTCTACGTATGCGCCCTGGGCATCCTGATGATGATCTTCCCGTGGCAGGACATCAACGGCGAAACCAGTCCGTTTGTGCAGATCTTCGACACCCTGGGCATCCCGGCCGCGGCGCACATCCTCAACGCCGTGGTCATCACCGCAGCGATCTCGGCCATCAATTCCGACATCTTCGGTGCCGGCCGCGTCCTTTACGGCCTCGCACAGGAAGGCCAGGCGCCGGCGTCGTTCGCCCGGATTTCCCGGAACGGGGTGCCGTGGATGACCGTAGCGACCATGGCGGTGGTGCTGCTCGTCGGCGTCGTGCTGAACGCCCTGCTGCCCGAATCGCTGTTCACGATCATCGCGTCCATCGCCACCTTCGCGACCGTGTGGGTATGGCTGATGATCCTGCTCTCGCACATCGCCATGAAGCGGGAAATCAAGCGCCGGAACCTGCCGGCCTCGGAATTCGGTGTGCCGTTCTGGCCGGCCGCGTCCTATGCGGCACTGGCTTTCATGGTGTTCATCGTGGTGCTGCTCGGCATCATGCCGGACACGCGGGTGGCCTTGATTGTGGGCGCAGTATGGATCGCGCTCCTGTTCGGCGCCTACCGCCTGTGGGTCCGCGGCGACGGCCTGGTCCGTGCGGAACTGGCGGATGAAACGTACGACGACGGAACGCAGGGAGCAGCGGAAAGCCGGGTCTGATCTGCCCGCTGCCCTATCCCCAGTGGATCGCCGTCGCGATCACCGAGGCGAGCAGCCCTGCAACAGCGAGGATGCCTCCGAGCACCCGGTTCGGCAGGTCCAGCCAGGACGGCCGGTTGGTCAGGACCGTGTACAGCCCGGTGCACAGAGCGATCAGGCCGGCCGACCCCAACAGGCCGGTGAACCCGGTGGCCACCCCTTGGGCAATGATGAGCAGCAGCATCACCAGCCCAACAACCAGGATGGTCCACCGGGACCCGCCCACCGTCGTCGTGCGCTTCCTGCCCGAGTTTGCGCTGTGTCCCGCGTAACCACCAGTCATGTGATCTCCAGCCGGGGCCGCCGTTCCGCCCAGCACGGAATGCGGCGGTAGCCTCTTCGCTCAAAACGCTACTCCCGCTACCCCGGAAGAAGTCTGGACGCCCCGTGTGAATGGTGGACCCGTCCGGACGGCAGCCAGACGGTACGGAGCAGAGCCACCTGGAAACGCCCGAAGCGCAGTGTGATCAGCGGCCAGTCGGTCTGGACACGCCCCGGTCCGTCCGCTTGTTCCCGCTCCTGCAGGATTCGCCGGAGGCGGTGCCGCTGTTCCATCTCGGCTGCCCGCAGGCGGTGTTCCATCTGGGCAACCTCGATCTCCATGAGTCCCATGCGTGCAACGCTAGGCACCTTCCCGGGGTGGGGCCACAGCCTTGCGGACACCCTCGGTCCGCAGCCGAAAACCCTTCTGCAGCCCGGGCAATAAAACTCCCAACGCCCGGAGAACGAAGGCCACCGCGGACAACACCTCACCCGAATAGACTGGTCTTGTGCCTCATTCCTCCGCCGCCGGCCGCTTCGCTCCCAGTCCCACCGGTGAGCTCCACGTAGGAAACCTGCGCACCGCCCTGCTGGCCTGGCTCTTCGCCCGCAGCACCGGCCGCCGGTTCCTGCTGCGGATGGAGGACCTTGACCGGGTGCGCTCCGGCGCCGAAGCGGCCCAGCTGCGCGACCTAACCGCCGTCGGACTGGACTGGGACGGCGAGATCATCCGGCAGACCGAACGCACTGAAATCTATCTGGACGCCATCGACCGGCTGCGCAGTGCCGGACTCGTGTATGAATGCTTCTGCACCCGGCGCGAGGTGGCGGAAGCGGCGTCCGCCCCGCATGCGCCGCCCGGGGCCTACCCCGGTACCTGCCGGAACCTCACCGAAGAGCAGCGTGCCCGACGACGGCGCGAACGTCCCGCCGCCCTGCGCCTGCGGACGGAGGTAAACGAGTTCACCGTGACCGATGAGCTGCACGGCAGCTACACCTCCGCGGTGGACGACCTGGTGCTGCTGCGCAACGACGGCGTCCCCTCCTACAACCTTGCGGTGGTCCTCGACGATGCACTGCAGGGCATTGACCAGGTAGTGCGCGGGGATGACCTGCTGAGTTCGGCGCCCCGCCAGGCGTACCTCGGTTCCCTCCTCGGGCTGCCTCCGGTCAGCTACGCCCATGTTCCGCTGGCGCTGAACACTTCTGGCCAGCGGCTGGCCAAGCGCGACGGCGCCGTCACCCTCACCGACCTTGCCGCAGCGGGGCTGGATGCGGATGCCGTCCGGGCCCTGATCCTCGGGTCCCTGGGCCTGCCCGGGAACCTCAGCGAAGCACTGGCCGAATTCTCTCCCGCGCGGATCCCGCTGGAGCCGTGGATCTTTGAGGCCAAGGCCTACGTGCCCTAGGACGTGCAGCCCACGCCGTCGCCGTCCCGGTCAAACTTGGGATCCCAGCCGGCGTCGCCCGGTCGGATCGGCGCCACACCCGCGGCCTTCACTGCCGTGCAGTTGGCATAGACGGTTCCGGCGGGTGCGGCGGGTGCAGGTTCCACCGCGGGTGCGGCAGGTGCGGGTGCGGCGGGTGCAGGAGCGGCAGGTGCAGGCTGCGCGGCGTCGGCTGCAGCAACCGCTGCGGCAGGCACGGTGCCGTCCCGCGCGGGAACCGGCTCGTCCGGGCAGCCGGACAGGACGGCAGCGATCGCGTCATGCTCTGCCTGCGTCATCCACAGCCGGTATTCGGCTTTGACTGCAGTCTGGCGGGCTACATATTCGCAGCGGAAGTCCTTGTTGGCGGGCAGCCAGGTGGCGGCGTCGCCGTCGGACTTGGAGCCGTTGGCGGGCCCGTCGGCGGCCATGAGGTTCAACGGATCATTGGCCAGCTGCCGGCGTTCCTCGGCGGACAGCTGCTGCGCCCCCTTCTGCCAGGCATCGGAAAGGGCCACCACATGGTCGATCTGGACGGCGGTGCTGGTGGTGTTGCCGCGGACAAACGCAATGGTGGTTCCCGTGTAGGGATCCAGGAAGGTGCCCGAGGCAACCACGCATTCCCGGGTTCCATCCTTGTACACAATGTCCACGAGGTCGCGGGCGAGGATGTCGTTGCGGGTGTCGCAGCCGTTGTGATCCGTATCGGCCCAGGCCGGACCGAACTGCTCGCGGTCGTACCCGGTCTTCGGTGCGCGGCCCTTGATCGGGATGCCGGCCAACTGGTCCAGCGCGGTGCCTGCTGCGGCGGGCTCGGCAGGGGCGGCGGGCTCGGCAGGAGCGGACGGGCCCGCGGGTTCGGTGGACCCCGTCGCGGGTTGGGTCGCGGAGGACGGGGCTGGTTCGGAGCCGGTGTCGGTGGCGGGGGTGCAGCCGACTACGCCGAGGGCGAGCAGGGCAACGAGCGACAGAGCTTTGGTGCGTAGTGAAGTCATCGCCAACCATTATCTGCGGCATGGCACCGCCTGCCGCTCAGGCGCGCCGACCATGCTGCCCGCCGCCGTCGTACACAGAGACCCGTTCCCTCTTCCAATCAGTAGGCAGTGCCGCGTAAGTTCGGATAACCCAACCGGCAGTGGAGATGTCATGGCAACCAGTAAGAACGGCACCAAGGAAGTTTCGGCCCGGCAACCGTCAGCAGCCAACGGACTCGCGGCGGATGAACAAAGCCTGGACGGTCAGCGCGTGGCGGTCGCGGAGGACTATGCGCAGGAACTCGACGAGCTGCAGGAACTGAAAACGAAGGGCAAAAAGCTCAAGATCAAGGTCGACGACGACGCCTGGCGCCAGAACTACCCCTACGACACCAAGCTCAGCCGGCGCACCTATGACCGGCAGAAACGCCGGCTCCAGATTGAACTGCTGAAGATGCAGCTCTGGGTCAAGGAAACCGGGCAGAAAATGCTCATCATCTTCGAAGGCCGCGATGCCGCCGGAAAAGGCGGGGCGATCAAGCGGTTCGACGAGCACCTGAATCCCCGCGGTGCACGGGTGGTGGCATTGGAGAAGCCCACCTCCGAGGAGCAGACCCAGTGGTACTTCCAACGGTATATCCGCACCCTGCCCAGCGGCGGAGAGATCGTGATGATGGACCGCTCCTGGTACAACCGGGCCGGCGTCGAACGCGTGATGGGGTATTGCACCCCGGCGCAGTACCTGGAGTTTATGCGGGAGGTTCCGGAGCTCGAACGGATGCTCGTCAATTCCGGCACCCTGCTGCACAAGCTGTGGTTCTCGGTAGGCCGGGCGGAGCAGCTGGCCCGGTTCGCTGCCCGGGAAACGGATCCCGTGAAGCAGTGGAAGCTCTCCCCCACCGACTTGGCCAGCCTGGATAAGTGGGACGCGTACACCGAGGCGAAGGAAGCCATGTTCTTTTACACGGACACCGGAGATGCGCCCTGGACCGCAGTGAAGTCCAATGACAAGAAACGCGCCCGGCTCGAAGCGATGCGCCATGTGCTCAGCACAGTGGAATATCCGAACAAGGACAGCTCCATTGCGCATGCACCGGATCCGCTGATTGTCGGAAGGGCCTACAACCATTTTGAAGAGGACGATGAACCGCACGGCAGTTTCCCGGTGGTGAAGCCGCAGGGAAACGCTACGACGCAGGCCGCGGGGTAGCTGCAGCGGAGCCGTGCCGCTCACGGTTCAGACTCCGGCCAGTCGTTCCGCCCGTGCGGGCAGGGGCGCGCATAGGATCGCGGGGTGATTGCCCGCGAAATAGGAAACGGCCAACCCCTGGTGCTCATACACGGGTTTGGCGTGGACCACCGGATCATGCTGCCCCTGGAAGGCGCCCTTGGCGACCTTGCCTGGCGGCGCATCTATCTTGACCTTCCCTGGGCCGAGCACGGTTCGCGGACGCCGGCTGCCGGCGCCCAAGAGGTGGCAGACGGCGTCGTCGAGGAGATCAGGAACCGGCTGGGCGACGAGCCGTTTGCCCTGATCGGGAATTCCTTCGGCGGCATGGTGGCCCGGCACGTGGCCCATACCCTGAAGGACCAGGTGCTCGGGTTGGCAACCCTGGCGTCGGTGTTCACGGCGATCCACGAAGACCGGGTCCTGCCGCCCCGGCAAATCATTCACCGGGACCCGGCCCTGATTGAGGCCGGGGCAGATGGCTCGGCCGACTTCGAGGACGAGGCGGTCCTGCAGACAGCCGACGCTTTTGCGGGCTTCTCCGAGTACGTGCTCCCGGGCCTCCGGGGCGCGGATCAGGCACTTATGGAACAGATTGCCGCTGACTACGCGCTGGACACGGAGCCCGAGCTCGCCCACGCGCAGCCGTTCGAAGCGCCGTCCCTGCACATTTTCGGCCGTCAGGACCATGTCACCGGATACGAAGACGGCTGGGCAGTGCGGGAGAATTACCCGCGTGGCACCTTCACCGTGCTGGACGCCGCCGGGCACAACCTCCACCTCGAACGTCCCGCGCTGGTCTCAGCTTTGATGCGGGATTGGATCGAACGCGTCGAAATCCATGTCGGCTCCGGGTCACCGGCGTCCGCCGGACTGCCCTAGCCCTCGGCCCGGTATTCCTCCTCCAGCATTCCGAGCAGCATCTGGTCGTGGAACTCTCCGCGGTGGAACACAGCGGCGCGGCGGCGTCCTTCCTCACGGAACCCCAGCGACCGATACAGATGAATGGCCCGCTGGTTATAGGACCACGTCTGCAGTTCGGCCTTATGCGCACCCATTTCCTCAAAGACAATCCGCAGTCCGAGCTGCAGGGATTCCCTCCCCAGGCCCTGGTCCTGGAATTCCGGGCTGATGATAATTGCCATGGTGGCAATCCGTTCCGGAACGGATATACCCCAGACGCTGATATGTCCGATCAGCTTTTCGGCCGGATTGACAATGCTGTAGCCGAAACCGGACGGTGACTCGTTCTTGCTCCAGGTCCGAAACAGTGCCGCCGCGGCCTCCTGCGGGCGGACGGTGACCCGGTCCTGCTGCAGGATCGCCTGGGACGGGTCATTCCACCACTCGGCCAGGTGTGCGAGGTCAGGTTCACGAAGCTCGCGGAAGCGGACCCGCTCGCCGGTGAGCATTGAAGATGACCATTCCTGAAGACCCGCAGAATCATTCATGCGGCGATAATAGCGCACGGGTATTTGGGAGCCGGGACTGCACCGGAGGTTCAGGCGGAGGAGGGCGGACGACGACGACGGGGCCACCCCGACGCGTGAAACGGCGGTTCCATGCCGGTACCCGACCAGAAAGAAGTGAAACGCAGATCACGCCATTGTGATCCGCGCTACTAACATCCTAAACAGGGCACCCCGGACCCTGCCAAATTCCCCGAAGGAAGCCGGCGGCGGAAACCGTCAGTACTGCGTGAGACGATAAAACCATGCTCGAAACCCCTCCGCTCGTAGACGTTACCGACGTCATCCGCGTGGTCGGCGGATCGGCGTTTCAGCGGGGCCAGACCTACGCCAAGGGCGGCGCCGTGGAGACCCTGGAGTGGGATGCGCAAGGCGAGGTGCTGCGCGCGTCTGTTCGCGGCAGCGCGTCGGTCCCCTACCGGACCATGCTGCAGCTCGGCGCTAAACGCCAGGGTGATTACCGTCTGCTGGATAACCACTGCAGCTGCCCCCTCGGCTTCGACTGCAAGCATGTTGCCGCGGCAGCGCTGCAGAGCAACACCGAGCATTTGATTTCCCGGCAGGAACTCTCCGCCCCCGCCCTACGGCCATCCGTGCCGGCCTGGCAGCAGTCGCTGCAGACCCTGATCGATGCGGATCTGGCAGACAGCACCAAGCCCACGGAAACCACTCCCCTGGCACTGCAGTTCGAACTGCGGAACTTTGCCGCGGCAGCTGCGCCCCGCTGGGGCGCTCCCGCCCCGCGCAGCCGGCACCGGGCCACCCCCTTCCGCCTGGGGGTGCGTCCCGTGGTGCGAAACTCCAAGGGCAACTGGGTCAAGAACAACCTGGCGTGGAGCAACATCAGCTACCAGACCTACGGGCTGCGGCTGGATCCGGACCAGCACCGCTGGTTCTCCCAGTTCCCTGCCCTGCACCGCTCCAACGGGGTGAGCTACTTCGGGCAGAACGACTCCTGGCTGTACCTCGACGACTTCGCCAATCCCCTGCTCTGGCAACTGCTGGATGAAGCGGTGCGGCTGGGCATCCCGTTTGTCGGCACCAAGAAGGACGCCGCCGTCCGCGTCGGGAAACTCGCCACCCTGTCCCTGGATGTCCGGGCCGCCGGCGGGGACACTCCGGCGCCGCTGCAGCTGCTGCCGACGCTCGAAGTGGACGGCTCGCCGGTCCCGCTGGAAGATGCCGGGATTATCGGCAGCCACGGTATTTACCTCCGGTCTCCGCAGAACACCATCACGCTGGCACCCACGGCCAAGACCCTGACGGAACAGGACAAGGGCCTGCTGCTCCAAGGCGCCCCGGTAATGGTGCCGAAGGCAGACGCCGCGGTATTCCTCGAGAAGTTCTACCCGCGGCTGCGGCAGGTCCTGCCGGTCACCAGCAGCGACGACTCCGTGGAGTTCCCCGAGATCGAGCCGCCCGCACTGCTCCTCACCGCCGCCTTCGGCCCTGAGGACCAGTTGACCCTGACCTGGAGCTGGGTCTATCAGCACGGCAGTTCCCAGACCCGGCTGCCGCTCACCCGCACACCCCAGAGCGGCAAGGCAGGGGCAGCGGACGACGGCGATACCTCCTACCGCGACATCCCCGCCGAAGCTGCGCTACTGGCCGCCGCGGGGAAAACCCTGCACGCGGTACCCCGCAACCGGATCCTGCGCGAAATAGAGGCCGCCGAATTCACCGAGCATGTCCTGCCGGAGCTGGAGAAGCTCGACGGGGTGCGGGTGGAGATCGAGGGAACCCGGCCCGATTACCGGGAGCTGCTCGAGGCGCCGAAGCTGAAGATCACCACGGTGGAAACCGAACGCCGCGACTGGTTCGACCTCGCCGTGATGGTCACGGTGGAGGGCCGGCTGGTGCCGTTCGCGGACATCTTCAAGGCCATAGCGCAGGGCAAAACCAAGCTGCTGCTCGTGGACCGGACCTACCTTTCCCTGGACCGTCCCGAGTTTGAACATCTCCACGCCCTGATCAATGAGGCACAGGGCCTGCAGGAATGGGACACCGGAGAACTGTCCATCAGCCGTTACCAGGCCGGACTGTGGTCCGAACTGGAGGAACTGGCGGAGGAAACCGAGGAAGCCGTCGCCTGGCGGGAGTCCGTCTCGGCCCTGCTGGATCTGGAGTCCGTGGACCCGGTGCCGCTTCCCGCCGGGCTCCAGGCCAGCCTGCGGCCGTATCAGCAGGACGGCTTCAACTGGCTGGCGTTCCTCTGGGACCACGGCCTGGGCGGGATCCTGGCCGACGATATGGGGCTCGGCAAGACCCTGCAGACCCTCGCCCTGCTTGCCCACGCCCGGGAACGGCAGGCACAGGAAGAATCTTCCGCGGTAGCTCAACCCCGCCGGCCCTTCCTGGTGGTTGCCCCCACCTCGGTGGTTCCCAACTGGGCGTCCGAAGCCGCACGCTTCACACCGGGGCTGAAGGTGGTGACGGTCTCCGACACCAGCGGCAAGTCCCGCGTACCGCTGGCCGAGGTGGTGGCAGGGGCCGACGTCGTCCTCACCTCCTACGCGGTGTTCCGACTGGACTTCGCCTCCTACCGGAAGCAGGAGTGGGACGGCCTGATTCTCGATGAGGCGCAGTTCGTCAAGAACCGGGTGACCCGGGTGCATCAGTGCGCCCGGGACCTACCCGCGCCGTTCAAACTGGCCATCACGGGCACCCCGATGGAAAACAACCTGATGGAGCTCTGGGGGTTGTTCGCCATTGTGGCTCCCGGCCTGTTCCCTTCCGCCCGGAAGTTCGCCGACGAATACCAGCGGCCCATTGAACGCGGCGACAGCCCGGAGCTGCTGGCACGGCTGCGCCGGCGCATCCGGCCGCTGCTGATGCGCCGGACCAAGGAAGCCGTGGCCAAGGACCTGCCGGAGAAGCAGGAGCAGATCCTGGAGGTGGAACTGCATCCCAAGCACCGCAAGATTTACGAGACGCATCTGCAGCGCGAACGGCAGAAACTCATGGGCCTGATCCAGGACATGGACCGGAACCGCATGATCGTCTTCCGTTCCCTGACCCTGCTGCGCATGCTCAGCCTGGACGCTTCACTCGTTGAGCCGGAGGAGTACGACGGCGTGCCCTCGGCGAAGCTGGACGTGCTCTTTGAGCAGCTCGAAGACATTACCGCCGAAGGCCACCGGGCACTGATCTTCAGCCAGTTCACGTCCTTCCTGAAAAAGGCCGCCCAGCGCCTCGACGAGCAGGGCATCAAGTACGCCTACCTCGACGGCTCCACCCGCAACCGGGCCGAGGTCATTGCCTCGTTCAAGGACGGCGTTGTTCCGGTGTTCCTGATCAGCCTCAAGGCCGGCGGATTCGGGTTGAACCTGACGGAGGCGGATTACGTCTTCCTGCTGGATCCGTGGTGGAACCCGGCAGCGGAATCCCAGGCGGTGGACCGTACGCACCGGATCGGGCAGAAAAACAACGTCATGGTGTACCGCATGGTGGCCCGCGACACGATCGAGGAAAAGGTCATGGCGCTGAAGGAGCAAAAGGCGAAGCTGTTCTCCTCCGTAATGGACGACGACGCCGTCTTCAGTTCCGCGCTCACCGCCGACGACATCCGGTCGCTGCTCCAGTAGCGGAACTGCGTTGGGACTGCTGCAGTAACGGGCCTGTATCAGCAGCGGATCCCGACGTGAATTCGGCCACCCTGCATCTGGGGACAGCCGCTCAATCCCGCGCCGGCGCCGGATCGGCCGGATTCTACGGCGCGTGGAACCGATTACCTTGGAAACAGGGCCCGCTTCCGCCGTCGGACGGCGTCGGGCCGAGCAACATGCGTACCAAGGAAAGGCAATGAGCGTCCAGGAATCAACGCTGGTCCGGCCGGTCGAGACTCGCCCCAAGGATGAAGACGATCTGGTGCACATTTTCTGCACCCCCTGCAAGCGGCGGGCACGCAGCCGTGCACGCCGCCCGGTCCCCTACTGCGGCAAACAGATGCCCAACCGTCCGCTGCAGGACGATACCGGCGACCTTCCCGTGTGCGCGGTGTGCCTGGACCTGGCCCGGTCCGCCCCCTGTCCCCGGTGCGGCACCCAAGCCCGCTTCGACTGAGCCGAACCCTGGTGCTTGGTCCGGCGTGGCGTCCAAGCCCGCTTCGACGGCGGCCTACTGCCTGCACCACTGCCATTCCCTGCACGGGGTTTGATTTGTACAGTGGAGTGATGGCGAATCAGGAGCGTCCCATCGGATTCTGGCTCAAGCTCGTCGACCAGCTGGTCGACGACCAATTTGGTGCCAGCTTCGAAGAACATGGCGTGACCCGCCGGCAGTGGCAAATGATGAACCTGCTGGTTGAGGGCCCCGCTACCCAAAAAGAGTTGTCGGACGGCCTGCGCCCCTACTTTCCCGCAGTGGAGACCGGCACCTCCGCGGAGCTGATCGAGGAGCTGCGGGAATCCGGTTGGGTGCTGCTGGAAGACGGCCAGTACCAGCTCACCGACCTTGGCAGCCGAAGCCTGGAGAACCTCCGCGGTGCGGTGGACCGGATTCGGCAGCTGATGACAGACAACATCACCGAAGAGGAATACACCGCCCTGCTTGCCGTCCTGCAGCGGATGGCCGGCAATCTGGGGTGGGACGGCGACGTCGGGTCCGGCCCCCGCGTGGACACGTAGGTTTAGCGGTCCGTAACTACTTGCGCTGTGTCTGGGCGAGCAGTTCCTCGAAGGGCAGCGACTGCGCCGGATCCCGGCGCTTCTGCACCGGGGCATCCCCCAACAGCGCCACCAGTTCTCCGGCAGCACGGCGAACCCGCTGATCCAAAGTGCCCGTACCCGTTTCACCCGTCCCCCAGTCCCCCGGTGCGGCGTAGACAGCGGTGGGGGCCACCCGCGCACGGAGGTAGCTGAACATCGGCCGCAGGGAGTAGTCCAGGACCATGGAGTGCCGGGCACTGCCGCCGGTGGCACCAAGCAGTACCGGTTTCCCGTCCAGTGCGGTGTTGTCGATGACATCGAAGAAGGACTTAAACAGTCCGCTCATAGACGCGGTGAAGACCGGCGTGACCGCCACCAGGGCATCAGCGGCAATCAGTTCATTAATCGCCGCGTCCAGCCGCGGCGCCGCGTAACCCGTCACCATGTTGTTGGCAATGTCCACGGCGTATTCGCGCAGTTCGAAGGTGCTGACGCCGGCGCTCAGCCCAAGTCCCTCGATTTCAGTCTTGGTCGCCGCTGCCAGGGCGTCGGCAAGCATCCGGGACGACGACGGGACACCCAGTCCGCCCGACACCACGACAATCCTGCGATCCACCATGTTCGACTCCTCTTCATGCGTTTGCATGTTCATCTCAACTGCGGCGGGGACGGCATTATTCCGGTTCGGAAACCGAATCGGATGCAGCGCTGGAGCCGGCGGTTCCCGGGTAATCCTTCCGGCGGACCCGGGCATGGGTGCATCCGGATGAAAACACGATGAATCTCCCCCGGAGTGGGGAGGCGCAGATGGGGAGATCTTGGCTACGCTGGGCCGAAACGACCGTTTGTCATTTCCGCAAACCGTAGCCCAAAGCACCTAAGGGGAAAAATGAGTACGCCTTCGAACTACAACTACAACGCCTTCAGCGGGGGACAACCTGCTGCCACTCCTGCCGCGCCGCAGCGTCCGGCTGCAGTGGAGCGTGGCTTTTGGCTCCTGATCGCTTCTGCCGTTGTCAGCCTCATTGCCGGAATCCTTTCCATTGTCACCTTGATGTCGGATGAGGGCCGCAGCGAACTTGCCCGGGTCAGCGGGCTCAGCGCCGCTGAAGCGGACACGGCAGTAACCATCGGGATTGTTACCGGCGTCGTGATCGGCGTTATCAGTGTTGCGGTCAGCGTCCTGTTCGCCGTGTTTGCACGGAAGGGCCACAACTGGGCACGCATCGTCATCACCGTGTTCGCCGGGCTTTCCCTCTTCGGCCTGATCGGAATCAACGGCTCCCTCGAAGGTATCCTCAGCCTTGTTTCCATCCTGCTGGTCGTTGCCGGCGTGGTGATGCTCTTTACCGCCCCGGCCAGTGCCTACTTCAACCAGATGAAGCAGTACCGCCAGGCGAAGTCCCTGGGCTACGCCGGCTAGGCCGCTACACCGCAAAACCGTTTCTCCGCTGGCCGGGCCACCTACAAGGTGTCCCGGCCAGCGGCCTTTGGCGGACCCGTTGCCTAGCCGGCCGCAGCCCGGCCGGCAGCTCGTCCGCTGAACAGGCATCCGCCGAGGAACGTCCCTTCCAGCGAGCGGTACCCGTGCATTCCGCCGCCGCCGAACCCGGCGGCCTCCCCGGCTGCGAAGAGACCGGGAACCGGTGTGCCGTCGTCGGCCAGGACCCGGGACTGCAGGTCCGTTTCCAGCCCACCGAGGGTCTTGCGGGTCAGTACGGACAAGCGCACTGCGATCAGCGGTCCGGCCTTCGGATCCAGGATGCGGTGCGGTGCGGCGGTGCGGATCAGCCTGTCCCCCAGATAGGTGCGTGCCCCGCGGATGGCGGTCACCTGCGAATCCTTCGTGAACGGGTTGCGGATTTCCCGGTCCCTGGATTCCAGTTCATGCCGCACCGATTCCGCCGACAGTTCCGGCGCGTCGCCATGCAGGGACGAGCCTTTGGCCAGCAGGTTCATGCCGGCGACGAGCTCCTCGACCGAATTGGCGGTAATGAAATCCTCGCCGTGGTCCAGGAACGCCTGGACGGGGGCAGGCACTCCGGCCGTGGCCCGTTTCAGGACGTCGCGGACTGATTTTCCGGTGAGGTCCGGATTCTGTTCGGACCCGGAAAGCGCAAATTCCTTGCGGATGATCGCCTTGTTCAGAATGAACCAGCTGTAGTCGGAGCCGCTGCGGCGCAGGTGCTCCAGGGTCCCAAGGGTGTCGAAACCCGGAAACAACGGCACCGGCAGGCGGTTTCCGGCCGCATCCAGCCACAGCGAGGACGGACCGGGCAGGATGCGGATTCCGTGGTTCTTCCAGACCGGGTCCCAGTTCCGGATTCCTTCCACGTAATGCCACATGCGGTCCGGGTTGATCACCCGCCCGCCGGCAGCCTGGGCAATTCCGATGCCCCGCCCATCCACATGCTCGGGCACCCCGCTGAGCATGTTCGCGGGCGCAGGTCCCAATCTCCGGGGCCATGCTGCCCGGACGGCGTCATGGTCCCCGCCGATGCCTCCGGTGGTTATCACCACGGCGGAGGCACTGAATTCGAAGTCCCCTACTACGGTACGGCTGGAAGCGGTGCCGCGAGGCGCCGTCGTCGGCTCCAGGACGCTGCCGCGCACGCCGGTCACGGCGCCTCCGGTCAGGACCAGGTCATCGAGGCGATGGCGGAAGGCGAAACGCACCAGCCCGCGTTCGACGCCGTCGCGCACCTTGGCCTCGAAAGGCGCGGTGATCCCCGGCCCCGTGCCCCAGGTGATGTGGAAGCGCGGAACGGAGTTCCCTGGTCCGTTGGCGCCGTATCCGCCACGCTCGGCCCAGCCCACCACCGGGAAGATCCGGTGCCCCATCTGCTGCAGCCAGGCCCGCTTCTCCCCTGCCGCGAAATGCACGTACGCTTCGGCCCACTTCCGCGGCCAATAGTCCTCCTCGCGGTCGAAACCCGCGGTGCCCAGCCAGTCCTGCCAGGCAAGCTCCACGGAGTCCTTCACCCGGAGCCTGCGCTGTTCAGGCGAATCCACCAGGAAAAGCCCGCCAAAGGACCACCACGCCTGGCCGCCCAGCCCCTGGGATCCCTCCTGCTCTAGCAGGATCACCGAGCGTCCGGCGTCCACGAGTTCGGCTGTGGCTACCAGGCCGGCGAGCCCGGCTCCAACAACAATGACGTCCGCGTCTTTTGGCTGCATCCGGCTCACGCTACCGGCGACGACGGGTACTGGCCAGCAGCGTGGTGCAGGCGTGTCCGCAG
Source organism: Arthrobacter sp. zg-Y1116 (assembly GCF_024385485.1). NCBI lineage: Bacteria > Bacillati > Actinomycetota > Actinomycetes > Micrococcales > Micrococcaceae > Arthrobacter > Arthrobacter sp. zg-Y1116. Next base: position 73,157 of record NZ_JANFLR010000004.1, on the reverse strand, counting down.
CCGCTCCTCGAGGCCGAGTGTGTCCCTAAGGGGTTCTAGGTTAGGGCAGAGGTTTCTAGACTGGAGGTAGGGCCGCTAGAGCCGGCGGATGCCGGTGTCGGCTGGACATGAATCGGAGAAACCGCATGAGCGAACAGAGCGCCAACAAGGAAAAGGACTCCAACCGGACGCATTCGCAGGAGCCGTCCGAAGGTGAGACCAACGAGCAGGAAAATGAGCAGCGCGAGCACACCCAGGAGCCGGCCGAAGGTGGCGAAGACCAGAGCTAGTAGGGCAGATCCGCCCGGGCTTGGAGCATGCGCCCGGCAGTAAGGAAGCGCTGCAACAACGGAACAGGCCTCCGGTTCCCGGTTAGGGAGCCGAAGGCCTGGTTTGTATGTTCGTCGTCTCGTCAGCTGGCTGCCGCCTTGGGGGCCGAGTTCTTGGCTTCGCCCAGCACATCCGAATCCCGGCTCTGGTCGACTACAGGGCCTGTTCCTGCAATCTCCCGCAGCTGCGCGATCCCGGCCGCTGCTTCCCGCTTGGTTTCAAAAGTCGTGGACACTGCCATCAGCGTTCCGTCGCCGGCAATGAGCTTAATGCGGAAACTTCCCTCGTGGGCGTCCACCAGCTTGAAGTAGCCCGACATCGCTTACCTCCTTGTAAGGGGTGTATCAGTGCCTTCAATGCTAAGTCACCTTATGAGTTTGCGGATCCCCCGCCGCAAGAATCGAGTAGTGCGAAATGCAATTGTGATCTGTTCCTAGACTGGACCCATGGCCGATACCGTCAGTCCGGAGCAGCGCAGCCGCAACATGTCGCGCATCCGGGGCAAGAACACCAAGCCTGAACTCCTGATCCGCGGTATCCTCCACGCCGCGGGTTACCGGTTCCGGTTGCACGGCTCCTTCGGTAAGACCAGCCTTCCGGGCAAGCCTGACCTGGTTTTCGCCGGGCGCAGGAAAGTCCTCTTCGTCAACGGTTGCTTCTGGCACTTCCACTCCTGCCGGGCCGGGCAGCACGCCCCAAAGACCAATAGCGAGTTCTGGGCCGCGAAACGCAAACGCACGGTCGAGCGGGATGCGGCGGCCCAGGAACGGCTGGCAGCCGGAGGTTGGGACGTCCTGGTGGTCTGGGAATGTGAACTTCGGGACCGCAGCATCCTCGAAGAACAACTGCGTACCTTCCTGGGCCCGCCCGGACAGGTTCGCGCGACGCCGGCAGCCACCGGTGCCAACGGATCGACGTCGGCGGAGGCGTCGTCGTCGGCGGCACGGCCACTAGACTTCGAACCAGACGAACCAGACAGGCTCCAAGGAAACTGAGGCACACACCATGAGTAATTCGGACAACGGCAAGCGCGGCGTTCTTTTCGACGTAGACGGAACCCTGGTGGATTCAAACTATCTGCACGCCGTCGCGTGGTGGCAGGCCTTCCGCCGGATGGAACATGACGTTCCGATGTCCGCCATCCACCGCGCCATCGGCATGGGCGGCGACAAGCTCGTGGAGCACCTGCTGGGTGAAGACCGCAACAAGGACGAGGATGAGCAGCTCGATGCCACACACGGTGCCATCTTCTCCACCTGGTGGCCCTCGCTTCGGTCTTTCGACGGCGCCAGCGAACTCCTGAAGGCCTGCTCGAAGAAAGACCTCACCGTGGTCCTGGCATCCTCCGCTTCCGGAGCCGAACTCGAGTACCTGCGCACCGTCATCGACGCCGACTCCGCGATCACCGATGCCACCAGCTCCGCAGACGCCGAAGCCAGCAAACCCTCCCCGGACATCCTCGAAGCTGCCCTGGAGGCCGGTGGCCTGGAAGCCGCGAACACCGTGTTCGTGGGCGATTCGGTGTGGGACGTCAAGGCAGCCGGGAAGCTCTCCATTCCCACCATCGGCCTGACCTGCGGCGGCACGAGCGAAGCCGAACTGCGCGAGGCAGGCGCCCGCGAAGTCTACGAAAATCCGCGGGCACTTCTTGCTGCCCTGGACACCAGCCTGCTGGGCGAACTCCTCGCCCAGGGCTAACCGAGAGGACATTGTGACTACTGAACCCACCGGCCCCGCAAACGACGCCGAGGACCCGCTCGGTCCCAGCGCCCCGCAGCCCGGCCCCACCGGCGAACCCCGGAGACCAGGCAGCGCCTCGCATTCGGCCGGCAACATCCGCGACGATCAGGGAACCTCACCTGCCGGCGCGGTCCCTGCCGCACAGGACAAGGCCGACGAAGCAGCCGAGGCCGAGGGTCCCGCAGAGTAAGCAGCAGGCTGCAAGAGGCGACGGTCGGGCTATTTCAGCAGCCCGGCCGCCCGAAGCGCATCCGCCATGGCCCCGGTGGGCGCGCTGGCCTTCGGTGAGCTGGTTTTCGGGGCGCTGGCCTTCGGGATGCCGGCGGCACCTTGAGCCTTGGCCTGGTTGGACCTGCCCGGATTGGTCCTGCCCGTGCCGGGTTTCTCGGCCCTGGACCTGGCGGTGCCCGACTGGGTAATGCCGGGCTTCGCGCTGCCCGGCTTGGTGCTGCTCGGCTTGGTGCCCTCGGCTTTGCGGCTTCCCTGCGGAGGGCGTCCGGACCGCCCGCCGGGCTCCGCGGCGTCGTCGTCAAGCCGCAGCGTCAGCGAAATCCGTTTCCGCTCCGGGTCCGCCTCCATCACCTTGACCTTCACCACCTGTCCGGACCGGACCACCTCCCGTGGGTCCGAAATGAAGGTGTGCGACATCGCGGAGATGTGGACCAGCCCGTCCTGGTGGACTCCCACGTCCACGAAGGCGCCGAAGGCAGCCACGTTGGTGACCACGCCGTCGAGGACCATTCCCGGACGCAGGTCCGAGATCTTCTCGATTCCCTCCGAGAAGCTGGCTGTTTCAAAAGCGGGCCGCGGGTCCCGCCCCGGCTTCCGCAGCTCGGCGATGATGTCCAAAACGGTCGGAAGGCCTACCTGGTCATCCACGAACGCTGCGGGGTCCACACCCTCCAGGGCCGCTCCCGACGCGCTCATGGTCGCCCCGGCCGCAGCCAGGACCTTCCGGGCAATCGGGTAGGACTCCGGGTGGACGCTGGTCCCGTCCAGCGGTTCCTTTCCGCCGCTGACGCGCAGGAACCCGGCACACTGTTCAAAGGCCTTCGCCCCGAGCCGAGGCACCTTCATCAGGTCCTGCCGGCGGGCAAACGGCCCGTTCGCATTGCGGTAAGCCACGATGTTTTCGCTGAGCAGCGGACCGACGCCGGCCACCCGGGTCAGCAGCGACGGGGAGGCTGTGTTCACGTCCACCCCCACGGCGTTCACGCAGTCCTCAATCACCGCATCCAGCGAACGCTCCAGCTTCGCCGGCGTCACGTCGTGCTGGTACTGGCCCACCCCGATGGACTTCGGATCGATCTTCACCAGTTCCGCCAACGGATCCTGCAGCCGCCGGGCAATCGAGACGGCGCCGCGCAGGGACACATCCATGCCGGGCAGCTCGGCCGAGGCAAGGGCGGACGCTGAGTACACGGACGCACCGGCCTCGGACACCACCAGCTTGCCCAGCGACCCGCCCGGGACCAGCTTCATCAACTCGGCAGCGAGCTTATCCGTTTCCCTGGAAGCGGTGCCGTTGCCGATGGCAATCAGTTCCACCCCGTGCTGCTTCACCAGACCGGCCAGCGTGGCCAGGGCGTCATCCCAGCGGCGCACAGGCGCATGGGGATACACCGTATCGGTGGCAACCACCTTGCCGGTGCCGTCCACCACGGCAACCTTCACGCCGGTACGCAGCCCGGGATCGAGTCCCAGAGTGGTCCGGTTTCCGGCGGGTGCGGCCAGCAGCACATCCCGCAGGTTGGCCGCAAATACCCGCACCGCCTCGGTTTCCGCCTCCGTAAAGAGGCGGACACGCAGATCCACCGAGAGCTTGGCGAGGATCCGCCGCCAGGCCAGCTGCACGGTGGTCATCAGCCACGGGTCAGCGGGACGCCCGCGGTCCGCCACCCCCAGACGGGCCGCCACGGAGCGTTCGTATCGGGCGCGGGCCGCAGCCAGGACTTCGGCATCGGCCGGATCCCCCTCCGTCAGGGCCAGTTCCAGCATGCCTTCCTTCTCGCCGCGGAACAGGGCGAGGACGCGGTGTGACGGCATCCCGGAGGGAGACTGGGAAAAGTCGTAGTAGTCGGTGAATTTCCGCCCTTCGGCTTCCTTGCCGGGACGCACCTGCGAGCGCATCCGGCCCTGGCGCCAGAGCTTCTCGCGCTGTTCGGTCAACAGGTCCGCGTCCTGGGAAACCCGTTCGATCAGGATGGCGCGTGCCCCGGCGAGCGCCTCGGCCGCATCCGGGATCCCCTCGCGCACGTACCGCGCGGCCTCAGCGTCCGGGGAACGCCGGGGATCGGCCAGCAGCGCATCCGCCAGCGGTTCCAGTCCCGCTTCCCTGGCTATCTGGGCCTTGGTCCGCCGCTTGCTGCGGTAAGGAAGGTAGATGTCTTCCAGGCGGGACTTGGTCTCGGCGCCGACGACGGCCTCCCGCAGTTCGTCCGTCAGCTTCCCCTGGGCAGCGATGGCCTCGAGGATGGCCCGCCGCCGGTCCTCCAGTTCGCGCAGGTACCGCAGCCGCTCGTCCAGGTCCCGCAGCTGGGCGTCATCCAGCGTGCCGGTGGCCTCCTTGCGGTACCGGGCGATGAACGGAACCGTGGCGCCGCCGTCGAGCAGGCCCACCGCCGCCCGGACCTGCCAGGGCGCTACCCCCAGCTCGGCGGCCAGTTGGGCAATCACCTGCTCATCGGTGGATCCGGAAACATTGACTGGTTCTACGGTGCTAAGACTCACCCGGCCAATTGTTCCCCATTTATCCGGCGGATGGGCGGATGCGGAGCGCGGTGGCTAGTCCTGCTCGGTGAACAATTGACGCCGGGCGCTCAGCAACTCCACTTCCGGCCGGCCCGCCACCAGCCGTTCCGCGGCATCCATCACATCCACCACGTGGGCACGGTCCGCCGCCACAATGCCCACGCCTATCCCTGACCGGCGGTGCAGGTCCAGGGAGCTGACCTCTGCGGCGGAGACATCGAATTTGCGCCGCAGTTCCGCAAGGATGGGCCGGACGACCGACCGTTTCCCCTTGAGGGAATGCACGTCCCCCAGCAACAGGTCCAGCTCCAGCGCCCCTATCCACATGGCTCCCATCCTTGCCGCAGACGCCGTGCATGTCACGCACCCCTGCGGCCGGCGCCGTGCCGGTGTTATGTTCGAATCATGAGTTCTCCCCTCCGCGAGCGCCGCTCTCCGCGGCGGCGCAACCTGGTTTCCGGCTTGCTTTTCGGGATCGGGCTGGCTGCCTTCGTCGACGAAGTGATCTTCCACCAGCTCCTGCAGTGGCATCATTTCTACGACCGCTCCACTACGGCTGCGGGGCTGTTTTCGGACGGGCTGTTCCATGCCTTCGGCTGGTTCGCAGTTGTAGCCGGCCTCTTCCTGTTCGCCGATCTGCGCCGGTGGCATGAGACTCTCCTGCAGCGGTGGACCGGCGGCGTCCTGCTGGGTGCCGGCATGTTCCAGCTCTATGACGGCACGGTGCAGCACAAGCTCATGGGGCTTCACCAGATTCGCTACGAGGTAGATCTGCTTGTGTACGACACGGTTTGGAACGTCATCGCGGTGCTGTTGATCATTGCCGGCGCGTTCCTTACCTACCGCACCCGCGCTGCCGTCCCGCCGGAATCGACAGCCTCAGCCGATGCATAACCACGGCAGCGGCTTTCCCGTAGAGTCGCTGTTCTTCATTCCCGCCGTAGTTGCCCTGGTTGTCTACTGGGCGGGCGCGCGTTCGCCGCGCTCCGGCCGCTGGCCCTGGTACCGGACGGTTTTCTTCACGCTGGGTGTGGCCGCCGTGCTGGTTACGGTCCTGAACCCGTTGGCCGAACTGGCGCATCGGGATTTCGCTGTACTGAGCTTTTCGCATCTCCTGGCCGGGATGCTCTCGCCCCTGCTGCTGGTGCTCTCCCGGCCGTTCACCCTGGCACTACGCACCCTCGATGTTTTTCCGGCCCGCCGGCTCTCCCGGGTGCTGCGCAGCCGGTTCGCCCGGTTCCTGTCCTTCCCGGTCACCGCCGCGCTGCTCAACACCGGCGGCATGATCCTGATGTTCCGCACCGGGCTGCTGCAGGCAATGCAGGAGTCGATGCCGGTGCACTGGCTGGTGACCTTCCACCTGCTGGCTGCCGGCTACCTGTTCACGGCTTCCATCGTGGGACGGGATCCCTCCCCGCACCGGGCCGGTTATCGGCTGCGGGCAATCGTCCTGGTGCTTTCCATCGCTGCGCACAATATCCTCGCCAAGGGCATCTACGCCGACCCGCCTCCCGGGATCCCTGCCACGGCCGCGGAACACGGGGCGCTGGTGATGTACTACGGCGGTGGAATCCTCGAACTGGTGCTGATCGTGCTGTTGTGCCGCCAGTGGTACGCGTCAGCGCGGCCACGCGGCAAGGTCGCGTCCGCCGTCCACCCTCAGTAGCGTGAACTCCTCAAGCCGCGAAACCAGTAGCCGGGGCTGATCGTTCAGTAACCCCAACCATTGTGCAGAGCATCACCATCCCTTAACAATGGACTATGACGGTTACCCTCAGGTCCCTGGAAACTGCGATCCCGCCCACTGTCCTGGTGCAGTCCGAAGTCCGCGACGCATTCGCAGCCCAGCCCGGCCTGACCCGGCTGGGCGAGCGGCTGGTGCGTACCTGCTTCGATTCGGCGGCCATCGACACCCGCCGTACGGCACTGGCGGAACTCTCGCTCACCGACACCTCGGAAAATCCCAAGTTCTACGATGCCCGCAGCGGCCTGCTGCTGCGGCCCAGCACCAAGACCAGGAATGACATCTTCGCGGTGGAAGCCACGAAACTCTTCATCGAAGCCGCCTCCAAGGCACTGGACGCCTGTGCCGGTATCGCCCCGTCGGATATCACCCACGTCGTCACCGTGTCCTGCACGGGCTTCTTCAACCCCGGCCCGGATTACAAGGTGACCCGGGCGCTGGGGTTGAATCCGTCCGTGCAGCGCTACCACCTGGGCTTTATGGGCTGCTACGGAGCCTTCCCGGCCATGCGCGCCGCCAAATCCTTCTGCGAGTCGGATCCCGACGCCGTGGTGCTGGTGGTCAGTGCGGAGCTGTGCTCCCTGCACGTCCGCACGTCGAATGACCCGGACGCCATCATGGGGTCCTCACTCTTCGCCGACGGTGCAGCAGCGGCCATCATCACCGCCCGCGAAGACCTTCCGGACTCGGGACCGGCCATCCAGCTGGACCACTTCGAAACCATCCTGACCCCGGTGGGTGAGGAGGCCATGGCCTGGAACATCGGCGACGAAGGCTTCGAGATGGTGCTGGGCACCTACGTCCCGCACATCATCGACGACCACATTGTCGGCGCACTGGAACCCCTGCTGGCGCACGACGCATCGGTCAGCGCCCGGCCCTACCGGGAGATCGAGCACTGGGCCATCCATCCCGGCGGCCGCAGCATCCTGGATAAAGTCGAGGCGAAACTCGAACTGAGCGAACAGCAGCTGGTGCCGGCCCGGGAGACCCTGCGCACCGTGGGCAACATGAGCAGCGCCACCGTACTCTTCGTGCTCAAGTACATCCTCGAACAGCCCTTCAGCGGCGGCAACGAACGGATCTGCTCCATGGCCTTCGGCCCGGGCCTCACCGTGGAGACCGGATTGTTCACCCGGGTGGGCGGACCGGTGCAGCCTTCTGCAGCGGTGTCTGCGGAACTGGCAGAGCCGGCGGGGGCAGTGCCGGCGGAGGTCCCCGCCGCAGTATGATCGCCGTTTTTCCCTCCCTGGCCACCCGGGCAGTAGACGCGGTGGAGGAAATGGACCGGCCCGACGCCGACCTGCAGCGCCTCGAGCGTACCTACGCCCAGTTCTGGCTGGTCAACGCGGTGGTCTCGGGGTGGCGGCGCAACTATGTCCGGTACCTTCGTCCGATCTTCGCGGCAAGCGGCGGTGGCACGCTGCTGGACATCGGCTCCGGCGGAGGAGACGTTCCCCGCTGTATTGCGCGCTGGGCGCGCAGGGACGGGTTGGCCGTGGAAATCACCGCCATCGACCCGGATCCGAGGGCGCACGCGTTCGCCTCCGCGCTGCCGCCGCTGCCGGGATTGTCCTTCCGCCAGGCGTACAGCAGTGAGCTGGTTGCGGAGGGGCGTTCCTACGACGTCGTGATTTCCAACCACATGCTCCACCATCTGGCACCGGCGGAACTGCAGGCGCTGCTGGCGGACTCGAGGCGGCTGGGCCGCAGGCTCTGCCTGCACAGCGACATTGAGCGCAGCCGCTGGGCCTACGCCCTGTTCTCCGTCGGAACCTTGCCGTTTTTCCCCGGCTCATTCATCCGGGCCGACGGGCTGACCTCCATCCGCCGCAGTTTCACCGCGGCGGAGATCGCCGAGGTGACGCCCCTGGGCTGGCAGAGCCTGCAGCAGCGGCCGTGGCAGAACCTGCTGCTTCATTCACCGCACTCCCGTGGAGCTGACCACCGTGCGGGTTGACCTGCCGGCCGTCGCCGCGGAAGAAGCCGCCTCGTCCGCTCCCCGCCGCTCTTCCGAAGTGGTTGTGGTGGGCGGCGGGCCGGTGGGGATGTATCTGGCCGTCCTGCTGCTCCAGGAGGGGGTGTCCGTCCAGGTATTGGAACAACGGCTGAACCGCAGCAGGCATTCGCGGGCCATCGGGGTGCATCCTCCGGCCCTGGCGTCACTGGCACAGGCAGGCATCGCCGGCACCATGACGCGGGAAGGGATCCGGATCACGCAGGGGGAAGCCCGCAGCGCCGGGCGGACCGTGGCCCGGCTGGACTTCGCCGCGGCGTCGGCCCGGTACCCCTTTGTGCTGACCCTGCCGCAGGTGAGAACCGAGCAGCTGCTGGAGGAACGCCTCAGAGCCCTCGACCCGGGAGCACTGGTCCGCGGCGCCCGGGTTGAGGCCTTCAGTGACAACGGCGCCGCCGTCCGGGTGCACGGGATCCACGGTGAAGAACCCTTCACCACCCAGGCGTGCCTCCTCGTGGCGGCCGACGGCGCCCGGTCACCGGTCCGGTCCGCACTGGGCAGCGGCTGGGCTTCTCGTGAACTGCCGGACACCTATCTGATGGGCGACTTCCCGGACGGCACCGGTGACGGGACGCTGGCCGTGCTGTATCTCGAGCCGGACGGGATCGTGGAGTCTTTTCCACTGCCCGGCGGCCTGCGCCGCTGGGTGGTCCATACCGACGCACTGCAGCAGGATCCCACCGCCTCCGGTCTCGCGGAGCTGGTGCGGCAGCGGACCGGGCACCGCCTGGAGGTGGCCGGAAACTCCATGCTGAGTGCTTTCGGCGTACAGATCGGCCGGGCGCACCGGTTGGTTTCCGGACGCACGGTCCTGATCGGGGACGCGGCACACCAGATCAGCCCGATCGGCGGACAGGGGATGAATCTGGGCTGGCTGGACGCCGCTGCCGTTGCGCCGATCATCGCGGCATCCCTGCAGGGTAAACCGGTGGGCAGGGAACTGCGGGAGTTCGAACGACGGCGCCGCCGGGACGCCGTCGTCGCCTCCGCCCAGGCACAGATGAACATGGTGCTGGGCCGGCCGCTGCCTGCGGGGGTGATGGCCCTGCGCAACGCCGGGCTGGAACGGATGTTCCAGGTCCCGGCGCTGGGCGGGGCCGTTGCACGGCGTTTCACCATGCAGTAGGTGCTTACGGCGCGGTGGTGCCGGCCTTTTCCGTGCCGTCGGCGGTCCGCGGTGCGGACTCCCGGCTGCCGGCATCCGGCACGGTAGCCGGTTCGACGGCGGACATGGCACCGGTGTGCAGCATCTCCGCACCGCCGGCCAGGCCCGGTTCGACCGGGTTGGAGGAGGTGGGCCTGATGTCGAGGGTCCGGCGCAGGGCCTTCTCCTTGATGAACAGCACCGCAACCAGCGCGATGATAGCCACCGCGGCGGCGATCTTGAAGATATCCGCCGTGCCCTCCGCATACGCGATCCGGAAGAACATCTGGACCTCTGGCGGGAGCCCACCCAGGTCCAGCGTGGCGGTGGTGCCGCCGCCGTTGGTCGGCATGCCGGCCTTGTCCAGTTCCTCTGTGACTCGCCGGCTGACGGAGCTGGAAAGGACCGCGCCCAGTACCGAGACGCCGATGGCGCCGCCCACGGTGCGGAAGAAGGCAACGGACGCGCTGGCGGAGCCGACGTCGCTGACCTTGACCGTGTTCTGCACGGCCAGCACCAGGTTCTGCATCAGCAGGCCCATGCCCACACCGAGGACGAAGATGAACAGGCTGACGAGGATCATGTCGGTTTCATGGTTGATGAAGCCGGCCAGCGCCGTCCCGAGGATCACCAGGACCGTGCCGATGATCAGGAACCGCTTCCACTTGCCGAAGCGGGTGATCAGCATGCCGGACCCTACGGACCCGAGGAGGTTGCCGGCAATCATCGGCAGCATCAGCAATCCGGCCTCGGTGGGCGTGAAGCCGCGTGCCAGCTGGAAGTACTGGCCCAGGAACGTGGTGGAACCGAACATGGCGATACCTACCGCAACCGAGGCGATGATCGCGAGGGCGGTGGTCCGCTGGCTGATGATCTTCAGCGGAATGATCGGCTCGGCGACCTTGGACTCCACCAGCACCAGCAGGGCCAGCAGGATGACGGATCCGCCCACCATGGCGGCCGTTTCCCATGACCACCATTCGTAGTAGTCGGGCTTGCCGGCGAAAGAGACCCAGATCAGAAGCAGGGAGACGCCTGCGGTAAGCAGGATCGAGCCGAGCCAGTCGATCTTGGCGGGACGGCGTACATGCTGCAGGTGCAGCGTGACCTGCAGCAGGAAGAGGGCGACGACGGCGAGCGGAACGCAGAGGAAGAAGGTCCAGCGCCAGCCGAGCGGGCTGTCCACGATGAAGCCGCCCAGCAGCGGGCCGCCGGCGGTGGCCACTGCCATCACGGCGCCCATGTAACCGGAGTACCTGCCGCGTTCCCGCGGCGGAATGATGGAACCGATGATTGCCTGGGCCAGTGCCGTCAGGCCGCCCATGCCCAGGCCCTGGATGACGCGTGCGGTCAACAGCAGGTCCATGGAATGGGAGAAGCCTGCGAGGACGGACCCGGCAACGAAGATGACGATGCTCAGCTGCACCAGCAGCTTCTTGTTGAACAGGTCCGCAAGCTTGCCCCAGATCGGGGTGCTTACGGCGTTGGCCAGCAGGGCGGCCGTGACCACCCAGGCGAAGTCGGTCTGCGTTCCGTGCAGGTCGGCCATGATGGTGGGCAGCGCGTTGGCCACGATGGTGGTGCTCAGCATTGCCGTGAACAGCGCGGCCAGCAGGCCGGTAAGGGCCTGCAGGATCTGTCGGTGGCTCATGTCACCGGGGACGTGTTTCTTCCGGGCGGTCTTGGAATCGGTCACTTAGTTGTTAGCTCCTGCGGATCGGATACGGGGGTTTCCAGCGTCGGCTCGGCGGCTCCGGGCGCTCGGCGGATGGAGGTGAAGAGCGCTTCTGAGAGCGCTCCAAGGGTGTCGGACGCGAGCTGCGCCTGGTCCTCGGACCAGGCGGCAAGGGCTTCCTGCAGCAGGACGGCCCGGGCCTTGAGTGCTTCGCGGAGGACTGACTCCCCCAGCTCGGTCAGGCTGATCAGGTAGGCGCGGCGGTCCTGCGGATGCGGGCGACGCCGGACGTAACCGAGTTCTTCCAGTTCTGCGACGTGGCGGCTGAGTCCGGCAGGGCCGACACCGAGTTTGGCGGCAAGCTCGGTCGCCCGCAGCTCGCCGTCTTCGCCGATCATCCGCATGACGCCCTGCAGCGCCACGCCGGGTCCGCCGATGTCGGCGCTGTGCTGGGTCACGCACCGCAACGTACGTTGCAGGGCGAAGATCTTCCGGATCAGGTCATCCGCCGTTTCCTGTTGCATGGGCATGGGGATGGGTCTCCGGGAGGTTGGTACTGATAGTTGACCTAGGCAACTATACGCGGAAATTTGCCTAGGTCAACTAACTAACCGGGCCCCGCTCCCCGGATCCGGCTGCCTGCAGGACTAGGCCAGGTGGGTGGGAGCAAAGAGTCCAATCCGCGCTTCAACCACAACTACGTTGGGGCCTTCTCCGGCAAAGGCCTCTTCCAATGCCGTGCGGATGTCGGCGGGAGCGCAGCGGCGGGCCGGAACGCCGAAGGATTCCGCGAGCTTCACAAAATCCGGGCGTGCCAGTTCCGTAGCCGTGGCCTTGCCGAACGCATCCTCCATGTATTCGCGCAGGATGCCGTAGCCGCCGTCGTCGACAATCAGCCAGGTGACGGGAAGGTTATGCTGCCGGGCCGTGGCCAGTTCGGAAATGGAGTACATGGCCGAACCGTCGCCGGACACGGCAAGCACCCGCTCCCCCAGGCCCACAGCACCGCCGATTGCGCCCGGGTAGCCGTAGCCCAATCCGCCGGCGCCCTGGGCGGAGTGGAACTGGCCGGACTTCGCATCCCAGCAGCTCCAGGCCCAGTAGGCGGAAATGGTCATGTCCCAGTAGGTCTGCATGTCATCGGGAACGGCGGCGCGGATGTCCGCCATGAAACGGCGTTCCAGGTCGAGGCCCTGGGTATCCAGCCGGGCCTGCACCCGGGCCAGGGCGCCGGCCACCAGCTCCTCGGCGCTTTGTCCGTGCCAGTCGGGAACGTGTTCCGTGGCCGGAAGGGCGGCATCCAGCGAGTCCAGGGCCTGCCGGGCGTCGGCGCGGATACCCAGCGCCGGCCGGTTGGACTCCAGGACCCGGGGTTCGGCGTCGATCTGGATGATCCGGCCGCGGGGTGCCATGGTGAAGTAATTGGACGTCACTTCGCCGAGCGAGGAGCCGATGACCACCAGTACGTCGGCGTCCTCGAGCACCTCCGTCATGTGCCGGTCCTCCATCCAGGACTGCAGGGAGAGCGGATGGTTCCAGGGGAAGGCTCCGTTGCCGCCGGGGGTGCAGATCACCGGGGCATGCAGCTTCTGGGCAATGGAAAGCAGCGCGGCCTCGGCACCGCTGCGGCGCACGCCGCCGCCGGCGATGACGGCGGGCCGGCGGGCGTCGGAGAGCCAGCGCACGGCTTCCTTGACCAGTTCGCTGCGCGGGGGGTTGTCAAACGGTTCCGCCAACGCGTCTTCCACGGCAGGCACCATGACCGGGTTGAGCAGCACGTTCTGCGGGATCTCTATCCATACCGGCCCTGCCGGGGAGGAGATGGCTTCCGTCCAGGCGTCCTGGATGGCGGACGGGATGCCGGAGGCATGCTGGATCAGCCGCTGGCTCTTGGTGACGTTGGCTGCGGAGGCCTTCTGGTCATCGAGCTGGTGCAGCATTCCCCGGCGCCGAGCCCCGAGCCCGTCAATGGGGATCTGGCTGGCCACCACGATCATCGGCACTCCCGTGGCATAGGCCTCCTGCAGCCCGGCCAGCGAGGTCAGGGCGCCGGGACCGGTGGACAGGAACAGCACCCCCACCTGCCCGGTGGCCCGGGAGAAACCGTCGGCCGCAAATGCGGAGTTGTTTTCCACCCGCGAGGAGATGAATTCCAGCCGCGAGCGGGAGAGGGCGTCGAACAGTCCCAGGGCATGCTGGCCGGGGATGCCGAACACCTTGCTGGCACCGAGGGCTTCGAGGGTTTCCACCACCAGGTCGCCGCCGTTGCGGACGGGTCCGGCTCCGGGGACGGCCTCGCCTGGACCCGGGACAGTGGAATCGGCGCTCATGCGGACAGTCCCATCAAGGTGATCAGGTCGTAGGCCACGTGTGAGGCGGCCACGGCGGTGATGTCCGCATGGTCGTAGGCAGGGGCGACTTCGACGACGTCGGCGCCCACCAGGTTCAGTCCGCGCAGCCCGCGAAGGATCTCCAGCAGTTCGCGGCTGGTGATGCCGCCGGCCTCGGGGGTGCCGGTCCCCGGGGCGTGGGCCGGGTCCAGGACGTCGATGTCCACTGATACATACAACGGACGGTTGCCGATCCGGTCCCGCAGCTTTGCCACAACCTCATCCACGCCCTGGCGGTAGACATCGGAGGAGGTCAGGATGCCGAAGCCGAAGCGGCGGTCATCCTCAAGGTCCTTCTTGCCGTACAGCGGCCCTCGGGTGCCCACATGGGAAATGGCCTCGGTGTCCAGGATGCCTTCCTCGACGGCGCGGCGGAACGGGGTGCCGTGCGTGTACTCGGCGCCGAAATAGGTGTCCCAGGTGTCCAGGTGTGCGTCGAAGTGCAGCATGGCCACCGGAGAACCGGCACGCTCAGCGGCGGCGCGCAGCAGCGGCAGGGCGATGGTGTGGTCTCCGCCCAGGGTCAAGAGCTTGGTGCCATGCTCCGTGAGGTCCAGGGCGTTCTGCTGGACCGTCTCGATGGCTTCATTGATATTGAAGGGGTTCACGGCCATATCGCCGGCATCGGCCACCTGCAGGTTTTCGAACGGGGAGGCATCCAGGGCCGGGTTATACGGACGCAGCAGCCGGCTGGCCTCGCGGACATGGTTGCCGCCGAACCGGGCGCCGGGCCGGTAGGAAACCCCGCTGTCGAAGGGCACTCCCACCACCGCGACCTCGGCCTGCTCCACCTGGTCCAGGCGGGGCAGCCGGGCGAAGGTGGCAGCCCCTGCATAGCGCGGGACCTGCGCCGCGTCCACGGGTCCGATGCGGCCGTTCGCGTTCACACGGGGAAGGTTGTCCATAGGTAGTCTCCGGTTCCGGGATGGGCGTCGTCGCCCGGTGTGCTGGGTTACCTGAGGGTAACCAAAAGTTTACCCAAAAGCTAAAGTGGAACTGCGGTTGGGGTCAAGACTAGGCTGAGGACATGGCGGCTCACGATAACAGCGAAGACCCTAACTACGACGTCGATGTCCTGATTGTGGGCGCCGGGCCTACGGGCCTTGCACTGGCCGCCCAGCTGGCCGCTTTCGGCGCCAGTTTCCGCATCATTGACCGGCGCCAGGCCCCGGGAACCGAATCGCGGGCCATTGCCATCCAGCCGCGCACCTTGGAAGCACTGCGGCCCTTCGGTGTCAGCGGCGAGCTGGTTGCCGCCGGACGTCCCGCCCGCGAACTGCACCTCCACCTGCCGGAGGAAACGCTGGAAGTGGACCTGTTCGACACGGGGCTGGAGGATTCGGCGTTCCAGCAGTTGCTGTTCCTGCCCCAGACGGAAACCGAGCGCATCCTGACCCAGCACCTGCTGTCCCGCCGGGTACGCATTGAGCGCGGCGCGGAGCTCCAGGACCTGGAACGCCTGGACCCCGAGGACCCGTTTGCCGGCATGGAAGCCAAGATCCAGCGGATGGACCGCGGCATCGAGCGCATCCGTGCCCGTTACGTGGTTGGTGCCGACGGTGCCGGGAGCACGGTCCGCGCCAAGGCAGGCATGGACTGGCGCGGCGGAGCCTACCCGGACACCTTCATCCTGGCCGACGTCGAAATTGACGGCGCGGAACCGGATGCCGTGCATTCCTACCCCACCGAGGACGGGTTCCTCTTCCTGTTCCCGCTCGGCGGATCCGCCACATGGCGGATGATCGCAATCAAGCCGCCGCATCGCCCTGCCACCCTTGAAACAATGCAGGAGCTGGCCGATACCTTTACGCATGGCGCCCTGCATGTGCGGGATCCGAAGTGGATCAGCACCTTCCGCCTTTCGCACCAGATGGCCGAGTACTTCCAGCGGGGTTCGGTGTTCCTGGCCGGTGACGCCGCCCACGTCCACTCCCCCGTTGCCGCCCAGGGTATGAATACCGGCATCCAGGATGCACTGAACCTTGGCTGGAAACTCGCCCTCGGTGCCCGCGGGCTCGCCAGCGATGAGCTGATTGACAGCTATCACGCCGAGCGCCGGCCCGTGGGCCAGGAAGTCATGTCCACGACGGACCGGATCTTCAAGCTCGCCACCAGCCGCAACGGCCTCAAGAAGCTGCCCCGCACCAAGCTCCTGCCCGCGCTGGCCCCGAAGGCCATGGGCTGGGACGGGCTCCGCTCGCGGCTCTTCCGGACGATGGCCCAGTTGAACATCAACTACCGCGGCAGCAGCATGGTCGACGCCGGAGATTCCCGCCGGCCGGCACTCCTGGCCCGCGGCGTCCGCCCCGGCGACCGCCTGCCCGACGCCGACGTCATCCACCAGGACCGGGAACGGCGCCTGCAGGATCTCGTGGCCACGCCCGGCTTCTCCATCCTCCTCAGCGGACCCGGCTGGCCGCAGGACGCACCGCACCAGCTCCGGGCGGCACTGCCCCAACTGGCCGGACTGCTGAATATCCAGCAGCTGACCGTCGGCAGCAGCCTCATTGCGAATTCTCCCGGCATCATCAAGGACGTCAGCGGCCTGGCCTTCCACCGCCTGGGCCTGAGCTCGCGCCGGCCTGAACTGCTGGTCATCCGCCCCGACGGCTATGTCGGCTACCGGTCCTCCGGCCGGGACATCACCGGCGCGGTGGAGTACCTGCAGCGCCTGACCGGTGAATCGGCGGCCGAGCCTGCGTCCGGCGAAACCCTGTCAGCCTAGGCGCCGCCCGGGCTGACGAGGGTCCAGAGCACAATCGTTTCCTCGTCGGACGGGTTGTGCCATGAGTGCGGCTCCCGGCCGGGGAAGGTGACCGTGTCACCGGTCATAAGTTCGATCCGCTCGTTGCCCAGGATGAGTTCGAAGCTGCCCTTGGCAACGTGCAGCACCTCCACTTCGCAGTCCACCGAATAAAGATCCGCTTCTCCGGACCCGCCGGGGGCAATCACGGAGCGGACCATTTGGACGCGCCGTTCCGTCCGGGCTGTGACCAGCCGTTCCACGATTCCCTCGCCGCCCAGGCTGATACGTGGGGCATCCGCCAGGCGCGTCACATTGGTTTCCGGTGCGGCAAAGAGGTCGCCGATGGAAATGGAAAGCACCTGGCACAGGGTCAGCAGGGACGCCACTGACGGAGAAGTCAGGTCCCGCTCCACCCGGCTGAGGAAACCCTTGGTGAGGCCGGTGGCTTCAGCCACCTGCTCAATGGTCAAATGCCGGGCCTGGCGTGCGGAGCGGATCCGCACCCCAATCGCCACCGGAGCGTTGGTCGGTTCTACGGGCAAGGCCTTCATGCTTATGAGCATACCGAGGGAAACATACACGTAATGCGATGGTATTGCGGGGCGGCTAAATTGACGGCGTGACTGAAAGCACACTAACTTCAGTAAACACTTGTTGCCTGCCAGGCAATTCGACGCCGGTTTCCTAGCTCGAGGACTGCAATGGAATACATCAACGGGACCATCGTGGTCCTTTACCTGCTGGCAATGTTGGGTTTCGGATGGTGGGGCAAGTCCCGCACGAAGAACGTGAGCGACTATCTGGTGGCCGGCCGCCGGCTGGGGCCGCTCTTTTACACCGGCACCATGGCCGCCGTCGTCCTCGGCGGCGCCTCCACGGTCGGCGGGGTGGGGCTTGGTTACAAGTACGGCATCTCCGGCATGTGGCTGGTGGTCGCCATCGGCACCGGAGTCCTGCTCCTCAGCCTGCTCTTCGCCTCCACCTTGCAGAAGCTGCGGATCTACACGGTGTCGCAGATGCTGTCCCTGCGTTACGGGACCGAATCCACGAAGGTCTCCTCGATCGTGATGCTGGCCTACACGCTGATGCTCTGCGCCACCTCCACCGGCGCCTATGCCACCATTTTCGTGGTCCTCTTCGGCTTTGAGCGGTGGCTCGCCATTGCGGTGGGCGGCGCCGTCGTCCTCGTCTACTCCACCATCGGCGGAATGTGGTCCATCACGCTCGCCGACATGGCGCAGTTCGTCATCAAGACCATCGGCGTCTTCGCCCTGATGCTGCCCTTTACGCTCTCCGCCGCCGGGGGCCTTGACGGCATCCGGGAGCGGGCGGGAGCGGAATTCTTCAGCATCACCGGTATCGGCGCTCAGAGCATTATTACCTATTTCGTGGTCTACACGCTGGGCCTCCTGATCGGCCAGGATATCTGGCAGCGGGTCTTCACGGCACGCACCCCGCTTGTGGCCCGCTGGGGCGGCACCGCGGCCGGGATCTACTGCATCCTCTACGGCGTGGCAGGGGCACTGATCGGCATGGGCGCCAGCGTCGCTCTTTCCGCGGTGGAGTCCCAGGATGACGTCTACGCCGATGTCGCCATGAACCTGCTGCCCGTCGGCCTCGGCGGACTCGTCCTGGCCGCTGCGGTTGCCGCCATGATGTCCACGGCCTCGGGGGCGCTGATTGCTGCGGCCACCGTCGCGCGGACCGACGTCGTCCCCTTCGTCCGCGGATGGTTCCGCCGGGGTTCCGACAGTTCCACCGCCCGGAGCACCGCCACCAACCCGGAGACCGGGGACGACGCCGGCGAAGACATCGCCTCCAACCGCTACTGGGTACTCGGGCTGGGCGTCGTCGCGATCATCGTGGCCATAGTGGTCCAGGACGTGGTCGCTGCACTGACGATTGCGTACGACATTCTGGTGGGTGGACTGCTGGTCAGCATCCTGGGCGGACTGGTGTGGAAGCGCGGCACCGGACTGGGTGCCGCCGTGTCCATGGCTGTCGGAACCGTGGTGACCCTGGGAACCATGATCTATCTTGAGATCCGGGGGGCTGCCCCGTACGACGGCGTGTACGCCAATGAACCGATCTACTTCGGGCTCGCTGCGTCGGCCGTTGCCTACTGCGTGGTTTCGCTGCTCTCCCGGCCCACGGACCCCGAGGTCCGTGCCGCCTGGGACAAGCGGGTGGCCGGCACCTCCACCGCCGAGGCGGAAGAAGTGCCAGCCGTCTAAGCCGCGGCTACTTTTCCATGGATTCCATTTCCGGCTGCTCCTCCGGATCCGGGATCTCCTTCGCGTCGAGATCCTCGCCGTCGTCTTCGCCGGTCCAGACCTTGATCACGGCCCAGCCCACTGCCGCGATCGGGACGGCCAGGATGGCGCCGATAATGCCCGCCAGGATGGTTCCTGCGGTCAGGGCGAGCAGGATCACCAGGGCGTGGATGCTCAATGACTTGCCCATCACCACCGGTTGCAGGAAGTTGCCCTCCAGCTGGTTCACCGCAATGATCACCACGACGACGATCAGGGCAACAACCGGTCCATTGGCCACCAGCGCGATCAGGGCTGCGAAGACACCGGCTGCGGTGGCGCCGACCAGCGGGATGAACGAGCCGACAAAGACAATCACGGTCAGGGGCAGGGCCAGCGGAACCTGCAGGATGAACAGCGCCGCGCCAATGCACACCGAATCGACCAGGGCCACAATGGCGGTGCCGCGGATGTACCCGCCGAGGACCTCCATCACCCGGAAGCCGGAGAGCCGGGCCTTGTCCCGGCGGTCACCCTCCGGGAACATCCGCAGGAAGAATGCCCAGATGCGGTCACCGTCCTTGAGGAAGTAGAACAGCACCACGGCCATCAGCAGGAACCCGGTGGCAAAAGTCGTGGCCGCGGAGATACCCGCAATGGCGCCGCTGCTTACCGTGCTGCTGGTAGCAAAATCGATCACCGCGTCCCGCCCGTTGGCGAGCATCTCCTGGTCGATCGGAAGCGGGCCGTTAAGGACAAAGTCGTAGAGCTGGTCGAAGCCTGCAACAGCCTGGTCCACCAGGTCGCTCCATTCGCTGCGGATAGCGAACACAATCCCGGTCACCAGCCCGCCGAAAATGCCGAGCAGCAAGAGGAACGACAGGCCTGTCGCCAGCGCGCTGGGCCATCCCTTGCGGCGGAGCCAGTTCACGAACGGAGCGATCGCCGCGCCCAGAATCAGCGCCAGCAGCACCGGAATCACCACCAGCGTGACCTGCAGCAACCCGTAAACCGTCACCGAAACCAAAAGCAGGATCAACAGGATCTGGGCGGAGCGCTGCCCGGCGTGGCCGAGGGGGCCGCTCCAGTACCGTCCGGGCCTGGTGTGATCCGGCTGGGTATCCCGTTCAACCCTGTTGGGGCTTGATGCGCTCATGTTCGCTACTTCCTGGTCAGGGCTTGTTCTGGAGATCGGTGGGGGAATTCGTTTCTGCGGTGCCGTTGGCGGTGGCGGAATCTGCGGTGGCGGAATCTGCGCTGGCGGAAACGACGCTGCCGTCCTGCAGGCTGTCGCGGACGTGCCTGCGAAGGACTTTGCCGATCATGGACTTCGGAAGCTCCTGGATCTCAACGATCCGTCGCGGCACCTTGTAGGCGGCCAGCTCCTTGCGCACGAAGGTCCGCAGCTCCTCGGCACTAAACCGGGCGCCTGCCTTCCGCACCACGGCCGCCACAACGTCCTCCCCGCCGCCGGAGCGGAGCAGGCCGACGACGGCGACGTCGTCGACGGATTCATGGCGCTTCAGGGCGTCTTCCACTTCCGAGGGTGAGACGTTGAAGCCGCCGGTAATGATCAGCTCCTTGATCCGGTCCACGATGGTCACAAAGTGGTCCTCGTCCACGGTGACAATGTCCCCGGTACGGAACCAGCCGCCGTCGAGCAGTACCGCTTCGGTTTCCCGCGGCTTGTTCCAGTAGCCGGCAAAGACCTGGGGGCCCTTGATCAGCAGTTCACCCCGCTGGCCCTGGGGAACGTCGACAGTAGGATGCTCGGGATCCACAACCCGGATGTCGGTCAGGGGGAACGGGACACCGACCGTTCCCGGTTTCCGCGACTTGGCGAAGGGGTTGCCCAGCGCGATGGGAGACGTTTCGGTCAGGCCGTAGCCTTCGATCAGGAGTCCGCCGGTGGCTTCTTCCCAGATTTCTACCGTTCGAGGCGGGAGGTTCATGGCACCGGAAATGGCGGACCGGACGCCCTTGAGCGAAATGTTCTGTTCCTTGGCTCCCGCGGCCAGCCGCTCGTAAATCGGCGGTACGGCCGGGAGGAAGGTGGCCGGGGTCTTTTTCATGGCCTTGAGCGTCATGTCGACGTCGAACTTGGGGAACAGCACCACCCGGGCCCCCAGGCTCATGGCGGTGGTGAGGCACAGGGTCAGCCCGTAGGCATGGAACATGGGCAGGACGGCGTAGAAGGTTTCATTGCCGGGCTTCAACCCGGGAACCCAGGCGCGTCCCTGTGCCGCGTTGGCCACGAGGTTGGCGTGCGTCAGCATCGCACCCTTGGGATCTGCGGTGGTTCCGCTGGTGTACTGGATCGCTGCCAGGTCCGACGGCTCCGGACGCGGATGGCGTTTGCGCAGCGGGCGGTTGTCCAGCAGCTCATTCCACCTCACCACTCGCCGCGGCCCACGGGGCGGACGCTTGGACGGGGAAAGGGCGGCCCGTGCCTCGCGCAGGGCGGGAACGGGGAGCTTCAACGCCAGCCGGTTGATCAGCGGCATGGCCGGGATCAGGTCGACCGAAACAATGCTGCGCACCGGAATATCCGCCGGCAGCTTCTGGACGTTCTCCACAACCTTGTCCCACACCACGGCCACGGTGGCGCCGTGATCCTCGAACTGGTGCCGCAGCTCCCGGTCCGTATAGAGGGGGTTGTGTTCCACCACCACGGCTCCCAAGCGGAGGACCGCGTAGAACGCCACCACGTGCTGCGGCGAGTTGGGCAGCACAAGCGCCACCCGGTCGCCCTTGCGCACGCCGAGTTTCATCAAGCCCGTCGCCGCACGACGGATCTGGTCCCCCAGTTCCTCGTAGGAAGTGGTGGCACCGAAGAACTGCAGGGCGGTCTTGGATCGGTATTTGCGGACCGAGCTCTCCATCACGTCAACGAGGGACTCATCCGGGAGGCTGAAGCCTTCCAGGACTCCCTCGCTGTAGTGGCGGGTCCAGGGGCGGGCAGGATCCGTAAGAGGGAAGTTTTTGCTCACAATCTGACTCTAGCGCCTGCCCGTCACGGACAAAAAGTCAGGGTGCTTAGGGACAAAACCGGGGTCGGGCGTATCGCGGAGTTCCGACCGGTACAGCCGGTGGATTCGACTACACTTGGACACGCGAAGGGGAGTAGCTCCGGTGGGGGCCTTCTGGTTCATTCCAGCTGGTTCATTTTCCGCCGAGGCCTGTCGACATACTGGACGCCGCGGCGTCCCGGCAGTCCACCCGCCGGCATCCGGCCGCGGGCGAGCGAGACCTTCGGTCAGAAGAGTTGCCTTTTACTTTAAACTGACCGGATCCCCCCGTTCCGGTCCCTGTCAGGAGCACCGTGAATTCCCATTCCTCGCCGGAGCCCGCATTCAGCGAATCCAGCGTTCCTTCCAACGCCGACAAAAAGCGATGGCGGCAGTACCTGGCCGATGAGCAGGCCGAAGCAGCGACCTACCGGTATCTGGCTGAACGCCGCGACGGTGAGGAACGCGACATCCTCCTGGCACTGGCCGAGGCTGAGGGCCGCCATGAAGAACACTGGCGCACGCTGCTGGGCGACGACGCCGGGCGCAGGGCCCGTGCTTCCTTCCGCAACCGGGCCCTCGGCCTGCTGGCCCGCCGTTTCGGCTCGGTGTTCGTGCTGGCCCTGGCACAGCGCGCCGAGGGCCGCTCCCCCTATGCCAAGGATCCCAACGCCACCAGCGCCATGGCCGCGGATGAACAGATTCATGAGGAAGTGATCCGCGGGCTGGCCACTCGGGGACGGACCCGGTTGTCGGGGAACTTCCGGGCGGCAGTTTTCGGCGCCAATGACGGCCTGGTCAGCAATCTTGCCCTCATCATGGGAATCGGCGCCACCGGGGTGTCCAGTACGTTCATCCTCATCAGCGGTCTGGCCGGCCTGCTTGCGGGGGCGTTGTCCATGGGCGCGGGAGAGTATGTCTCGGTCCGGTCCCAGCGTGAACTCCTGGATGCCTCCCGGCCCACCCAGATCACGCTTTCGGCTGCGAAGTCACTGGACATCGATGCCAACGAGCTGGTGCTGGTGTACCGCGCACGCGGGATGACCAAGGACGCAGCCGAGCACCGTGCGGCAGAACGGATGGGCCTCTACAGCTGCGACTGCGATCCGAGTTTCTCCCTCAACCCCGAAGCGGACGACGCTGAAAAACACGATGAGCACGAGTCCGTAGGGACGGGCTTGGGCGCTGCCGCCTCAAGCTTCTGCTTCTTCGCATCCGGCGCGGTGATTCCGGTGCTCCCCTACCTGTTTGGTCTCACCGGGATGACCGCCGTCGTCCTCTCCTGCGTCCTGGTGGGCCTGGCGCTGCTGATGACCGGGGCGGTCGTCGGCCTGCTCTCCGGCGCCTCGCCCCTAAAGCGGGCGCTGCGGCAGCTGGCGATCGGGCTGGGTGCCGCAGGCGCCACCTATCTGCTGGGCCTGGTTTTCGGGACGACCGCCCTCTAGGACACGCAACATGGGCAGTTCTCCCCATGTACGGATTCCCTCCGGCGGGTTATGTTCTTCCTGACATTCAGGGGGAACTGTCATAGTGCGGCTCTCCCGCCGCCTCGCGACTGCAGCATTCATACTGCGGTCCGGGGCCTGTACAAGGGGGAGAAAATGGGCGCCTATGACATAGACGCTGCAGCAGTAGGCAGGATAATCACGGACACCGAGTCCATCCTGTTGCAGAACGAGAGTCTTTTCCTCGACCTTCAAGACCGGATCGACGGCGTTGAAACCGCGCTCGGCAAGAGTGGGGCACTCGCTGGGTTCTCGACGTTCGCTGCAGAGACGGTGATGCCGGGCGCCAAGACGGTAATCACCCGGAGCGATAATGCCGTCCTGGCAACCCGGCGGGCACTGAACGCATACGTTCAGGGCGACGAGGAGATGGTGGCGAATGCGCAGCAAGCGGCAGCGAGCATCGCGCCGCTGGCCATCGGCGCAGGAGCCGCTGCAATCTCCCGCGGCAAGTTGGCACCCAACGTGACTCCCGCACCGGCACCGGCACCTGCTCCCGCTCCTGCACCCGCTCCCGTGCCAGCACCAGCGCCGGCCCCGTCACCGAGTGTGCGCATGCCGGTAGCTCCTGCCCCCGTTGCGCCCGCTCCGATTGCCCCGGCGCCAGCCCCGGAACCGGCACCCACGCCGGGCCCGGCAGCGGATGCGCCGGCTGACTGCTGTGAACCCGGGTGTGACTGCTGCGGACCGAAATCCCCGGGAGATGAACACCCCACCCCGCCCGACTACATCGGCAACCCACCCCGCATGCCAGAGCATCCCCTGCCCGGTCCCGTCCGAGACCTGCCATGGCTGCCGGGTCCAGGAAACGTACTCCATCCGCTGCCGGCGCCCCTCCCGGAGGCCAACCCCGGTGGACACATCGCCGACCCTGCCCCCTACTACCCGGGCAACCCGGGTGGAAACATACTCCACCCGCTGCCGGCGCCCCTCCCGGAGGCCATCCCCGGTGGACACATCGCCGAGCCGGCGCCCTACTACCCGGGCGACCCGGGCCGCGGCGCTATGTGGCCCGGAATAGACCCCGGATTCTGGGCCGACCCTTCGCGTCCGGGCTTCGAGCGCCTTCCCGTCGAACTGCCGCAGGAGATCACGAAGATGCCCGACGTCATCCATGCCGAGCCGTGGATGCCGGAAGTCATCCCTTTCGAGCCAAGGCCCGACGTCATCCATGCCGAGCCGTGGATGCCGGAAGTCATCCCTTTCGAGCCAAGGCCCGACGTCATCCATGCCGAGCCGTGGATGCCGGAAGTCATCCACTTCGAACCAATGCCGATGCCCGAGATCATCGATATCAAGCCGATGCCGCTGCCGGAAGTCATCCACTTCGAGCCGATGCCGGATACAGCACCCGGCGACTTTGGGGGCGCCGGCGTCACACCCGAACCCACCCCCGTGCCGCGGGAAATCAACGGCATTCCAGTAGTCGACGCGATCCTCCTGGCTGACCAGGCACCGTCCGACGCGGAGCCCAACAAGACCCGCGGAAGGTGGGGTTTGACGTGAGCATCAATGTTGATCTGAGTGGTACCGATAATCTGCCCAACGAGGCGGCGCTGCTGGCTGCTGCCGCCAGGCTGGACAGACGCGTTGAACGCATGGCTGACACCTTGGACGACGCCCAGGCCAAGTGGCAGACCGTCGATTCCTTCTACCGCGCCCCGGAGGCGAGCCTCGTGCACACGGCGATGGACAAACCGCGTGACAACGGCGAGGAGATCCTGCTTGCGGTGCGCTCCTCAAAACAGGCTTTGGAGGTCTTCGCAGAAGAAATCACCGCAATCAAGGCAAAACGCGCTGAACTCAAGGCCAAAATCGCAACTGCCCAAGCGCAAGACAAGCGCGAAGCCGAAATCATCGATGGAATCGGAGAATTCGGCTTCCTCGGAGAGGCTGTCAGCAAAATCGGGTCCGTCATGGACTCCGCGGACGCTTTCATGGATCAGTTCATGCTCCAGAGGGAAGCGGACCAGCTGGCGGCCGAACTGCAAAAGGCGGAGGAGGAGTGTAACCGGGCACATAGGGCCTTGGTCCGCCCTACTGCTGATGTTCCGCCAATCAGCAAGGAAGCCCTGAACGAATGGGCTATCCAGGATGCCACCCAGGCCTACAACCGGGTGCAGAACTCCATCGGTGACCCGAGTGTAGCCATGCAGCAGTATCTTGCGCTCTTGGCCGGGCTCAGGCCCGACCAGATGGAACAGTTCCTGGCCCGTAACCCGGAGGCTGCGCTCTCGCCGCCGGCTCTCGGATCGGATCCCCGGAAAAACAAGGAAGCCTGGGAAAAGCTCACCCCGGAGCAACGCGCTGTCATCAGCCAGAAGGTGCCGTCCCTCGTAGGCAATCTGGAGGGCATTCCTTACTCAGACCGAACCGCTGCGAACAACGTGGCGCTGGACCTGGCGCTGGCCCAGAAGCCGCTTCCGGATGCACAGCGGGATGTCCTCAAGGAAATAAAAGCGGCCGTCGATGCGGGTCGTGACGACACAACCGTCCGCGGACTCATTTCCTTTGATCCCACGCACCCGCCGCTGGCCGCCCTGGCTATCGGAAATATGGATACTGCTGACAACGTCACATGGAATGTCCCAGGGATGGGAACGACCGCCGGGTCCATGGACAATTGGGCCGAGGGATCACAGAACATCTACGATGCCCAACTGAAGCTCGGCGGCGGCGAGCCGGCGGTAGTTGCCTGGATCGGTTACCACACACCAGGCATGCCTCCCTCCACCGAAGTCTTGGGCAACGAACATGCCCTGGACGGAGGTGAGCGCCTCGCCTCATCACTGAACGGCTTCAACGCTGCCAGCGACGGCCGCGACACCTACGTTTCGGTGGCAGCGCACTCCTACGGCACCACGACCACCGCCCACGGCCTGACCGGGATCGATTTTGACGTGGACTCCGTGGCGTTTTATGGCTCCGCTGGCCTGGACAACACGGCCCTGGCGGACATGCGCATTAAAGACGGGCCCGAGGGACAACCGGCACTCTTCGCCACCCAAGCATCCCAGGACCAGGTTGCCTGGACCGGCAACGTCCTCTCGCGGCGCACCAACCCATTGGGGGACGGTTTCGGGTCACATGAATTCAGTTCGGAAGGGGACGCAGAGCGGGAGCTCAAGCAGACCCTCGGGCACTCCGCCATCGGGGAGGACGGTGACAAATGGAATCCCCTGCACACCTACGATGAACATGGGTATCTGGACAATGGAACACAGAGCCTGGATTCCGTCGCCAAGATTACAACCGGAAACGGTGATGAGGTCCTACAGCGCGAGGAAGAATTAGCGGATACTTCGAGAGCCTTTGAAGAGAGACGGTCTGAGATGCCTTATTACCCGCACAGTTTTGGCAGACGATGAACCGGCTGACCCTGGCGGTTGGCTCGATCGCCCTTGCCCTAGCCCTAACGGTGGCCGGCTGCGCCACCCCGTTCGATTCAGAGGACACCATGAAAAGTGAAAACAGCGAAGCCGTGGATCAGTCCAGGCCTGCCTCGGAGCTGCTCGCCAGGATGCTGGAGCTGAGCGACGAAACCACCAAGGTCCACGGTGGACAGTGGACCTATTCCAATGATGCACGGTCCGCCTGGGACGGTACGAAAACAAGCGGGTATGTTGCATACACCTGCACGAGGCTGAAGCCCGGAAGCGGCGAGAAGCGCTCCTACCGTTACAGAACGATGATCATGGGCCCCGCAGTGGAAGACCCGGAAGCCGCCATGGAGAAGTACGTCTCGCACTTCGAACAGCAGGGATTCACCGAAACCAACCGCTACGATTCCCCAGTGCCTAAGTCCGTGGGATCGGGGTACTACATCATGGTTACCCTTCAGGATGAGGAGGGAAGCAAATTGGTTTACCAAGCCGGGAATCATCTCAGCAGCCTGACTTATGAAGGACCATGTTCCTACGATCCCGAGATGGAATTCCGGACCACCTAGGAAGACGACCAGCTCCACGGCGGCCGGTGGGTCCATGGTGCCCCAGACGGAAACATCCTGGTTTACCAGGCGCCCGTGGCCTAAGGCACAGCCGTGCCGTACGGCTCCTTATAGGGTGCTGTCCAATTTGACTTGGTGCGCCGCAGGCCGCGAGTCTGGAACTAACACTTGCGAATTATGTAAAGGGACGCAGAGGCTAGGCAGCGTTACTTTATCGATTCCGGAGGGACGGCGTACCGTCCGTCACACGCTCAAATAAAGAGTGGCTGCCATTCTGCCTGCCCGGGTCCCCCAACGAGGGGCTCGGGCCCTTTTGCGCTGACATGCTGACATAAGGAAGGCCTATGGCTACCACAGAAGGTCCACCGCGCGACGCCGGGAGGCACGCGGCGAATCCCGTCGCCCCGGTACCCGCCACCACCCACTCCTCCGTTGCCCCGGAGGATCCCTCCACTTCGTCGATGCCCATCGTGGAGCAGGAACACGAACTCGTCCAGCAGTTGATCGAGGGACAGCGCGAGCAGGAAGCGGCGCTCAGCCGCGGCGTGCCTGCGAAGCTCGACAAGGTGATCTTCGCCATCACCGGTGCCCTTGCGCTGGCGTTCATCGCGTGGGGCTTCTTCGGGACAGACAGCCTGTCCGCTGTCTCCTCGACGGCACTGGACTGGGTCATCACTAACGCAGGCTGGTTCTTTGTGCTCCTCGCCTCGTTCCTCGTGGTCTACGTGATCTGGCTGGCTGTGGGACGCTACGGCAAGATCCCCCTTGGCCAGGACGGCGAGGAACCGCAGTTCAAGACGATCTCCTGGATCTCCATGATGTTCGCCGCCGGCATGGGCATCGGCCTGATGTTCTACGGCGCGGCCGAGCCCCTGTTCTACTACATCTCCCCTCCCCCCGGCACCGTTGACGGCCAGACCCCCGAGGCCCTGCAGACGGCCATGGGCACGTCCCTGTTCCACTGGGGCCTGCACCCCTGGGCCATGTACGCCGTCGTCGGCATTGCCATGGCATACGGCACCTACCGTCTCGGCCGCCGTCAGCTGATTTCGTCGGCCTTCACCTCACTCTTCGGCGTGAAGCGGGTAGAAGGCCCGCTGGGCAAGGTGCTGAACATCTTCGCCATCTTCGCTACCCTCTTCGGCACCGCGGCTTCGCTGGGCCTCGGCGCCCTGCAGATCGGCAGCGGCCTGCAGTCGGTCGGGTTCCTCGGGACCGCCGGAACAACCGTCCTGGTCGCGATCGTCGCGATCCTCACCGGTTGCTTCGTGGCGTCCGCGGTTTCCGGCATTTCCCGCGGCATCCAGTGGCTGTCCAACATCAACATGGTCCTCGCGCTGGTGCTGGCCGCCATCGTTTTTGTTGTGGGGCCGACCCTGTTCATCCTCAACGTCATTCCGGCAGCGATCGGTGACTACGCCACCAACCTGGCGCAGATGGCCTCCCGCACCGAGGTGTCCGGCGATGAATCCATGCGCGCCTGGCTCTCCAGCTGGACCATCTTCTACTGGGCCTGGTGGCTGTCCTGGACGCCGTTCGTCGGTATGTTCATTGCCCGCATCAGCCGCGGCCGCACCATCCGCCAGTTCGTCACCGGCGTGCTGGTGGTTCCCTTCGTTGTCAGCGTGGCCTGGTTCTCCATCTTCGGCGGCGCCGCGATCGGAACGCAGCAGGAAGCGGCAGCCAACGGCACACCGGGACTCACCACAATGGTGGACGGTGAACCCACCATTGATTTCGACGGCTCGCTGTTCGACCTGATTGCAGCCCTCCCCATGCCGAACCTCCTGGCCACTGCGGTGGGTATCCTCGCCATGGTCCTGGTGGCCATCTTCTTCGTCACCGGAGCGGATTCGGCTTCCATCATCATGGCGTCGTTGAGCTCCAACGGGGCCGAGCACCCGTCCCGCGGTGTCGTTATCTTCTGGGGCGTCCTTACCGGCGCCGTGGGGGCAGTGATGCTGCTGGCAGGCGGCGACGACCCTGCCGCGGCGCTGGACGGCCTGCAACGGATCACCATTGTGGCCGCGCTGCCCTTCGCCGTGGTTATGCTGCTGATGACCATCGCCCTGGCCAAGGACCTGGCCAAGGACCCGCTCTCACTGCGGCGCCGGCTTGCCGTTTCCGTGGTGGACCGGGCCATCCAGGCCGGCGTGGACGAACACGGCTCCTCCTTCGACCTGCACACCACCGAGCACGACGACGGCCCGGACGCGGCAGTGTCGGCAACCACCGCCCCGGAACGCAAGTAGCTGCCCCGGTCGCTAAGCAATACGCGAAGGTCCCCGCACATAATCAGTGCGGGGACCTTCGCGTATATTTCCCATCAGTCCAACCTCATCCCGGGTCCACAGGGTGCTAAACCACAACACGGCACCGCACAATAGACGCCGTCGAAACCGGACCCCCAACGGGTGGATTTGCCTGCTGGCCTTGTGCCCTCTTCCTCCTCCTCATACCCTGCAGAAAGTTACCAACCGGTAACCACTCGCACTTTCCCGCAGACAATGAGGTCACCATGAGGAAACATCTGGGCATTTTGGCGGTGTCCGCCGCGCTTCTGGGTTCGTCCCTGGCCGCCGCGCCCGCCATCGCAGCGCCGGCGGCACCGGCTGTCGCTGCACCCGCGCCTGCCATCCGCACCGACGTCGTTATCACCAGCTTTGACGGCACCCCGATCCACACGAACTTCTTCCCCGCCACCGGCCTTGCCTCCGGCCAACAGGCACCCACCGTGATGGTGGGACCCGGGTTCGGGCTGCCCGGCGGGCGTATCCCGCTGAGTACCACCAGTACGCTGATCGGCTCCATCGGTATTGCTCCCCTGCGGGACGCCGGCTACAACGTGGTGACCTGGGACCCCCGCGGTTTCGGGCTCAGCGGCGGTGAGGCCTACGTCAACAATCCTGCCTATGAGGGCAGGGACGGGTCCGCGATCATCGACTACATTGCCGCCCAGCCCGAAGCACAACTGGAGTCCCCGGGAGACCCCGTCCTCGGCATGGCCGGGGCGTCCTACGGCGGCGGTATCCAGTTTGTCCTCGCCTCCCAGGACCAGCGCGTGGACGCCATCACCCCCACCATCGCCTGGAATGACCTGACCACCAGCCTGTACAAGGCCGGTTCCTTCAAGACCGGCTGGGGCGCCCTGCTCTGCGCCGAAGGAACGGCGCTGGGACAGCTGGGCTCGCTCGTGGGCAACCAGGGCGCCCTCTCGGCCCCGGTCCGCAAGGCCTGCCAGGAAGGGCTGACCTACCCCAACCAGCTCAGCGCCGAGTCCATCGCATACTTCGAATCGTTGACCCCGGACACCCTGTTCACCTCGATCACGGCTCCCACCCTGATCATCCAGGGCACGGCGGATACGCTCTTCACGCTGGATGAGGCCCGACGCAACTATGACCTCATCCGCAGCACCGGCACGCCTACCAAGATGCTGCAGTTCTGCGGCGGCCACGGGTTGTGCAATTCCACTGCCGGACCGGACCGGATCACTCCCGCAGTGTTGAACTGGTTTGCCCGCTATCTGCGGAACGAACCGGTGGATACCGGCGCGGCCTTCCAGTTCATCGACCAGGCCGGCGTGACCCGCGGAGCGCCCGGGTACCCGCAGGCCACCGGCGCCCTGACCGGTACCGGGAAGGGGTCGATCATCCTCTCCCCCGCTGCCATCAGCGGGGCAGTCGTGGCGGCCGCCGTCGCTCCGGTGGCAGTCAACGTCCCCATCAGCGCCCCCACGGTGACGACGTCGGTCTTCGGCGCACCGCAGCTGACGCTGACCTACCGCGGCTCTGCCCGGCAGGTCAACACCCATGTCTATGCCCAGATCATTGACCGGTCCAGGTCCTCCCTCGTGCTGGGCAACCAGGTCACACCGGTTCCGCTGATCCTGGACGGGAAGGAACACACCCTGACCATCCCCTTGGAAGAGGTTTCCTACACTGCCGATCCAAGCACCCGGCTGGTCCTGCAGGTCACGCCCGCCACCTCCGTCTACGCGCTGCCGAAGGCGACGGCGCTGACCAGCTTCACGGCGTCTGTCACCGTGCCCACCGTGGCCGCCTACCCGGCGATCCCCTAGGGTCGATTAGCGCACAAAGAAGGGAACCTGCCGGCGGCAGGTTCCCTTCTTTGTGCGCGGGTTCCTATTTGGTACCGGCAACCCGGAGCTGTTCTTCCACCTGCTCCAGGCTCTGTCCCCGGGTCTCCGGGACGAAGCGGCGGACAAATACCAGCGCCAGCAGGCCCAGCACCACGAAGATGAAGAAGGTCTTAGAGATGCCGATGGCGTCCATCAGGATCGGGAAGGAGAAGCCAACGGCGAAGTTGGTCATCCACTGCACGAAGACCGACAGGCCGATCCCCAGCCCGCGGACCTTCAACGGGAAGATTTCCGAGAGCATCAGCCACGTCACCGGCGAAACGGCGCCCTGCTGGAAGGCCAGGAACGTGACCGTCAGGGCCAAGATGATGTAACCGCGTACGCTGCCTTCGGTAACGAAGATGGATACCAGCCCGATCAGCAGCAGCGAGGACCCGGTACCGATCAGTCCGGTCATCAGCATTTGCCGACGGCGGACCCGGCCCAGCAGCCAGATACCGAAGATAGCCGCTGCCACGGACACCACGCCGTTGGCAATGTTGGCGGTGAGCGCCGCCTCGGTACCGAAACCGGCGTCGGCCAGGATCTGCGTGCCGTAGTACATAATCGCGTTCACGCCGGTGATCTGCTGAACGATGGACAGTCCCATGCCGATCAGCAGCACCCGCAGCAGCCAGGGTTCCGCGAAGTCCCGCAACGTGCCTGCCTGTGCCGATTCCTTCTCGGCCAGGCCACGCACCTCGTCATGTTCGGCCTGCGCGTCCTCCTCGCTGCGGATGCGGCGGAGGGCCGCGAGTGTTTCGGCGAAACGCCCCTTGGAGGCGAGCCAGCGCGGGCTTTCCGGAACAAAGCTCATTCCGATCCACAAGGCGATGGCCGGCAGCGTGGCCACCACGAGCATCCAGCGCCAGACCCCCTGGTCTTCGCCCCAGATGTTGCCGATCACCGCGTTGGCAACAAATGCGACCAGCTGTCCGGTGACGATCATCAGCTGGTCGCGGGTGACCATCTGGCCGCGGCGTTCAGCCGGTGCCAGTTCGGCCAGGAAAACGGGCACCAGCGCCGAGGCGCCGCCCACGGCCAGGCCGAGCACAATCCGGGACAGCACCATCACGGCGATCGTTGGCGCCAGGGAGGTGCCAAGGGTTCCAATCAGGAAGACGACGGCGAGACCCATCAGGATCCGGCGCCGGCCGAACCGATCGGTCAGCTTCCCGGAAATAGCCCCGCCAAATGCCGCGCCAAAGAGCAGGCTGGAGGTGATCAGGCCTTCGGTGAAGGGGGTCAGGCCCAGATCGTCTTCCATGTAGGGCAGGGCGCCGTTGATGACGCCGGTATCGTAGCCGAACAGGAAACCGCCAAGGGTGACGATCCAGGACGCACGGCGAAGCGCCCGTCTATGCGGGGAAGCCTTGGAAGCCCGGTCGGGGCCGGCTGTTACTGTGGTGGACATTTGCGACTTTCTTGGCTGCGACGCACAAAACCCCCGTCCCGCGGAAAAATCCGTTGGACGGGGGCGTGCAGTTACTGAACTAGAGGGCTGCGTAAACTTCGCGCAGCAGCGTAGCGGTCTCGGACGGCGTCTTGCCGACCTTCACGCCCGCGGCCTCGAGGGCTTCCTTCTTGGCCTGTGCCGTTCCGGCGGAGCCGGAGACGATGGCGCCGGCGTGGCCCATGGTCTTGCCTTCGGGAGCCGTGAAGCCGGCCACGTAGCCGACAACCGGCTTCGTGACGTTGGCCTTGATGAACTCTGCGGCACGCTCTTCGGCATCGCCGCCGATTTCGCCGATCATCACGATGGCCTTGGTTTCGGGATCCGCTTCGAAGGCAGCCAGTGCATCGATGTGGGTGGTGCCGATGACCGGGTCGCCGCCGATGCCGATGGCGGTGGAGAAGCCAAGGTCACGCAGCTCGTACATCATCTGGTAGGTCAGGGTGCCGGACTTGGAGACCAGGCCGATGGGACCCTTGCCGGTGATGTTGGCGGGCGTGATGCCTACCAGCGCTTCGCCGGGGGTGATGATGCCGGGGCAGTTCGGGCCGATGATGCGGGTGACCTGGTTGCCGTCAGCGTCCACCTTGGACTGGGCGTGGGCCCAGAACTCGGCGGAATCCTGCACCGGGACGCCTTCGGTGATGACGACGACGAGGCTGATGCCGGCGTCGATCGCTTCCATCACGGCGTCCTTGGTGAAGGCCGGCGGCACGAAGACGATGGAGACGTCGGCGTCGGTCTTGTCGATGGCCTCGGCAACGGTGCCGAAGACGGGCAGTTCAACGTCGCCGTGGGTGACGGTGGTGCCTGCCTTGCGGGCGTTCACGCCGCCGACAACCTGGGTGCCGGCCTTGAGCATCAGGGCGGTGTGCTTGGTGCCTTCGCCGCCGGTGATGCCCTGAACGATGACCTTGGAGTCCTTGTTCAAGTAGATAGACATAGGTGGGTTCTCTCTTCTAGGTTTCGACAGGCTCAGTTAGCGAGCAGCGTAAGCGAGCTCGGCGGCCTTGTCGGCGCCTTCGTCCATGGTGGTGGCCAGGGTGACCAGCGGGTGGTTGGCCTCGGCAAGGATGCGGCGGCCTTCCTCGACGTTGTTGCCGTCGAGACGGACAACCAGCGGCTTGTTGGCTTCGTCGCCCAGGATTTCCAGGGCCTTGACGATGCCGTTGGCCACGGCGTCACAGGCGGTGATTCCGCCGAAGACATTCACGAACACGGACTTGACCTGGGAGTCATTCAGGATGACGTCCAGGCCGGCGGCCATGACGGAGGCGGAGGCGCCGCCGCCGATGTCCAGGAAGTTCGCGGGCTTCACGTTGCCGTGCTTTTCGCCGGCGTAGGCAACGACGTCGAGCGTGGACATAACCAGGCCTGCACCGTTGCCGATGATGCCCACTGCGCCGTCGAGCTTGACGTAGTTAAGGTCGTTTTCCTTGGCCTTGGCCTCGAGCGGATCCGCAGCGTCCTTGTCTTCCAGCGCGGCGTGGCCGGGCTGGCGGAAGTCGGCGTTTTCGTCCAGGGTGACCTTGCCGTCGAGGGCCAGGATCTCACCGCTGCCGGTCTTCACCAGCGGGTTGACCTCGACGAGGGTGGCGTCTTCCTTGGTGAAGACATCCCACAGCTTGATGATGGCGTTCATAACGCCCTCGCGCAGCTCGGGGGCGAACCCGGCGGCGTCGACGATCTCGGCGGCCTTGGCGGAGTCGATGCCGACGGCGGGATCGACGGCAATGCGGGCGAGTGCGTCGGGACGCTCCACGGCCAGCTGCTCGATCTCCATGCCGCCCTCAACCGAGCACATGGCCAGGTAGTTGCGGTTTGCGCGGTCCAGCAGGACCGAGAAGTAGTATTCCTCGGCGATGTCGGCACCCTGGGCGATCATCACCGTGTTAACGGTGTGGCCCTTGATGTCCATGCCGAGGATGTTGGATGCGTGCTCGAAAGCTTCATCGGCGGTCTTGGCAACCTTCACGCCGCCGGCCTTGCCTCGGCCACCAACCTTGACCTGCGCCTTGACGACTACAACGCCGCCGATCTTCTCAGCAGCAGCTTTGGCTTCTTCAGGGGTGTGCGCCACGATTCCGGCGAGCACGGGTACTCCGTGCGCCTCAAACATATCGCGCGCCTGATATTCAAACAGGTCCACGGGCTAGTGTCCTTCTACGTCGAAGTAGGGGTTTACATGCGATCTGGCGATCGCAGAGCAGATGCATCCGGCCGGTCTGCCCCACGAGGAACTTTAGTCCCTTGGGGCAGAACGCCGATCCCAGACTACCCCTTTAGTGATAAAGCACACAGTTCTATCGTTTGTAGAAAATGCCCGGCCTGAGTTATGAAAACGTCCCCGCTCAGCTCTCTTTGGTGAGCGGCGCGTAACGCAGCAGCAGGCGTTTTTCGCCGACGTCGAATTTCACCTTCGCCACCGTCTTGTCCCCTGCGCCTTCCACCGCCAGCACAGTGCCGGAGCCGAAGGAGGTGTGGTTGACCCTGTCGCCTGCCGACACGGACACCACTTCCTTCTGCGGCTGCACGCGCCCGATGGCCTTGGCTACGGGCGAGTTGGCGGTGCTGCCGCCGGTGCCGCTCGCCGCTCCGGCGCCCCAGGAGGATCCGCCGTAGCGGCTCGAGGTGATGCTGCCGCCGCCGCCCCAGGTGGGACGGTCCATGCCCTCGCGCTTCCACTCAATCAGCTCGGGCGGCACTTCACCCACAAACTGGCTGGCCGGGTTGTACTGGCTCTGGCCCCACATGCTGCGGACCTCGGACCGGGTCAGGTACAGGCGCTGCCGTGCCCGGGTCAGTCCCACGTAGGCCAGCCGCCGTTCCTCGGCCAGTTCGGCCGGGTCAGTGGCCGAACGCTGGTGCGGGAACAGGCCCTGCTCCATGCCGGTGAGGAAGACCACCGGGAATTCCAGCCCCTTGGCGGTGTGCAGGGTCATCAGGGTCACCACACCCTGGCGGCGGGATTCCTCGACGGCGGCCGCGACTTCCTCCGCCGAGCCCCCGGGGGCATCGGGGATGGAATCGGCGTCTGCCACCAGGGAGACCTGCTCCAGGAACTCGCCGAGCGAACCCTCTGGATTGTCCCGCTCATATTCACGGACCACTGCCACCAGTTCGGCCAGGTTCTCCACCCGGGATTCGTCCTGCGGGTCGTTGCTGGAGCGCAGCTGGGCGAGGTAGCCGGTCTGTTCGAGCACGGCTTCCAGGGCGGCGGACGCGCCGGATCCGCTCGCCACCTCGGCGAGGTCGTCGATCAGCTTGACGAAGCCGTTAATGGAATTGAGTGACCGGGTGGCCAGGCCCGGAGCCTCCTCGGCACGCCGCAGGGCTGCCATGAAGGAGATCCGCTCGCGTTCGGCCAGCGCGGCCACGGAGTACTCGGCACGGTCGCCGATGCCCCGCTTGGGTTCGTTGAGGATCCTGCGCAGGTTTACGACGTCGTCCGAGTTCACCAGCACGCGCAGGTAGGCCAGCGCGTCCTTGATTTCCTTGCGTTCGTAGAACCGGGTGCCGCCGACCACCTTGTAAGGCAGGCCCACCCGCACCAGGACGTCTTCCAAGGAGCGGGACTGGGCATTGGTGCGGTAGAAGACGGCGACGTCGCCGGGGCGCAGGTTTTCCTCGTCCTGCAGGCGGTCGATCTCCTCCGCGATGAAGCGGGCTTCCTCGTGCTCGTTTTCGCCCACGTAGCCGATGATCTTTTCGCCGTCGCCCTCCGCGGTCCACAGCCGTTTTTCGGGGCGGTTGGGGTTCCGGGAGATGACTGCGTTGGCGGCGTTGAGGATGGTCTGCGTGGAGCGGTAGTTCTGCTCGAGCAGGATGGTCCGCGCGCTCGGGTAGTCCTTTTCGAAGTCATTGATGTTGCGGACATCGGCGCCGCGGAAGGCGTAAATGGACTGGTCGGAGTCGCCCACCACGGTGAGTTCGGCCGGCGGTACGTCCAGCGTCTCGTCGTCGCTGCCCACCAGTTCGCGGACCAGGGCGTACTGCGCGTGGTTGGTGTCCTGGTACTCGTCCACCAGGATGTGCCGGAAGCGCCGCCGGTAGTACTCGGCGACACCGGGGAACGCGCGGAACATAAACACGGTCTGCGCGATCAGGTCGTCGAAGTCCATGGCGTTGGCCTGGCGCATCCGCTGCGCGTAACCCTTGTAGACGTCTGCGACGGCCTGCTCGAAGGGATCGGAGTAGTTGGCCGATTCCGCATAGGACTCTTCGTCAATGAGTTCGTTCTTCAGGGCGGAGATCTTGTTCATGATCGACTTGGGCGTGAAGCGCTTCGGGTCCAGGTCCAGCCCCTTGGCCACCAGCGTGATCAGGCGCAGCGAATCCGCCGAGTCGTAGATGGAGAAGTTCGAGTTCATCCCCACGGTCTTGGCTTCCCGGCGCAGGATCCGCACGCACGAGGAATGGAAGGTGGAGATCCACATGGTCTTCGCGACGCCGCCCACCAGGTTTTCGATCCGCTCGCGCATTTCAGCGGCGGCCTTGTTGGTGAAGGTGATGGCGAGGATCTGGCCCGGGTTGGACCGCCCGGTGGCGAGCAGGTAGGCGATCCGGTGGCTGAGCACACGGGTCTTGCCCGAGCCGGCGCCGGCCACGATCAGCAGCGGGGAACCGGCATGCTTCACCGCTTCCTCCTGCTGGGGATTCAACCCCTGCAGCAGGTCCGCGGCCCGGCTTTCATCCGCGTAGGAGGAGCCCCTTCGCTCGGTGCCGGAATGCGGCGCCTTTGCGGCAGGCGCCGGTTCAGCTTTGCGGGGTGCGGGAAAGAGTGGATCAAAGAGATAGTCCATGATGGCTTTAAGTCTAGGCGCTGCGGCCGACATTCCGGTGAGCGTCCAAACCGTCCGCTCCGGCGGGAGCGTCCCGGGCCGAACCGGTCAGCCGGAGGTGAGGGCTGCGTGGATCTCGCGGACGGCGGTGGCGGTGCCGGCAATGTGCCAGCGGAAGCCGTGGACTTCGACGACGGCGGTGCTGCCGCCGGCGGCTCGGACTATGGCCTTGCCCGGCAGCCAGTCCCATTCCGGGCAGCTGTGCTGGAACCAGGCGCCGGACTGGCCGGTGGCTACGCGGGCCAGGTCGCAGGAGCCGGACCCCATCATCCGGATGGTTGCGGCCCGAGAGGCCGCCGCAGTCCAGGGACCGGTCACCTCGGGGCGCAGCAGCCAGGTGGGGTGGATATAGGTTCCCGCGGACAGGCGGTCCAGCGGTTCGTCGTCGGGTGGAACAATAACGGATCCGTTGAGCATGGCCGGGAACCCCTTCCCGCCGATCCACAGCCGGTCTTCCTGCGGCTGGTAGATGGCGCCGAGCAGGACATCCGGATCTCCGGGAGAGTCGTGCGGACCGGGTTCGGACCGGAGGGCGATGGCCGAGCACCAGTACGTGGACCCGGCGAAGAAGTTGTAGGTTCCGTCCACCGGGTCGATGACCCAGGACCGGCCGGAGGTGCCCTGGTGGCTGGCGCCCTCCTCCCCCACAATCCCGTCGTCCGGACGCAGCTGCCGCAGCCGGTTTACCACCAGGGCTTCGGCCTCGCGGTCCGCGGCGGTTACGACGTCGGACACCGAGGTCTTCTCGCTGGCGGTCAGCCCTTCCGAGCGCATGCGCAGGGCAAGCTGCGCGGCCTCCTGCACCAGCTCGGCGGCGAGGTCGAAGTCTTCGGGGGATGCAACGGCACTCATAGCCCCCAGCGTAGCCGTCCGCCGCCGCTCCGGACAGGCGCACACGGGGCGGCTCATCCTGGTGCGGGGCCGGTGCGGCCATACTGTATCTATGGGAAAAACCGCCGCGCAGCGCGCCGCCAAACACGGACTCCAAGCCGGACAGCCCCGCCCGGGCGGCCCGGGACCAGCAGGTATGCCCGCCGGGCCGCAGGGCAAGAGCAGTCCGGGGCTGCTTGTCATTGCGGGCGTGGTGGCAACGCTGTTCCTGTTCTGGTACCTGCACCTCATGGTGCCGGGCCAGTTGTCCCAGCTGGCGGACGGCCTGTCCATGCCCGATTCCATGGTGTTCGGCTACGGCGAAGACCATCTGGCCGCCCTGCGCAGCGCCATGGACGAGGAGGCGCTGGGCCGGCTCAGTTACGTGCACAAGACGGCCGGGACGCTCTTTCCGCTGATCTTCGGCCTGACCTGGCTATTGATCATCGGACTGAACACCCAGCGCCGGGCGTTGCGCTGGGTGCTCTTCAGTGCGCCGATCCTCTTTGTGGTGGCCGACCTATGGGAGAACATTGCCATTGACAATGCCCTCGGTGCGGTCGAACTATCGAGCGGAGATGCCGCCCTGGCCGGCACGCTGACCGTCGCCCGCTGGATCCTGCTGGGGCTCAGCCTCGTGGCGTCCGTGGTGTCCGTCTTTACCCGCGGGGTTGGACGGCCACCAGAACTTGTCGCCGAGGACAAAGGTTAGGGCCGGGACCACGACGGTCCGCACCAGCAGCGTGTCGAACAGGACGCCGATGGCCACGATGATGCCCACCTGGGTCAGGGTCACCAGCGGCAGGACGCCGAGGACCGCAAAGACGGCCGCCAGCAGGATGCCGGCGCTGGTGATCACGCCGCCGGTGGAGCGCAGTGCCGCCAGCATCCCCTGCTTGGTGCCCATGGTCGCTGCGTTCTCCCGGGCGCGGGTGGTCAGGAAGATGTTGTAGTCCACACCCAGGGCCACCAGGAACAGGAACGAGTAGAGCAGTGTCTGCACGTCCATGGCCGGGAAATCCAGCACGTTCTCGAACAGCAACCAGCTGAGACCGGTTGCGGCCAGGAACGTCAGCAGCACGGAGGCAACCAGCAGCACCGGCGCCACCAGGGAACGCAGCAGGATCATCAGCACAAGGAACACCAGGGCGATCACGGAGGTGCCCACCAGGACGGTGTCGTGCTGGTTCGCTGCCAGCTGGTCCACCCGTTCGGCCGCCTCGCCGCCTACCAGTGCCTCATAGTCCTCACCGGCCAGGTCGTTCCGCAGGTCGGTGATGAAGGTGTTGGCTTCGTCGGTGCCGGCCTCGTATCCGGTGACCAGTTCCACCCGGGTACGTCCGTCATGCTCGGTGCCGGGGGTGGCTGCGGTGACGCCTTCGATGCCCGAGAGCTGCGCGACGGCGTCATCCGCTGAATCGGTATCCACCAGGACGGTGACCGGTGAGGATGAGCCGGCCGGGAAACCTTCGGAAAGCGTCTCCGCGGCGGTGACCGCCTGAGGCTTGTCCCGGAACTGCTCGTTTTCGCTCAGGCCGATCTGCAGGGTGAACAGGGCGCTGCCCAGGGCCAGCAGTACCAGGACGGCAGTGCCGGCAATGGTCTTGGGCCGGCGTGCGGTGGCTTCACCGAGGCGGCCCCAGAACTTGCCTTCCTTGGCCGGGTCCCCGACCTTGGGCACAAAGGGCCAGAACAGTTTGCGCCCCAGCAGCACCAGGGCCACCGGCAGCAGGAACAATGCGCTGAAGATGGCCAGGACAATGCCGATGGCTGCCGAGAACCCGAGGCCGCGGTAGCTCTGGGTATCGGCGAACAGCAGGGTGAGCAGGGCCAGGATGACGGTGCCGCCGCTGGCAATGATCGCTTCGCGGGTACGGGTCAGGGCTTTGCGCATGGCCTCGTACACCGAGTCGTGGACGCGCAGCTCCTCCCGGTACCGGGCAATGAGCAGCAGGGCATAGTTCGTGGCGGCACCGAAGACCAGGACGCTGGTAATGCCTACGGCGGACGGATCCACGGTGATTCCCGTGGCCGGGGCCAGCAGGTCCACTACCTTGGCTGCCAGCTGTTCGATGGCGCCGACAATCGCCAGCGGCACGATCCAGAGCCACGGGGAACGGTAGGTGATCAAAAGCAGCACGGCGACGACGCCGGCGGTGACGGTCAGGAGCACAAAGTTGGCGCCGGAGAACACTCCGGCCAGATCGGCGCTGAACGCCGCCCCGCCGGTCAGCTCTGCCTTAACGCCCTCCGGGGCGGCATCGGAAACGGCCGTCCGGAGCTCTTCGACCTCGGCAGAGACGGCGTCGCCGTCGTCGGCGGCTGCCTGCAGCGTCAGCGGAACAATTGCGACCAGCCGGTTCTCGGAAACCACCGGCGGAACCTGCGGCGGCGGGCCCGAGGCCCCGACCTCCGTGGCGGCTGCGTTGATCCCGGCGATGCCGGCAGTATCCGCGTCCGTCAGCGGACCGCCGTCCTCGCGGGAAACCACCACAATGGCGGAGGATTCCTGCGCGTCAGGGAACTCCTGGAGCAGATCGGCGACCTGTGCGGACTGGTACTTGTCATTCAGTCCGCCCACGTCGGTGGCGTCGTTTTCCTGTGCCGGCAGGGCGAACAGGCCGATGATGACGGCCACCCCGATCAGCAGCGTGACCCACGCCGTCTTGGCGTTCTTCACTATCCCTGCATACATGCGCTTCTCCAAGCCGTCTAAAGTATCTCTGTTCGAAAGTATCTTAGATATAGAGATACTTCAATTCCCAGTTACTATTAGTTTGTGGAGGACAAAGAGCTACGGCGGGATATCGTCGACGCGCTCCGCGGCATGAGCCTGGATGGACAGCGTGTCGCGGACGCTTTCGCGCACTCGAACGGCCTGAATGCCACCGACATGCGTGCCTTGGTGCTCATCATGGAGGCCGAGATGCGGCATGAGGCCCTAACCGCCGGGCAGCTCAGCGCCCGGCTGGGCACCTCCTCCGGAGCCACCACAGCGGTGATCGACCGGCTGGAGCGCATCGGGCACATTCACCGCAACCGCAGCCATGCGGACAGGCGGAAGGTCACCCTGCACTTCGAACCCCTGGCAATGCAGCTTGCCGGCGCCTACTTCGGCCCCCTGGGCGCCCTCACCGACGAGGTCATGTCACGGTACACGGACACTGAGCTGCGCACCATCCTGGGCTTTATGCAGGCCATCCGCGACGCCTATGACCGACACATTAACGACCGGCAGTCCGACGGCGCCGCCGCCCCCGTCACCGGCGGCGCTCCGAACGGGCTGCAACCACCCAGCGTGAGAAACGGGTAAGCTGGAACCGCCCGCCGGGAAGCCCGGCGGTCCGCCCTCGTAGCTCAGTAGGATAGAGCGGCCCTCTCCTAAAGGGCAGGTCGTCGGTTCGATTCCGGCCGGGGGCACATTTTTCTTTAACGGCCGCGGAGGCGGCCGACGGTGGCGGGTCACGCGGAGCTGTTCCAGCAGCGGGAACAGCAGGCCGGTGCGGGCCGCTCCGGCCCTGGCACCACACTCCTGGTGGAAGGGATCGTATCCGTCGAGAGGTGCTGTTACTCGTTGGGCGCCCTATCAGTCCATATGCCGAAGGACACCCCACATGAATCTTGGAACGTTGCGAACCAGCGGTCATCGCCGCCGAGGTCGGTTCTGCTTCGTTCGACTTGGCCGCCAAGCTCTCTGACTCGTGAGAGGAAGCCTTCGAGGTCATCAGTTTCGAAATAGACCCGGGTTCCGGCCGTAGGCGCTGTCCCTTCGGTTGCACGCTGAAGACCGCCAATTCCCGACCCGCCACTTCTGATGATCCAGCAGCTCGCATCGAGCTCTGAATCCTCGAAGGCGGGGGCGAACGTCCAACCTTGGAGATCGCAATGGAACGACATGAACTTCTCGGGGGCTTCGGTCTCGACTTCCCACCAGACGACGTTCATAAGGGCATGCTAGCGGACGGCCAGCGGCCTTGGTGCCGAGGCCCGCTTCAGCCCGCACCCCGCGTACTGGACCGAGTGGGCTCACGGTGCTCAGCCCGCGCTTCCCGGTCCAGACGAGGACTATGACCGACCGGCTGCCGTTCGCGCCTATTTAACGGCGCCGGCCGTGAGCCCGCCGATCAGGCGCTTCTCGATAACCGCGAACAGGATAATCACCGGCACAATCGCCACGATCGAAACGCCAAACACGTATTGCCAGCTGGTGGCGTACTGGCCGATGAATTTCGTCAGCGCCACGGACAGCGGCTGGTTCTCCGCCGTGGACATGATGACCAGACTCGCCGCGAACTCATTCCAGGACGAAACGAAGGTGAAGATCACTGCCGTAACGATCCCCGGCCAGACCAGCGGCAGATTGATCCGGAAAAGCACCTTGAGCCGCCCCGCGCCGTCGATCTGCGCCGCCTCGTCAATCTCGCGGGGAACTGCGGCAAAGAAACTGTGCATGATCCACAACGCGAAGGAAAGATTGAAAGCCGCATTGATCAGGATCATGGCGAGCCAAGTGTCGTTGAGGTCCAGCCACAGCATCTGGCGGAAAAGCCCCGCGGTCAGCACCGCCGGCTGCAGCATCTGGGTCACGATCACCAGGAACAGGAAGACCATCCGGCCGGGGAAGCGGA
Organism: Arthrobacter sp. zg-Y1116; assembly: GCF_024385485.1. NCBI lineage: Bacteria > Bacillati > Actinomycetota > Actinomycetes > Micrococcales > Micrococcaceae > Arthrobacter > Arthrobacter sp. zg-Y1116. The sequence goes on along the minus strand of NZ_JANFLR010000004.1, from coordinate 29,994 downwards.
ACCGGGCCGTGTAATAGGCCGCCGGCGTGGCCACCAGCAGCACCAAAAGGGTGGCAAACACGGCAATGATGATGGTCGAAACCAAGTTGTAGCCCAGGGGCGTTTCCGGCGTGTCCCACATGGACTGGTAGTTGCCGAACTGCAGGCCCTCCTGCGGAAGATACTCAGGCGGAACAGACAGGATTTCCGGGCGGGTCTTCAACGAGCCGACGAGCATCACCAGATAGGGCGCCAGGAACAGCAGGGCGATAACGGCACCGGCAGCGGTACGTCCCCACATCCGCCGGGCACTGACATTATCCGCATACCGGCGGGGGCGTGCGGATGCCGGAACAGCAGTGCGGATAGGGGCCGGGGCAGCGATGGCCAATTCATGCCTCCTTCATCGGTTTGACGATCTTCACGTACGCGGCCACGATCACCAGCACGACGGCGAAGTTCACCACGCTGAGCGCGCTCGCCACGTCCAGGCGCCGGTCAAACTGAAGCACTTTGAAGATGTACGTCATCAGGGTGTCCGCGCTGTAGCCGGGAATGGATCCCGTCACGATCCGCAGGATCGGGAGGTTATTGAAGACATTGATGATGTTGATCAGCACGGCGACTGCGAGCGCGCCGCGCAGCTGGGGCAGCACCACGCTGAAGTAAGTGCGTACCGGTCCGGCGCCGTCCATTTTCGCTGCTTCAAGGGCATCCCCGGGAATGGCCTGCATCCCGGCGAGCAAGGTGTAGGTGGTGAACGGAAGGGACACGAACACCCCCACCGCGATGGCCGCGCCGAGGGCGGTGGCAACATTCTTGGTGAAACCGTAGGAGGCGTCCAGCAGCCCGACGTCGACCATGAACTTGTTGATGATCCCGTAGTCCCGGTCCAGCCCGTAGTAAAACACCGTCGTGGTCATGACTACGCTGGCTGCCCAAGGGACCACAACCGCCATCCGGACGAGCGTTCGGCCCGGGAACGGCTTGTTGAGGAAGTTCGCCAGGGCCAGTGAAATGACCACGGTCAGGGCAACCACAACCGTTACCCACACGACAGTGTTGAGGAGGACCCGGGGCAGGTTGGGATCCTCGAACACCGTCCGGAAATTTGCCAGCCCTACGCCTTCCACGTTCGTACCGGCCTGGCTGATGCGGCGGGTGGAGCTGTAGATCATGTAGCCGGCGGGAAAGATCACCACGCCGAACACGAGGACCAGCACCGGCCCGATCCATGGCAGGGCCGCCCATCCACTTTCACTGTTCCGAAGCTTCTGCCGGCGCACCCCCGGGTGGCGGACTGTACTCATAGGCTCAAACCGTTCTGGACCGGGAGGGGCCGCATCGGTGGACACGGCCCCTCGGGACGGGTGTCAGGCTGCGTCGGCCTTGGACTGGATCTGCTCCAGTACTGTCTGTGCGTCCTGGTCCTCCAGCTGGCCCATAAGGGACTTGAACGCTCCGTCGGTCGCGTTCCAGGCGGGGTTGGTGGTCGGATAGAACTCGGCGGTCGGCAGCATGTCCAGGAACGGCTTCAAGCTTTCGTCCGAGCCCATCGCCTCGGATCCGCTCTTAGTGGTGGGCAGGAAACCTTCAGTCTCCACCCAGTCCACGTAGTTGTCTTCGGTGTAGAAGAAGTCCATAAACGCCTTGATGGCCTCCTGCTTGTCTTCATCGTTCTTGAAAGCCATCAAGCGGTCCGCGACCCCGAGGGTGGAAGGTTCGCCGCTGTTGGTGGGGACGCTGGCAATCCCGTAGTTCAGGTCCGGGTTCTCTTCCTCAATCTGGCCAACGGTCTGCGGCAAGGCGTAGACCATCCCGATCTGCCCCTGTGCGAAGACGTTGATCATCGGAGTGCGCTGGGTGGCGCCCGGATCCGGCTGGGTGACGCCGTCGGAGATCATTTTCTTCATGAACTCTGCTGCCTCGAGGTTCTCGGGCGTGTTCACCGCGATCTCCGACTCGTCCCCGAAACCGCCGCCGTTGCCGGCGAACCAGATGAGGCTTTCGCCCTGCGCCTCTTCCGAGCCGAGCGGCATTCCGTACCCGGGAACACCGGTGGCCGAAATCTCCTGGGCTGCTGCATGGAGCTCGTCCCAGGTGGTGGGAGGGGCCTGGATGCCTGCAGCATCGAACAGATCCTGGTTGTAGAACAGGGCACGCACCGAAGCGATCAGCGGCAAGCCGTACTGGGTACCGTCGAGCATCTCGTTTTCTGCGAACGACTCCTGGAAGTCGGCGATGGTCTCCTCCGAGGCCACCTCGTTCGCCGGATAGAGCAGCCCCTCATCCGCAAAAGCAGAAAATGCGCCGCCGTTGTAAATGTCGGGTGCCTCTCCGGCCTGGATTTTCGTCTGCAGCACCGATTCCAGGTTTTCCCAGGACTCCACCTGCAGGTTCACGCTGATGTCCTCGTTGGCTGCTTCGAAATCTTCGATGACCCCTTCCCAAAGGGCCTTGGTGCCGTCGGAATAGCTGGGAACAAGCAGGTCCAGGGTAGTAGCCCCGCCTTCCTCGCCCGAGTCCCCGCTGCCCCCGAAACCGCAGGAAGACACCGTGAGCGCTCCCGCCGCGGCTAGGGCCATCATGCCGGTTCGAAAGTTGCTCTTCATTGGATCCTCTTTCAGACAGTCACGGCCGGGCCGCGAATCCGAGCCACGACGCCGGGGCCGTCAGACGGCCTGAGCACCCTTGGCTGATGATGGAACTTGATAGCAAAACGCGTTATTCGATCAGCGAACATCAGTTGAGGGAAGATACTGGCCTTCCTACCCCCGCCCGTCAAGGGGTTAGCCGCAGCACGTGCTCGGATCTTGGCCTGATTGGTTCTGATCTATAGACAGCAACTTCAATCAGAGCCCATCATTGACCAACTTTCGTCCAACGGGGAGGAACTCCGATGACCCTCACCTCCACACGTGCGCTAATGGACCGTGCTGCTGCGGCTGGAACGGGCCTCGGGAGCTTAAACGTGCTGCATCCGGACCATGCCGATGATGAAGAGCTGGTCTGCGAAGCGGTCCGGCTGTCATCCCTCTTCTACCGGGCCGAGCCTACGGACCTAGGCTGAAACCGATGGAGAAGACCGAGCGGCTCAACGCGATCCTCGACCTCCTTGCCGCCCGCGGGCACGTGCAGGTTGAGGAGATAGTAGTGTCGCTCAAAGTGTCCCCGGCTACTGCCCGGCGGGACTTGGACAGCCTCGCTGCCCAGCGGCTCTTGAGCCGGACCCGTGGCGGGGCAACCATGGAAGCAGTGGCCTATGACCTGCCCACGCGCTACTCGCGCGACGAGCATACCGCTGAAAAGCAGGCCATAGCCCGGGCTGCGTCCGCCTTGGTGCCCAAGGGCGCCGTGATCGGCTTGTGCGGGGGAACCACCAGCACCGCCATCGCCCAGGCGCTGGGCATGCGGCGGGATCTCATGGAACCGTCAAACCGGCCAACCCTTACCGTGGTCACGAACGCCATCAACATCGCTGTCCAGCTGGTCGTCCGCCCCAATATCCGGGTCATGGTGACCGGCGGGGTCGTGAATCCGCGCTCTTATGAACTGGTTGGGCCCTACACCGACGTCATCCTGCAGCGTGTGGCGCTGGATCTCGCGTTTGTCGGGGTCAACGGCCTGGATGCCGAGGTGGGTCCGACGGTCAGCGACGAAGGGGAAGCAGCCGTGAACTCGCTGATGTCCCGGAGGGCCTCGGAAACCTACGTCGTCGCCGATTCCTCGAAAATCGGAAACCGGAGCTTTGCCACGCTCAGCGGATACGTCTTTAGCAACCTGATCACGGACAGCGGTATCTCCGACAGCGACAAGGCTGCCTTCGAGAGCCGCGGCACCCGGGTCCTCGTAGCACCAGTGGAAAGCAACATCAGCTAGCTATCAGGACAGGTCCGCGGAGTTCCGTTCCTCGTCCCGGGCCACGGCGAACTGGGTGTTGTACAGCTCCGCGTAGCGTCCGTCCCGCGCCAGCAGTTCCGCGTGCGTTCCCTGTTCCGCAATCCGGCCGCCCTCGATAACCAGGATCCGGTCGGCATTGCGGATGGTGGAGAGCCGGTGCGCAATCACGACGGCGGTCCGCCCCTGCAGCGCTTCGCCCAGGGCGGCCTGCACAGCGGCCTCGGACGTGGAATCCAAAGCGGCGGTGGCCTCGTCCAGGATCACGATCCGCGGCTGGGCCAGCAGCAGCCGCGCGATGGTCATCCGCTGGCGCTCCCCGCCGGAAAGCCGGTAGCCGCGCTCCCCCACCATCGTTTCCAGCCCGTCCGGCAGGGACCGCACCATGTCCTCCAGCCGCGCCCGGCGCAGCGCATCCCAGACTTCCTCTTCACTGGCTTCGGGGTTGGCCAGCAGCAGGTTGGCCCGGATGGTCTCGTGGAACAGGTGCCCGTCCTGAGTTACCATGCCCAGCGCCTGCCGGATGCCGGCGAAACTCACGTCCCGCACATCCGTACCGGAGAAGCGCACGGCACCCGAATCGACGTCGTACAGCCGAGCCAACAGCTGCGCAATGGTCGATTTGCCCGCTCCCGAGGTTCCAACCAGGGCGACCGTCTGCCCCGGTTCAACGCGGAAGGACACTCCGTGCAGGACTTCCTCTCCGCCGCGGGTGTCCAGGACCGCCACCTCTTCCAGCGACGCGAGGGATACTTTCTCCGCGGTGGGATAGGCAAACCGGACGTCGTCGAACTCCACGCTCAGCGGTCCGGCCGGCACCGGCGCCGGGGATTCCTTCTCACGGATCAAGGGACGAAGGTCCAGGATTTCGAAGACCCGCTCGAAGCTCACTACCGCGCTCATGATCTCCACGCGGGCGTTGGCCAGGGAGGTCAGCGGCGCATACAGCCGGGTCAGCAGCAGCGCCAGGGTCACGACGTCGCCCGTGTTCAGGTTGCCCTGCAGCGCCAGGTAACCGCCCAGCCCGTAGACCAGGGCCAGGGCCAGTGCGGATACCAGGGTCAGGGCCGTCACGAAGACGGCCTGCATCATTGCCATCTTCACGCCGATGTCCCGCACCCGGGAGGCACGAAGCGCGAATTCGCTCGACTCGGCGTCGGGCCGTCCGAACAGTTTGACCAGGGTGGCACCGGGTGCGGAGAACCGCTCGGTCATCTGCGTACCCATGGACGCGTTGTGGTTGGCAGCCTCCCGGCGGAGCGCGGCGAGCCGGCCGCCCATCCGCCGTGCCGGCAGCAAGAATACCGGCAGCAGCAACATGGCCAGTACGGTCACCTGCCAAGAGGTTCCGAGCATCACGATGAGGGTCAGCACCAGGGCGACGACGTTGCTCACCACACCGGAAAGGGTCCCGCTGAAGGCCTGCTGGGCGCCGATGACGTCATTGTTGAGCCGGCTGACCAGCGCACCCGTGCGCGTGCGCGTAAAGAAGGCAATGGGCATCTTCTGGACGTGGTCGAACACCGCGGTGCGCAGGTCCAGGATGACGCTTTCCCCGATGCGCGAGGAAAACCAGCGCGTGGCAAGGGAAACTGCCGCGTCCGCCACCGCGACGGCGGCAATCAGCAGGGCAAGCCGGATCACCACGGCCGGTGCCGTGCCGGCCACAATGGAGTTGACCACCTGCCCGGCCAGGACCGGGGTCGCCACGGCCAGGAACGCGCCCACCACGGACAGCAGAACGAAGCCCAGGAGCCGCGTCCGATAGGGAGCGGCAAAGCGGACAATCCGCTTCAGGGTTTCCCGTGAAATCTTGCCGTCAACGCCCTTGGCGCGGGAGATCTGCATCAGCGAACCCCACGCTGCGCCTTCCATGCTCATGTCTGTTCCTCCGATATCCGCACGTTCCAGCTTAAACCCGTCCGGAGTCCGATCCCTGCCGATCGCTAGTGGCTGAAACCGCAGCGGAATCCGTTCCGGGGACGCAGTGAATCAAGTCACAAGTTTGGCTCCGGGCGCTGGTACACTTCGAATCGCTGCCCCTGGAGCTGAACCGGGCACAGACGAAAGGCCGTAATGCCCCCGGCACTCAAACCCTTCGCCGCCCCCACGGGCGACGCCTCTTCGGAGGGCAACACTCACGGCGCACAGCCGCGCCCCACGGCGCTGGTTGCCGTTGAACAACCCGAGGTCTTCTCCGTCGTGGCCGGAATCCTCGCCGCTGCGGGCTTGGATACAGTCCCCGTGGTGGACCTGGACGAGGCCATGGAAGCTGCACGCGCCGGCTCCCCGGTGTTGGCGGTGGTGGATTCCACGATCCGCCAAGTCGTCGGAATGGACATGCTCAAGCGCCTCCGGCACGAACCGGCCATGACCAAGCTGCCGGTCATCCTCGTGGCAGGCGAAGCCGGGCTGGACATGGAATTGATGGTCGACCTGGGCATCGCCGACTTCGTGGCCAGCCCGGTGGACCCCGAGGACCTGGCACGCCGGATCAACCTCATCCTGGCCACCGCCCGGGCGCGCAGGGACCGGCGGGCGGCCACGTCGCGGCTGCGGGAGGACACACGCCGTATTTCCGCCGCCATCCGGGCCACTAATGATCCGCAGCAAATGGCCGAGGTAGTGGTTCACGGACTCGGAGCCACCTTCGAAGCGGACCATGTACTGCTGGTGACTTTCCCGGATGAGCGCGTTCCGGAACTGGCACTGGCGTGGAGCCGCGAGGAAACCTCCGGAGGCATTCCCTCGCTGAACGCACATACCGCGGGCGAGCTGGCCGAAATGCTCTGGGAGCGGGGCCGGGGAATGGCCGTGGAAGACCATGGCCAGCCCGCCGATGAGCCGGTACCGATAAGCGCGGAATCCCGGGCTGCCGGGCTGCGCACCTCCGTGATTGTGCCGCTCGGCCACGGGGACAAGGCTTTCGGGCTGCTCTGGCTTGCCGGCGAGGGTGCCCCGCGGGACTGGACGAGCACGGAGATCTCCCTGATCCAGCATGTCAGCGGCAACCTGGCGCACGGCCTCGTGCAGGGCAACCTCATTACCGCTCAGCGGATGGTACTCAAACGCCAACGGGACCTGGACCAGGCGAAGACTGATTTCGTGGCCACGGTCAACCACGAGCTGCGGACACCGCTGACCTCGATCACGGGCTACCTGGACCTCATCCTGGACGGCTCTGGCGGAGACATCCCGGACGACGTCGCGCAGATGCTCAAAATCGTTGGCCGCAACGCCGTTCGGCTCAACCAGCTGATCAGCGATCTGCTGACCATCTCCCGGCAGGATGCGGACGAGATCAACCTCGAGGTGGAGGAAGTGGACCTGGAAGAACTCCTGCGCGCCGTTGCCGCCTCACTGGCACCGGCCGCCGGGGCCAGCAGCCTGGACCTGCGGTTGGATCTGGGTACCGACCCCTTGCTGGTTGACGGAGACCGCGCCCAGCTGGAGCAGGTCTTCACCAATCTCTGCTCCAACGCCGTGAAGTTCACGCCGGCCGGCGGAACCGTGCAGATCAGTGCCGCCCTGGTCCAGCCGGACGGCGCCGGCCCCGGCGTGCGGGTACAGATCCGCGACACCGGAATCGGCATCCCGGAAGGGGACCTGCCCAACCTGTTCCGGCGTTTCTTCCGTGCCTCCAACGCCACCTCCGCTGCCATCCCCGGTACCGGCCTGGGGCTGGCCATCGTCCAGGACATCGTGCTTCAGCACGGCGGCGAACTGGGGATTGCTTCCAAGGTGGGCGAGGGCACCACGGCAACGGTCCAGCTTCCAGCCGCCCGCTAGGGTCGGGACAGCCCCGGCTAGACCGGCGCGGGGGCCGCAGCCAGGATCCGTTCCGGCGCGGAATAGCAGTTCAGGGACGTACCGCGGCTGAATCCGATCAGCGTCAGGCCGGCGTCCTTGGCCAGATCCACGGAAAGCGCGGACGGTGCGCTGACGGCGGCAAGTACCGGAATACCCGCCAGCTGGGCCTTTTGGACCAGCTCGAAGGACGCCCGTCCGGATACCTGCAGCACCATGCCGCGCAGCGGAAGCATCCCGGCACGCAGTGCCCACCCCACCACCTTGTCCACCGCATTGTGCCGGCCAACGTCCTCGCGCAGGCACAACAGCTCGCCGTCGGCGTTGAAAAGACCCGCCGCATGGACGCCCCCGGTCCGGTCGAAGACTTTCTGGCCTTCGCGCAGCCGATCCGGCAGGGCAGCCAGCATGTCCAGCGGGAGACGCACGCCGTCGGAGGACGGATCGAAGTGCGAGGACTTACGGACCGCCTCGATGGAAGCCGTTCCGCAGATGCCGCAGGAGCTGGACGTATAGACGTGCCGTTCCATCCCGGTGTCAGGGAGCGGGGTACCGGGCCGGAGCTGGACATCCACCACATTGAAGGTCTGCTTGCCTTCGTCATCCACTCCGGCGCAGTACCGCAGGCTGATGAGCTGGGCCGGATCCCAGATCACCCCTTCCGAGACCAGGAATCCGGCCACCAGGTCAAAGTCATCGCCGGGGGTCCGCATGGTGACGGTGAAGGACTTACCCATCACCCGGATTTCCAGCGGTTCTTCCCCCGCCAATACGTCATCCCGCCGGCTGACGTTCCCGTCCAACCGGAAGCGTGTGACCCGCCCTCGCTGGGTAACCCGTCCCATGGTGTCTCCCTGTCTTTAGTGCATTGACTCTGGCTCCGGGTGGCCGGGGGTCCCCGGGTCGTCCCGCTCCGGCTTTACCGGTGTGCGGGCTTATCCGGACGGTGCGCGGTTGACCTGCCACGGCAGGGGCAGCGCCATCACAGCCTGGTCCCTGATGCAGCCCTCCGGCGGCACCACCATAACGGCGTCCGCCTCGGCCAGTCCGCGGAGCATTCCGGAGCGGAAATACGGCGACGGCATGGCCCGGTCTTCCTGGATGCTGCAGGGAACCAGCCGGGTCCGTCCGGGCAATGGTTCCAGATCCACGCCGGCCAGGACATGCCGTTCACGGGAAATCGGTGCCCCGCGGAGTCCGTCCAGCAGCGGTTGGACGATGGTGAAGACCGCCATCATCGCGGCCAGCGGGTTGCCGGGCAGCGCTACCAGCAGGCGGCCGTCCTGCAACCGGGCCAGCATGGTGGGATGGCCCGGACGCATCGCGATTCCGTCAATGAGGAGTTCAGCCTCGACCTCTTCCAAGGCCCGGCGCAGGTGATCCGCGTCGGAACGTCCGGTGCCGCCGGTAGTGACAAGGACGTCGCCGGAAGACATTGCGATGGAGAGTTCGTCCGTGGCTTCGCTGCTCAGCGCCGCCACCACGTCCTCCAGCCGGTCCGGCAGGCGGCGGACGACGTCGATGCGTCCGCCCAGCATCGTGATCAGCTGCGGCAGCTGGGGTCCGAAGGTGTCCCGGACCTGTCCGGGCTCGGGCAGGCCGGCTTCGATGACTTCGTCCCCGGTCAGCAGCAGGGACACGCGCGGGGAACGCAGCACCGGCAGGGTGTCATGTCCGCACACGGCAGCCAGTGCAATATGGGCCGGGTTAAGCATCTTGCCCGCAGGGATGGTGGTCTCCCCCGCTGCCGCCTCTTCTCCGGCCGGGCGGATATGTTCGCCGGCGCGCGGTTCGGATTCCTTGGCGCGGTCGCTGAGCGTCAGCTGCGGCGGCGTTGTGGCCGACACCCTGCCGCTTTCGGAGCGCAAGACGGCTTCGGCGCCTTCGGGGATAAGCCCGCCGGTGAGGATTTCCACGGCCTCGCCCGGCTGGAGCGCGCGGCGTCCCGATTCGCGGTGGATCTGCCAGCGTTCCACCTCGGGTTCCTCATGGGTCATGACAGTCCACGGCGGCGGCCCGGCAACAACCCATCCGTCCATCGCGGCGGAGGCGTAATGCGGCACCGGTTGCAGGGCAGTGGTTTCGAGGGCCAGGATCCGGCCGAGTGCCTCGTCCAAAGGCACCGTCTCATACGGCAGCGGACGGGCCGCTGCGTAGGCGGCGTGGCGGGCCTGCGCCCAGGACGCATTGGGCTGGGCCGGCAGGATAACGGGTGCGGGATGTTCGCTCATTGGGCGTCTCCTTCCGTTGCGGCGTTCCGGCACTGTTCCGTGGCTACGGCCATGGCCGAACGCATGGCGACGACGTCGTCGGCCTGGCCGCTGCCGGCGGCGAGGCCAGCCGCGTACCCGACAATGAAGGTGGTCAGCGGGGCGGCAGGCCGCACCACGCTGTGCGCAGCGGCTGCAGCCAGATCGAGGACAGCGGAGACATCCACCGGTGTGCCCTCGAGTTCCAGTGCCTGCAGCAGCCTGCCGCTCCACGCCTCGAGTTGTTCCTGCTGGCTTGCCATTCGTGCTCCTTCGTTTCGCTTGGGGACCGCCCGGTGCTACGGCAGGTCCCCGGCGCTCACACCCAGGGTTTGTGCATCGTTCCAGGTGTCAACATCGGCTGTACTCGTCGGGGGAACATCAACACCCCTCCATTGCACCCTAGCAAGCAACGCCTTCATCGACTTGTTCGCTAGACCCTCCGCGGCCAGGGAAGCCACAGCGGCGCGCAGGTCAGCGGTGCGGTACAGCGCTGCCAACGGCTGGCGGTTGCCGCTGGAGTCCACTGCCAGCAGGCTCTCGGCGGGCGGCACAGCGGCTGCATCCAGCAGGGCCCGGACGGCGGAGGCGATCTGCGGCATATCGCAGGCCAGGACCATCGTCCAGGGGCTTCGGCCCCGGTCCTTGAGGCCGCCCTCATTGAGGCTGCCGCTGCTCTCGAGGGCGGCGAGGGCGGCGACGGCGGCTCCGACCGCTGCTGCGGGGCCGGCGTAGGCCGGCTCCTCCCGGACCAGCAGGGGCGTCCCCGCGGACCCGGCCAGCTCTATTGAGCTCAGCAGGTTCGACAGTTCCGGCGGCCCCGCGACGGCGATGTTGCGTGCATCCGGCACTGCGGCAAGGGTGGTTTCCAACAGGGTGCTGTCCCCGGCCAGGAGCAGCGCCTTGGGTGTGCCTCCAAGGCGCGTGGAACGGCCGCCGGCCAGGACGACTGCATCATACGGAGCGGTAGCGGACATCAGGCAGCCGTGTCATTCTGCAGGAACGGGTCCCACTGCGGTGAGGGACGTTCAAGTTCACGGATCTGCCAGCGCGCACCCCGGGGCGCCTTGGGAGAAACCCGCAGCTCCCAGCCAAGTTGCGCCAGTGTCCTGTCCCCTTTGGTGTTATTGCAGCGCAGGCAGCAGGCAACCAGGTTCTCCCAGCTGTCATCGCCGCCGCGGGACCGCGGGACCACGTGGTCCACGGTAGCCGCCGCCTTCCCGCAATAGGCGCATTCATGGTTATCCCGGCGCAGGACGCCCCGCCGGGTGGCTACGGTGCCCTCCCGGTAGGGAATCTTCACGTACCGGTGGAGCAGGATCACCGAAGGTCTGGGGAGGATTTCGTTGGGGCCGACCACCGGCTCGCCGCTTTCCGCCACCACACTCGCCTTTCCATTCAGGACCAGCACCAAGGCGCGGCGGAAGGTGATCACGGCCAACGGTTCATATCCAGCATTCAGAACGAGAGTGCGCATGCACATACCTCTTCGCCTGCCGCCCGCGAACCGGTGAGTACAAGACACCGCTCCGCCAACGGCACATCGGATTGTCTATGCAAGAGTAGAACGCGATCGCGTTCTTGGCCATTTATGCCGGTGGTACAGGGGTCCGCTCCCTGCCCACGGCACCCCGCCTGCCTCCGCGCCCGGACTGCGGCTTAACAAGGCAAGGCCCCTCCCGAAGGAGGGGCCTTGCCAAGATGCTGTACCGGGAGCTGCCTAGCCGCCTACGCGGATGTAGACGCCGCCGGAGCCAAGCTCGGCCGGAGCTACAACGGTGGATCCACCGTTGAAACCGCCGTGCACTGCCTGTCCGCCGCCCACATACACGGCGATGTGGGCCATGCCCATCCCGCCGTCTGCGTAGTAGATAAGGTCACCGGGGATGGCCTCAGCTGCACTCACCGTCCGTCCAAGGGTGAGGTAGCTTGCAGGCCAGCCGTGGTGATTGATTCCGGCCGCGGCCAGTGCATTGGTAACCAACCGGGTGCAGTCCTGGCCGATGCCCAGCTGCGCGTAGGCAGCGGCTGCGATGGTGGATGCCACGCCGGAAGGGGCGCTCTGCGCCGGTGCCGGTGTGCTGAGGGTTGTGGCCTGGACAGCAGGCACCGTGTTGGCAGGAGCACGCGTGCCGGCAGCAACGGCTGCCGGTTTCGCAGCCGCAACGGCAGCAGGCGCCTCGGCAACCGGGGCTGCCGGTTCCGCCACGGGTGCCGGAGTGGTGCCCGCAATGCTGTCGCGTTCGAACGAAACCGTCGCGTTTTCGGAGACCTGGAGGATCTTGACCGAGGAAAGATCCAGGGTGCTCGTCTGGACGTCACGCATGGTGTCTGCCCCGGACGCATTGGCCGCGACGCCGGTGGTCAGTACCAGCCCGGAGGCTGCCGCAATCACGGCGGCCTGGCGGCCCACCGTTCCGGCGTTGGCACTGACGGCGCCGGCAAGCGCGTTCAGCGTAGTGGTGCGTTCCACCGGCGCCCGGTGGCGGGCGCGCTCAATTGTCGAGGTCATGATTATCTCCGCGTCTCGAATTCCGGGTTAGCTGACGCGGACGAAGCTGACGCCGCCCAGGTCCGAGAGGCTGTGCAGGCCGGTGTTCATGCCGTTGAGTCCGCCGCTGATGACCTGGCCGTTGCCTACGTAGATCGCGACGTGGCCGCCGTTGATCACAAGGTCGCCGGGAGCCGGGCTGGAAACTACGGAACCGAACTGGAAGAACTGGCCGGGGGCCAGGTCGCCGACGGACTTGCCGACGGAGCGCAGTGCCTTCTCGACCATGGCGGTGCAATCCTGTGCCACACCGATCTGGCCGTAGGCGGAAGCAACCAGGCCGGCTGCGACGTTGCCGGAAACCGGAGCTTCGACCGGAGCCGACATGGAGGAAGCTGCCATTACGGCGGGGCCGGAGGCTGCCGGGGCGGCGGTGCGGGCAGCTGCGGCATTCTTGGTGGCTGCTGCCTGGGTTGCTGCTGCGGCCTGCGAGGCTGCGAGCTCTTCTGCTGCCTGGGCTGCTGCCTCTTCTGCTGCAACCTGTGCGCGGTATTCGGCGCCGGAGGTGGAGCTGGGGGCAACCAGGGGAAGCTCGAACGGTGCGTTGGCGGGAGCGGTAACGCTGCCGGCCACGATGTTCAGGGGGGTTGCTGCGAGTGCCTGGCGGTCCGTGCTTACGGAAGCCTGTGCAGGAAGTCCGGCAGCCAGCACGAGGCCGGATGCTGCAACTACGACGGCGGCCTGGCGGCCTACGTTTCCGGCGTTGCTGCTGACTGCCTTGGAAAGTGCAGTGATCGGGTTGGTCTGTACGGTGGCAGCGCGACGGCGGCCATGAGCGTTTGATGACACAAGTTTGCCTCTCCCAATTGCCTACGAGGTGAGCTGTCGGATTCGGATGGGAGTCACCCGGTTGCCCGGCCAATGGCCTTTTGCAACTTAACCCCAAGGGTTTCTTTCGAAACCCGAAATTGGTTCCCCCGCCTCTGCCATGCGATTCTGCGAACGGACTTCAAACAGTGGCAGAGCTAGGCGATCTGTTCGAAGGTGCCCCACCTTTGGCGAATCGGGCACGAGGATGAGCGTACAGCAACATTTGAGGTATGTCACGTTCCGATCACGAAACGATATTCAACTGGTTACAACCAATTGATTTAAGTGCTTACAACCAATTCAGCGGGTCCACTACTTCGCCGTTAACCATGACCTCGAAATGCAGGTGGCAACCCGTTGAGGAACCGGTTGTGCCGCTCGCACCGACCAGGAATCCGCGCTCGACTTCAGTGCCCACGGTGACGGCAATATTGGAAAGGTGGTTGTACGTGGTCTGGACTCCGTTGCCGTGATCTACCACCACGCGGTTGCCACCGCCGTAGGGATGCCAGCCGGCGAAGACCACGGTGCCGGATGCCGCAGCGTTGACCGCTGTACCGCAGGCGGCGGCGAAGTCCTGTCCGTTATGCATCTCGCCGTGCTCCCCGGTAATGGGGCTGACCCGGTGGCCGAACCCGGAGGTCTGCACCAAAGAGGCGTCCAGCGGCGTGGACAGCGTGCCCTTGGCCGCGGCAGGGACCGCATGCGAGCCGGCGGCAACCGTAATGGAGGCCAGCTTGGCGTCCGGGTCGTATTTGCTGCTCAGCCCGGCCCGGGCGAATCCGATGTCGGCATTCGGGTCGGCCGAGACGGGTGCGTCGACCGCCACCGGCTCGAGCTGGACCGGATCGTCCGCTGCCGCATGCGTGGGCATGGCAGCCGTGAGGATCAGGCCCGACGTGGCAGCGGTAATAGCCACCTTCTGGGCGGCACCGCCCACGGACACGGACTTTGTTTCGGCGCGCCGGCGGCCTGACGGTGAGGCGTTGCGCGGGCGCACAGGTGCATTAGGAGCTGACGCGCGGCGTCGGCCCGAAGCAGCATGCTTCGACAAGTTTTTCCCTCTCATGGATCGCCTGCGAAGTTAGCTGTCGGATTCGAGTAGAGAAACTCGGCCTTTCCGGAAAAGGCGGGCCTCACCTGCAACTATGCAGGAAATGCCGCCGGCTTCCGAAAGGCTTCACCCCAAGGCAGCAATGCTGCCGGAAAGTGGGTCCTCCGCCCCTGCCTGGACGAGTTTAGTGCTCCGGTCCGCTGGCAGGGCTCGGCGGACGGACCGGATAACGATGGTGTTTCAGCGTCGGAACTCACTATAGGGTAAATGTCACAAAAGTGACCATTCCGTTACCCAACGGGAGAAACAAAGACGTGGGAGGCCACTTCCGTAGGCAGTTCCAAGGCACCCTCGATGCCGGGAACACGAACGGAGATATAACCGCCGACAACTTCTGCCGTTATCTGCGCTCCGGGCCGCAATCCCGCTTCGTCCAGCTGGGTCAGCAGTTCTGGTTCCACCTGGATGGGTTCCGCCAGCCGGACCAGCCGAAGCTTGGTCCCCGGCTCGGCCGTCGCGACGGTGGACACCAGGTCGACGACGCCGGCGATGAACACTTCCGCCGCCACCCCGCCGATCCCCTCGAGGCCGGGAATGGGATTGCCGTAGGGCGATTCCGTGGGGCGGCCCAGCAGCTCATACAGGCGCCGTTCCACACGCTCGCTCATCACGTGTTCCCAGCGGCAGGCTTCGTCATGGACGTAGGCCCAGTCAAGTCCGATGACGTCCGCAAGGAGCCGTTCGGCCAGGCGGTGCTTGCGCATGACCTCGGTGGCCCGGCGCCGGCCCAGTTCCGTCAGTTCCAGCCGACGCGTCCCGGCAACCACCACGAGCCCGTCACGTTCCATTCGCCCGATGGTCTGGGAAACCGTGGGCCCGGAGTGGCGCAGCCGTTCGGCAATGCGTGCACGGAGGGCAACGATGTTCTCTTCTTCCAGTTCCAGGATGGTCCTGAGATACATCTCAGTGGTGTCAATGAGATCCGTCATGACGGGCCGCTCCTAGCAAGGGAGGAAGAAAGGCAGCGCACCGCTGCCCGGGGGTGTACGCCAACACGTTAGCCTATCCGCCGGACCGCCCGATAATTGCGCGGCACCGGGCACAGTCCCTGGTGGCGGGCGTCATACATCGCGGGCTCCCGAGCCTGTACGGCAGAATGGAAGTGCATATCCGCCACTGTCGAAACCCGCTTGGAGCGTCACACCATGGGCGATACCGCCGCACTGAAAATTCCCGCTGGGCTCCTCCCGAAGGACGGCCGATTTGGTGCCGGTCCTTCCAAGGTACGCCCGGAACAGATGTCCGCACTCGCAGCAGCGGGAGCCAACCTGCTCGGCACCTCCCACCGGCAGGCTCCGGTACGGAACCTCGTGGGCAGCGTCCGTGAAGGCCTCATGGAGTTGTTCTCGGCGCCCGAGGGTTACGAGGTTGTCCTGGGCGTGGGCGGTTCCACCGCGTTCTGGGACATCGCGGCCTTCGGCCTGGTCCAGGAGAAGGCCCAGCACCTTTCCTTCGGTGAATTCGGCTCAAAGTTTGCGGCGGCCACCAACAAGGCTCCGTTCCTCGCGGCATCCAGCATCATCACCTCCGATCCCGGCACGCGCCCCGAGCCTGCAGCGGAGGCCGGCGTCGACGTTTATGCCTGGCCCCAGAATGAGACCTCGACCGGTGTGGCTGCCCCCGTCCGGCGGGTGGAAGGCGCCGACCCCGGCTCCCTGGTCCTGATCGATGCCACCTCTGCCGCGGGCGGCCTGGATGTGGACCTGGCCCAGGCCGATGTCTATTACTTTGCACCGCAGAAGAACTTCGCTTCCGACGGCGGACTGTGGCTGGGCATGTTCTCTCCGGCTGCGCTGGAACGGGCGGCCCGGATCAATGCCGGGGACCGCTGGATCCCGGATTTCCTGAACCTGCAGACCGCCGTCGACAACTCGAGGCTGAACCAGACCTACAACACGCCGTCGTTGTCCACGCTGGTGACCCTTAACGCGCAGATTGAATGGCTCAACGCCAGCGGCGGACTTGCCTTCGCCGCGGGCCGGACCGCTGAGTCGGCGGGGCGGATCTATTCGTGGGCCGAGAAGTCCTCGGTGGCCACTCCGTTCGTCACCCGCGCCGAGGACCGTTCAAATGTTATTGCCACAATCGATTTCGAGGCCGGCATCGACGCCGCGGCAATCGCCAAGACCCTGCGTGCCAACGGCGTGGTGGACGTGGAGCCCTACCGCAAGCTCGGCCGCAACCAGCTGCGGATTGCCACCTTCGTGGCCATCGAGCCCGACGACGTCAGCGCCCTGCTGGAGTGC
This sequence comes from Arthrobacter sp. zg-Y1116, assembly GCF_024385485.1. Taxonomy (NCBI): domain Bacteria; kingdom Bacillati; phylum Actinomycetota; class Actinomycetes; order Micrococcales; family Micrococcaceae; genus Arthrobacter; species Arthrobacter sp. zg-Y1116. The sequence goes on along the minus strand of NZ_JANFLR010000004.1, from coordinate 13,341 downwards.
ATCGACTTTGTGATCGCGAATTCCTGACCCGCAAGGCCGCCCCGCAACAGGGGTCGTGGCAGGACCCGGACGCTAGGCGTTGTCCGGGTCCTGCTGCTTTTCCGGAGTGTCCGTGGTCATGCTCAGCCGGCGCGGCAGGCTCCGGTCATAGTGGAACCGCATGCCGTAGGTGCGCCAGGCCCAGACGAATCCGATCGCGGCGGCCAGCAGACCGGAAGCTGCGGCAACGCCCAGGCTCCAGCGTGGACCGAAGGAGTTCGAGACCCAACCCACCACGGGGGCACCCAACGGCGTGCCGCCCATAAAGATGGCGAAGTACAAGGCCATGACCCGCCCGCGCATGATCTGGGCCGTGGTGGTCTGGACATACGCGTTGGCGCTGGTCATCAGGGTCAGGGCAAACAGGCCCACGGGGATCAGCGAGACGGCGAACAGGATCAGGCTGGGTGCCATGGCGGACAGGATGCAGGCCAGGCCAAAGGCTCCGGCCGCACCGAAGACAAAGCGCAGGCGGGGCCGGTCCCGCCGCGCGGACAGCAGGGCGCCGGCGACGGATCCAATGGCCATCACCGAATTCAGGACACCGAAAATACCGGCGTCCCGGCCGAACTCGGTGCGTGCCATGGCTGCTATGTAAATAGCGAAATTCATGCCGAAGGTCCCCACGATGAAGATCGCGAGCATCACCATGATCAGGTCCGGCCGGTGCCGCACGTACGCAAGTCCGGCCCGGATGCGGCCCTTCCCCGGCGGCGCCTTGGGCAACACGCGCAGCTCGCCGGCACGCATTTTCAGCAGCGCAATCACCATTGCACCGAACGTCACGGCGTTGAGGACGAAGACCAGGCCCGGACCCACGGCCACGGTCAGGAGACCGGCGACGGCGGGGCCAATCATCCGTGCCCCGTTAAAGGAGGCACTGTTAAGGGCGACGGCGTTGGGCAGGTCCCGCTCGGAAACCACCTCCGAGACAAAGGCCTGGCGTGCCGGCCCGTCGACGGCGGACACTACGCCCAGCGCCAGCGCGAACGCGTAGACGTGCCACAGCTCGGCATGTCCGGAGAGCACCAGGAGCCCCAGCGCCAGACCCAGGCCGCCCATGCTGACCTGCGTGAGCAGGAGGACCTTGCGCCGGTTGTACGTGTCGGCGATCAGGCCTGACCAAGGGGCCAGGAGCAGCTGCGGTCCCAGCTGCAGCGCCATAACGATTCCCATGGCCGCCGCGTCCTGGTCGGTCAGGATGTCATAGACAAGCCAGTCCTGCGCCGTACGCTGCATCCAGGTGCCGATGTTCGACACCAGGGCACCGATAAACCAGATGCGGTAGTTGAAAATGCGAAGGGAACGGAACATCAGTCCAGCGCCCCCTTGGGGATAGTGAACCCTGTTGCCGCAACCGCCACGGGATTATTCGTCCTCCTGAGCACCTGTCGCTTCGGCGTGCTGTTCGCCGGCTTGTTCCTGATCAGCCTCGTCCTGCTGCCCGTCGTCGTCCGGGCCGGCAAGTTCGGCCTGTTCCTGGTCAGCCTGTTCCTGATCAGCCTGTTCCTGCGCGCGCTGTTCCTGGGCCTGCTGTTCCTGTTCGGCAGCAATGTCTTCCGGACGGAGCCGGTCGGACCAGGGCACCCACTCGGGAGCCAGCAGCGCGTCGTCCGAGGGAAGCAGGCCCACTTCGGACACCGTTACCTTCTTGCTCCGGGGCATACGGGCAACCGTGGAGTACCAGTACCACCCGCGGTAGCCGGGACGCAGGGAAGAGAACCGGTGGGTCACCACCCGTTCGGCGTCGGCGGCTGCACCCAGATAGTTGCCTACTTCGCCTTCAGACACCACTTCCAGCAGTCCGGCGCGGGCTTCGGCCACGGCGGCCGCGAGCACGGCGTCGGGCTTTCCCGGCCGCCGCGGGGCGCGCTTGCGAACCGCGGGAGCAGCAGCGGCGTCGGTGCCGGGTTCAGGGGACGGGTCGGGAGAGGGAATTTCCGGTCGCATATTCACTTCAGTGCACTTACCTTATATATCCAGATCATCGGCAACGGCCCGCAGGACGGCAGCTACCTTGGATGCGTGCTTCTTATCCGGGTAGCGGCCGCGCCGCAGTCCGTTGGAAATACCGTCCAGCAGCTTGATCAGGTCCTCGGTGATCACGGCCATGTCTTCGGCATCCTTGCGGGTTGCCCTGGCTACCGACGGCGGGGCCTCGAGAATGCGGGCGGAAAGGGCCTGCGGTCCGCGGCGGCCGTCCGCAACACCGAATTCCATGCGGGTGCCGGGCTTGACCTCGCTGACTCCCGCCGGCAGGGCCGAAGCGTGCAGGAAAACTTCCTGCCCATCGTCCGTGGCCAGAAACCCAAAACCCTTACCAGTGTCGAACCATTTGACCTTGCCGATGGGCACTTCGGTTACCTCGTTCTTAGTTTAATCGCAGCAGGACACCTGCTGCAGGAATGGTCGTGACCCGCGTTGGCCCGCCAGGCCCGAAGCGGCACCGGAGTACCTTTGGTGATACTACGGGGAAGTCTGTTCCCTTTAGAATATCCCGACACGGGAATGGGGCACCAAGGCCTCCCCTTTGTCCCGCGGTTTTCCGCTGTTAGCGTTAATTACCATGAGCAACACCCCACCGGAGAAGGTCCGGGTCCCCGCGGCACGCGCAGAGAAGCAGTTTCCGGCACCCCACACATCACCGGATCCCCGAGTTCCTCCCCGCAAGTCGCCGCTCCGCCGGTTTACTGCCGTCCTTGCGGCCGCGCTGGGACTGTTCGGACTGGGTACGCTCGCTGCGGTGCTGATCCTCTACCTCGGGAGCCAGGCAGTGGCGCCTTGGCTCATTGCCGCATCCCTCTACGCACTCCCCCTCGCGTTCCTGCTTATGGCGGGCCTGGTGATCGACGGAATCAGGCGGCGGCGCCGGGGCTGATCGGTCCGTTTTTCTCCCCACTCAGGTAACGTGGTTTTGATGTCCGCGATTCGAGCCTTGGCCGAAGATTTAGCAGCACGCAGTGATGACCAACTGCGTGAATTGCTCGCGGCCCGGCCCGACCTGGCGCTCCCCGCCGTGCCGGACTTCCAGGCTCTCGCAGCGCGTGCTTCGACACGCGTCAGCGTCCAGCGGATCCTCGAAAAACTGACGGCACCGCAGCTGCAGGTCCTGGAAGCGGTGGACCTGACCACCAACGAAGATTCCCAGCTCAGCACCACCGCTTCATGGTTGAAAACAACAATCTCGGGCTCAACCATCAAATCCCTCGATGCGATCCTGGGCCACCTGCATTCCCTGGCCCTGCTGCGGCGGGCCAAGCCGCACCCCGGAGCACCGAAAGCTGATGCCTCCCGCCGGTTCTATCTACCCGTCTCGGTCCTCGGCGAGGCGCTGGGCGCCTACCCAGCCGGGCTGGGAAGGCCGTATTCCACCTTGGCGGCCCAGCATCCGGAGTTCGGGCAACGCCTGGTAGGCATCGTCGAGGGGCTGCGCAGCAGCGGACTGCCCATAGAGAAGGCAGACACCCCCGCCACCGCCGCCCATTCCCTGCATCATCTGGTCTCTGATCCTGCGGGCTGGGCGACGCTCATGGAGGGCGCTCCGCCGCAGACAGCAGACCTGCTTCGCCGGTTCAAGTATTCACCGGTGGGCACCATCCCCAAGAAAGCCGCCATGGGACGGGCCGTCCTGGACAACCCCTCCCCCACCCCGGTGGAGTGGCTCGTGGCCCGTGGCCTCCTGGTCCCCTTGGACGCGCTTCACGTGGAACTTCCGCGGCCGGTGGGCCAGGCCTCCCGGGGCCATGTAATCGTCGCGGACTTCCAGTTGGAAGCGCCCCGGCCGGTTCCCCGCAACGTCGCCCGCAACCTGCGGGACAACGCCGCGTTTGGAGCGGTGGCGGAAACCCTGCGGCTGGTTACGGAACTGCTGGCGCTTGCGGCCGAGAACCCGATCGGGACGCTCCGCTCCGGAGGCGTTGGCGTGCGCGAAGTGCGCCGTCTCTCGGAATCGCTGCGGCTCGACGGTGCCGCTACGTCCTGGCTGCTTGAGCTGGCGGCCCTGGCCGGGCTGATCACCCTGGATGCTGCAACCTCACGCTGGGGCACCACCGAGGGAACCTGGCTTACCCAGAACCGTGAGGATCAGTGGCGCCGATTGGTGGAAGCCTGGCTGGATGCGGACCGCGCACCGTCCCTGGTGGGCGCACCCCTGCCGGCAGGCGGAGCAGTGAACGCGCTGGCCGCAGAAGTTTCCCGCCCGGACGCCCCCGTCGTCCGCCGTCGGGCACTGGAAATGCTTGCCCTGCTATCCGACGTCGAGGGCGCGGGCGAAAACGAAACTGTCGGTGCCTTCGACACCGAGGACCTCATCAGTGCCCTGACCTGGCACCAGCCGCGGCTGCAGCGGCGTTTTGCCCGGCTGGTTCCGGGCATCCTGAAGGAGGCAGCCCAGCTGGGGCTGCTCGGTTCAGGGGCGTTGACCGTGCTGGGGTCGGCCGTTGCCGGCAGCGACTATGCCCGTGCCACCTCCGTACTGCGTGACGCCCTGCCTGCGCCATTGAACTCCTTCCTGCTGCAGGCTGACCTCACGGCGGTGGCGCCCGGGTACCTGGAGCCCGGCGTCGCCCGGGAGCTGGCCCTGATTTCCACGGCGGAAGGCCAGGGCCCGGCAACGATCTACCGGTTCTCGGCCGAGTCCATCCGGCGGGCACTCGATGAAGGGCTCGACGCCGACGGCATCCTCGCCTTCCTGCACCAGCATTCCGCAACGGATGTCCCCCAGCCGCTGCGCTACTTGGTGGAGGACACGGCAGCCCGGTACGGCCGGCTGCGGGTGGGTGCGGCGGGATCTTATCTGCGCAGTGATGACGAGGCCGGGTTGAACGCCCTGCTGGCGGACCCGCGGACCGCTTCGCTGGGCCTGGTGCGGTTGGCCCCGACGGTGGTCGCAGCCAATGTGCCGGCCAAGGAACTCACCTTTTCCCTTCGGGAACTCGGCTATCCCCCGGCGCTGGAAGGCCCGGCACGCAAGCCGGTCGGCTCCCATCGGATGATCCCTGTGCCGGCGCCGTCCTCCTCCCGGGCCCGGCTGAATCCGTGGGAACTTACGGATGAGGACCTGGATCGGCAGCTGGCCGCACTGCGCGGCGCAGGACCCGTCCCGCACGCGGGCGAGAGCCAGTCCCTGGTCAGCCTGGAAACCCTGCGCAAGGCCATCCGGACCAAGAGTTCGGTGCGGATGGGCGTGGTGGATGCCCAGGGGAATCAGCGGCAGGAGATTTTCGTTCCCCTGTCAGTGAGCGACGGCAGGGTCCGGGTCTATGACCCGCGCAGCGACGTCGAACGCACAGTGTCAGTACACCGGATTATGGACGTGGAAATAGTGGAGGGTAGCCCGGCACATGGTTGACGGACCGTTGATTGTCCAGAGCGATAAGACGATTCTTCTGGAGGTCGATCATGAACAGGCAACCGAGGCCCGGCACGCCATCGCGGCTTTCGCCGAACTCGAGCGTGCCCCCGAGCACATCCACAGTTACCGGCTGACGCCGCTGGGACTGTGGAATGCGCGGGCCGCGGGACTCGACGCCGAACAGGTCCTCAACACGCTGCTTATGTACTCCCGCTTCCCCGTACCGCACTCGCTGCTGATCGACATTGAAGAAACCATGTCCCGGTACGGGCGGCTGCGGCTGGAGAAGGATCTCCAGCACGGGCTGGTGCTTCGCACCAACGACTATCCGGTGCTCGAAGAAGTAATGCATGCCAAGAAGATCCAGCCGCTGCTCGGCCCGCGGATCGACGGCGAAACCGTCGTGGTGCAGTCCGCCATGCGCGGCCAGCTCAAGCAGCTGCTGCTGAAACTGGGCTGGCCTGCCGAAGACCTGGCCGGTTACGTGGACGGCACGCCGCATCCGATCCTGCTCAATGAGGACGGCTGGGCGCTGCGCCCCTACCAGAAGCTCGCCACCGAGAACTTCTGGGCCGGCGGTTCCGGCGTGGTGGTGCTGCCCTGCGGTGCGGGCAAAACCCTGGTCGGGGCGGCGGCCATGGCCACCAGCTCCACCACCACCCTCATCCTGGTGACCAACACCGTCTCCGCCCGGCAGTGGAAGGATGAGCTGCTGAAGCGCACGTCGCTGACCGAGGATGAAATCGGCGAATACTCCGGCGCGGTGAAGGAAGTCCGCCCGGTCACCATCGCCACCTACCAGGTCCTGACGCTCAAGCGGGGCGGGCTGTATCCGCACCTGGAACTGCTGGACGCCAACGACTGGGGCCTGATCATCTACGACGAGGTGCATCTGCTGCCCGCCCCCATTTTCCGGATGACCGCGGACCTGCAGGCCCGGCGCCGGCTGGGCCTGACCGCCACCCTGGTCCGCGAGGACGGCCGCGAGGGCGAGGTCTTCTCCCTGATCGGCCCCAAGCGTTACGACGCCCCGTGGAAGGACATCGAGGCGCAGGGCTACATTGCGCCCGCCGAGTGCGTCGAGGTCCGGGTGGACCTGCCGCGGGATGAGCGGGTGGCCTATGCCATGGCCGAAGACGGGGACAAGTACCGGCTGTGCTCGACGTCGGAAACCAAGACCGGCGTCGTCGAACAGCTGGTGAAGCGCCATGCCGGCGAGCAGACCCTGGTGATCGGGCAGTACCTGGACCAGCTGGACGAACTTTCCGAGCGCCTGGAAGCGCCGGTGATCAAGGGTGACACCCCGGTGAAGGAACGCCAGCGGCTCTTCAACGAATTCCGGGAAGGTGCACTGAGCACCCTCGTGGTGTCCAAGGTTGCCAATTTCTCCATCGACCTGCCCGAGGCCTCCGTGGCCATCCAGGTCTCCGGTTCCTTCGGCTCCCGGCAGGAAGAGGCCCAGCGGCTGGGCCGGCTGCTGCGACCCAAGGCGGACGGCAAGGCAGCCCACTTCTACACCGTTGTTGCCCGTGACACCCTGGACCAGGACTTCGCGGCCAAGCGGCAGCGGTTCCTCGCGGAGCAGGGCTATGCCTATTCCATCCTGGACGCCACGGACATCGAAAAGCCGGTGTAGCCCCGGGCACGGCTTCGGCGAGGGACCTTCCCCTCTGCGCCCATAACGCCGTATCGCCAAAAGACCGATGCCGCTTTCCCTCCGAGCGGCATATCCGCCTATCTGGCAAACTGCTTATGGCAAAAGGCCTGGAACGCATATTGGGCGCTTTGGCAATTGCGTTGATGTCCATGGGTAGTTCTCCCCATGGACATGCGCTTGTCCAAGGACATACGGTAAACCGGTGTCGCTGGCGGAGCTTTTTTGCAGGGGGAAGGATAATGGGGGATGTCACTTAATGGGTGGGATATCGACGTCGCGGGAACCCGGGGCGTGATAGTTCAAGCCAGAACAGAACACCGAGAACTTGGCACAGAAGGAAACGTTCTTCGGAATGCCCTGACGGGCGCTGCGGAAAGTGTCAACAGCGGACTTATCACCGGCGCATTGATGGAAGTCTATGAGGGCTACCTGGGCCCGCTGGTAGCGAGTGCAGTTCAGCGCGCCGATAAAGTTCTTGATGAAACCGCAAATGCCATCCATGCGTACATCGACGGCGACCAGGTTATGGCGGAGACCGCCAATCAGCAGGCATCCATCGCTGCTCCCAGCGTAGATCCGGAGGCGGACAAATGAGTGCGGATGCGCTGCCGGTCCTTCCGGACCCGGACCTGATTATTTCCGATGCCGCGCTGATCGCGGCCTCCGGTACCCGTGCCGCCCAGTCCGGAAACGAGCTTGTTACTATCTGGAACGGCGTTCAGCCGCATTATCAGGCCCCGGAACAGGCGCTGGTGTACGAAGCGATGAAGCCGGTAACCGTCTTCACTGACGAAGCGCAGATTGTGACCCTCCTGATCGAATCTGCGTTGAACACCTTCGCGGAGGCGGTCCGCGGCATGCAGGCCCGGCACAGGGAGCTCGTTTCGGCGGCCGGCACCTCCTATCCCGAATCAACTGATGACGATCCTGATTACGGCAAGAACAAGGAAGCTGAAGTTGCCGCCGGCATCTCCGCCCTGGCGCAGGAGTACGCTGCAGCGGAGGAAGCCTGCGCCGCAGCCATCCGGCAGGCCGACCCGGCCAAGCTCCCCGATTCTCCCGGCTTTACGGACACCCCCGCTTGGGACATAGCCAATGATGCGGCCGACAATGTTCTGACCAGGATCCATCAGGAAAGGGTCCGGGTCACTGTTTCCAGCACCGTCCACGTCCAGACCCTCGACATCAGCCGGGTGTTTATTACCTATGCAGACGGCACCGTGGTTCCGGCCACTCGGGCCACGCTAACCACCACCGTGGAACTGCGCATACAACAGCACGAATACGAGCGCACCGTTCTGGTGGCCAATGATGAACTGGCCAATATGCCTCCGTGGGCGAAACGGGCGGGTAATGCGCTGGGCGCACTGGACATCGGCCTCTCCATTTATGACAACGTGACCGAAGAGTGGAACCAGGACCTGATAGACCATCCCGAATATGACACGGGCGAGCGGGTAGCGAGTGCGGCCAAAAACGTGGCTTTCGAAACCACGGGATCTGCCTTGGGCGGAGCAGGCGGCGCTTGGGCTGGTGCGGCAGCGGGAGCCGCCATCGGGTCCATTTTCCCGGGCCCGGGAACCCTGATCGGCGGCATCGTCGGCGGCTTTGTCGGCGGATTCTTCGGCGGAGCAGCCGGTGAGGCTGCGGGCAGTTACGCCCAGGACAAGACCGAAGGTAAAAGCCATGAGGACTCATGGAATGGCGCAGTCAAGGAGTTCTGGGGTTCACTATGGTAATGCAGGAATACTTGGTCTGGATCGGTATATATACGGTTGGCGCAGCAATGCTCATATCCGGAATTGCTGCTTACCGCGGTAAGTGGCGGCGGTGGGTCCGCCACATGATGGCATATGAAATGGGGAAACATCCGCAGTTCGGTTTCTTGATGCTTTATGCCGGGCTTGCCGTGGTTTTCGGAGCATCAGCAGGAGTGGCGGGAAGCCTACGTGCGCCTGATTTCCTGGGTATTGGCTTTCAGGCGCTGGCCGGACTGTCAGTCCTCCTGTGCATCGCCGCCGTGACCCGGTTGCCCAGGCCCCTTCTTCCGGCTTGGTACCGCCGGTGGATCGATAACGGCGCCGTGAAGGAAGACATATTGCATACCGGCGGCGACCCGGTCACCACGTGGGTGCGTAAGCGTGCCGGAAGGTAAGGGAATGCTGGAACCACTATTGCGTGAAGAATCCCGGTTTTGTTCCATCGGCAGGCCGCATGACTGGGAAATCGGCGGTCTAACGGATTCCGCCGATCTGGTCCTGGCCGCACCCGTGGTTGCTGAAGGGTCCTTCCGTCCGAGCGTTGTCGTCAACAGCTTTCCGTACACCGGCAGCATGGAGAAACTGAGCACGCTGGTCCTCTCCTACGCCCACGCCATGCTGCAGGACGTCTACTTTATTTCCGTGGACAGGTTCCCTCCCGCCCGCGGAGAGGGCCGCATCATCGAGTACACGTATTCCAGCGGCGGACTCGCCGTGCACTGCCGGGTGGATGTGCATCAGACCGCCGGCCACGGAGTCCTGGTTACCACCTCGTGCGCGTCCGCGGAGCTAGGTGCCTACGATGACGTCCTTGAGCTGATGTGCTCGTCTGCGCAGATTAAGGAGCCGGCGTGACCGAGATGTACGTTCCCACCCGCGAACCTTCCCTCGAAGAGGTTGCAAGCCGCCTGGCAGGTGTCCCTCTCGAGCGTTTAAGCGGCCTTCGCGCGAAGCAACCGTTTGCCTCCGACGGACCATGGCTCGATCCGGCGGCGGCGTCCATGCTGCACCGGGTCGCCCAGAACGGCCGGATAGGACGGTTGGAGCGATCGGGCAACGGACCGTCTATCAAGGTCCTGGCCGACGCGGGGCTTCTGGACAGCGCCGGACGGCTTACCCCCGGTGGCAAGGTCATTACGAGGCCGCTCGACCAGCCAGCGGCGGTCCTTCACTTCAGGGCTTCCTCCCTGGGACAAGCGACCGAGCTGCAGGTCTGGTTGGACGGAACCAACGCACTCATGCTCGCCGGACCCTCGGCGGGCGTGTTGGCAAGCCCGTCCGAAAAACCCGCGGACACCGCCGGAAAGCTGCAGTTGAAGTTCGTGAGCCTCCATGAGCTCTTCCCTGTTCTCGCGGCATGGCTGGGGATTTCGCCGGCATGGAACCTGCCTGTCTCTCCCGCTGCCTTTCCTGTGGAGATCCTCAACGAGAGGCACCGGGACTCCGGGGCCCCGCTGCCTGAGGGGGCGGACGAAGCCTTGGCGTATGCCTGGTCCCAGCCGTGGTTCCTCTGGCATCTCGTGATGGACCCGGCCACCGACGAGGGTGTGGGGTATCTGAATGCCGGCGGCGCCGGCCACTATCGCGTGGTGGCCGACGAGGACCAGGCAACCCTGGCTTCCATCCCCTCAGCCAATGTCTACCGCCATTTAGTTGACCTCGTCGAGTCCGTTCGTTTCCAGCGTCCTCCTCGGTTTGCGTAGCGCGCTTCACCGGACATTTCCAGAAATCATCCTGCCCGCCTACAGACAACGTCCAGCTAAATGTAAGAAACTGGGCAGGTGAACAAATCGTCTGCACCCGAAGCACGCCTCCTTGTTGTCGATGATGAACCCAACATCCGCGAGCTGTTGTCCACCTCGCTGCGCTTTGCCGGGTTCGACGTCGTCGCCGCCGCCAACGGCCGTGAGGCCCTCGCCGCCGTCGACTCCCACAATCCGGACCTCGCGGTCCTGGACGTGATGCTCCCGGACATGGACGGCTTCACGCTCACGCGCCGCCTGCGCGCCGCCGGACAGCACTTCCCCGTGGTCTTCCTGACCGCCCGTGACGACACCGAGGACAAGGTCACCGGCCTCACTGTGGGGGGCGACGACTACGTCACCAAGCCCTTCAGCCTCGACGAGGTGGTGGCACGCATCCGTGCCGTACTGCGCCGCACCCAGCCGCTCGAGGACGACGACGCCGTCATCCGCGTGGATGATCTGGAACTCGACGACGACGCCCACGAGGTACGCCGCGGCGGCGTCACCATCGATCTCTCCCCCACCGAGTTTAAGCTGCTGCGCTACCTGATGCTGAACCCGAACCGTGTCCTGTCCAAGGCGCAGATCCTGGACCACGTCTGGGAATACGACTTCAACGGAGATGCCTCCATCGTGGAGTCCTACATCTCCTACCTGCGCCGCAAGATCGACCGCAGCCCGGACGCGCCGGCGCTGATCCAGACCAAGCGCGGCGTCGGCTACCTGCTGCGGTCCTCGGAGAAGCGCTAGGACCTTGATAAGGCGCTGGAAATCCGCTTCACTTCGGTCGCAGCTGCTCGCCATCATGGCGGTGCTCATGGTGGTTACGGTGACTATCACCGGCTTCGCCACCATTACCCTGCTGCGCCAGATACTCGTGGACCGGCTGGACGCAGACATCGACGCGAATGCGTCCAAGGTGTCGCGCTACCTGCTGGTGAACGAGCCGAGTACTGATGCCTCCCTGTTCCGGTACTACGGGCTGTACCTGAACGAAGACGGCAGCCATGGTCCGGCCACGCACTCGGAGTCGGCAACGGACATCCCGAACCTCGGTAACTACACCTCCGATCAGGTGGAGGCGATGGGTACCGAGGGCTTCGATGTCCGCGGCACCGAGCCGACGTCCAAGGGCTGGCGGGTACGCATCTACGATTTCGAGAACCTGCCCGGTTCCGTCGCCGTTGCCATCCCGCTGGACTCGGTCGCCGCGACCGTGGACGAGGCGGCGTCGCTGGTGTTTTCGGTCGGGCTGCTCGGAACCCTCGGCGCCACGGGGATCGCCTACTGGGCAGTCACCCGGCAGTTCCGTCCGCTGAGCCAGGTGGAAAAAACCGCTGCCGCCATTGCCGCAGGTGACTTGTCCCGCCGAGTGGAGGTGGGCAACCCGGCCACGGAAATCGGCCGCCTGTCCCGCTCACTCAACGCCATGCTGGCCCATATCGAAACGGCGTTCGCCGCCCGCACCCAGTCTGAACGCAAGATGCGCCGCTTCGTCCAGGATGCCTCCCACGAGCTCCGGACCCCGCTGGTGACCATCCGCGGATTCTCGGAGCTGTACCGTCACGGTGCCCTCCAGGAACCCGAAGAGATCTCCGCCGCCATGGGCCGGATCGAGAGCGAAGCCAAGCGTATGGGACAACTGGTCGAGGACCTCCTGACCCTGGCCCGGGTGGACGAGCAGCGCCCGCTCGAATACGAGCCGGTGGACCTGATGATCCTGGGCAACGACGCCGCACTGGACGCGCGGGCCAGCGCACCCGATCGGAACATTCGGGTGGTGGGGCTGGACGGCCACGCGCCGCAGAGCGCACCCACCATGGGAGACGAGGCCCGGCTGCGGCAGGTCGTGGCGAACCTCATGACCAACGCCCTGCGCTACACACCGGCGGGTTCCCCCATCGAAGTGGCAGTCGGAGTTGCCCCCGTTATCCATGACCGGATGGATGCGGTGCTGGAGGTACGGGACCACGGGCCCGGGATTTCCGAGGACGACGCCGCGCGGGTGTTCGAACGCTTCTACCGCGCCGATTCCTCCCGCTACCGGGAGACCGGCGGCACCGGCCTCGGGCTGGCTATCGTGGCGGCCCTGGTGGCCCAGCACGACGGGACGGTGCGGCTGGCCGAAACGGAAGGCGGAGGCGCCACCCTCTCCATCCGCCTGCCCTACCGCGCTCCGGAGCAGTTCCCCGAGCGTCCGGACGAGGCTGTCGACAACTGACCCTCCCCGGGCGTACGCGGGGCTCCAGAGGGGCCGGAGGGACCGTGCTGCCCTCCACAACGTGGTTCCCCGACGCAGACCCGCCGCGGCAACTCCACACCCCTTGGTAGTCCACACCTTGACGGCCGTCTGCCGACCTACCCTTCCGGTATCCGATCCAAGCCGCTACCAGGAGGAAATCATGCCTTTATTTGCCGTGGACAGCGAGGCGCTGGCTGCCAAGAGTGCCGAAGTGCAGGGAACCATCGAACGCCTGCGGGCAGACGTGAACGGAATGCAGGCCGGGCTGGCCTCGCTGAGTGAGATCTGGCGGGGATCGGCGTCGTCCAATTTCCAGCTGCTGGTTACCGACTGGCGGGCTACGCAGGCCCGGGTGGAGGAATCGCTGGACAGCATCAACCAGGCGCTGGCCTTCGCATCGGCGCAGTACGCCGAGACGGAGGCGGCGAACACTTCGCTCTTTATGCACTGACCGCGCCGCCGATGCCGGGGGCTGCACCGGCGCTTGGCAGGGCGGTACGCCCTTAAATGCAAGAAGCGCGGCACCCGGTCCGATCGGAAGAGCA
>NZ_JANFLR010000003.1:0-62151 GCF_024385485.1 Arthrobacter sp. zg-Y1116 | reverse complement strand
GTCGTGACTGGAGTTCAGACGTGTGCTCTTCCGATCTCCCGGTCCGGGTGCCGCGCTTCTTACTTACGCTTTAGGCAGGAGCTGCGGGGGGGCTTAGAAGCCGCCCATGCCGCCCATGCCGGCCATCTCGTCAGCGCCGCCCATAGCGGGGGCCGACTTCTCCGGCTTGTCCGCAACCACTGCTTCGGTGGTCAGGAACAGGCCGGCGATGGAAGCTGCGTTCTGCAGGGCAGAGCGCGTTACCTTTACCGGGTCGTTGATGCCGGCAGCCAGCAGGTCTTCGTATTCGCCGGTTGCTGCGTTCAGGCCGAAGCCTTCGGGCAGGCCGCGGACCTTGTCCACAACAACGCCCGGCTCCATGCCGGCGTTGAAGGCGATCTGCTTCAGCGGAGCGTCGATGGCAACGCGGACAATGTTGGCGCCCGTTGCTTCGTCGCCCTCGAGGGACAGGTTGGCGAAGGCCTTGAGGCCGGCCTGGATGAGGGCCACGCCGCCACCGGCAACGATGCCTTCTTCAACGGCAGCCTTTGCGTTGCGGACAGCGTCCTCAATGCGGTGCTTGCGTTCCTTCAGCTCAACCTCGGTTGCCGCACCGGCCTTGATGACTGCAACACCGCCGGCCAGCTTGGCCAGGCGTTCCTGCAGCTTCTCGCGGTCGTAATCCGAATCGGAGTTCTCGATTTCGGCACGGATCTGGTTGACGCGGCCGGCGATCTCTTCTGCGTCGCCTGCGCCTTCCACGATGGTGGTTTCGTCCTTGGTGACGACAACCTTGCGGGCCTTGCCCAGCAGGTCCAGCGTGGCGTTTTCCAGCTTCAGGCCAACCTCTTCGGCGATGACCTGGCCACCGGTGAGGATGGCGATGTCGGCCAGCTGTGCCTTGCGGCGGTCGCCGAAGCCCGGTGCCTTGACGGCTACGGACTTGAAGGTGCCGCGGATCTTGTTGACCACCAGGGTTGCCAGGGCTTCGCCCTCAACATCTTCGGCGATGATCAGCAGCGGCTTGCCGGACTGCATGACCTTCTCGAGGACGGCAACGAGATCCTTGACGTTGGAGATCTTCGAGTTGACGATCAGGATGTACGGATCCTCAAGGACCGTTTCCTGACGCTCGGCGTCGGTGACGAAGTAACCGGAGATGTAACCCTTGTCGAAGCGCATGCCTTCGGTGAGTTCCAGTTCCAGGCCGAAGGTGTTGGACTCCTCGACCGTGATGACGCCTTCCTTGCCCACCTTGTCCAGTGCTTCGGCAATCAGGTCGCCGATCTGCTGGTCACCGGCGGAGATGGAAGCCGTAGCGGCGATCTGCTCCTTGGTTTCGATCTCCTTGGCAGATGCAATCAGTTCGGCGGTAACGGCGGCAACAGCCTTCTCGATGCCGCGCTTCAGGCTCAGCGGATCGGCGCCGGCGGCAACGTTGCGCAGGCCTTCCCGGACCAGTGCCTGGGCGAGGACAGTTGCCGTGGTGGTGCCGTCACCGGCAACATCGTCAGTCTTCTTGGCAACTTCCTTGACCAGCTCTGCGCCGATCTTCTCGTAGGGATCGTCCAGCTCGATCTCCTTGGCGATGGAAACGCCGTCATTGGTGATCGTGGGGGCGCCCCACTTCTTTTCGAGGACCACGTTGCGGCCACGCGGGCCGAGGGTCACCTTGACGGCGTCGGCGAGGATGTTCAACCCGCGCTCGAGGCCGCGGCGTGCCTCTTCTTCAAATGCAATGATCTTGGCCATAACGGCTATCGTCCTTCCGGAACAGTCATGCTTGGAGCAAAATGTTGCATTCCTGGCTGGGGTGCCCGCGACGGACGGATCGGCTCGCGCGATCTCTTTACGCGCTCCCCGTTCCTCACCCCAGTGGGTTGCTTGTTCACTCAACACCGTCGGACATTTAGCAGTCATCCGGCAAGAGTGCTAAGTCAATAATTAGCACTCCCACACACTGAGTGCAAGCGATCACGCCGACATGCCACCCGGTTCACATTCGTTCCCGACCGCAGCCGGCGGGCGAATGCAAAAGCAGCGGCGGAGCCGAAGCTCCGCCGCTGCCGATCCCGTCCCCAAGCCGGGAGGGTGTTACTTGGAGTGGCCTACACCGCGCGGACTTCCTCGGCCTGCGGACCCTTCTGGCCCTGGCCGATTTCGAACTCCACCCGTTGTCCTTCTTCCAGCGTCCGGTAACCCGATGCCTGGATGGCGGACCAGTGGACGAACACATCCGTTTCGGCTTCGTCGAGGGTAATAAAGCCGTACCCTTTTTCACCGTTGAACCACTTGACGATCCCCTGCGCCATGATCTTTCTCCAACCTAGATTCCGATGCCGCCCTCCGGCGGCATGCTTGGACGCCGGAGGCGCCGGATCCGTCCCTCTGTCGGTTCCCGGGGGAGGCCGAGGTCAGCAGCGCAAACCGGCTGGCATCACTCTAACTACGGTGATCCCGATCACATACAGGCGTGTTGATAACGTTATGGTCTTTTAACCCGAACGCCCCGTTTACCGGTATCCGGGGCCCAGGATCACGGTGACGCTGGTGAAGCCGGGTGTTTCCAACGCGGGAATGCCCAGCTGCGCACCGATTTCCTGCGCATTGGCAGCCAGCTCCGGTGAGCTGTAGTAGACGCCGGATCCCTGCTGGGGCGCACCGGCCCAGTTGGCCACCGTTCCAACTGCCCATCCTGCAGCGGACATCCGTCCGGAAACGCCTGCACCAAGTCCGGTCACGCCGCTGGCGTTGAACACTGCAACCGGCTGGGTACGGTCGATCGCGGGCGCAGTCGGCGTCGGCGTCGGAGTGGGCGTTGGAGTGGATGCCGGAGCAGGACTCGGTGAGGCATCCTCGGCCTTCGCCTCGGGAGTCGGTGTGGCTGCAGCTGAGGCGGACGCGGAAGCAGGGGCCGAAGCCTGTGCCTCCGGGGACGGACCAGCGGAACCGGAACCGATGCCCAGCCGCGGCAGGACAAAGTAGGCTGCCAAGCCGATCAGCAGAGCGAGCACACCCACGGTGATCAGCAGCCCCAGCCCGTTGGAACGCGAGGGAATGAGGCGTTCTCGGTGCACGCCCTGCCGCGCGGACGTTTCGGGGACCTTGTCGAACTCATCCCGAGGGTATTGGCTCATTGTGGAGTTTCAATCCTTGTTCTGATGGCGCCGCGTACTGGGCGGCCAACATTGGAGGGAACCGGCGCTAGACGCCTGTGCCCAGGCGGCGGGCGGTACGGGCACGCTGGCGGGTCGTACGTAGTCTACGCAATCGTTTGACCAGCATCGGATCATGGGCGATGGCTTCCTCGGTATCAATCAGGGCGTTCAGGACCTGGTAGTACCTCGTGGCCGACATCCCGAAGAGGTCCTTGATGGCCTGTTCCTTGGCACCGGCGTATTTCCACCACGCCCGTTCCAACGCGAGCATCTGCTGTTCCTGGGCACCCAACGGGCTGTCCGGGTCCACTGCGTCATCGAGGGAAAACCGCTCGGCTTCGGCCGATTCCGCCACATTCACTCCCAAAAAGATCCCTGTATATATCTACCGCCCATGCTAATTGGGAATAACAGGCTTGTCATTTACGGCAGTCGTCGGCAAGACACCGCAAACGCACCGGTGACAAAATGGACCAGTGAGCACTGACGAACCCCAGCTTTTTTCCTACACCGGCGAAGCCGCACCGGGCGAAAACACCCCTTTTCCTTTCGCCGCACCCACACGCCTTGAGGACCTCATGGCTCCCGATTGGGCCCATGTGCTGGCCCCGGTGAAGACGCGCCTTGAAGAAATAGCCGCCGAGCTGGACGCGGAGCGCCGCGCCGGTCAGCGCATCCTGCCCGCACCCGGCAACATCCTGCGCGTCTTCCAACGTCCGCTGGCCAGTGCCCGCGTGCTGATCGTAGGCCAGGATCCGTACCCCACCCCCGGGCATGCCGTAGGTCTCTCCTTCTCCGTAGGGAAGGGCGTACGTCCGCTTCCCCGAAGCCTGAACAACATCTTTACCGAGCTCAACGCCGATCTGGGAATCACCCCCTCCCCCTCCGGAGACCTCAGCGCCTGGGCGGATCAGGGGGTGGTCCTGATGAACCGCGTACTCACGGTACGTGCCGGGGAAGCAGGCTCACACCGGAAGCGGGGATGGGAGGAAATCACTGAGCTCGCCGTGCGCGCACTGGCTGCCCGCCGCCGCCCGGACGGCACGCGCGTTCCCCTGGTTGCCGTCCTTTGGGGACGCGATGCCCAGGGCATTGTCCCGTTCCTCGGCGGTGCGCCGACCGTCGAATCCGCGCACCCCAGTCCCCTGTCGGCCTCGCGCGGGTTCTTCGGTTCCCGACCGTTCAGCCGGGTTAACGAACTGCTGGCGCAGCAGGGCGCCGACCCCGTGGACTGGCGGCTTCGCGGGGAGCGGTAAGGGCGGCGCGATACGGTAGTTACAGGCCCTTTCCTAGGAGACACCCATGCCCGAACCAATGACTTCCCCGCGCCCGCAGGAGCCGGAGTCTCCAGCTCCCCGCCGCCAGCGCCCCCTGCTGACCCTTGAGGTTCTCCGCCGCGAGCAGATCAGTGAGCATATGGTCCGGGTGGTTGCCGGCGGACCCGGTTTCGACAAGTTCCAGCCCAACAGCTGCGCCGATGCCTACTGCAAGATCTGGTTTGGCCCGCAGGGCCGCCCGATTGACGGTACCGAGGACCTGGACACCATTCGGGCGCGGAGCGAACGGGAGCACTGGCCGGTGTCCCGCACCTACACGGTCCGGGACGTGGATCTTGAAGCACGCGAAATCAGTATCGACTTCGTTGTCCACGGAGATGAAGGCCTGGCCGGGCCGTGGGCGGCCTCGGCAGAGCCGGGGGAACCCTTGACCTTCTCCGGCCCCGGGGGCGCCTTCAACCCCGATCCCGGCGCCGACTGGTACCTGCTGGCTGTCGACGAGTCAGCCCTCCCCGCAGCTGCCACCGTGCTCCGCGCGCTGCCGCAGGACGCCGTCGGGCAGGCATTCATCGAAGTCGCCGGCCCCGCCGACCGCCAGCCGGTGCCGAAGCCTGCGGGAGTGGAGCTGACCTGGCTGTACCGCGGGGACGTCCCCGCGGGGCGCAGCCGGATGTTGACCGACGCCGTTTCGGCGACGCCTTGGCGGGATGGAACCGTGCAGGTCTTTGCACACGGCGAGCGGGAGGCAATGAAGTCCCTGCGCGATGTCATGTTCAGCCACCGGGGACTGGAGCGCAGGCAGGTCTCCCTTTCCGGCTACTGGGCTGCGGGACGCACCGAAGACGTCTTCCAGGCCGAAAAGCGCACGCCGGTCGGCAAGATTCTCTAGCCCGGACAGC
Source organism: Arthrobacter sp. zg-Y1116 (assembly GCF_024385485.1). Lineage (NCBI taxonomy): Bacteria > Bacillati > Actinomycetota > Actinomycetes > Micrococcales > Micrococcaceae > Arthrobacter > Arthrobacter sp. zg-Y1116. The sequence continues at coordinate 56,838 of NZ_JANFLR010000003.1, read as the reverse complement.
AAGGAGCCCGGCCCGCTGCAGCAGCGGGCCGGGCTCTTGTCTATTTTGGTGCTGCTAACGCCGCCGGTTACGCCGGTCGTTGCCGTTGAGGTTGCGGGTGAAGGGCCGGCCCAGGTTATCGCCGAGCACCACGCCGCCGGAGATGGCCAGAATGACGGTGAGCGCGTCAAACAGGCCCACCACACCCTGGTACATCTCGTCGGTACCGATGCTCAGGCCGTACATGGACCGGAAGATCGCCAGCCCCGGGAACAGGAACAGAACGGCCGGCACCGCCACGATCAGCTGCGGGGCACCCATCCGCAGGGCGACAATGCGGGCCACCATGCCGATGAAGATGGCGGCCACCGCCGGGGTAAGGCGCGGCCCCATGCCGCCTGCCTCCACCAGCTGGTAGACCAGGAAACCGGCAGTGCCGATCAGCACCGTGGGCAACACCAGCCGGCGCGGGGACTGTTCGACAATGCAGATGGCTCCCAGCGCAATAGCCAGCAGCAGCAGGGTCACGGCGAAGGAATACTGTGACGAGGCCACATCGGTAACGTTCAGCCGGCCCATTCCCATCAGGGCACCCAGGACGAGCGCGACGGCGATGCCGGCCACCAGTGCGCCGAAGGTCAGGAACGCGGACAGGAACCGGCCGGACGCCGTGACCGGGAATCCGTTGATCGCATCCTGCACGGCCGAGACCAGACGGCCGGTGGGCAGCATAACCAGGATGCCGCCGGCAACGACGATGCCCGGGGAAATGGGCACCTCCATGGACCAGAACAGCATGGCCATGGCCGTGACCACAAAGCCGCTGGCCGCCGTCGTGAAGAAGTCCGGGACCCGCCACCTGCCCAGCACGCGCTGGAGCAGGCTGACCATCACCGTTCCGGCGAATCCCACCAGTGACGCGAGCGGGCCGCCGCCGATAAACCCGACGATGGCGGCTGCGAACACCCCGGCGGATACCGTCACGGCCCAGCGCGGGAAAGGCTTGGGCTGGTGCGTGATCTCGTTGAGCCGGTTGGCCGCCTCGGCGCGGGAGAGCCCGCCGTCGATGATGTCGGTGACCAGCTGGTGGACCAGGCCAAGCCCGGCATAGTTGTTCGTCCAGGAACGGACCACGCGCATCACCGTGATGGGGGTCTGGTCCTTCGGAGAGTAGTTGAGCAGCACCGACTGGTTGGTGATGTCCACTTCGATGCTTTCCAGCCCGAATGCGGCGGTTACGGCAATGATGGCGGTTTCCACCTCCAGCGCGCCGGCACCGTAGCGGAACATGGATTCGGCCATGCCGAGGGCCAGGTCCAGGGTCTTGCGGGCATTCGCGTCCGGCCCGGCGGTGCGCACGAGCGGATTGGCATAGGGGCTGCCGGCCAGCCGTTCCACAATGGACATGGCCTGGGTGGGCGGATTCTCCCCTTGGACCAGCTTGCGCAGCATGCGCCGCGCCGCAGCGGATGAGCGGTCGGCGCGGACGGCGGTGGAGGCCAGCGGCACCGTTCCCGGTGGAACGGTTTTGCGCGTACGCGCAGGCCGTTTCTCGCGCGGGTCGGCCGTCGTCCGCATGCGGCCCGTCGGCGGCCGAAGCACCTTGGAGCCACCCGGGCGGATTACCGACGTGGTGGGAGGAGGCGGCTTGGGCCGGGTGCTGCGCAGGGCAGCGGTGGGCATGTCCATGCCGGTGGCCGGCTGCCCCGGAGCCTTCGACGGCGGGGCCGGCGTCTTGGCAGCCTGCCGCGAAGGCCGCCCGGCCGCGCCTTGCCCCGGCCGGGGTCCCTTGCCGGACTTTGCCCTCTGGGCCTGTGGCTTCCCTGCCTGGGCGCTGCCGGGCTGAGGGTTCCCCGGCCGCACCTTCCCGGGTTCAGGGCTCTCCGGCTGCGCCTTTGCTGGCTCCGCCCGCCGGCGCACCGGCATGCTGATCAACGGAATGGGCCCCGCAACCGGGTCCGGATTCAGTGCCGAATCCGGATTCGATCCGGGCTTGCGCCCACCCGGATCGGCTGTGTTCTCCAAGGATTCACCCTTTCGCCTGTTCCGGGACCCGCCCGGGTTATTGCCTGGTGGAACTGCTGCTTAGTAGAACGGCTGCTGGTGGCGGCGCCAGTAAATCTGCCGCGCCACGCGTTCGCCGATGGTGTTCCAGATGCGATAGCGGATCGGATCCACAATGAAGTCGTAGCAACCGACGAAATCCGTGACCGTCTTGGAGAAACTGGTCTTGAACAGACCCAGCCCGTGATGCGGGTGGCTCTTGTCCTTGAGCTGGTTGCTCGGCGGTGTGCCGCAGAAGTCGTACTGGACAATGCCGCACTCCTTCTTGAGTTCGGTGATCGCGGTCCACTGGACCAGGTGCGAATCCCCGTACTGGGAGCGCCGCGGCTTGGACCCGCCGTCCTTGTAGGTGCCCTTGTTGCCGTAGGCAATCACGAAGGCACCCACAGTGGGTTCCCCGTCCTCGAATGCGAAGTAGAAGCGTCCCTGCCCGGCAGCAACGAAGTTGGACCAGAACCGGTGGTAGTACTCGTAGGAGCGCAGCCGCGCCGCAGAGCGGTCCTCGATGTGGGCCATCAGGCGGTACATGATCCGCATGTTCTCTTCGGTCGGCTCGACCCGGCGGACATCCGCGCCTTCGCGGATCGCCCGGCGGACCGCGTTCCGGCCCCGGGAGGAGAGGTTCTTGAGCAGCTGCTCCTCGTCCGGCGTAGTGTCCAGCAGGGCAGTGGAGTCGTTGGGCTGCAGGTTGAAGGTCTTGATGAATCCGGCACCCGTGAACAGGGCCTGGACCTCTTCGCTGTCCACGATGTCCGGCTCAACCTTGATCGCGAAAACCTTGCGGCGGGTCTCCTTGATGAACCCTGCCAGCGCGTTCACCACCAGCGGCACATCTTCGGGCGCGGCGACGTCGGGACCCTTGATGAGGTACCAGAGGCTGCCGAGGGCCGGGACCTTCTTCTCGATCGCCAATGTGTAGGTCACGTAATCGGGTCCGGTGAAGGCCAGGTAGACGGGATTCCAGCCGTGGTGGGACTTCACTTCCGCGAAGGACGCTGACTGAAGGACATTGCCGCCGCCGGGGTTGGCCAGCACGTGCTTGTCCCAGTTGGCGATCTCCTCGGCAGTGGCCAGGCGTGCACTAAAATCTCGCAAAATACCTCAACTAATGGTTTGTTCACTGCATCGTTTTCAGCGCATCGTTACCAACGCGCCGGCCCGCCGCGGAAACGGCCTTCGAACCGGGTCCCAGTCTATCCGTTGCACTGCCGCCGGGCCGAACGCTCAAGTGGACGCAGGAAGGAACCAGCGGACCCGCGGTTCCACTTCGGCCAGGTCCCATGCAGCCTGGATGATCCGGCGGTCCTCCCCCGTGGTCCGCGTCTGTTCCTGCCGCAGGTACTCCCGCCAGGTGGGCACATCGTAGATCTCCCGGAACTGGTCCTGGTCAGTGACCGAGTGCACCAGCTCCCAGTCCGTGGCGCCGGTGCGCATGCGCGACAGCCGGACCGACTGCATAGCCGCCACGAACTCGTCATTGAGGTCCGCAGGCACCTCATAGGAGATCAGGACCGTCACCGGTCCGGCGCCGGGATCCGGTTCCTGGCCGGCAGGAAGCTGCAGTTCCGTGCCGGCTACGCTGCGGTCCAGGCGTCCGGTGCCCGGCAGCAACGGAAGCACCAGGACGCTGGCCCCGGCCAACAACAGCACGCCGGCGGCAAAAGCCAGGGTAGGAGCGTAGCCGGCTCCGGTGGCACCCGATCCCCAGAAAACGGCGCCCACGGCCTGCGTGCCGGAGGCGACCATCAGATACACAGACAGGCCGCGGGCACGCACCCATTCGGGCAGGGTCAGTTGCATTGCGGCGTTCAAGGTGGAGAACGTGGAGATCCAGGCGAACCCCGCGAAGACCAACAGCACGGCAACGGCCCACGCGGGCAGGTAGCCCGAGGCGAAGGCCCCGGCCGCGAAGACCACGGCACTGATGCCCAGCAGTGTGTTGTCCTTCAGGACGGTCCGGAGCCGCGGCAGGAACAGGACACCCAGCACGGCACCGATACCCAGCGCCCCGAGGAGCAGCCCGTATCCTGCCGACCCCAGGCCGAGATGGCCGTTGGCGGCAACAGGCAGCAGCGCATAGAGGGCGCTGGCGGGGAAAATGAACAGACCGGACCGCAGGAGAATCCGGCGGATGAGCGGTGCAGCACGGATGTAGCGGATACCTGCGGCGAGCGCCTCCCCCACGTGTTCCCGTTCGACGGGATCCCGCTGGGGAGCCCGCCAACTGTAGATGGCAATGGCCGTGCCCACGAAGGACAGTGCGTTCAAGCCGAACACAAAGGCTGGACCGGTCAGGGCCACCAGCAGACCGGCAATCGCGGGACCAACGGCACGGGCCGTGTTCATCGCCACGCTGCCGAGCGCCGCAGCCGCCTGGATCTCTTCCCGGGGCACCAGTGCAGGGGTGATGGCCTGCCAGGCGGGGGCGCTCAGCGCCATGCCGCAGCCGATGAGGAAGGTGTAGAGCAACAGCGAATCCGGGTCCAGCAGGCCCATCGCGGCCACGACCGTCAGCACGGTGGCAGCGCCGGCGGCGAAGATGTTGGCGCCCAGGATCAGCCGGCGCCGGTTGAAGGCGTCCGCCAGGACCCCTGCAATAAGGCCCAGCAGAAGGGAAGGTGCGAGGTTGGCAGTCTGGACCAGGGATACAAGGGCGGGGTTTTTGCTGGATTCCACCAGGAACCACTGGGCCCCGACGGTCTGCATCCAGGTGCCGATATTGGATCCCAACTGGGCAAGCCACAGAATGAGGAACATCCGCCGGCGCAGCGGTGCCCAGGGCGATTCCATTCGATTCACTCCCTCAGGGGCTGGACGGGAAGCCTTTCCACGCACGGGCAAAGCGCTCCCGGGCCGATTGGGCAGAGGCCTGTTCCAAGGCGTGCAGCCGCCCGTAGGTAAAGCCGTTCTCACCGGCGGCCAACGCTGTTGCCCCCATCCGCCGCAGATAGGCCTGCGTCACCACGCTGTCCTGGTACTCACCGAGGACTTTCTGCACATGCTCGGCGGCGTCCACCATTTCCTTCGCTTCCTTCGGCTGGACGGGTGCCCAGACCTCGGCTGCGTAGCGGAGCTGTTTTGCATCCTTGCGCGCGTCATGGAGCGCTTCCGCGTAGTCTTCGCCCGCCAATGTCCGTGTGGCCCGTACCCGGCGGTGCAGCCTTTTCCGGTCCCGCCGGACGATGCGGGCAGCGGCCGGACCGGCCGGCTTCCTCGCTGTTTCCGTCCAGAACGGGCGGTCCAGCAGCGCTTCGAGTCCGTCCAATGCCTGGAAGTACCGCTGGGAGTGCAGTGCTTCGCGGACGTGCCCGTAGGCCTGCCGATAGTCATGGAGCAGTTCCTCATCCACGCGGGCGGCAACCGGCCCCATCACCAGGTCAGCGGGTTCAGATGCAATCAGTTCCTGGAGCCGGTGCCGCATCACCTGCGCATCCCGGGCCTCCCCCAACACCCGGGCGATCCACCGCAGTTCCCCGCGCAGCGAGCGCCCCGGCTCGGGGTCCATGGTGCTGCGGTAGCTGGAGAGTGCCGAGCGCAGCCGCCTGGTGGCAACCCTCATCTTATGGATCCCGTCAGTGTCTCCCCGCCGTACGCGTGGATCGTGGCGCAGCAACTCCTCGAACTGTTCGCGCAGATACTCCAGCAGCAGCAGCGCCACCGGGCTGCCGGCGTCCAGGAGGTCGGCGTCTGTTCCATCCGGCGCTCCCCCGGTGCCCGCGCCGGCCCTCTCCGGGTGCCGGACCGCGTCCCGTCCCCCACCTGCCTCCGGGCCCGCCGGCACGGCACCGGCAGCGAGGAACATGGTTCCCGCCTCCGTGCCCAGCGCATTGTGGTCGGAAGAAATGGTCCAGACCCGCCGGCCCGGTCCGCCGGGCTCCGCTTCAACGTCGTTTGTCCTGGTGCTTTCATCGGTGACCCGGGCAAGCACCGTGCCCGCACTGTCCAGCAGGTCGTACTCCAGGTAGCGCGTGACCAGGGTCTGCACAGGCGCAAGTTCCCGGCCCCGAACCACGGCTTGGACATCCTCCACCAGTTCCGTCGGAATCCCTGCTTCGGGTTCGGCAGTGTTGCTGGACCGGACAGCAGGCTCCAGAGAGGGGGCGCTGCGCTCCCAGCGCGTGCCGCCGTCGTCGTCGGTATGCCGGGAGAGGCTGAACCGGTGCCTGTGGAGGGAACCGTCCGAAGTGTCATACCGGACCTCCGTGCGCCGACCTTCCCGGGGCTGTGCCACTTTGGCGACACCCGCCAGCTCATGCAGCGGCGGCAGCACCAATGCAACATGCACCAAGAAGCGGCTTGCGGTACCTGTTCCGGCGGCCATGTGCGCCAGTATAGGACCGCAATGGCCGCTGCCGGGAGTCCTTGGGCCTCCTCCCTACCGGAGCCGGGGCGCATCCCGGTAGCATCGTGCGGTAATGAACCGGCACTGCAGCAGCGGAGGCCAGCGGATGAACTCGATGACATACGCCAAGCTCGGCAAGTCAGGGGCAACTGTCTCGGCTCTTGGGCTGGGCTGCCTGGCATTCGGCGATCCGGACCGCGGCGCGCACGGATGGACCATCCGCGAGGAGGAGGCCAAGTCCCTGCTGCGGCACGCAGTGGAGCTGGGCATCAATTTCTTCGACACCGCCAACGTGTATTCCGCCGGCCACAGCGAGGAAATCCTCGGAGCTGCCGTCGCGGAATTCTGCCGGCGGGAAGAGGTGGTGATCGCCAGCAAGGTCCACGGCGAAATGGGGCCGGGCCCCAATGGATGGGGATTGTCCCGCAAACACATCCTGTGGCAGGTGGAGCAGAGCCTGCGGCGCCTGGGCACGGACTATATCGACCTTTACCAGGTGCACCGCTGGGACGGCACCACGCCGCTGGAAGAAACACTTGGGACCCTCGACCAGCTGGTCCGGGACGGCAAGGTCCGCTACCTGGGCGCCTCGAGCATGCACGCCTGGCAGTTCTCGAAAGCCCTCTTCCTGCAGGAGCAGCACGGCTGGGCGCAGTTCATCACCATGCAGGACCACTACAACCTCCTCTACCGCGAAGAGGAACGGGAGATGTACCCGCTGTGCGCGGACCGCGGCATCGGGGCACTGCCCTATTCGCCGCTCGCGCGCGGGCGCCTGGCCCGCCCCTGGGGGACGAGGACGGCCCGGCAGGACTACGACGAGCAAGGCCAAATGCTCTATCGGGGCAACGAGGAAGTGGACCGCAGCATCACCGATGCAGTGGGGAACGTAGCCGAGGGACTCGGCGCCACCCGGGCGCAGGTCGCCCTGGCCTGGGTCCTGGCCAACCCGGTGGTCACGGCTCCGTTCATCGGCGCCACGGCCGCTTCCCACTTGGATGAGAACATCCAGGCCTTGGACATCCAGCTCACCGAAGAGGAATTCAGCGCGCTCGAGGAGTACTACCGTCCCCGTCCCGTGGCCGGGTTCTGAGCGACCTGCGCTGCGCCACGCCCGTTATTGCGCAGTTCCCGGACGGCAGACCATGCTTGGGTTGTGATGGTTCCACTGGTTCCAATGGTTCCACCGTGTTGTATGTGCTGACTCCTGCCCGTATACAGAAAGTCGCTTAGGTACCCATGCTGTCTCTGGTCTTGTGGCTTGTTCAACTGCTGTTGGCACTTCTATTTGCCGGAGTCGGCTTCGTAAAGATCTTCCAGGGCTATGCACGCCTTCGGGAAAACCTTCGCTGGCCCGAGGACTTCTCCCCCGCCACCGTGAAACTGATCGGCGTCCTCGAAGTCCTTGGAGCCGCCGGGCTGGTTATCCCCGAGGCGACCGGTGTCCTGCCCGTACTGACGCCGATAGCTGCCTCTGCACTGACCCTCCTGATGGCGCTGGCGGTCCTGGTCCACGCGAGGCGCGGTGAACGCAACCGGATTGCCCTGGGCGTCATTCTGATGGTGCTTTCGCTGGTGGTGGCGCTGGGCCGGTTTGGTGTCTTCGGGTGAGCAGTGCGGATCCGCACTCCCCGCCGCCGCTCGGTGCTGCCGTCGTCGAGCTCTACGCGCTGCTGCCGGCTGAATTCACCGCTGCCCGCAACGCCCGCGCCGCCGACGCCGGGCGGGCCGGGGACAAAGAACTCGCCAAACGCATCAAGGCGCTGCCAAAACCCTCGACGGCGGCCTGGCTCGTGAATCTGCTGGCGCACCAGCGGCGGGAGGACCTGGACCAGGTGCTGGAGCTGGGAGCAGCGCTGCGCGAAGCCCAGGAGGACCTGGACCAGAAGCAGCTGCGCCGCTTAAGCACCGAACGCCAGCGCCTGCTCCGCGCGATTGTCCGCCAGGCCCGGGACCTGGCCTCCGAACTGGACCACCCGGTGAGCGAATCGTTGGCGGCTGAAGCCGAACAAACGCTCTGGGCCGCGATGACCGACCCCTCGGCGGCCGACGCCGTGGCCAGCGGCCAGCTGGTCCGTTCCCTCGCCGCCAGCGGGTGGGAAGAGGTGGACCTGGACGGTGCCGTTGCCGACCCGGACTCGATCTCCCACGGCGCCGGGGGCAGGGCGGGGTCCGGGTCGGCTGCGGACCGGGCCGGGACTGCGAAGGACAAGGGCGGGAGCTCGGACACCGCCGCAGTACGACGGCGGCAGGCCGAGGCACGGCGGGCGGTCCGGAAGGCGGAGACGGACCTGGAGGAAGCGGCAGGCGCCGAACGCCGGGCGCAGGAAGCACTGGACACGGCCCAGCGGGAAGTGGATGAGTCCGCCTGCCGCCGGGACGAGCTCACGGATGAAATCGACGAACTGCGGGAGCGGATCAGGCAGCTTGAGCGGGAGGTCGCAACCGTGGACCGGCGCTCCGGGAAGCTGGAACGCGAGCGGGACAACGCCCGGCGCGCGGCCCGTGCCGCCCGGCGCACGGCGGAAAAGGCCCGGCAGAAGCTCGCCGACGCCCGGGACCTTTCCGACGGCGGGACGCCGTAACTAGCTTCCGTGTCCGGGCAGCTGCCGCAGCATCCCGAACCGGCTGCGGATCCGCGCCAGATCGGTGGGATGGGCTATCCCGGGGAACACGCCGTCGTAATCCGGCATCCCGATGACGTCCAGGCGGCAGCCGGCGTCGTAGAGCACATCCACGACGTTGCCGAAGCGCTGCCAGCCGTAGGGATTCGATCCCCCGGTCGGGGGCACGCCGCTGATTACCCAGTGCCGGTGCGTCTGCGCCAGGTGCAGGTAATCGGAGGTGGCCGACTGCGCATGGCACAGGTCCTCGAAATCGAACCACAGCTGCCCGCCGTCCGCCCGCAGCGCATCCAGCGTCCGGGTGCCCGGGGTCAGCTGCAGCGCTTCCGCTGCGCCGGGCGGGATCAGCCCGGCCGAGGCCAGCAGCACGTCGTCGTCACTGCGCAGGTGATACCCGGCGGCGAAACCCGACGCGCTCCGGGGCCCTGCAACGGCCCGGTAATCGGTGTCCCCGTCCAGCTCCAGGACCTGCAGGTGTCCGGCAATCAGGGCAATGCCGGGTTCGAAGAGATGGTGGAACATCTCATCCGGAAGCAGCTCCTGCGGCGCATAGTTGGACGTCGCCACCAACACGATGCCGCGGTCCAGCACGGTGCGGAGCAGCCGGGTAATAAAGGCTGCATCTGCCGGGTCCTTCACATGGAATTCGTCAAAGCACAGCAGCCGTACCCGGCCCAGCATTTGGTCCAGGGCCGCAGCGAAGGCCGAATCCTGCCGGTAGCCGGGGTTTCCGTAACCGGCGAAAACGAGTGCGTGCAGTTCCCGGAAGAAGTCATGAAAATGCAGCCGCCGTTTCTCCGGAATATCCACGGAATCGAACAACGTGTCCAGCAGCCAGGTCTTCCCCCGCCCCGGCGGGCCCCAGAGGTAGACGGAGGTATTGTCCGGCACGGGTTCGGCGGATCGGGCCGCCGCGGCAGCCGCGGCAAGCGCCGGAAGGACGGCCAGCTGGGCGGCATCCAGGGCCAGGCCCTGCGCTTGCGCTGCGAGCTGGAATTCGTCGGCGGCGCCCGGGGCCTGCATTGCGGTCATCCCTCCGTTCTACCCAACCGGACGGCACCGGCCAAACCGGTCAAATAAGGCAGGGAAATTCGCGCTAATTATTCCGGCACCGCGGTGGTACGTTCGAAGCCAGGCACGGAACGAATGACCGCCTTTTGGAGGAACCATGACCGACCACGTTGCCCAGGTGCAGGACTGCACCGTATCCAGCTGCGACTTCAACCATGAGGGATGCACCGCCTACGCGATCACGGTGGGCGGCTCACCCGATCACGCCAGCTGCGCCACCTTCATCGACACATCGGCCACCGGCGGCCTGCCCAAGGTCCTCGCCCAGGTAGGTGCGTGCCAGCGCAATGAGTGCCGGTTCAATGACCACCTCATGTGCGACGCCCGTGATGTACGGGTGGGTCCCGGCGCGGAACTCGCTGACTGCCTCACCTACCAGCCCCGCTAACCGGTGGCATCAGTCCTATTCGAATGGAATCCGGACCTCCCGGATCCCTGGCCCGGCGGTTACGGTCCGGCAGTAGCGGCGGTGAACGACGGCGGGACCTTCCGCCGGAGCATGCCCCCGATGGCCGGCTTCCCGCAGGTTGCTGGAACCGAGGTATGGCTCGTACTGCGCGGCAGTAGCCGGGGGCAGCGGGGGCTGGTGGGCCACGGCGTAGTTGTGCCGTCCGGATCAGGGGACACAGCGGACGCCGTGACGGTGGACTTCGACCGGCTGCTGCCCCTTGGTGAGCAAGTACCGGCGTCGCTCCTCGAGGAAGATGTGCCCAACCTGCCCCGGGTCGACGGTGCCGCTTCCGTACCGTCAGCTTCCGTGCCGGCACTGCGGCGGCTGTGGTCGGGATTCCTCGGCGCCGGCCCGGATCCGCTGAGTCCTCCGCCGGGCACCATTGCCGCCGAAGCACTGGGCCTGCAGCGCGTCAATGCCTACGAGCATAACGCCGAGGCCCGCCGGCTGTGCCTGGCCTTCCACGGCAATAGCTGTGCGGCCTGCGGGCTGGTCCCCGCACAGCGGTACGGTCCGGGGACGGAAGCGCTGATGCAGGTGCATCATCTGGTGCCGGGCACGGACCTGCCCGCCGACTACGCATTGGATCCGGCCTCGGATCTGGTGCCGCTCTGTCCCACCTGCCACTCCGTGGCGCATACCCGGGTTCCGGTCCCCTACACCCCCGCCGAGGTGCGCGGCCTGCTTGCCGCCGCACCGGATGCAGCATCACGGGCAGTGGGCGCGGACGCCGTCGTCGTCGGGTCCCTGGTGAGCCCGGAGCAGCAGCAGGCGTTGGACGACGCCGCCCGGCTGCGCGGACTTCGCTAGACTCTAAACTCCCATGAGCATTCCAGCGAGCACTTCCAAAACCGTCCGGGTGGATGCCTGGCTGTGGGCGGTCCGCGCCTATAAAACCCGGTCCGCGGCCACCGCAGCGTGCCGCGCCGGCCATGTCCGGTTGAACGGCAATCCGGCCAAGGCAGCGCAGCCGGTGCAGCCCGGGGACACCGTCCGGATCCGGCAGCCCGGCTTCGAACGGATCCTCGAGGTACGGCAGCTGATCAATAAACGGGTGGGTGCCGAGGCGGCATCGCACTGCTTCACGGACACCACGCCGGCCCGCCCGGCAGCTCCGGCACTGGGTATTCCGGTGCGGGACCGGGGCGCCGGCCGGCCCACCAAGAAGGACCGCCGCGAGCTGGACCGGCTGCGCGGGAGCTAGGCCGGCCCCCCGGCTTCGCGCCTAGGGAACCGCGGGCTGCGGCAGGCTGGTACCCGTTTCCACGAACCGCTGGTGGAAGGACAGGGACTCGTCCAGCAGATGCGGGGTGTGCTTGCCGAGGCTGTCCCGGCTGGCGCGCTCGAAGTAGTCCTGCAGCAGCGGCTGGAAGTCCGGGTGCGCGCACTTCTCGATGATGACGCGGGCGCGCTGCTTGGGGGAAAGGCCGCGCAGATCCGCCAGACCCCGCTCGGTGATGATGAGCATGGTGTCGTGTTCGGTGTGATCCACATGGGCCGCCATGGGCACGATCCCGGAAATCTTCCCGCCCTTGGCCGTGCTCGGGGACATAAAGGCGGAGAGGAAGCCGTTGCGGGCAAAGTCCCCGGAGCCGCCGATGCCGTTCATCATGGCCGTACCGGCAACGTGGGTGGAGTTCACGTTGCCGTAGATATCGGCTTCGATCATGCCGTTCATGGCAATGCAGCCCAGCCGGCGGATCAGCTCGGGGTGGTTGGAGATCTCCTGGGTCCGCAGGATGATGCGCTTGCGGTAGAAGTCGATGTTGGAGTTGAATTCCTCGATGCCGGCCGGGCTGAGCGAGAACGACGTCGCGGAGGCCACCCGGATCACCCCGTCCCGGATCAGGTGCAGCATGCCGTCCTGGATCACCTCGGTGTAGGCCGTGAGCCCGGTGTACCCGGCGGTGGAGAGCCCGGCGAGCACGGCGTTGGCGATGTTGCCCACCCCGGACTGCAGCGGCAGGAGCTTGTTGGTCAGGCGGCCGGCCTTGATTTCGGACTCGAAGAAGTCCAGCAGGTGCCCGGCGATCTGCTGCGAGGTTTCGTCCGGGGCTGCAAACGGAGTCATGCGGTCCGGTGCGTCGGTTTCGACGACGGCAATGACCTTCTCCGGGTCCAGGCGCAGGTAGGGCTCCCCGATGCGGTCATCCGGATTCACCAGCATGATGGGCTTGCGGTGCGGGGGCAGTGCGGTCCCGTAGTAGACGTCATGCATGCCGTCCATGGCCTCCGGCTGCTGGCGGTTCACCTCGATGATGACCTTGTCTGCCTGCTCAATCCATGTTTTGTTGTTGCCCACGGAGGAGGACGGGATGAGGCTGCCGTCCTCGTTGATGCCGACTACCTCGATCACGGCCAGGTCCACATGCCCGTAGAAACCGAACCAGGTGTACTGGGCCACGTGCCCGAGGTGGATGTCGATGTACTCGAGTTCCCCGTCGTTGATCCGCTTCCGAAGCGTGGGATCGGACTGGTAGGGCAGGCGCAGTTCCATGCCGTCTGCCTTGGCCAGCACTCCGTCGAGTTCCGGGGCCGTCGAGGCGCCGGTGAGGACCTTGATCTGGAAGTCTTCGCCCTTTGCGTGCGCGGCTTCCATCTGGACTGCGAGCGCCTGCGGAACGGCCTTGGGATAGCCTGCGCCGGTAAAACCGCTCATCGCCACGGTCATTCCCGGGCGAATCATGGCCGCTGCCTGTTCGGCGGTCATAACGAGTTTCTGGAGTCCGGGATGGGAAATGCGACGGTGCATGGAGAGGCCTTTCAGAGAACGAGATCGAATTCACCCTATCGCCCTGTGAGCCGTGCCTCATAGTCGGGTGTCGAGGCACACGCAGCCGATCGTGCCTAAGATGGTGGCCACAAGCGCCGCCGGCCGTGCCCGGCGGATGGCACCCGGGAGGAAACCTGTCATGCCGAAACCCATCATTCCTGCCCCGACGCCGCTGGCGAACCTGCGGGACCTGGGCGGAATTCCAGTGGACGGGGGGAAGATCCGGGCGGGCCTGGTGCTCAGGGCCGACGACGTCGCGACCACCACCGCGGAGCAGGTAGCCGAACTCGTGGAGGCGGGCCTGCGCACCATCATTGATCTGCGCTCGGCCGACGAAGCGGAACGCACCGGACGCGGTCCGTCCGCAGACCACCCGGTGCAGTATCTGGCCCTGCCCCTGACCGATTCCATGGACGCCCCGCCTGAACTGGCGGGGCAACTCCTGAAGTCGGTCCGTTCCCCGGCGCAGGTGGGCCAGTGGTACGCGAAGACTTTCGTCTCCCGGAAAGAGGCCCTGGTGCGGGGGCTGCAGGCTGTGGCCGACTCCCCCGGTGCTGTCCTGTTCCACTGTGCCGCAGGCAAGGACCGAACGGGCCTGTTCGCCGCAGCGCTGCTGACCGTGCTGGGTGCGGAGCCGGAGGCCGTCGTCGAGGACTACGCCCGGACCCAGGCCCGGCTCCCGGAGGTCTACCGACGGCTGGGACTTGCTGAGCTCAGCGGCGGTTATGACATCCCTGCAGATCATCCCGTGCTGGCCGCCCACCCGGCTGCGATGCGGTCCATGCTGGCAACCCTTGACGGCAGGGCAGGCGGCGCTGCCGCGGTGCTTCGTTCCGGCGGCCTCACGTCCGATCTGATCGGCCGCCTGCGCAGCAAGCTGGTGCAGCCGGTACCCGCCCAGGTGTAGCCATGCCGGCCCGCCCGCACCGCATTGCCACCACCGCTGCCACCGGCAGGGGCGGCGCGGAAAAGCGTCCTGCCGCTCTGCTGCTGCTGGCAACCATTCTGGCGGTGCTTTGGGCCAATGCACCGTTTGCCGCCTCCTACGAGGAGTTCTGGGAATCCACCGTCGAGGTGCGCGCCGGCAGCATGGATCTGGAGCTGACCACGCGGGAGCTGGTCAACGATGCACTCATGGCCGTGTTCTTTTTCGTTGTGGGACTTGAGGTGCGGCGGGAGTTTGCCCTCGGGGAGTTGACCAACCGGTCCCGGGCGGTGATTCCGGTGGTCGCCGCGGCCGCGGGGATTGCCGTGCCCGCCGGAGTCTTCCTGCTGTTCACGTCCGGCACGGAGAATGCAGGTGCGTGGGGCGTAGTCATCTCCACCGACACCGCGTTCCTGCTGGGCGCGCTGGCCGTCGCAGGACCTCGGGTTCCCGGCAGGCTGCGGATCTTCCTGCTGACCCTCGCAGTGGTCGACGACGTTGCCGCGCTCAGCATCATTGCCCTGGTCTACACCGACCATCTGGAACCCGTGCCGTTGCTGCTGGCCTTCGTCGGGCTGGCTGCCGTCGCACTGACCCGGTACCTGCCGTACGGCCGCGGCGCCGTGTACGCGGTGCTGGCGGTGCTGGTCTGGCTGGCCTTTTACGCCTCGGGCGTGCATCCGACCCTGGCCGGCGTCGGCATTGCCCTGCTGGTCCCCGTGTTTCCGCCCGCCCGGAGGGACGTGGAGCATGCGTTGGAGCAGACCCGTGTCTTCCGTCAGTCCCCCAATTCCCGGTACGCCCGGGCAGCGGTGCACAGCGTGCGGGAGTCCCTCTCCATCAACGAACGCCTGCACAGTGCCTACACCCCGTACGTGGATTACCTGATCCTGCCCGTATTCGCCCTTGCCAACGCCGGAGTGCGGTTGGACGGGCCAACATTGGAACTAGCCCTGCGTTCTCCGCTCGCCTGGGGCATTGTCTGCGGCCTGGTACTGGGAAAGTTCATCGGCATCTTCGGTGCTGCGGCAGTGCTGCAACGGCTGCGGATCGGCGAGTTCGGCCCCGGCCTGACGCTGGGCCGCATCGCCGGCGGCGCCGCCCTGTCCGGCATCGGATTCACCATCTCCCTGTTCATCATCGGCCTCGCCATCGAAGACCCCGCGGTGCAGAACGAAGCGCGGGTGGCGGTCCTGGCCGGATCACTTCTGGCGTTCGCGGCGGGAACCATCATTTTCCGGGCCATGGAGGGACGGCGCCCTGCCGTTCCCCCGGGTGAGGTGCTGGCCCGGCCGGTGGATCCGGCACGGGACCATGTGGTGGGCCCCGCAGATGCTCCGTTGACCCTTGTGGAATACGGGGACTATGAGTGCCCGTTCTGCAGCCGGGCCACGGGGACCATCATGGAAGTGCGCGGGCATTTCGGTGCCGAGCTGCGCTATGTCTGGCGCCATCTGCCGCTGTCCCGGGTCCATCCCAATGCCGTTGCGGCCGCCGAGGCAGCAGAGGCCGCGGACCGGCAGGGGCGCTTCCGGGAATACAGCGCGCACCTTTTCGAGCACCAGGACAATCTGCTCCCCGAAGACCTGCTGGGCGCAGCGGAGAGCCTGGGCCTGGACATGGACCGGTTCGAAGCGGACCTGCGCTCGGCAGAGGTCAGCAACCGCGTGCTGGACGATGCCCTGGACGCCGAGTCAATGGACCTGCACGGAACTCCCACTTTCTTCATCGGGCGCCGCAGGCACCACGGCCCCTACGATGCCGCCACCCTGATCCGCGCCCTGGAAGCATCACGTTCCGCCGTACCGTAGAGCCTGCCGGTACGCTCGGTCGATGAGTACAAACACATTGGTCACCGGCGCAGGCCGGGGCATCGGAGCAGCAATCGCAGCCGCCCTCGCGGATGCCGGCCACACCGTGGCGGTACACGCCGGGCACGACGCCGACGCCGCCCGCCGGGTTGCCGATACGCTGCCCGGAACGGGCCACGCCGTCGTCGTCGGGGACCTGTCCTCCCCCGCGGAGTGCGAGCGGATCTTCGCCGAGGCCGTGGATCAGCTCGGCGGCCTGGATGTCCTGGTGAACAACGCGGGCATCTTCCGGGCCCAGCCGGTGTTGTCCGGGTCTTTTGCCGATTGGCACGAGGCATGGCGGCAGACCATTGACGTCAACCTGTTGGCACCGGCGAACCTCTGCCGGCTGATGGCCGAGCACCTGGTCCAACGGCCCGCGGGTCCGGCGGGCGGGCGGCTGGTGAATGTGGGATCGCGCGGCGCCTACCGCGGTGAGCCGGAGAACGCCGCCTACGGCGCCAGCAAAGCCGGGCTGCACTCCCTCACCCAGTCCCTTGCCGTGGCGCTGGCGCCGCATGGGATCTTCTCCGCCGCCGTCGCACCGGGATTCGTGGACACCCGGATGGGCCGCCCCGCGTTGGAGGGGGCCAGCGGTGCAGCCATCCGGGCGCAGAGTCCGTTCAACCGGGTCGCGGAGCCGGAGGAAGTGGCTGCGACCGTAGCCTGGCTCGCCACGGCGGCTCCGGTGTGGGTCAGCGGCACGGTGATCGACGTCAACGGCGCCTCGCACCTGCGCTGACTTCCGCGGGGCCCGGCCCTTAGGCCTGCTGCGGCTGTCCGTTGCTCGCCGTGGTGCCGCCGTCGACGGGCAGGATCGCACCGGTAATGAACCGGGCGGCGTCGGAGGCCAGGAACAGGATTGCGTCCGCTACCTCGTCCGGCTGGCCCGGGCGGCCCAGGGCAATCCGCTCGGCGAACTTCGCCTTCTGCTCTTCGTCGTCCTTCTTGTCCTCGACCAGATCGGTCCAGATCAGCCCGGGAGCCACGGCGTTCACGCGGACCCCGTCCTTGCCGTGGTCCAGGGCCACCGCGCGGGTGAAGTTGTTTACCCCGCCCTTGGCCGCGTTGTAGGCGCTCATGTTCCAGTCAGCTGCCATGCCGGACACGGAGGAGGTATTGACGATGCAGCCCTTGGATTCGATCAGGTGCGGTATCGCGGCCTTGGTGCCGTAGAAGACGCCCGAAAGGTCGGTCTCGATGACCCGGTGCCATTCCTCGACGTCGGTCTCTTCGACCGGCCCGTTGGCCAGCGTGCCGGCGTTGTTTACCAGGACGTCCAGGTGCCCGTGCTGCTGCACGGTGTCCTCGACCAGTCTGCGGACATCGTCCCAGTTGGCGGAATCGGCGACGACGGCCGTGGCCGTGCCCTCAGGCAGGTCGGCGACGGTGGCGGCAATTTTCTCTGCCACCGTGTCGGTCAGGACAACGGTGGCTCCTTCGGCAACGAAGCCCCGCGCCGCGGCCTCGCCGATGCCGGATCCGGCGCCGGTAACAATGACGACTTTGCCCTCAAAACGGTTATTCATGTGCAAGCCTTCCTCATGTCTAAGCAGGGTGCCAGCGGTAGTGCCAGTCCTTACGAACCTATCACCGGGCGTTTCGGCACCGCGGCCAGTTCATCGTCCACGAACCGCGGGGCGGCTGCACGGATGCCGGCTCCGACCATCACGGCGGCGGAGGCAATCAGGAGTGCCAGCGGCAAGGTCCAACTGCCGGAGACATCGTGCAGGGCGCCGATGGCGAACGGCCCCATGGCGGCCAGCAAATAGCCGACGGGCTGGATGAAGCCCGAGAGCTGCGCGGTGACCCGCGGTTCCCGGGAGCGGGCGGTGATCAGTGCCAGCGCGGTGGGGAACGCGAACCCGCCCACGCCCAGGAACAGCGCCCAGAGCCAGGGCAGCGTGTCCGCTGCCAGCAGCAGCCCGCTGTAGCCGGCCACCATGCAGACACCCAAGCCGACAATGTAGGTCCGCAGGCGCGGCGAGCGTGCCACCAGCACCGGCATGATCAGGCCGCCCGGGATACCAAGCCCGGCAATGATCGCGGCCATCAGTCCGGCGTGCGCCTGTTCCAGTCCGGCGTCGCGGTAGATCTGCGCAGCCCAGCCGAACTGGACGTAGGCGTGCATGGACTGAACGCCGAAGAAGATGCTCAGGGCGACGGCGGTGCGTGACGAACGCATCCGGGCGCCCTTCGTCCGACGCGGCTCGCCCGCCGCCAGCGGGTCACGGCCTGCCCGCAGCGCCACGAGAATCCACGGGATAAACGCCGCCACGGCCGCTGCGCCCCATACCCCCAGGCTCAGCCGCCAGCCGGCCGGATCACTGCCGGCCAGCACGCCGCCCAGCAGCAGCGGCAGGCTGGCGCCCAGGGCCAGCGTGGTGCCGTACACGGAGTTCAGCAGGGCCAGGCGCGACCCGCCGTGGCGCTTGATGAAGGCGGGGACGAGGATGTTGCCCACCGCCATGCCTGCGAAGGCGAGCACGGTAAGCACCAGGAAGAGCACGGCGGAGCCTGCCAGCGCCCGCGCCAGCAGGCCTGCTGCCACCACCCCCAGCGCCAGGACAATGGCGCCGTTGATGCCGGTCTTGCGCGAAAGTGCGACGGCGAGCGCCCCCACCATGGCAAAGGTCAGTCCCGGCAGCGCGGTCAGCACGCCGGCGGCGGTGGCGTCCAGGTCCAGTGCGGCCTGCAGCTCGGCGAGGACCGGTCCGATAGAGGACGCGCCGGGCCGCAGATTGACGGCGACCAGAACCACGGCGATGCCGACCAGCCAGATCGGCAGGGTGCGGCCGCCTGCGGTGGTGTTTGCCGGTGTCCCCTTGGTCTCGCTCACCCGAGTCTTTCTATCATGGCGCCGGCACCTGGGGCCTATGTGTCAGACGGGCAGCCCGGCAGCCGGGCTGAAGCTAGCCGACTCCACGAACGCCGTCGCGGTATCCGGGGCAATCTCCGTCATTCCGGCGTCGACGATCAGCGGTCCGGCTCCCGGGCGGGCGGCGGACTCGGCGAAAAGCTTCCCGGCCGTGAAGCAGACTCCCGCAGGTTCCCCGGCGTCCTGCCACGCCTGCCGGGCGGCCGGGTCCAGCTGCAGGTACCAGGACAGCAGCGCGTGCGCTGCCTGGGCGGAGGCCTTGCCGGTCGACATGTCCAGGTCTGCGTTCAGGACGATCACCGGGGCGTTTCCCGGCCAGGGCACCGGGGCGTCATCCGGCAGCTGGGTGCCGGAAACCTGCAGCTTCGCGAGGTTCTTGGGCATCTGGTCGTAGGTGACCGGTTCGAAGGCGATGGCCTGCGCCCGGCCCACCGTCACCGCCCCCGACGGCGCTTCAGCGGCCAGCCGCCCGAAGGTACTGGGATTGGCCCGGCGGACGGTCTTCGTAAACCGGCCGTACAACCAGTTCTCCCACGCTTCGCTGCCCTCGGTGGATGTGTAGGCCCGGACACTGGCGACGGCGGCCGCGGCCACGGCGTCGCGGTGGGCGGCGGGATCAGTCTTGTCCACGAGCAGGACGATGGGCTGGACTTTGTCGAACGGCTGCATGCTTCCAGTTTTCCATGTTCCGCTGGGAGACTCCGTGCGGTGTGCCCCGCTCCGGAGACCGGCCCGCCGTCGAACCCTTGGATCTCGTCGCTACTCTGCCCCTGCTCCCGCCGCCGCGGTAGCGTGCGCGGCATGAGCGATCGCGAAACCCGGAAACAACCCCAGAAACACAGTTCCCTTCCCCCGCGGCCGGCACCCGGCTTTTCCCCGAGGCTTGGTTCTTCCAGCAATCCTGTGCCTTCCCGCGGCCCTGATTCTTCCCGCAGCCCGGGGAAAGTCGATGCGGTGGGACCGGAGGCGCAGTGGCAGTCGATGGAACGGGAGAACGGCCTGTACACCGTGGCCCAGATAGCCCAGCAGCTGGGCTTCGGCGGCGGCCCCAATTCGATGGCCCGCCAGCTCACCGGGAAGGGGAGGATTCTGGTGGTCAAGCGGGGAGAGCAGTTCCTGTACCCCGGTTTCCAGTTCGACTGGAATGCTGAGCGGGTGCTTCCCACGGTTAAGGATGTGGTCCGGATGGGCCGCCAAGCCGGCTGGCCGGATGAGCGGATTGCCCTGTGGTTCTACACATCCCACCGGCGCCTGTCCGATAAACGCCCGGTGGATGTGAGGACCAATGAGGAAGAGCTGATCACTCTCGCCGGGGAAGAGTTCGGGCAGTAACTGATCGCCGGCATGGGTCATTCGCCGGCTAGAG
Source organism: Arthrobacter sp. zg-Y1116 (assembly GCF_024385485.1). Lineage (NCBI taxonomy): Bacteria > Bacillati > Actinomycetota > Actinomycetes > Micrococcales > Micrococcaceae > Arthrobacter > Arthrobacter sp. zg-Y1116. The sequence continues at coordinate 36,515 of NZ_JANFLR010000003.1, read as the reverse complement.
GCGGATGGCCGCAGCCATCTCATTGACGAAGTCCTCGGTCTCGGCCGCGTTCCGGAACCCGTAGGAGACCTCCCGCACCGCCTCCTGCCGGGAACCGGGCACGGCGTGGTATTTGACGGCGGCAAAGTTGCCCGGTTCGCTGACCGGTTCCACCAGCGGGCGGCCATTCAGCCGGGCGAACTGGCGCAGGGTCGGGTCGATGCGCCACTGATCCGTCTCCACCCAGAAGTGATCGCCCATGCCCGAGCTTCCGCTGGCCACGCGCACGCCCTCCAGCCCGGCGGAGGCCATCAGCCAGGCAAGTGTGAAGGAAGCGGGGGCACCCAGCCCGGAGCCGTAGGGAATATGGGCCTCGGCTACGGCTGCTGCCTGTTCTGCGAGGGCGGTGGCTTCCTTGAGGCTGAGTGTCTGCATACTTCTATGTTCTCAGCCGCTGGGCACAAACCTTGCCGCCGCCCCCGCACCCTGCCAGGACACACCGCCGGGGCACACCGTGCGGGCACCGCTTCAGGCGGCCGCCCCGGTGCCCGGACGGCGCATCCGATCAGTTGCGCGCCGGACCGGCGGATCGTTTTCGGCGTTCTGCAGCAGCCGGTCGAAGTCCATCAGCCCCACGTCGCCACACTTGAAGGACAGCCTGGCCTCCGGCCTGCTGCCCGCCGCAGTAGGCTTCCGCCGCCCGGTCAGCGCCAGGCGCAGCTGCCCGCCGCCGTCGTCGTTGACCTGCAGTTGCCGCTTCGCCACCAGTTCACGGACGCCTTTGGCGTCCACCGCGGGTGCGTTGTAGAAGTACTCGCGGACCACTCGGGTAAGGGCTTCTGCGTCCGCACGGTCCTGCCGCGGCCACCGGATGAGTTTGTCCGTGACTGCCTGGACGGGCTGAACGATAAAGCCGAATGCGATAAGCAGTGCAATCAGGTCACCGCCGCCCATCACGAGGAACAGCATCGCGGCCACGCTCAGGCCCACGATGGTTCGCACTGAGTGGGGGTGCCGTGGACTGAGCGGAACGGTGACCAGTATCGGTTGGATCTGCGCGGCCATCAGGACCACCCTCCCTTCAGCCCGGCCAATGCCTCTGCTTCGCGGGCCAGCCTGGCCGCCTCGTGGAGCTCGTGGTCGGAGCGGCTTCGGTTATAAATCATCGGGTCCTGCTCGACGGCCGCTTCGAGGGAGCGCAGCCGGTTTCGATGGTTCTCCGCCGTTTGCGCCAGCTTCAGCTGCGACTTCGAACTTGTCAGTTTTTGCATCAATTCCTCCACACGGGATTCCTTCGCACGGACAACCTCAAAATGGTGGCGCGCCGTGGCTTCAACGCGTACCGCAAGGTCATGCATGCGGCGCGCGGTCGCGGCGAGGCTGACGGCTTGGCCTGCGGTCAGCCGTTCCTCGGCAACAACGGCTTCCAACGCTTTCAACCGGGTTTCGTAGGACCGCGTGACCGCACCGTAGTGCCGCGCCACTTCCCATGCCGCGCGGACCTGGTTCCGCAGCACGTCCTGGCGTGCCGCGGTGACGGCAATCGCCGCATCGAGCCGGGCACAGGTCTCGGAGTAGCTGTCCGGGGGCTCGGAAACCCCGAACTGTACCTGCACTATCCTTTGGACCCGCCTCAGGTTTTCGCCCACAGCTGCCTCTCTACAGTCTGACCGGGAAAGAGTGCCGCATCGGATTCAAAGCAGAAACGGGTCCTGACGGCGGCAACGGTCATCCGGTCCATTAACCCTGCCTGCGCCCGGGCCGCCCGGTCAATGGATGGAGCCGGTTTGCCACCGTGTGGAAGACTGCGGGCATGGAAATCCGTCCCGCCGCGTTGCTCGGCGGCTCCTACCGGGTGCGCAGGGCAGAGCGCGACGACGTCGGCCCGATCGTTCGGCTGCTGCTGGCCGACACGCCGTCGTCCCCGTCCGATCCGCCGGGCGTCCATCCCCTGGAGCCGTATCTGCGCGCTTATGAGGCCATTGCCGCGGATCCGGCCAACTTCCTGGCCGCGGTCGAGGACCCGGCAGGGAAGATTGCCGGGACACTGCAGTTGACCCTGATCCCCTGCCTGGCCGTCGGCGGGGCAACCCGGTTACAGGTTGAAGCCGTCCATGTGCGGGCCGGTCTCCGGTCCAACGGGCTGGGTGCGGCCATGATGGACTGGGCGGTTGCCGAAGGCCGGCGTAACGGTGCCACGTTGGTCCAGCTCACCTCCAATGCCCGGCGGGAGTCCGCACACCGCTTTTACCGGCGGCTGGGCTTTGAAGCCTCGCACCTCGGGTTCAAGCGTGCCTTGCCGCCGCTGCCGTAGCGCGCGTTGACTACCGGCTCCTTGCGCTGGCACTGTCGTGCCCAAGAGCGGGAGGGCACACCATGCCGGAATCAGCTGCAATCGCGGATCATTTCACCGTTGTTCCGGGTGGTGGTGCGGATCGATTTCCTATCCGCACCACCCTCCAGCGGCTAATCGATGTAGCGCAGTCCTGCCGCTTCCAGCGGTCCCCGCATCGAATACATGTCCAGTCCGAGTTCTCCCGCGGCGAGGCGTTCGCGTTTGGCCGCCTCGTTGTCCTCCCGCTTCCGGGAGGCCTCGGCCACTTCTGCGGCACGGTCGGCAGGAACGACGACGACGCCGTCCACATCTGCAACCACCACGTCGCCGGGGTTCACCAAGGCGTTGGCGCACACGATCGGAACGTTTACCGAACCCAGGGTCGCCTTGACCGTGCCCTTGGAGTTGATGGCACGCGAGAACACGGGAAAGTCCATTTCCTGCAGGGCCGCAGCGTCGCGGCAGCCGCCGTCGATGACCAAACCAACACCGCCGCGTGCACGCACCGAAGTTGCCAACAGCTCGCCGAAGAAGCCATCTTCGCTCTCCGTGGTGCAGGCTGCCACCAGCACGTCGCCGGGCTGGAGTTGTTCAACGGCCACGTGCAGCATCCAATTGTCCCCAGGCTGCAGCAGCACGGTGACCGCCGGGCCGCAGAGTTTGGCGCCGGGGTAGACGGGGCGCATGTAGGGCCGCATCAGCCCCAACCGGCCCATGGCCTCGTGCACGGTACTGGTCCCGTACGGGGCCAGGGCCTCGACGTCGGGCTGCGGGGCACGGGTGATGCTGCGGTGGACCACTCCGAGTTCATGCATGGGTGCTGCTCCTTTGGGGTTCACGGCCCTGCCGGGTCAACAGCGCATCCAGGCGCGGATAGACGGCACGGGCATTGTTCTCGCGGATATCGGCAAGCTCCTCGCCTGTCAGGCCGGCTGCAGCCAGGTACCGCCCGGTGTCATCGAAGTTGAACCCGGTGTCCGGGTCGACGTCGCGCACCGCTCCGATCATCTCGGAAGCAAAGAGGATGTTCCGGGTGGGCATCACCTCCAACAGCAGGTCGATACCGGGCTGGTGGTAGACGCAGGTGTCGAAAAAGACGTTGTTGAGCAGGTGTTCCTCCAGCGGCGGCTTCTTCAGTGCCATGGCCAGCCCGCGGAAGCGCCCCCAGTGGTAGGGCGCGGCGCCGCCGCCGTGCGGAATAACGAACTTCAGCTCCGGGAAGTCCCTGAACAGGTCCCCCTGGATCAGCTGCATCACCGCGGTGGTGTCCGCGTTGAGGTAGTGGGCGCCCGTGGTGTGGAAGGCAGGATTCACGCTGGTGCTTACGTGGATCATCGCCGGCAGTCCGTACTCAATCATCTTTTCGTAGATCGGGTACCAGGAGCGGTCCGTCAGCGGAGGGGCGGTCCAGTAGCCGCCGGAGGGGTCCGGGTTGAGGTTCAGCGCCACGGCACCGTATTCGTTGACGCAGCGTTCCAGTTCCGGGATGCAGGACGCCGGGTCCACTCCGGGTGACTGCGGCAGCATGGCGGCCGGAGCAAACCGGTCCGGGAAGAGTTGGCTGACCCGGAAGCACAGCTCGTTGCAGATGGCCGCCCACGCGGCGGAAGTGGCGAAGTCCCCTACGTGGTGTGCCATGAAGGAGGCCCGCGGCGAGAAGATGGTCAGGTCGATACCCCGCTCATCCATCAGGCGCAGCTGGTTCGCGGAGATGCTTTCCCGCAGTTCATCGTCGCTGATGACCAGGTCCGCCGGGTCCGGAGCAGCCGTTCCGGGATCGGCGAGCGCCGCAATCTGCCGGTCCCGCCAGTCGCCCAGGGCCGGCGGGGCGGTGGTGTAATGGCCGTGGCAATCGATGATCATCGGGTGTTCTCCTCTGTTGCTGCCGCCTCCTGGAGACGGTGCGGGACAAAAACTTCGCCGGCCATGATCAGCCGTGCGGTGCGCAGCAGCGCGGATTTGGTGACGTGCTGGGGGTCCTGCGGGTCAAGCCCGAGTGCCACGGTGAATTCGCCGGAGGGATGTTCCACCGAAACCGTCAGGTCTGCTCCGGGGCCGGCATCAGCAACGGTGCTGACTTCCCGTGCCACGGTGCCGTCAATGACGCACGCGGTGGCAGCGGTGACGGCGGCCAGCACGCCAATGGATTCGTGGCAGACATGCGGGATGAAGCTGCGGGTGGTGATGGTGCCGCCGTATGCCGGCGGGGCTACCAGCGTCATCTTCGGGTAGTTCTTGGCGGTGACGTCTCCCAGCCCCATCAGCTGCCCGCACTGGAGCCGCAGTGCTTCAAGCCTCTGCTTCAGCTCTTCGTCACGGTTCAACTCGGCGGCGGATTCGTAGCCGGTGCGGCCCAGGTCCGTGGCCCGGACCATCACCAGCGGTTGGCCGTTGTCGATGCAGGTGACGCGGACCGGACCTACGCCGTCGAGAACCACCGTGTCGCTGGCGTTGCCGGTGGGAAGCAGGGAGGCACAGACGGAACCGGCCGTGTCCAGGAAGTTGATGGTGACTGCCGCTGCCGTGCCGGGAACGCCGTCGATCCGCGTATCCCCGCCGTACTCGACAAACCGGCCCTGGTCCCCTGCCGGCGTCGCGATGCTGATTTCGGCCACCATGCCCGTGTTCAGCGTCAGGACCCGGGCGGTGGTGGTATCCCCGCCGGGCAGAAGGAGGCCGGACTCCACGGCGAACGGAACGACGGCGGCGAGCATGTTTCCGCAGTTGGCCGTGGTATCCACGGTGTCGGAAGTCGGCTGCAGCTGCGCGAACTGGAACTCCAGGTCCACCCCGTCCCGGCTGCTGACGTCCACGATCCCCACCTTGCTGGTGAGCGGATTACCGCCGCCCAGCCCGTCAATCTGCAGCGGGTGGGGAGATCCGAGGGCGGCAAGCAGCACCTCGTCCCGGCGTTCGCCGTGCAGGTCAGCCGGCAGGTCGGTGCGGCGGAAGAAGGGTCCGCGGGAGGTTCCTCCCCGCATGAACCAGCAGGGGATGCCGAACTGGCTGCCGCGGACGGAACCCGGCACCGAGGACTTTTCTGTGGTCTGCACCACAAGAATGTACCTCGTCAACCAGATTGTTGACAATAACGGTGACAAAGACAAATAGCGGAGCAGCAGCCGCTAACCGTGCCGCGCGTTCGATTGGCGGCGGCTAGGCATACTACGCGGCTTAGTGCGGGGGCGCTGAGCCTGTCCGGCGGATGGCGTCGGCAATGCTCGCCATGTGGGTCTCCATCATGCGGGCAGCCTGCTCGCCCTGCCCGGCGCAGATGGCTTCAATGATTTCCACGTGTTCCGGCAGCGAAACGTTGGCACGCCCAGGCTGGACCGCGAGCCGGAACTGGTGGCGCACATTCTGCGCCCGCAGCCTTTCGATGGTGGCCCCGGCGGTTCCCTGACCGCTGATTTCCACGATCCGCCGATGGAGCCTGGAATTGATCTCCGAGTAGCGCATCAGTTCGCCGGCCTTTACGGCGGACGCCATGTCGTCGGCCATCTGCCGGAGTTCGGAGACCTGCCCGGCATCAATCCGCTCCGCTGCCTTGCGGGCACACAGCGCCTCCAGCACGCCCCGGACCTCAATGATCTCTACGGCTTCTTCCACGGGCACCGACCGCACGCGGGCTCCGCGGTTCTGCACCCGCTCCACCACGCCCTCGACGGCGAGTTCGGCAAGGGCGGAGCGGACCGCACTGCGGCTCGCCTTGAACTGCGTGCACAGGTCCGCCTCCACGAGCCGTTGGGACGGCACCAGCTCGCCGTCAAGAATTGCCGTGCGGATTGCGTCCGCCACCTGCGCAGCGTTACTCGTGGTCGCTGCTGCATCTGCTGTCATTTGAAGCTCCTCGGCGAAACGGCGCCCGCCCGCCCTCATTTTTGGTGTCACGCCAAGTTATCACTGCATCACAGCCCCCAGCCCCCGGCGGGCGGCCGCAGCTTGGAATTGTTGACAATCATGGCAATAATCGGCGGACAGCTACGAGAGGACACAACCATGACTGCGGTGACCGTACTGGGCCTGGGCGAAGCCGGCCGCCTGTACGCACTGGGCCTGGCCGAGGCCGGGGCGGACGTACGCGGCTACGACCCGTACACCGACGCACGCGACGCCGGCATCCGCCAGTTCGACTCGCTTGCCGAATCCGTTGACGGAACGGATCTGGCCATCAGCCTGGTCGGCGCCGCCGCCGCGCGCAGCGTCGCGGAGCAGATACTTCCGCTGCTTCCCTCGAACGCCGTGTTCGCGGATTTCAACACCGCCGGTCCGGAGGACAAAGCCGCACTTGCCGAACTCTCCGCAGGCTACGGAGTGGCCCTGGTGGACGTGGCCGTCATGGCGCCCGTCCCCCGGGCCGGCAGTCGAACCCCGCTCCTCGTCAGCGGCACCGCGGCGGACAGGTTTGCCGCCCTGATGGAAGGCTTCGGCACCCCGGTGGAAACGGTCCCCGGTGCCCCCGGCGCCGCGGCGGGCCGTAAGCTGCTGCGCAGTGTCTTCATGAAGGGACTGGCGGGTCTGGTACTGGAATGCCGGGCAGCCGGAAAAGCAGCCGGCGCGGAGGAGTGGCTCCTGGCGGAAATCGCCGGGGAGCTGGGCCCGGACGGGCCGGACCTGGTGGCCCGGCTCCTTCAGGGCTCGGAAACGCACGCCGTGCGGCGTGCGCACGAGGTCGCAGACTCCTTGGCGTACCTCCGCGGACTGGGCACACCTGCCTGGATGACGGAAGGCACATTCAGCTGGTTGTCCGCACTGGCAGCTGACGGCACCGGCCCCACCTGACCTGCATTGTCTGCGAAATTGTTGACAATACCCGGGGCCGCTGATTGACTCTCAGCACTGCTTCGGGACCGGCAGGCCGGCAACGAAGCCCGTGCCGTTTCAGCAGACCGCAAAGGAAACCGCAATGCCTGATGCTTTTCGCGACGTAGCCCATCTGGGCTTCGTGGAACTCTATACCCCGGATTTCGACAAGAGCCTGTGGTTCTTCACCGAACTGCTGGCAATGCGCGAAGTCGCCCGAGAGGGCGATTCCGCCTACCTGCACGCGTGGGACGACTACGAACACCACACCATCAAACTCACCGCCCACGAGACTTCCGGCGTCGGACGCCTGGGCCTGCGCGCCGCCAGCGAAGAGGCGCTGCAACGGCGCGTTGCGGCCATCGAGGCGGCAGGACGCGGAGTCGGCTGGCACGACGGCGGCCCGGGCATGGGCAAGACCTACGCCTTCACGGATCCGGACGGGCATCCGATGGACATCTACTTTGACAGCGAATGGCATGTGCCCACCGAAGAGTCCCGGCCGGCCTTGAAGAACCAGGCGGACCGCTTCCCGGGCCGCGGCGTGAACGCCCGCCGGCTGGACCACGTCAATTTCCTCGGCGCAGACGTTGCCGAGAACGGCCGGTTCGTGGAAGAGGTGCTGGGCGGCAAGCCCACCGAACAGATCCGGCTGGACAACGGCAGGCTTTCCGGCCAGTGGTTCACCTTCTCCAACAAGTCCTATGACCTGGTGTACAGCGGTGACTGGACCGGCAGCAGCGGCCGGCTGCACCACGTCGCGTTCGCCACCGACACCCGCGAAGACATCCTCAAGGCTGCGGACATCTTCCTCGAAAACGGCATCCACATCGAAACCGGGCCGCACAAACACGCCATCCAGCAGACCTTTTTCCTGTATGTGTATGAGCCCGGCGGCAACCGGATCGAATTCTGCAACGCCGGTGCCCGCCTGATCCTGGCACCGGACTGGAAAACCATCGAATGGACCGAGGCGGAGCGCGCCAAGGGCCAGGCCTGGGGCATGAAGACCATCGACACCTTCCATACCCACGGCACTCCCCCGGTGGAGCTTCCCGCCGACTGAGCCCGGCATAACGACGGCGGCCCCTCCTTCGCGGGAGGGGCCGTAAGTCGTTTGTCCTACCGGGCTCAGCGCGCCGCGTCCGGCCGGTGGCCCTTCTTGGCGAGCTGGATCTGCTCGTAGACGTGATGGCGCAGCTCGGTGAAGCGCGGCATCCCCCGGGTCTCCAGCTGGTCACGGTCCTCCGGGAGGTCGATCAGGATGTCCTCCTGCACCACGGTGGGCGAGGAAGACAGAATGATGACGCGTTCACCGAGGTACACGGATTCGTCGATGTCGTGCGTGACGAACAGGATGGTCATGCCCAGGTCCTTCCACAGCCGCCGGGTAAGGTCCTCCAGATCGGCGCGGGTCTGGGCGTCGACGGCGGCAAACGGCTCGTCCATCAGCAGCACCTCCGGCTGGTACGCCACCGCACGGGCGATGGCCACGCGCTGCTGCATCCCTCCCGACAGCTGCCAGGGGTAGGACTTGGGCACGTGCTCCAGCCCCACCGCTTCCAGCGCGTCGGCTACCCGCTGCCGGCGTTCCGCTTTGGGCACGCCGGCGTTCTTCAGGGGCAGCTCCACGTTGTCCGCGACCCGCAGCCAGGGAAACAGGGAGCGGCCGTATTCCTGGAAGACCACCGCCATTTTCTTGGGCGGCGCCGTCACCTTCTTGCCGTCGAGCAGCACTTCGCCCTCGGTGGCTCCGAGCAGTCCCGCGATGCACTTGAGCAGGGTGGTCTTGCCGGAGCCGGAGGGACCGACCAGGCAGGCCAGCTCGCCGTGCCCCAGGTCGAAGGTGAGGTTGCGGACGGCTTCGATGGGGCCGCCGTCGGTGGAGTAGACCTTTTTCAGCCCGCGGACCGAAAGCAGCGCTTCCCCCTCGGGCAGCGTGCGCCCGGACGGTGCGGTGCCTTCCGGTGCCGGAGTGGTTTTGGCGGAGATGGCGTCAGGCTGCATTTTCTACCTCTTTAAGGCCGTGGTACCAGCGCAGCACGCGCCGTTCGCACCATTGGAAGATCAGGGACAGGGCCAGGCCGATCAGGCCGAGCACCAGGATGCCGGACCACATTTCCGGGATGGCGAAGGACCGCTGGAACTGCAGGATAGTGAAGCCCAGTCCCGAGGAGGAACCGAACATTTCCGAAATGACCATGAGGATCAGGCCGATGGACAGCGACTGCCGGATGCCGGCCATGATCGTCGGCGCGGCAGACGGCAGCACCTGGTAGCGGATCCGGTTCATCCCGGAGATGCCGTAGGACCGGGTCGTTTCGTTCTGCACCGGATCAATGGAGCGCACCCCTTCGATGGTGTTCAACAGCACCGGCCATATGCAGCCGACCACAATCACGGCAACCTTCATGCCGTCATTCAGGCCCACCAGCAGGATCAGCACCGGAACCAGCACCGGAGGCGGCAGGGCACGGAAGAACTCGAACACGGGTTCGGTCAGCGCCCGCAGCGTCCGGTTCAGGCCCACCAGCAGCCCGACGACGATGCCGAGGATGATCGCGATGGCGAGCCCGGCGAGCAGCCTTCCCAGCGACGGCAGGACATCCCCGGTGATCCGCCCCTCAAACCAGGTGGGACCGAAGACATCCACCAGGGCGGACGGGGTGGGTACGAAGAAGTTCGGTTCGCCCCGGGTGGAAGCCCACCACAGGAGCACCAGCAGCAGGGGCAGCGCAACCACGTAGGCAAGGCTCTTGAGCGTCTTCACAGCACCACCTCTCCGCGGACGGACGGATGCCAGGACAACAGGCGCTGCTCGACCTGGCGCATCACGATATTGATCGCCACGCCCAGCAGGCCGGTGGCCAGCACCAGGGCATACATGCCGGAGATGGCTCCGCCGGACTGGGCGTCCGCAATCTCACGCCCGAGCCCGGGCGAGCCGATGATCAGCTCGGCGGTGATGGCCAGGATCAGCGCCACGGAGGCCGCCAGGCGGATGCCCGTCATCAGGTACGGCAGCACGGTGGGAAACACCACGTGCCGGATCCGCTGCAGCTTGGAGAAGCCGTAGGACTGTGCCGTCTGCGTTGCCACGTTGTCGACGTCGGCCACCCCGTAGAGCACCTGGATCAGCACCTGCCAGAAGCAGGCGTAGATGATCAGCATCAGCGAGGATTCGATTTTGACGCCGAACAGGAGCACGGCCAGCGGGATCAGGGCCACCGAGGGAACCGGGCGCAGGAACTCGATGGTGGAGTTGGTGAACCGTCGGAGGAACGGGCTCATTCCGATCACCAGGCCCAGGATGCCGGCGGCGACGACGGCGGCGGCCAGGCCAATGGCCCAGGCCATCAGGGTGTGCCCCACGGCCACCCAGAAGGCAGTCAGCCCGAAGTCCCGGACGAGGGCCATGATGACTTCCGAGGCAGGGGGCAGGAAGCGGGGCTGGACCAGGCCGAGCCTTGGAACCAGTTCCCAGATCAGCAGGAAACCGAGGACCCCGACCAGGCCCAGCACCGGTTTCGGCACGGGACGGCGCGCACCCGGCCGGGCTGCGCGTGGCTGCGCAGCCCGGCCGGGTTTCAGCACTTCAGTACTCATTACGGCAGCAACTCATCCAGCTTCGGCTCTTCGCTGATCAAACCGTCACTGAGCGAAAGCTCCGCGAGCGTTTCGACGCCGGCACGATTGATCTCCGTGGTGAAGCTGGGCAGGGTGAGTGCCTTCGCGGTCTCGGCGTCGATCTTCGTGTAGGTGAGCAGGACCTCGCGGACGGCGTCCGGGTTCTCCTCCGCGTATTCCAGGGACTTGTTCATGGCCGCCGTGAATTTCTCCACCGTCTCGGCATCATCCTCGGCCTTCGCCGACGTCGTGAAGTAGGCGGCGACGGTCAGATCGTCTGCGGCATCCACGTAGTTGGAGGCGATCGGAATGGACCCGGCGTTCTGCCCGCCCGTCAGGAAGGGCTCCACCACCTGGATGGCGTCCACCTGGCCGCGTTCCAGGGCTGCCTGCATATCGGGGAAGGCCAGCTCCACGAACTCGATGCCGGACGGGTCGCCGCCTGCCTTGCGAACGGAGGCCCGGACGGTGGTGTCGTTGATGTTGTTGAGGGTGTTTACGGCGACCTTCTTGCCTGCGAGGTCCGCCGCCGTCTCGATCCCGGCATCCGGGTTGACCAGGATGCCGCCGAAATCGGCGCCGTCCTCGCCTGTCGACGCCGCTCCGGCGGACACCACCTGTACATCCAGGCCCTTGGACTTGGCCAGCAGCATCGAGGAAATGTTACTGAAACCGAAGTCCATGCTGCCGCTCATGACGGCCGGAACAATGGCCGCGCCGCCCTGGGCCGGCTGCAGTTCCAACTCCAGGCCTTCCGCTTCAAAGAAGCCTTCCTGGACGCCGAGGTAAATGGGTGCAACATCGACGATGGGAATGACTCCCACCGTCACCTGGGTGAGCTCACCGCCACCGGCCTCGCCGGTGTCTTCGGCCTCCCCGCTGGGCGACCCCGAGCCGCAGGCGGCAAGAGCCAGGACCGCAGTGGAGGCGGCGAGCATCCTAAGAATTGGCTTCATTGTCATTCCCCGGTTTCCGTGTAAAAAGTAAGCTAGGTCACACACACGGTATTTTTGGTAAACATGATTGTCAACAATTCTCAATAACGATCGAGGAGCGGTGCCTGCCGCTCCGGCTGCGGGGCCGGCATGGAGCGGATCAGCCCGCAGGCCACCGCCCGGTCCGGAACAGTTCCTCCAGCACGGCCGTGGCCCGGGCCGGGTCCAGTCCGCGGGACGCCAGCCAGGCGTCGTCGCCGTAGGAAGCGGTGTACCGATCCCCGGAATCGCACACAAGCGAGACGATGCTTCCGGCACGGCCGTCCGCTTCCATGGCGGCGGCCAGCTGCCAGACACCCCAGAGATTGGTGCCGGTGGAGGGGCCGGCATGCAGCCCGGTGAGCCGCCTCAGGTGCCGTGCAGCAGCCACAGATGCGGCGTCCGGGACCTGGATCATATGGTCGATTACCGCCGGAACGAAGCTGGGTTCCGGCCGCGGCCGGCCGATACCTTCAATCCGGGAGGGCCTTCCGGCCGCGGGCTCCCCCGGATTCTGCCAGGCGGGGAAAAACGCCGAGTTCTCCGGATCCACGACGGCCAGGCGGGTGGGATACCGGTGATAACGGATATAGCGGCCGATCGTTGCACTTGTCCCGCCGGTCCCGGCACCCACCACTATCCAGTCCGGCAGCGGATGGTCCTCCTGGGCCATCTGGGAAAAGATCGACTCGGCAATATTGTTGTTGCCCCGCCAGTCAGTGGCGCGTTCTGCGTACGTGAACTGGTCCATGTAGTGCCCGCCGGTGCTGGCCGCGACGGCCTCCGCGGCGGCGTACACCTCCGAAGGCTCCTCGACGAAGTGGCAGCGCCCGCCGTAGTGCTCGATCAGCCGGATCTTCTCCGCACTGGTGGTTTGCGGCATCACGGCCACGAACGGCAGTCCCAGCAGTTGGGCGAAGTAAGCCTCCGAGACAGCGGTGGAACCGCTGGAAGCCTCCACGATGGTGGTGCCCTCGGTGATCCAGCCGTTGACCAGGCCGAAGAGGAAGAGGGAGCGGGCGAGCCGGTGCTTGAGGCTGCCGGTGCGATGGGTGGACTCGTCCTTCAGGTAGATCTGCACGGACCAGCCGGCCGGGACCGGGACCTGGAACAGATGCGTGTCCGCCGAGCGTGCCCCCTCGGCCTCGATGCGGCGGATGGCGGTCTCGGCCCACGTGCGGTCCGGAAGCGTAGGAGTGTTCACGCTCCAAGCCTACGTTCGGTCGGGCACCTGCTGGCCTGTCCGCCCGTCTGCCGGCACCCGGGATTGTCATCAGCACCCTGATGGTCGATATCGTCGAGTCCATGAAGATTGTTGGCATCCGCGCCTTTGGCGGCCCCGAGGTCCTGGAGGTCCTCGACGTGCCCGAGCCCCATGCCGGCCCCGGGGAAGTTCGCATCCGGGTCCGCGCCGCCGCCGTCAGCCCCACCGACACCGTCCTGCGCTCCGGAGCCCAGGATATGGGCGGGCAGGAGCCGCCGTATATTCCGGGCATGGACGCCGCCGGCGTGATCGACGAGGTGGGTGAGGGAGCCGGCTGGCGGATCGGTGACGAAGTCATGGCCCTGGCCCTGCCCCGGGCCGCCCGGCGGGGTGCCTACGCCGAGTACCTGGTGGCGCCGTCGGACTCCATCGCACGGGTCCCGGCCGGGGTTGGGCTGGAGGCCGCCGCCACGCTGCCGATGAACGGCCTCACCGCGGTGCAGACCTTGGAGAAGCTGGACCTTGCCGAAGGCTCGGTCCTGGCGATTACCGGTGCAGCCGGCACCCTCGGCAACTATCTGATCCAGCTCGCCAAGGAGGCCGGGCTGACCGTTGTCGCCGACGCCTCCCCGCGGGACGCGGAGCTCGTGACCGCGCTGGGAGCGGACTACGTGGTGGAACGCGGCGACGACGTTGCCGACCGGGTCCGCGGGCTATTCCCCGACGGCGTGGACGCCGTGGCCGATGCGGCAGTGATGAACGAGCTGGCCGTGGGCGCAGTGCGCGACGGCGGCGGGTTCGCCACCGTACGCGGGTGGGACGGCGATCCCGGCCGCGGCATTACGGTGCAGGCGATCCGGGTCGGCGAGGAGTACTCCTCCGGCGCGAAGCTGGACCGGCTGCGGGCGTTGGCCGAAGCGGACCTGCTCAGCCCGCGGATCGCGGATGTCCTGCCCGCCGACCGGGCTGCCGAAGCGCACCGCAGGCTGGAGGCCGGCGGCCTGCGCGGCCGGATTGTCCTGACCTTCTGATCCTTCGCTCGACCGCCGCTCAACCGCGCGACGGCGGCACCGGCGCCTCAGGTGCCGCCGTCGTCGTCGTTAATGCATCGGGTTTTTGGGAAAGGGCTATCCCGCGGACGGGCGCGCTGTTATGGTCATCGGCATGGGAACACTGATATTCGAGTAGCGCTGCGCGCTCGAAACCCACCGCAGACACCATCCATTAGAGCTTGTTGAGGCGCTGCCTCCGAGCCCGTCCGTCTGCCCCGCAAAAGCCTCCCCGTAGAACCGGTGTGCTTTCGCATGCCCGGACGGTGTCCCTGACATAACCTCAACGGCCAAGAGCCATTGGAGAACACCATGCGTGCACCTAAAGAGAAAAAGCCCGAATCCGAACAGCCCGTACTGCCGCCGGTCGGGATCCATCTCGCTCCGGCGGCCGAAGCGCGGCTGAGCGAGGCGAGCGCACAGCAGCTTGCCTCCGCTCCGGAGACCGCCCTGCCCGGCTGGCAGAGTCTCGGCAAGGACCACAAGCCCACCCGTGCGACCACGAAGCAAGGCCCGCGGGAACGAAAGGTCCGGTGGTAAGAACGCACGGCCGCCCCGCCCTTCGCGGGCAGGGCGGCCGCACCAACGTCCCGCATCGGGCCCGCGGATAGGCGGCGCGGGCAACCCCAATCGCTGCGCCTGTCTGGCGGGGACCGTGCCGTTCGGGCAAGCTGGATGGGGAGGCGGGAGCCTGCCGCACCGCCCCGCCCGAGAAAGAGCGGCGGACAGCATAATTTCCTGGCGGGCAGATGGCAAATTGGGCCGGCGCTCTGCCAGGGGCGTGGCAGAAGCCACGGCGGAGTGGTCCGCAATACGTCGATATCGTTAATTCCGGTGCCTGATGGGCACTCCCCCATGTCCGCACCGCCGCGGGCCGCTGTAGGAGTACCGGAAGTGGGCGCCGAAATGCCGGAACCGCGGTCCCGGAGCTAGAACCTCAACGAAGCGGAGACGTAATGCCCCACAAAATCATCCTGGATTGCGATCCCGGGCATGATGATGCGGTCGCCCTGCTGCTGGCACACGGCAGCCCGGAGATCGACCTTCTGGCGGTGACCACCGTCGTCGGAAACCAGACCCTGGAGAAGGTGACACGTAACGCACTGGCAATTGCCCGTGTCGCAAATATCACAGGCATTCCCTTCGCCGCCGGCTGCGACCGCCCCCTGGTCCGCACCATTGAAAACGCCCCGGACATCCACGGCGACTCCGGCATGGACGGCCCCGAGCTGCCCGAGCCGACCCTCGAGCTGGATCCCCGCCACGCGGTGGACCTGATCATCGATACGGTCATGGCACACGAGCCGAACACCGTCACCCTTGTTCCCACCGCCGGCCTGACCAACATCGCCATGGCCGTGCGCAAGGAACCGCGCATTGCCGAACGGGTGAAGGAAGTTGTCCTGATGGGCGGCGGCTACCACGTGGGCAACTGGTCCGCCGTGGCCGAGTTCAACATCAAGATCGACCCCGAAGCTGCACACATCGTCTTCAACGAGAAGTGGCCGCTGACCATGGTCGGCCTGGACCTCACCCACCAGGCCCTGGCCACCGACGAAGTGGCCGAGCGCATCGCCGCCGTCGGTACCAAGCCGGCCAAGTTCGTCGGTGAACTGCTCGAGTTCTTCGGCGAGGCGTACAAGGACGCCCAGGGCTTCGATTTCCCGCCCGTGCATGACCCGTGCGCCGTGGCCTACGTCATCGATCCCTCCGTCATGACCACCCGGCGCGTGCCGTTGGACGTGGAACTGACCGGCACCCTGACGCTGGGCATG
Source organism: Arthrobacter sp. zg-Y1116 (assembly GCF_024385485.1). Lineage (NCBI taxonomy): Bacteria > Bacillati > Actinomycetota > Actinomycetes > Micrococcales > Micrococcaceae > Arthrobacter > Arthrobacter sp. zg-Y1116. The sequence continues at coordinate 20,769 of NZ_JANFLR010000003.1, read as the reverse complement.
ACCGTGGCGGACTTCCGCGCACCGGCTCCCGCTGACTGCAACACATCCGTAGCCGTCGATCTGGACCACCGGAAATTCTGGGACCTGGTTGTCGACGCTCTTCAGCGCATTGGCGAGGTTGACCTGTGAGTGAAACCGCCCGCCGGCGGGTAAGCGTCGGCGCACTGATGGCGGCTCTGCTGGCCGCCTGCGTGGCGTTCCAGCTGAACGCCTCCATGCTCTCCCCTGCCCTGTTCACCATCGAGCAGGAGCTGGACACCACTTCGGCTGCCGTAGCCCTGACCCAGACGGCATTCTTCACTGCCGCCGCATTGTTCTCCCTGTTCCTGCCCCGCCTCGGCGACATCATCGGCCGCAAGAAGGTCCTCGGCGGAATGCTGGTGGTCCTGACCATCGGCTCCGTGGTGGCCGCCCTCGCACCGAGCATCGAGGTACTGTTCCTGGCCCGGCTGATCCAGGGCGTCTCCGGCCCCACAGTTGCGCTGTCCATGATCATGCTGCGCGTGGAGATCCGCGACCCCAAGCTTTACGGCACCCTGATGGGTGTCATTGCGGCAGTCAACGGCGGCATCGCCGGCGTTGATGCCATTGCCGGCGGCTATCTGGCGCAGAACCACGGCTTCGCGTCAATCTTCTGGTCCATGGCCGTCGTCGGCGTCATTGCCGCCGCCCTCGTCATCGCCGTCGTACCGGAGTCCCGCGCCGAGAAGAAGGAAAAGATGGACTGGGTGGGCGTTGTGCCCCTGGTCATCTCGGTCGGCACCCTGCTGACCGGCTTCAACGAGGCCGGCAAGCTGGCGGAGGCCAACTGGCCGCTGGTCATTGGCCTGATCGTCATTGCAGTCATCGCGTTCGTAGTGTTCTGGAAGGTCGAGAACCGCACCGAACAGCCGCTGATCGCGACCTACCTGCTGAAGCAGCGGTCCACCTGGGCACTGCTCCTGACCACCGTGCTGACCATGACCGGCGTCTTTGCCGTCATGAACGGCATCATCCCGGCCCTGGCGCAGGACGGTGCCGTGGGCTTCGGGATGGGCGCCGAAGAGTCCGCCTGGTGGACCATCACTCCGTACGCCCTCGCAGGCCTCATCGTGGGCCCGTTTGCCGGCCGTCTGGCAGGCACCTGGGGTTACGCCAAGGTGCTGCGGATCGGCACTGTCGGCTCGGTCATCGCCCTGGCCCTGATGCTCCCGGTCGTCGGCAGCGATTCCCGGCTGGGGCTGCTGGCCATTTCCATCCTGGTTGGCATCACCTACGCCGGCATCGGCAACGTAATGCTCAGCGGCCTCGGCGTTATGCTCTCCCCCAAGGAGAACCCAGGCTTCCTGCCCGGCCTCAACGCCGGCGCGTTCAACCTGGGCGCCGGCCTGAGCTTCGCCGTGATCTACGCGGCCAAGACCGCCACCACCGTTACGGACGGATCCGGCACCGAAGGCTACTACGGCGGCATCATTGCCGGCGCGGTCATTTTGGGCCTGGCCCTGGCCGCGTCCTTCCTGATCCCCAAGCCTGCTGTCACCGCGGATCCGGCGGCTGCTGAACCGACCGCCGGCCGAGCCAAGATCGAGGTGAACTCGTGACTGAAACCGCCCGCCGACGGGTAAACGTCGGCGCACTAATGGCCGCCCTGCTGGCCGCCTGTGTGGCGTTCCAGCTCAACGCTTCCATGCTCTCCCCCGCCTTGGTCAGCATCGAGGAGGAACTGGAAACGACCTCCGCGGCAGTCGGACTGACGCAGACGGCGTTCTTCACCGCCGCCGCGCTGTTCTCCCTGTTCCTGCCCCGGCTCGGTGACATCATCGGCCGCAAGAAGGTCCTCACCGGGATGCTGGTGGTCCTGACCATCGGCTCCGTGGTGGCAGCCCTCGCCCCGAGCATTGAGGTTCTCTTCATCGCCCGGCTGATCCAGGGCGTTTCGGGACCGGTGGTTCCGCTGACGCTGATCATGCTGCGCGTGGAGATCCGCGATCCCAGGCTGTACGGCACCCTGATGGGCGTCATCACCGCCGTCAACGGCGGCATTGCCGGGGTCGACGCCGTCGCCGGCGGCTACCTCGCGGAAAACCACGGATTCGCCTCCGTCTTCTGGGCCATGGCCATTGTCGGTGCGGTCGCCACGGCCCTGCTCTTCTTCCTGGCGCCCGAATCCCGGGCCGAAAAGAAGGAAAAGATGGACTGGGTGGGCGTTGTTCCGCTGGTCATCTCCGTGGGCACGCTGCTGACCGCGTTCAACGAGGCGGGCAAGCTGGCGGACGCCAACTGGTTGCTGGTGATCGCCCTGATCGTCATTGGCGTCCTCGCCTTCGTGGCGTTCTGGAAGGTGGAGAACCGCACCGAGCAACCGCTCGTGGCCACGTATCTGCTGAAGCAGCGCTCCACCTGGGCCCTGCTGCTGACCACGCTGCTGACCATGACCGGAGTGTTTGCCGTCATCAACGGCATCATCCCGGCCCTGGCGCAGGACGGCGTCGTCGGTTTCGGCATGGGCGCCGAGGAGTCCGCCTGGTGGACCCTTACGCCGTACGCCCTGGCGGGCCTGCTCCTGGGACCCCTCGCCGGCCGGCTGGCCGCCAGCTGGGGTTACGGCAAGGTGCTGCGGATCGGCCTGATCGGCGCCGTCATCACCCTGGCCCTGATGCTCCTGATGGTCGGCAGCGACTCCCGGCTGGGGCTGCTGGGCGTGTCCGTGCTGATCGGCATCACCTATGCCGGCATCAGCAACATCATGCTCAACGGACTGGGTATCGTGCTCTCCCCTCGGGAGAACCCCGGCTTCCTGCCCGGCCTCAACGCCGGCGCGTTCAACCTGGGCGCCGGCCTGAGCTTCGCCGTCATCTACGCGGTGAAGACGGCGGCCACCCCGGCCGACGGCGCGGGATCCACCGGGTACTACGCCGGTATCATTGCCGGTCTGGTCATCCTGGCGCTGGCTTTGGCCACGTCCTTCCTCATCCCGAGGCCCGCCGACGCCGAGGTTGACGCCGCCGAGGCCGAGACCGACCACCGCTGATCCCAGCACGCCACCCAAGGAGAATCCCTGCATGTCCGCCGGAAAAGTTGTAGTTGTCGGCTCGCTTAATGCCGACCTGACCGTCCGCACCGAGCGCTTCCCCTCCCCCGGGGAAACCCTGAACGGTTCGGAACTGGTCATTGTCCCGGGCGGCAAGAGTGCCAACCAGGCCGCTGCCGCTGCCCTGCTGGGTGCCGAGGTACGGCTCTTCGGCGCTGTGGGGGCGGACGGGCACGGGGATCTGCTGCTCGAGGCGGCTGCCGGTGCCGGGGTAGACGCCTCCCGCGTCCTGCGCCGCACCGGCACCGCAACGGGCACAGCCATGATCGTGGTGGATGCTGCCGGAGAGAACACCATCATCGTCTCCCCCGGCGCCAACGGCACGGTCACCGGCGCCGAGCTCCCGGCGGACCTGTTCGACGACGCCGCAGTGCTCTGCCTGAGCCTGGAGGTGCCGCTCGAAGCGGTGACTGCCGCAGCGCAGGCCGGGCACGACGCCGGCGCCCAGGTGCTGCTGAATCTGTCGCCGTACCGGGAGGTGCCCGCCGAACTGCTGGCCCTGACCGATGTCCTGCTGCTCAACGCCCACGAAGCGGCGCTGGTCACTGGACTGTCCGATCCGGCGGCGGACTGGGAACGGGTCATCGCCGCCCTGGCCCGCCTGGGTGTGCGCCGCACCATCATCACGCTCGGCGGCGAGGGCGCCGTCGTACTGGACGGCACCGCTACCGGTGCGGACCGTGTTGTTGCAGTCGCTCCCACCCGGGTAACCGCGGTGGACACCACCGGGTGCGGGGATGCGTTCACCGCCGGCACTGCTGCGCGGCTTGCCGCCGGCGATTCGCTGGTTCAGGCCGCCGAGTTTGCGGCGCGCGCCGGCGCCCTGGCCGCTACCCGCGAGGGTGCGCAGTCCTCGTATTCGGCGCTGCTGGACATGGCGGGCTGACCACCTATCCCGTCCTTCCAAGGGGCCCTGCCTCTGCCGCTCGGCAGAGGCAGGGCCCCTTTTCCGTATGGCTTTTTCGTTAGTTCGTTCTCCGCCGCCTATGCTGGCAGGTACTGCGGCGAATCCGCCGCGGAACCAGCCGGCTTTATGGGGGAAGCATGTCCGAACAAGTGCCGCAGGGCACCAACAACGCCAATAGTTACAATTCCTATGCCTATCCCGGAGCCCCGGGCGTGCCCGGGCCTGCCGCAGCGGGGGTCGCGCCGAAGCGGCCGAAGCAGGTTGATTCAGCTTTCGTGCTGCTGATGGTCACTGTGGCCCTGACCGTGCTGAGTGTCCCCGCGGGCATCTTCATAGCGAACGCGGACGGCAACACGGTCACTGCCGAAGGCGTCGTCTTGTTGGTGGCGCTGGGCGTCATCTGCCTCGCTTTCACTCTGGTAGCCGCCATCTTCATCCGCAAGGGCCATAACTGGGCGCGGATCCTGCTTGCCGTCTACACCGGTCTTTCAGTGCTGTCCCTGTTCACTGGAACAAACCTGCTGGGCTGGTGGGGAATCCTGGCACTGGTCGTGGCCACGGTGATGGTGTACCGGAAGCCGTCGCCGGCGTATTTCAAAGAAATGAGCCAGTACCGGCAGCATAAAGCGCTCAACCAGGCCTACTAGCCACCTCTGCAGTGCAGTGAAGGCGGTGCCTCCCCGATGGGAGGCGCCGCCTTTTTGCGCTGGTGCTAGGCTCTGCCCGCATGGATGAAAAACTGGGGGAATTCCTTAGCAACTTCAACCGCGCCATCGAGCTCTCGCGGGAGCATCTGACGCGAAACGATGGCAGGGAACGCATCCTGGACGTGCTGACGGAGCATATCGGCGTGCCTGCGGCTGACGTGCCGATTGTGTCGCAGGATGTTCCGGTTCACCGGTTCGCGGACTTGGACATTTCCCTGGAGAAGATCGCCGGACGGGATCCGGCGGCCCGGCTCATCGGGGTGGGCGGCGGGCAGCAGCGACAGCACCAATCCCTGGCCGACATCGTTCTGGAAGGCTACGGACCCGTGGGGATCGGCCAGCCCGATTTCGTGAACCTCGCTGTGGGGCCGGAGAGCACCCGTGAGGTGGTGGCTTTGGGGCTGCGGTTATTCGCCTATGAAGGTGTTCCGCTTGCCGTGCTGCAGCGCGCCGCCAACCCCCAGTACGGACGCTCGGGAGCGGACGTGGCGGTGCTGGGCCGGAACCGTGAAGCGTCCGTGGGCTTCCTGGCCGAGCTGCAGGAAGAACTGCGCACCAACAGCATCCTGCGCGGCCAGGTTGTCTCCTTCGCCTTCGATCCGTACGGCCAGCAGGGCGCCGGCGTCACCTTCCTCGCCCGCCCGTCGTTGCCGGCGGAGGAAGTGATCCTGCCCGGTGAGGTGCTCGACCGCGTGCGGCGCCATGTGCTCGGCATCGCGGCCAACCGGGAGGTGCTCCGGGAGCATGGACAGCACCTGAAACGCGGTGTCCTACTCTATGGCCCTCCCGGCACCGGAAAGACCCACACCGTGCGCCACCTGCTCAGCGCCAGCGAGGGGACGACGGCGGTGCTGCTGGCCGGGAATTCGCTGCACATGGTGGGTGAGGCCGCACGGCTGGCCCGCGCCATGGCGCCGTCCATGGTGATTCTCGAGGACATTGACCTGGTGGCCGAGGACCGCAACATGGGCCACGGCCCGCAGCCGCTGCTCTTTGAAGTCCTGGATGCCTTGGACGGGTTGGATGCGGACGCCGACGTCGTGTTCCTGATGACCACCAACCGCGCCGAGGCCCTCGAACGGGCACTGGTGCAGAGACCGGGACGGGTGGACCTTGCCGTCCGGATCCCGCTGCCCGGCGTCGAGAACCGTGTCCGGCTGCTGGAACTCTATGCCCCCGCCGGGGTGTTCTCCGATGCCGCACTTCAGGCCGCGGCCGAGCAGTCCGAGGGCGCAACAGCGTCCTTTGCCCGGGAGCTGGTGCGCCGCGCGGTGCTGCGGGCAGTGGATGCCGGCGAGAAACCCGGCGATTCCCATCTGGCCGCAGCGGCGCAGGAGCTGATGGGGCAGGGCGAGGCCCTGACCCGAAGCCTGTTGGGTGCAGGTGGAGACGGTTCCGGGGACGACGACGGCGGCGCCGGTAGCGCGGGCTTCGGGCACGGCGGCGCAGGTCCGCAGCCCGGGGTCAGCGTGGGGTACACGTTTGGTTGGATGCCTTAGCCCGGACCTGTGTGCGCCGGCCCTTCGAATGTTCCCGTCCGCCTACGCGGCGCGCCTTGCCCGGCCACCGGCCAGATGGTCCTGTGCTCCCAGACTGGCTACCGCCGGCGGAGCTTCATTCGGGGCGGTTGCGGCCCGGTGAGCTGGTCCCGCAGTTCCTGGAGGGCCGCCACACGTTCGGCCAGTTCGTCCGGGCCCGCTTCCTCCCACTCCTCGAGGCGGCTGCCCTGATCGATCACATCAAGCGCGGCGGCTTTCACCTCGTCGTCGAGCCTGCCCACCTGGGACTGCGCCGCCGCGAGCGCCACCCACAACTCGGCAGCGTTGTCCTCGCGCAGCAGATAACCGAACGATTCGATGACCAGGCGCGTCGCTTCCTCGTCCGGAATCTGGTCCTCGAGATGTTCGCGGTACTCCCCGCGAATGTCCGCCGCCGTGTCATTGGCAAAAATGCCACTCCCCCATGCACCCATGCGGCGAGTATTGCAGATAAATGAATTTACGGGGCGGAAGCCGGTTGGACCTGCTCAGCTCCCGAAAGCTCCCTCGAGGAAATGCCGGTTTGCTTCGGCCCGCTCCAGGAGATCCTCGCTGGTGAAGTACTTCCGGTCGAACTCTTCCCAGTCGCCGACGAACATGGTCCATTCGCCGTCGACCTGAACCGGCCAGCAGCGGCGGACCCAGTTGAGCTTTTCGCGGATGTTGTTCCGGTTGGCCGGATCGGTGCTGGTGTACTGCAGGACGGTGCAGTTGTGGATCATCTGCTCTTTGTCCGCGTCCCGTTCCAGGAACTCTTCGTCGCTCCAGCGCTCCAGCACCAGGCGCGTGGCCCACATGAATTCACCGTGGGTCACCAGGAGGACGTTGTCGCGGGCGTTTTCGCGGTGCAGGGTGCTCAGGATGTTCCGCACCCGGTTTTCGGCGACATTGGCAATGGATTCACCGGCGGGCGGAGCCCAGTACAACGGATCGCTCTCGCGGTAGGCGGCGTTCTGCGAATATTTCTGAGCGAAGTCCTGCTTTGACATGGATCCGATCTCGCCCCAGGAACGCTCGCGGATCACCCGGTTCTCTTCCCAGCGCACGTCCAGCCCGAGGTGCGCGGCGGTCTCGCGGGTCCGGGTGTAGACGGAGACCATGGCGCGGTCGAATTCGATATTCTGCCGGGCGATCCAGGCCCCGGCGACCTTGGCCTGCTGGACCCCGAGTTCCGTGAGCCGCCACGAACGGTCCGGGACGGTCATCGTCTCTTCGGTGTAGAGGCTCGGGTCCCCGGCCTTGGCTGCCCTTTGCATTACGTTCGCTTCACTTTGTCCGTGACGGACGAGGAACAGGTTCCGGGGCATGACCATTGGAGACTCCTAACGCGCGCGCACTGACTCTGCTTTTTATCTTATGGGTGTCATTCGATCGCCTTGGACGCACCATGGAGAAGCAGGCCCCCAGCGTCGTGCGCGCGACATCCTTTGTACCCGGAGCGCCGGGGTTTCACGAATCCGCGCGCACAGCGTTTGGAGGACGGGACTAGATTCCGTCGACGCCTTCAGCTTTTGCCGCGGCCGCATCCCGGGCGGCCAGCTGACGCTTATACCAGGGGTAGACAGCGAGGGTGCTCAGCGAGACAACGGACATGACAGCGGCCAGAACCCACTCACCGGTCACGGCAAAGTAGACGGCCAGGGCAATGCCAACGGCGATGGGTAGATAAAACGTGCGGGTGAGAACCTTTTTGGCAGGAAGGCTGGTCCGGTGGGTGACATAGAGAATCCGGGTCCTGTACTTGCCGTTGGCACGTATGGACCCGGTCCACGTCGTCCAGGCAGTCGACGGGACGCTTCGCGTCTGGGAAATATGTGCGCCCCCGTGCTCTCTCCCCGAGGGATTTCAACCGACACCCGTGGCAAAACCGCCGGAGGGACACCCTGCTGTGGCATTCTTGGGCGCGTCATCCGACACACATCCGGCACACGCCAAGGAACGGTCAGGAACCGCATGAAGAAGAACTTCCCGGCAGCGCCCCTGCTCATAGCGGCACTGTCACTCATGGCCCTGGCCGGATGCTCCTCCTCGTCCAGCAGTTCGTACTCCCTCGAACCGTATTACCCCGAACCCCGTCCTCCCCAGGAGTGCCGGACGCTGCTGAACCAGACGATGGACCACGTCCGTGCCGGGGAGCACTCTGACAGGGTCAACGATGAGGTTGCGCTGCTCTCGGAGGTCTGCCCGTCGGAAATGGATGTCTTTACCAGCTACGCCGCCTCATCCGATATGCCCTTTGACGTGTACTGCGACGAGATTGCCGGCAGTACCGACCCGGAAGCGCTGGTTATGCTTCGCCAGGACGGGCACTGCAAGGGCGGTACGGCACCCGGCGCGGTCCCAGCCGGGGGCTGGCCGCAAGGCGGCCTGGGGTGGGACAGTGCACGGGATTACGCCGGGACCTATCAGCGGATCTGCGGCCCGGTGACGAGCGTGCGCAACACCTACGACGGCGGCTTCGTCAACGTCGGCCTGGACTATCCCGACAACGGACGGTTCACCTTCATCATGTGGGGCGTCCAGCTGGAGCCGATCGCGCCCGGCACGACCGTCTGTGCCGCCGGGAACATTTACCTGTACGAGGGAGGCGTGGCACAGATGGAGCCGGCTGAGCTTGAAACCTGGAAATAGCGCAGCCTGAGGCGGGGAGGGAGCCGGGGTGGCTGCCGCAGACATAGAAGGAAGGTATGACAGCCACAGCTTCCCCAAAGAACTCCTCGCCGCTCACCGAACCGAAAAGCGGCTCGAAGCAGCGTCGCACAACGCGCCGCTGGACCGCTCCGTTTTCCCGGCTTGCGCTGCGAAGCCACCGGAATGATCTACCTCGGGCAAAGTCCCTGACCTACCGCTGTTCGCCGCCGGTGCCGAAGCACTTACCCCCGAAAAACTGGCGGACCGCTGACCAGCGAGGGCACCAGCACCGTAGTCGCGGCCCCCTTCACCCTCTCCAAGCTCAAGTTCATGGCCGACAACATGCCCTCCAACGATTTCGAGTCCCTGACCCGCCGTCTGCGCATCAGCCGCGGTCTGCCCGGCTCCGTGAAGCTGCCGGTCCTGACCGAGGCACTGACCACCCGGTACTGGATGCAGGACGGCCTTGCCGAGAACAAGATCGAGGACTGGGCCGGCGTTCAACGCCAAGGCAAACGGCCTGCGGGCTGTTGACCCCGGCCTTTTACCCCTGCATGCGATGGACGGCGGGGCATGCAAGCTCGTCCCGATGAACCTCTCCCAGCGGACTTGCACGGCCTCAGTGTCCTCCCCGTTCAAGCTCAATGAGGGCCGGGAGGTGCGTCTGACCGACGGAATCCCCATTGCCACGACCACCCTGGAATCCCTGTGCTTCGGCGGCGGTCCGCGAGCAAGACCGGGCCTATGGGCCCACCTCCAAGGGGCACATCGCCATCCTTGATGCCAGCGGCCGCACCGTCACCCACGCCGCAGGCACGCATGCCATGGCGCGTGCTCGGTCCCATGGACTCTTTACTGTTCTACATATTTGTTTCTCTGCGGCCCGCAGCCTGACGGGTGAAACCTATTCCGCCGAAAGCGTGTCTAAACGTGTAGTGAGCCGTTGGCAGCCCATAGAAAAACCCCTCCCGACCGGGCGTTATGCCTGATCAGAAGGGGTTTCGTGGAGCCCCCTGCCGGATTCGAACCGGCGACCCCCTGTTTACAAGACAGGTGCTCTGGCCAACTGAGCTAAGGGGGCATGGCCGGCGGGCTAAAAGTCCCAGCCGGTCACGCCGCCGTCGTCCGCCCGAGCAAACGGGTGCGAACAACAGCGCTAGACAAGATTAGCCCAGAGCGCCCGCCCCCGTGAAACCGGAAAGGTTTCACGGGGAACAGGCGCCGGGCCAAGCCAGGCTTACTTGTTGGCGTCGATGGCGCCCTGGACAGTTTCCACGAAGGTGTTCAGGTCCGCTTCCTCGCCGTTGACGAAGGCCGTCGGGGTGCCGTTGATGCCGTCCACCCGTGCCAGCTGGTCCGCGTACTTCACGAACGGACGGTAGGTGCCGTCGTCGATGCAGTCTTCCATGCCCTCGGTATCGGCACCCACGGACGCAGCCATGTCCACCAGCTCGGCGTTCTTCACTTCACCGGAGGCGTGCTGGGCGAAGATGGCCTTCATGAAGTCCCAGTAGGACTCGGGGCTCTGGTCCGCCACGCATGCCGCTGCATTGGCGCCGCGGGAGGAGTAGTTGGAGGTGGAGTTGCGGTCCAGGAATGCCACGGTGCGGTATTCGTAGGTGATTTCGCCCGCATCCAGCCACTGGGAGATCTGATCGTCGTAGGTAGCGGCGAAGTCTGCGCAGTGCACGCAGTTGATGTCCACGTATTCCACCACCTGGACTGGCTCACCCTTCGGTGCAGCTTCAACCCCCGGCGGAATCGGAGTCTCCTCGGCGGCTTCCTCCGGCGCGGCCGGCAGCGTCTCCGTGTCGAAGTCGAAGGTTTCCGTGGGCTCCAGCGCGGTGGTCGAGGTCAGCGTAAACCCGCCGTACTCATTGGCATTGGCCGGCGAAGTGCCGGTGTTCGCGATGTCCTTGCCCATGCTGTTCACCACAATTACGGCCACAATCGCGATCACCGCAACGATGGCCACCACAACACCCCAGATCACCAGGAGACGGTTGCGCCGCTCCTTCTTCTGCTGGGCCTCGCGCAGTGCGCGCGCCTGCTCGCGGGCAGCAGCAGTGCGTTCCGCCTTGGTCGGCTTGGGGTTCCGGTCAGTCATAATTCCTCATGTCTCTCAACGCCGGCCACGTTTCCGGGGCCGCTCAGCTCATCACCAGTGTAGGGGGAACGGCGCCCACCACCTTTCGACCAACGCCCGCGGGCGGTACAAAGTTTCCCCGCTTCGCTAGAGTGGCAATATACGACCAATCTATAAAGGGGTGCCATTCGTGAACGCTGACGCGGATCCGAGTTCCAAGGAAGACGCTCCGGACAGCTACGGCGACTTCGATTTCATCGTCGTGTCCAACCGGCTTCCGGTTGACCGCATTAGTGGATCCGACGGCGAAACCTGGCGGCGCTCACCAGGCGGGCTGGTCACGGCCCTGGCTCCCGTGATGGCAAAGGCCGACGGCGCGTGGGTGGGCTGGCCCGGCTCCCCGGACGAAGAAGTGGAACCTTTCGACCACGACAACATGTACCTAAAGCCGGTGCCGCTGAGCACCGACGAAGTGGAACTGTATTACGAGGGCTTCTCCAACGCGACGCTGTGGCCGCTGTATCACGACGTGATTGCCGCCCCGGAGTTCCACCGCACCTGGTGGGATGCCTACCGCACCGTGAACCGCCGGTTCGCCGACGCCGCCGCTTCCGTCGCCGCGAAGGGCGCCACGGTCTGGGTCCAGGACTACCAGCTGCAGCTGGTCCCCCAGCTGCTGCGGCAGGCCCGGCCCGACCTGAAGATCGGCTTCTTCAACCACATCCCCTTCCCCCCGCTGGAAATCTTCGCCCAGCTGCCCTGGCGCCGGAACATCATCGAGGGCCTGCTCGGTGCGGACCTGATCGGGTTCCAGCGCCCGTCCGATGCGAGCAACTTCCTGCGCTGCGTACGCCGCTTCGCCGGCTACACCATCCGCCAGCAGCAGGTGAACGTGACCACGGAAGACGGACTGTCCTACGTTTCCCGCGCCGAGGCGTTCCCCATCTCCATCGATGCCAGCCAGATCGCCGAGCTGGCGCAGCGCGAAGACGTTATTGAACGCTCCAAGCAGATCCGCCGCGAACTCGGCAATCCGGACACGGTGCTGCTGGGCGTTGACCGGTTGGACTACACCAAGGGCATCAGCCACCGGCTCAAGGCCTACGGCGAACTCCTCGAAGACGGCCGGATCACTGTGGAAAACGCCGCCATGATCCAGGTGGCCAGCCCCTCCCGCGAGCGCGTGGAACAGTACCGGCTGCTGCGCGAAGAAGTGGAAGGCACCGTCGGCCGGATCAGCGGCAGCTTCGACACCATCTCCAACACCGCGCTGCGCTACCTGCACCACAGCTATCCGGTGGAGGAAATGGTGGCGCTCTACCTTGCCGCTGACGTTATGCTCGTCACCGCGCTGCGCGACGGCATGAACCTGGTCGCGAAGGAATACGTCGCCGCCCGCACCGGCAATACGGGCACCCTGGTGCTCTCCGAGTTCACCGGCGCCGCGGACCAGCTGCGCCAGGCCGTGCTGGTCAACCCGCACGACATCGACGGGCTGAAGGCCGCCATCCTCACCGCGGTAAACATGCCGGCCAGGGAAGCCAGCCGGCGTATGCGCCTGATGCGCCGGCAGGTGCTGCAGAACGACGTCGAGCGGTGGTCCCGGAACTTCCTGGAGGCCCTCGAACAGGACCAGGACCGGGAACAGACCGAGAATCAGGACCGGGAGTAGTCATGAGTGCGCTGGATACCGAGCTGCAGGCGGCGCTGGAGTCCGTGGCCGGCACTGGGAAGCTCCTGGTGGCGCTGGACTTCGACGGTGTGCTCGCCCCGTTGGTGGAACATGCCGAGGATGCCCGCCCGCTGGACGGATCGGCCGCCGCTGTCCGGACCCTCGCTTCCCTCCAGGACACCGTTACCGCGTTCATCTCCGGGCGTGCGCTCGACAGCCTGCGCACCGTTGCATCCCCGGATCCCGAAACCCTGCTGATCGGCAGCCACGGCGCCGAAACCTGGACCGGTCCGAATCAGGAACCGCTGCAGCTGACCGCCGAGCAGGCCCAGCTGCTGGCCAGCGCCCGCACAGCGGTGGAATCCGTGGTCGCCCGGCACCCGGGCTGCCGGCTGGAACACAAGCCGGCCGGCGTCGTCCTCCACACCCGCAGCGTCTCCGAACCGGCCGCTGCCGCCGCCGCCACTGAGGAAGCGCGGAGGGAACTGAGCCTGCTCGACGGTGTTCAGGTCACCGACGGCAAATCCGTCCTGGAGGCCTCCGTCGTCCACACCAACAAGGGCGAAGGCATCCTTGCCCTGCGGGAACTGACAGGCGCGACGGCGGTGCTGTTCGCCGGCGACGACGTCACCGACGAACGCGGTTTCGCGGCTTTGCAGCCCGGCGACGTCTCGATCAAGGTGGGCGACGGGAGCACGGCCGCCGCATACCGGGTCGCCTCCCCCGAGGAATTCACTGCGGTACTCGCAGAACTTGCCCGGCTGCGTGCCGCCGCCGTCGCCGGATAACAACCCGCACGGGCCGGACGTTCGCAGCTGGACAACGTGTGTAATACTGTCCCCGTGAGCTGCGTCACAGGTCGGTGAAGACCTGCCAGCGGTGATCGACTCAACTACATAGCTCTCCATTCACAACGGATCGTCGGGCACGTACCTGCCCGTGAAGGGAAACACCATGGCAACGGTAACGTTTGACCAGGCAACACGCGTCTACCCGGGGACGGAACGCCCCGCAGTAGACAACCTCAGCCTCGAAATCGCCGACGGCGAATTCCTGGTTCTCGTCGGCCCCTCGGGCTGCGGAAAATCCACCTCGCTGCGGATGCTCGCGGGGCTTGAAGACGTCAATTCCGGGCGGATCCTCATCGGTGACCGTGACGTCACCGATGTTCCGCCCAAGGACCGCGACATCGCCATGGTTTTCCAGAACTACGCGCTGTACCCGCACATGTCCGTGGCGGACAACATGGGCTTCGCCCTGAAGATCGCCGGCATCGGCAAGGAAGAGCGCATGGAACGCGTCCGCGAGGCCGCGAAGCTGCTGGACCTCGAAGACTACCTGGACCGCAAACCGAAGGCCCTCTCCGGCGGTCAGCGCCAGCGCGTTGCCATGGGACGTGCCATTGTGCGTAACCCGCAGGTCTTCCTGATGGATGAGCCGCTCTCCAACCTGGACGCCAAGCTGCGTGTGCAGACCCGCACCCAGATTGCTTCGCTGACCCGGCGGCTCGGCGTCACCACGGTGTACGTCACCCACGACCAGGTGGAAGCCATGACCATGGGTGACCGCGTGGCAGTGCTGAAGGACGGCGTCCTTCAGCAGGTCGATACCCCGCGCAACCTCTATGATCACCCCCGGAACGTTTTCGTGGCCGGATTCATCGGTTCCCCGGCCATGAACCTGCTCGAGCTTCCGGTGGTGGACGGCGGCGTGGCCTTCGGCGGGTCCGTGTACCCGGTGGAGAATTCGGTGCTCGGCGCCGCCGCGGGCAACACCGTGACCCTGGGCGTCCGCCCTGAAGACATGGAAACCGTGCCGGAGGGCGAGGGCCTGCGCGTCGAGGTGGACGTGGTCGAGGAACTGGGAGCAGATGCCTACGTTTACGGCCACAGCACCATCGACGGCAAGGACCATGACATGGTGGTCCGCGTTGACGGCCGGCGTCCTCCGATGAAGGGCGACACCCTCCACGTCCGCCCGCAGAAGGGCCACGTGCACCTGTTCGACACCTCCAACGGGGAACGACTGGCGGAACAGGCGTAACCCGGCCGGAACGACATGCGGTGGCTCCCCTGCTCAACTAAACTTTTGAGGTGGGGAGCCACCGCTTTTTCGTTAATGCATGCTGAGACGTAAGGGCTTTCGCCTATGACAGATTCCGTACCTGCCAACTGGCAGAACGAACCCACGGACTGGGAGCAGACCGGTAAGCTGCCCCGCACCACGCGCTCCTCGACCAACCGGATCAACACGCTGGGGTCGCTGAACATCACCGCTGCGTCCATGGACCCGGCCCTGCTGGACCTGCCCTGGCACATTCCGCTGGAGGAATGGCCCAAGGAGAACCTGGCCGCCCTCCCCCGCGGAATTTCCCGTCACGTTGTCCGCTTCGCGCGGCTCGGCGATTCCCTCATTGCCATCAAGGAAACCAGCGAACACGTGGCGCGGCAGGAATACCACATGCTGCGCAAGCTTCGTCGGCTCAACGTCCCCGCAGTGGCTCCGGTGGCGGTCATTACCGGCCGTATGGATCCAGCCGGTGAAGAGCTGCAGCCGGTACTGGTCACCCGGCACCTGCGCTTCTCCCTTCCCTACCGTGCCGTCTTCTCCCAGACCCTGCGCGAAGTCACGCTGACGCGGCTGATCGATGCCCAGGCGCTCTTGCTGGTCCGCCTGCACCTGGCCGGCTTCTACTGGGGCGATGTCTCCTTGTCCAACACACTCTTCCGCCGCGACGCCGGCGCCTTCGCCGCCTACCTGGTGGATGCGGAAACCGGGGAGCTCTACCCCGAATTGTCCAACGGGCAGCGCGAATACGACTTGGAGATCGCCCGGGTCAACATCGCCGGGGAACTGATGGACCTGGCCGAGGGCGGCCTGGTCGAGGAGTCCGTGGATCCGCTGGCCACCAGCGAACGGATCATGGACAGCTACCGCCGGCTCTGGGCCGAGCTGACCGAGCGGGAATCCTTTGGAATGGCTGATCGGTGGCGTGTGGATGCCCGCATCCGGCGCCTCAATGACCTGGGGTTCGACGTCGACGAGCTCAGTATCAGCACCACCCCTGACGGGACGCAGGTCCAGTTGCAGCCCAAGGTGGTCGACGCCGGCCATCACCAACGCCGGCTGCTGCGCCTGACCGGCATCGATGCCCAGGAGAACCAGGCCCGCCGGCTGCTTAATGACCTGGACTCCTACCGGGTGACCAACCATCCGGAACTCGACGAAGAGCTAAGCGCTCATCTGTGGGTCACGCAGGTCTTCGAACCGATAGTCAAGGCCGTGCCGCGGGATCTGGGCAGCAAGCTCGAGGCCGCCGAGGTGGTGCACGAAGTCCTGGAGCACCGCTGGTACATGTCTGAAAACGCAAACCGCAACGTGCCCATGGCCGAGGCGGTGCAGTCGTACATGGATACCATCCTTCGCCACCGGCGTGACGAAGCTGCGATCCTGCTCAGCACCGATACCCGGACTATGGAGATCCTGGACGCAGGAGGAGCCCCGGCCTAGGGCCGGGGCTCCTCGGTGGTGCCGTTGTGCGGGTCAGTAGCTGGAACCGCTCTCGGCCGCGACCACCGCGACCATGAAAATGATGAAAAGGATCGTGAAGAGGGTTCCCAGCCCGCCGACAATGATGCCGATTACAGCGGGAGTGTTGCCCATCCCGGCCTTGCGTGACTGGTTCAGCCCCACGATGCTCAGCACCAGGCCCACCACGGAGAAGAAGAAGGACGTGATGAGGCCGGCGATGCCCATGGCCTGGCCCGGGTTCGGCCGCGGCTGGGGGTAGGCATCCTGTCCGTACGCCAGGTAACCAGGCTGCTGGCCGTAGGCCGGCGCTTCCTGGCCGTAGGCCGGCGCGTCATGGCCGGCTCCCGGGTAGGCAGGCTGCTGTCCGTACGCAGGCACTTCCGGCTGCTGGCCGTAGGAAGGATACGCAGTGTTTCCCGTTTCCTGCTGGGACCCGGGGTAGGCGGACGGCGCCGACGGGGGCGGGGCATACTGGCCGCTATCCGAAGCACCATCGTTTGCGGCTGCCGGGTCGCCGCCGGACTGCCATTCTGGTCGGTTCTCTGACACGCGTATTCCCCCTGAAGATGAAGTGGTTAGCGTGGTCGCGACGGCGTCCGTTCGACATCCATCCGACTACGCAAAGTCGGTGTGACCTACGCCAATCCTATACATTCAAGCTGAGCCGTACCATCCATTCCCGGAACGGAGAGCAGACGTCCCGCTTCCTGCAGAGCGTGGCGTAAATCTCCTGTGATCTGCATGACCATCGCCGACTCAGCGGAAGCCGGAGTCGTTAAATGGAACTGTAAGGTGAAAAAATCTGCGCGAAGGATGACGCCCTGAATGGTTGAACAACTGACTACCGCTTCCAGCCTGGCCAGGCTGGTCCCCGTCCATGAGCCGCCCGCCGGCCGTGAGTGGTGGCGGTCCTCGGTGATCTACCAGATCTACCCGCGTTCGTTCCGCGACCTGCGTGGGGACGGAGTGGGGGACCTGCCCGGCATCACCGCCGAGATCCCCGCCCTGGCCGAACTCGACATCGACGCCATCTGGCTCTCCCCCTTCTACCGCTCCCCGCAGAAAGACGCCGGCTACGACGTCGCCGACTACTGCTCCGTGGACCCCCTCTTCGGCACCCTGGAGGACTTCGACGCCCTCGTCGCCGAAGCCTCCCGCCACAACATCCGCATCATCGTGGACCTGGTCCCCAACCACTGCTCCGACCAGCACCCCCTCTTCCAAAAAGCCCTGGCCTCCCCCGCCGGCTCCCCGGAACGGGACCTGTTCATCTTCCGCGACGGCACCGGAGACCACGGACAGAACCCGCCCAACAACTGGCAGTCCCACTTCGGCGGCCCCGCCTGGACCCGGATCACCGAACCCGACGGCACCCCCGGACAGTGGTACCTGCACCTCTTCGACACCTCCCAGCCGGACTTCAACTGGGACAGCCCCGCCGTGCACGCCGAGTTTGAGAAGATCCTGCGGTTCTGGCTGGACCGCGGCGTCGGCGGGTTCCGCGTGGACGTCGCCCACGCTTTGATCAAGAAGTCCGGGCTCCCGGATTGGGGCGGACGCGCGGACGGGTCCTCCTCCGAGGGATTCCCCGGCTCGGACGCACCCATGTTCGGCCAGCCCGGCATCCATGACATCTTCCGGTCCTGGCGGAAAATCCTGGACTCCTACGACGGGGACCGGGTGCTTTGCGCCGAAGCGACCATCGACCCGATCGAGCGGCTCAGCGACTGGGTCCGGCCCGACGAAATGCACCAGACGTTCAACTTCGCCTACCTCCACCACCCTTGGCATGCCCCGGCCCTGCGGCATGTCATCGAGTCCTCCCTGCACGCCTTCGACCGCGTCGGGGCACCAACCACCTGGGTGCTGTCCAACCACGACGTCGTCCGGCACGCCAGCCGCTTCGGCCTGACCGGGGCCGGTCCCCGCACAGGGGACGGGCTCGGACCGCAGGACGAACAGCCCGACCTTGACCTTGGCCTCGCCCGTGCCCGCGCCGCCACCATGTTAATGCTGGCCCTGCCCGGCGGTGTCTACCTCTACCAGGGCGAGGAGCTGGGCCTGCCGGACCACACGATGATTCCGGATGAGTTCCGTCAGGACCCCACCTTCCACCGCACCGCTGGAGTCCGCGTCGGCCGGGACGGCAACCGCGTGCCGCTGCCTTGGAAAGCGAACCTGCCAAGCTACGGCTTCAGCTCCACCGGGGAGAGCTGGCTGCCGCAGCCGCCTATTTGGGGAAGGCATTCCCGGGACATAGAGCAGCGCAACCCCGACTCAACCCTGAACCTCTACCGCCGTGCCCTGGACCTGCGCCGCGAACTGGATCTTGGCAACGGTTCACTGGCGTGGTGGCCGGAGCACGACGACGACGGGCTGGTCGCCTTTGTGAATGGCGGCGTGCTGGTGGCCATGAATATGGGCGATGCACCGGTCCAGCTGCCCGATCTGCCGCGGCTGATGGGCAGCTCGCCTGACGCACTCGAGGGCGCGCGGCTCCGGCCCAACCGCACCGTCTGGATGCGCTTGGGCTAGTGCGGCTCGCCGGGAATAGCCTTCCCGGGGTTAAGGATGCCTGCTGGATCGAACACTGCTTTCACCCTGCGCTGCAGTTCGAGCACCTCTGCCCGCTGCTCCTGCGGCAGCCAGTGCAGCTTGAACTGGCCCACTCCGTGTTCGCCTGTGATCGTTCCGCCCATTGCCAGCGCAACGGTGATGGAATCGTCCAGTGCGGCGTCCAGCCGGTCGCGTCCGCCGTCGTCGTCGGCCTGCACCCAAAAAGTGGGGTGCAGGTTGCCGTCTCCGGCATGGGCTACCACCTTGAGGTTGACCCGGTGCTGTCCCGCCATCCGTTCCAGCTCCGCGACATACCGCACCAGCGCTGAGCGGGGGACGGCGACGTCCTCCCCTACCCGCTCCTGGTCCAGCACCGCGTCTCCGCGGCTGTGCCTGCGCAGTTCTACCAGCCGTTCGGCCTCCGCTGCCCCTTCAGTGCTTACCGTTCCGCCCAGTTCGTTGAGCACTCTGCGCACGACGTCGGCCTCGGCGTCGGCTCCGAAACCATCTGTCTGGATCAACAACAGCGCATCGCCGCGGGCGCGGAGGGCGCTGCCGTGGGCTTCGTCCAAAGCGGTCAGGGTGGCACCGTCCAGCAGCTCCATGATGGCCGGCTGCACACGGGCGGTGCCCACCGCCAAAACGCCGGCGGCCGCCGTCGGAAAATCAGGGAAGAAGGCCGCAATGGTTCGGACCGCCACCGGCAGGTACCGCAGGCGCACGGTGATGCCGACAATAATGCCCAGTGTGCCTTCCGACCCGGTGAAGAGGCTGGTGAGGTCGTAGCCGGCCACTCCCTTGAAGGTGCGCCGGCCAGTGCTGATCAGCGTTCCGTCGGCCAGCACGACGTCGAGCGCCAGGACGGAGTCACGGGTTACCCCGTACTTCGCGCAGCGGAGACCGCCGGCGTTAGTGGCCACATTCCCGCCAATGGTTGAGGACAGGTAGCTGGCCGGATCCGGCGCGTACATCAACCCGTGGGCAGCCGCCGCAGCATTCAGGTCCGCATTGATCACGCCGGGCTCGACGATGGCCACTTCATCCTGCGGGTTGAGTTCCAAGATGCGGTTCATTCGGTCGAGGCAAAGGATGATGCAGCCGCCTGTGGCGTGTGCTCCGCCAGAGACGCCAGTGCCGGCGCCGCGCGGTACAACGGCTGTGCCCGTTGCAGAGGCCCAACGCAGTACCTCCTGTACGCCCTCCACACTGGTGGGCCAGACGACGGCCAACGGCTCTATATAGGCCAGTACCGGCCCGCAGTCTGTGGCATAGGCCGCGAGTACCTCCGGCGATGTTTCGACCAGCAGGTCCGGGCCACTAAGGGTGAGGCCGTGCAGGGCATCCAGGGACATGCCAGCAGACTACCGCGCCCCCATAAAGCGCGCGTAGCGATCCAGGATCTCCGACCATTCGCTTTGCAGCCGCTCATATTCCCGAGCCCCGTCGGGTAGCCGGTCAATGCCTGAGTGGCGGAGCGTCACCACCGTGGAACCGTCAGCCCCCGACGCGAAGTCGACGCGTACATCCGTGGGGATCCGCGGGTCCTGGCCAGCCACCCAGTCCAGTTCCAGCAACGTGTCCGGTTCCCGGGTACGTACCGTGGCCCAGACCGCGGTTTCGCCCTCGGGTCCTGTCTCGGTAAGTACGCCCCCCTCAAACTCGGCGTGTGTACCTTCACCGAAGTCCGTAAGGTCCTCCGGCCACCACAGGTGAAGGTAATCGGTGAATCCGTTAAACGCTTCTTCTGCGTCTCGGGGGATCTGCCGAACCGCCACGACGTCCGGAACGGACACGTCTTGTTTAGTGCCCTCCGGGTCCGGGTCGGCGGCGTGGGAAAACAGGGAGGGGCTCATGCTTTCCAGCCTACCGGGACCTGGCCGGCTGCCTAGGGTCGGGCGGACGGCGCCTGCTGCCTCGACGCCGGCGGGGCCGTGCCTGACCGGGCCCGACAAGCCTGGCCCGTTAAAGAGGAAGAGCCCGTACCAGCACTGGTACGGGCTCAACCTGTATTCAAATATTGTCCGGCGGTGACCTACTCTCCCACATCCTCCCGGATGCAGTACCATCGGCG